>NZ_JBIWJU010000018.1:0-109696 GCF_044765285.1 Streptomyces sp. NPDC102490
GTCGAGGAACTCACCCAGAAGGACATCGGCGAGCGCCTCGGCGTCTCCCAGATGCACGTCTCCCGGCTCATCTCCCGCCTGCTGACCCGCCTGCGGGAGGGCATGCTCAGCACCGTCTGAGCGGTGGTCCGGTCTCAGGCCGCGGTCGTCTTCTTCTTCCGGCGACCGCGGCTTTTGCCGTCGCCGAGCGCGTCGACGAGTTGCTGGCGGCTCATCTTCGAGCGGCCCGCGATGTCCTGTTCGGTGGCCCGCTGGTAGAGCTCGGCCTTGCTCAGCTCCCGCAGCTCGCCCCGGGCGGGCGCGGTCCGGCGGGCGGGCCCGGCCTTCTTCCCCGGCGCGGCGGCCTTCTTCCGCGGCGCGGACCGCTTCTTGTTACCCGTGTCGTCGCCCGTACCGCCCTTCGCCTGTTCCAGGCTGCCGCGCAGTACCTCCATCAGGTCGACGACGTTGGTGGCCTCGGGCGCCTCCTCGGCGACGGCGACCTCCTCGCCCTCGGCCTTGGCCCGGACCAGCTCGCGGACCTTCTCCTGGTAGGTGTCGTGATAGCGGGCGGGCTCCCAGTCGCCGCTGAGGGCGTCGACGAGACGCAGCGCCATGTCCAGCTCCTTGCCCCGCCCCACCCGGTCCGACGGCAGTTCCGGAAGCTCCTTCACGGGGTCGCGGACCTCGTCGGCCCAGTGCAGCGTCTGGAGCAGCAGGACCCGGTCCTCGGCGCGCAGCGCGGTCAGGTACTGCCGGTTGCGCAGGACGAACGTGGCGACACCCGCCTTGCCGGTCTCGGCGAGGGCGGTGCGCAGCAGTTCGTAGACCTTGAGGTACTCCTTGCCACGCGGGGCGATGTAGTAGGTGCGGCCGAAGTAGACCGGCTCGATCCGGTCCAGGTCCACGAAGTCGGTGATCTCGAGGGTGCGGGAGCGGCCCGGCGCGATCTCGTCGAGTTCCCCGGGCTCCACGACGACGTACTCGCCCTCGCCCACCTCGTATCCCTTGACGATGTCGTCGGCGGCGACTTCCTCGCCGGTGCGCTCGTTGACCCGCCGGTTGCGGACCCGGTCCGAGGTGCCGCGCTGCAACTGGTGGAAGTGGACCGTGTGGTCCTCGGTCGCCGTGAACAGACCGACGGGCACCGACACCAGCCCGAAGGTGATCACGCCCGTCCAGATCGCCCGTGCCATGACCGTCCGCTCCGTCCGCTCCGCCGTCCCGCTCGCACCGCCCGGTCCCGCCACGCTGCCATCCGGCCCACGGCCGCGCGCGCCGGGCGGAGCACACGGGTGGGCCGCACGGTGACAGCGCGCGGAACGGCCGCCTTCGTTGTTCCCTGTGAGGGGTGCGGCACGGCGGCCGCCTCCGTGGCCCGGCCGCCTCCCCCGACGCACCGCCGCACCTTCGCACCGTCGAACGACGCCGAACAGAGGGACGCCCCATGAGCTGTCGCCTGAAGCCGATCACCCGCGAGGAGCATCTGCGCTTCGTCACGTCCCGCCCTTCCGTGAGCCACCTCCAAGTCCCCTCCTGGGGCGACGTGAAGCCGGACTGGCGGGCGGAGAGCCTGGGCTGGTTCGACGAGGGCGGAGAGCTGGTGGGCGCCGGACTGGTGCTGCTGCGGCCGCTGCCGCGGCTGAAGCGGTACCTGGCCTACCTGCCCGAGGGCCCGGTCATCGACTGGACGGCGGACGGTCTGGAGCGGTGGCTGGAGCCGATGCTCGCGCACCTGAGGGAACGCGGCGCGTTCACGGTGCGGATGGGACCGCCGGTGGTGGCGCGGCGCTGGAGCGCCGACGCGGTCAAGGCGGCGATCGCCGACCCGGGGGCCCGGCGGCTGGGCGACGTGGAGGCGACGGTGCGCGAGCCCGGGGCCGACGACATCGCCGAGCGGCTGCGCCGGATGGGCTGGCGGCGCACCGAGCCCGGCGGCGAGGACGGCTTCGCCGCGGGCCAGCCGCGCCACGTGTGCCAGGTACCGCTCGCCGGGCGGTCGCCGGAGCAGCTGCGGGACGGCTTCAACCAGCAGTGGCGGCGCAACATCAAGAAGGCCGAGAAGGCCGGCGTCAAGGTCGTCCGGGGCGACGAGGAGGATCTGCCCACCTTCTACGAGCTGTACGTGGAGACCGCGCACCGGGACCGGTTCGTGCCGCGTCCCCTCGCCTACTTCCGGCGGATGTGGCAGGCGCTGACGGCCGAGGACCCGGACCGGATGCGCCTGTACCTCGCCCACCACGACGGGGAGGTGCTCGCCGCGGCCACGATGCTGACGGTCGGCGAGCACGTCTGGTACTCCTACGGCGCGTCCACCGGCCGGCGGCGCGAGGTGCAGCCCAACAACGCCCTCCAGTGGCGGATGATGTGCGACGCCCGTGAACTGGGCGCCGCCGTCTACGACTTCCGCGGCATCACCGACACCCTGGACGAGGACAACCACCTGCTGGGACTGCTCCGGTTCAAGGTCGGCGCGGGCGGCCAGGCCGTCGAGTACCTCGGCGAGTGGGACTATCCGCTGAACAGGGTGCTGCACAAGGCCGTGTCCCTGTATCTGGCCCACCGCTGAGTCAGGCCGACGGCGCCGCCGCCCCCGCCCTCGCGCCGCGCGCCAGGACCGCGTACAGCGCCGAGGCCACGACCATGCCGGCCGGCAGGGAGAGGTCGATGCCGCCCAGCGCGCGGGCGACCGGCCCGGCGTAGAGGGTGTCGACGCTGAGGGCGGCCACGACGACGCCACCGGCCAGGGCCAGTGCGCCGGCCGGGTTGACGCCGGCGGTGTACCAGAAGGGGCCGTCACGTGTCTCGTCCATGAGGGCCCGGCCGTCGTACCGGTTTCGGCGCAGCGCGATGTCGGTGGCGTAGACGGCCATGGCGGGGCCGAGGAGGACCACGGTGAGCTGGAGGACGTTGCTGACGGTGTCGAGGAAGTCGGAGACGAGCAGTCCGTACAGGGTGAGGGCGACGGCCGCGGTGCCGTCGGCGAGCACGCTGCGGGAGCGGCGGATGCGGATGCCGACGGCCTGGAGGGCGAGGCCCGCGCTGTAGGCGGTCAGGGCGTTGATGGCGACGGTGCCGAGGACCAGGGCGAGCAGGAGCACCGGGCCGAACCAGCCGGGCAGGATCTGCCGCAGGCCCGCCTGGGGGTCCGTCATGTCGACGGCGGTCGCGGCGAGGGCGCCGAGGAAGCAGACCACCACGCCCGGCAGGAAGCCGCCGAGGGCGGTCCAGCCGACGATCGCCTTGGCGGACGTCGTGCGGGGCAGGTAGCGGGAGAAGTCGGCACTGGTCGTGTACGACAGGGGGCCGGACCCGATGAGGGTGACGCCGGCGACGAGGACCGCCCACAGTTCGTGGCCGGTGAGCGGCTGGGCCGGCACGTACGAGAAGTCGGCGTGCCCGAGGACGCCGACGGCGACGACGGCGAAGGCGGCCGTCAGGGTCAGCGTGATCGGCAGGTAGAGCTTCATGATCATGGCGTGGCCGTAGACGCCGATGGTCAGGGTGAGGGCGGCCACGACGATCACCACGACGACCTTGACGCCGGTGTTCACGGTGATGCCGGTCATGTCCACGAGGGCGAAGGCGGCGGTCGCGGCGGCGGCGAGGTTGAGCGCGAAGTAGCAGACGGAGATCAGCCAGCCCACGATCGCGTTGTTCACGCGGTTGCCGCGGACCCCGTACATGGCGCGCGTGATGACCTCGCTCGGCGCGCCGGCCGCCGGACCGGATACCGACAGCAGGCCGGTGAGCAGCCAGAAGAGGTTGCCCACCACGATCACCGCCAGCGCCTGCCACGGGGTCAGGCCCATGAGGACCAGGGCGCCGCCGGTCACCAGGTTCAGGTAGTTGACGTTGGCCGCGGCCCAGACGGAGAAGAGCTGCCGGGGGCGCCCGTGCCGTTCGTGCTCGGGGATGTGGTCGATGCCGTGGGCCTCGACCCGGCTCGCCCGGTCCGACGCGGTCCGGGGCGGTGGCGCCTCCCCGCGCGGGGCGCCGGTGCCGGGTTGCGGGTCGGGGATCGTGGACGCCATAAGGCTCCTCCGGGGTGCTGGTGGCCCACCTGCTTGCTTGTTGGTCGCACACTCAATAGCATCGATTCCATGCCGTCAAGCATCTCGAACAAGCGAATCCGCAAAGATCCAGCGGCCAGACGTGCGGAAATCGTTGCCGCAGCGTCGTCCGTCGCACTGACCGAGGGACTGGAGTGCATCACCCTGCGGCGGATCGCCGAGGAGCTCGACGTCCGCCCCGGACTGATCAGCCACTACTTCCCGGCGGTGGAGGATCTGGTGGCCGAGGCGTACGGCGACGCGGCCGGCGCGGAACTCGACGAACTCCTCCCGGCCGACCGGTCCGGGGCCACGCCGACGCGGCAGCTGGCCCGGTTCTTCGCCCGGGCGGCCGGCGCCGGGTTCGACGACATCAGCCGCCTGTGGCTCAACGCCCGGCACCTGAGCCGCTACCGGCCCACGCTGCGCGACCGGGTCGCCGTCCAGGAGGCCGCGTGGCGCGACCGGCTCGAGGCGGTCGTCCGCGACGGCGTCGAGCGGGGCGAGTTCCGCACCGCGGACCCGCTGCTGGCCGCCATCCGGATCCTGGTCGTCCTCGACGGTCTCGGCATGCTCGTCAACAGCGTCGACACCACCGACGACCCGCCCGAGGTGCGGCTGATGCCGGCCCTCACCGCGGAGCGCGAACTCGGCCTGCCCGCGGGCACCCTGACGGCCGCCACCGCCCCGAACTGACCCGCTTCCAAGGAGCGACTGTGCGCACCTCTCTCATCCTGCTCTCGGCCCGGCTGCTCGATCCGGCCACCGGTGCCGTCCTGCCGCAGACCGCGCTGGCCGCGGCCGGCGGCCGGATCGCCGCCCTCGGTGACGACCGGGAGATCCGGGCCCTCGCGGACGCCTCGACCACGGTGATCGACCTGGGCGGCGCCGTGGTGACCCCCGGTCTGGTCGACGGCCACATCCATCCCGTCACGGGCGCCGAACTGACCCACGGCCTCGACCTGTCCGGCTGCGGCGACCTCGACCAGGTGCGTGGGGCACTGGCCGCAGCGGTGCGCGACCTCCCCCGGGGCGCGTGGCTGCACGGCTGGGGACTGGACCCCAACGTCTTCGCCGGCCGTCCGGTCGAGGTGGCCCCGTTCGACGCCGTGCTGGCGGGCGTGCCGGCGCTGCTGCTGCTCTTCGACGCACACTCGATGCTGGCCAGTCGGCGAGCGCTCGAGCTGGCGGGGGTGGACGGGCCGCGCACCTTCGACCAGGCGACGGCCGAGGTGGTGTGCGACGCGGACGGCAGGCCGACCGGGCTGCTGCTTGAGGACGCCGCCTGCGACCTGGTGGAGCGCGTCGCGCCGCGGCCCACCCGCGAGGAGCGGCGTGACCGGCTCGCCGCGGCTCTGGGCGCCATGGCCGCCTCCGGGCTGACCGGCGGCCATGTGATGGACGCGAACGGCGACAGCCTCGCCTTCTTCACCGAGCTGGACGAGGCCGGGCGGCTGCCGCTGCGGCTCCGGGTGGCGCCCTGGTGCCAGCCGGGCACCGACGCCGAGGGGCTGCGCGCACTCGTCGCGCGGCAGGGCGTGGGCGGCCGGCTGTGGCGGACCGCCGGGGTCAAGATCTTCATGGACGGGACCGTCGACAACGGCACCGCGTGGCTGGAGCAGCCGGACTGCCACGGCGAGTCCCGGCACGCCTTCTGGCCGGACCCCGAGGAGTACACCCGCGTCATCGGCGTGCTGCACCGGGCGGGGGTGCCCACGGCCACCCACGCGATCGGCGACGCGGCCGTACGGCACGTCCTGGACGCCGTGGAGAAGGCCCGGGCGGAGGGCGGCCCCGGGCCGCGGCACCGGGTCGAGCACATCGAGACCGTCCCGGACGACACCCTGCGCCGGTTCGCCGACCTGGGTGTCGTGGCGTCCATGCAGCCCACGCACTGCTGCGACTTCACCCGCGCCGACCACACCGACAACTGGTCGCGGCGGCTGGGCGAGCCGCGCGCCTCGCGGGCCTGGCGCTGCCGCGACCTGCACGACTCGGGGGCCGTCGTGGTCCTCGGCTCCGACTGGCCCATCGCGCCGTACCCGCCGCTCGGCGTCATGGCGGGCGCCCGCCACCGTCGGCCGACGCGCGATCTGAGCCGGGCCCCGCACGGCCCGGAGCAGGCGCTGACGGCGGTGGAGGCCCTGCGCGGCATGACCGTCAACGCCGCCTACGCCGCGGGCGAGGAGCACGAGGCCGGGCGGATCGCCGTGGGCCACCGCGCCGACCTGACGGTCCTGGGCGCCGACCCGCTCACCGTGGCGTCCACCGAACTCGCCGACGTACCGGTGCTGTTGACCGTGCTGGACGGCGAGCCGACGCATCGGGCGGCGAGTCTGTGACACGGTGGGCGGACGGCCCGCCGCCTCCCGTGCGGCGGGACCGAGCCCGGACGAGGTGAAGCGGGGTGGGGAGATGGCGCGGCTCTTGGTGGTGCAGAACCATGAGGGCGGTGGGGCGGGCCGGTTCGGCGACTGGCTGACGGCGGGCGGGGTGGCACTGGACGTGGTGCACGCGTACGCCGGTGCGGCCCTCCCCCGGCGCCCGGAGCACGACGGCGTGCTGGTGCTCGGCGGCGGCTACCTGCCCGACGACGACGAGCGCGCTCCCTGGCTCGCACCCACCCGGGCCCTGGTCGCCGAGGCGGTGCGGCGGGGCACCCCGGTCTTCGGGATCTGCCTCGGCGGACAGCTCCTCGCCCAGGTCGCGGGCGGCACGGTGCGGGGTGAGCACGGCGAACCGGAGGTCGGCAGCACGCCGTTGACCGTGCGGCCGGAGGCCGGTGCCGATCCGCTCTTCGCGGGGCTGCCGGAGCGCGTGACGGCGGTCGAGCACCACCAGGACGCCGTCACCGCGCTGCCGCCCGGCGCGGCGTGGCTCATGTCGAGCGAGCGGTGCCCGTACCAGGCGTTCCGGGTCGGTGAGCGGGCGTGGGGCGTGCAGTTCCACCCCGAGGCCGGGGCGGACCGGGTCGGGTCGTGGGACGCCGAACGGCTGCGGGCCCGGGGGTGGGACCCGGAGGAACTGGCCCGCCGGGCGGAACGCGACGAGCCCGCGGCCGAGGCGGTCTGGCGCGAGGTGGCCGGTCGCTTCGCCGCGGTCGTCGCCGGGTCGTGAGGACCGGCTCGTGAGGTTCAGCCGCTGAAGGCGCCCCGGTCGGCGAAGGCCAGCTTGGCGAAGCGTTCGCCGATGAGGCGGTGGGTGGCCGCGTCCGGGTGGACGTTGTCCGGCAGCGGCAGGTCCACCGCGTCGGCCTCTCCGTACAGTTCGCGGCCGTCGAGGTAGTACAGGTTCTCGTCGTCGGCGGCCCGTTGGGCGACGATCCGGGACAGCTCGTCCCGGATGACGTTCAGGGTCAGTTTCCCGCTCGCGCGTTCCGCCGGGTCACCCGTGGCGACGAACCGGAGGCGGCCCTCGGCGATGCCGGAGAAGTCGGGGGCGAGGGGCCCGGGGGTGTCCTCCTGTACGGGGCACAGGATGGGCGAGACGACCAGCAGCGGGGCGGTGGGGTGGCCCTCCCGGACGGTGTCGAGGAAGCCGTGCACGGCGGGGCCGAAGGCCCGCAGGCGCATGACGTCGGCGTTGACCACGTTGATGCCGATCTTCACGCTGATCAGGTCGGCGGGGGTGTCCCGCATCGCCCGTGCGGTGAACGGGTCGAGCAGGGCGCTGCCGCCCAGGCCCAGGTTGATCAGTTCCACGCCACCGAGGGAGGCGGCGAGGGCGGGCCAGGTGGTGGTGGGGCTCGCGGCGTCGGAGCCGTGACTGATCGAGCTGCCGTGGTGCAGCCAGACCCGGCGCCCGGGGTCGGGGGCGGGCTCGACGGGGGCGTCAGTGCGCAGGGCGACGAGTTCGGTGGTCTCGTTGTGCGGCAGCCAGATCTCGATGTCCTTGCTGCCCTCGGGCAGGTCCGCGAAGCGGAGGGTGCCGACCGGGCCGGACTCGACGCTCGCCGTGCCGGTGGTCATGTCGATGGTCAGGGTGTTGCCGCCCGTGACACTGCCCCGGCCCGCCGGACGGCCGTCGACGAGCAGGTCGTACACGCCGTCCGGGCGCGGTGGGACACCGGCGTAGACCCGCTTGGTGGGCAGGGTGTCCAGTTCGAGGACGGTGGCGCGGGTGCGCAGCGCCAAACGTACGCCGGAGGGCTGGGACTCGGCCATGGCCAGCTGGCCGTCGTTGTTCTGTGCGCGGGCCCGGGCGGGCAGCCGGTGCGGCAGCAGGCCGCGCTCGGTGCGCTCCAGGTCGAGGGCGCCCCGCAGGAGGTTCTCGGTGATGGGCGTGGTGATCCAGTCGTCCGTGGTGTGCATCTCGTCTCCGGCGGTGGTGCGGCTGGGTGTACGGCTTCCCCCTTCACCGATTGTGCACTGTCCTAATCTAATTAGGCAAATGGCTTAACATCAAAGGAAACCCGGCTCGGCCTCCCGTGGCAGGAGTGACGGCTTCCAACGGGAAAACGCCACGGCCGCCGGTCACCGTCCAAGGAGGAGGTACGTTCCGGCCATGCACACCGTCGCCGTTCTCGCGCTGGACCAGGTGATCCCGTTCGACCTGTCCACTCCGATCGAGGTCTTCACCCGTACCCGGCTCCCCGACGGCCGTCCCGGCTACCGGATCCGGGTGTGTGCCGAGCACCCCGAGATCGACGCCGGCGCGTTCACGCTGCGGGCGCCCTGGGGACTGGACGGGCTGCGGGACGCGGACACCATCATCGTGCCCGGTACGGCCGCCGCGGCCGAGCCGCTCTCCCCCGCCGTCCGCGAGGCGCTGCGCACGGCCGCCGGGAACGGCACCCGGATCGCCTCCCTCTGCTCCGGCACCTTCCCACTGGCCGCCACCGGGCTGCTGGACGGGCTGCGGGCCACCACCCACTGGATCGCCGCACAGGCCCTGGCCGACGCCCATCCGGCCATCGACGTCGACCCGGACGTCCTGTACGTCGACAACGGCCGGATCCTCACCTCGGCCGGCGCCGCCGCGGGCCTGGACCTGTGCCTGCACATGATCCGGCGCGACTACGGCTCGGCGGTCGCCGCGCACGCCGCCCGGCTGTCGGTGATGCCGCTCGAACGCGAAGGCGGCCAGGCCCAGTTCATCGCCCACGACTACACGCCCGTGCCCCGCGGTTCCGCCCTGGAACCCCTGCTCGCCTGGCTGCGGGAGAACCTGGCCCGCGACCTCTCCCTCGCCGACATCGCCGCCCACGCCGGGATGAGCACGCGGACGCTGATCCGCCGCTTCCGGGAGCAGACCGGCAGCACCCCGTTGCAGTGGCTGCACCGTGCCCGGGTGCGGCAGGCGCAGCACCTGCTGGAGACGACCGAGCACTCCGTGGAACGCATCGCCGCCCAGGTCGGCTTCGGTTCGCCGACCTCCTTCCGCGACCGCTTCAAGCGCACCACCGGAGTCAGCCCGCACGCCTACCGCCGCACCTTCGGCTGACGGCCGGCGGCCCGGCGCCGTGCCCCGGGTGGACCCCGTCCGGGTCGCGGGTCCGCCCGGGTGACCGTAGACAGAGGGCATGGGCGCAGGCAGCGTGGGGACCGGTGACGACATGACGCAGCCGCACCTGGTCACGTTCGGGCACGGCACCGCGGGCCGCGCGGAGCTGGCCGGACTGCTGCGAGGTGCCGGTGTCACCTCCGTGGTCGACGCCAGGACCGCCCCCGGCAGCCGCCGCGACCCCGACCTGCTGCGGGACCGGCTGGCCGAGTGGATGCCGGAGGAGGGCCTCGACTACCGGTGGGAGCGGCGGCTGGGCGGGTTCCGCAAGCCGGCGCCCGGCTCGCCCGACGTCGTCTGGCGCAACGCGTCCTTCCGCGCCTACGCCGGGCACACGCGGTCGCCGGAGTTCGTCGCCGCGATGGACGAGTTGCTGGCCTCGGCGGCACACGAGCGCACCGCCGTCATGTGCGGCGAGGCGGTGTGGTGGCGCTGCCACCGACGCCTCATCGCCGACTTCGCCGTACTGGCCCGCGACACCCCGGCGGACCACCTCATGCACGACGGCCGGCTGACGGCCCACTCCCCCACCCCGGGCGTCCGGCTGCGCTCGGACGGCCTGCTCGTCTACGACGACCTGGAGGCGGCGGCGAGATAGGCCGCACCGACGCCGGGGCGGTCCCGGCGGCTCGCGGTCGGCGCGGAGACGGACGGCGGAGGACGGGCCGAAGGACGAAGGACGGAGGACGGTGACCATGCAGCGCAAGGGCGGGCGTCGCCGGGACACGGACGGTCAGGACGCGAGGGAAACGGTCGAGCAGGTCCTGGACGAGCTGTACGCCATGCCTCCGTCCACCTTCGTCTCCCGTCGGGAGGAACGCGCCGCGGCCGCCAGAACCGCCGGTCGCAAGGAGGACGCCCGCCGCATCCACGCCGCCCGTCGGCCCACACTCGCCGCGTGGGCGGCGAATCTGCTGACCCGCTCCCGGCCGGAGGAGACCCGCCGGTTCCTGGAGCTGGGGCAGGCGCTGCGCGAGGCACACCGCACCCTGGACGCCGTCGGGCTCAAGGAACTCTCGGCGCAGCGCCGGCACATCGTCACCGCCCTCTCCCGGCAGGCCGCACGGCTCGCCGACGAGGCCGGGCAACGGCTCTCCCCGGCGGCGGAGCGGGAGGTCGAGTCGACGCTGCGCGCGGTCCTCGCCGACCCGGAGGCGGCCGACCGGTGGGCCGGGGGACGCCTGGAGGTCTCCCTGACCCCGCCCTCGGCCTTTCCTTCGGGCACCGCTGCGCCGGAGCCCGCCCGGTCCGGACCCCGGGCGACAGCACGCCCGAAGTCCCCCCGCACCACGTCCGGCACCCGGGCGAAGGACGAACTCGCCGAGCGGCGCCGCGAGCGGCGAGCAGAACGGGAGCGGGCCGAACAGGAGGCCGAGCGGGCCGAAGGGCACCTGCGCGACGCACGCGCCGAGCAGGCCGACGCACAGGAGTCGCTCCGCCGGGCCGACGACGAACTGGGCCGGGTCCGCGAGACGGTGGCAGCCGCCGAGGAGCGGCTGCGCGGGGCGCACGAGGACCTCCAACGGGCCGAGCGGGAACGGCGGGAGGCCGAGGAGCGGGGCCGTGCGGCGGCGGACGCCGTCGCCCAGGCCGAGCGGGAAGCCCGGGCGAGCGCGCGCCGGGTGGACCGCTTGGGCGGCCGAGGCAGGTAATACGGCTCGTCCGATTGAGTACTCGTACTCATGAGGTGCGTCCCCCCGCCGGGGGACGCTTGCCGCACCAGTCACCCCCCAGGGAGTCAACCGTGCGTACCACTCAGCTGCTTCACCGACCGCCGACCACGTCCGCCGTCCGCACCGGGCGCTCCGTCCGTGTTCTCGTCCTGGCCTGTGTGGCCGCCGCGGCGGTGCTGACCGGCTGTTCCATGGAGGAGGCCACCTGCGGCGGCGGTGAGTACCCGGTCCTGAGCATCGGCGGCACCGGCAGTGCCTGTGTGCCCAAGGGCGAGGAGCCGCCCAAGGGTTACACCCGCTACCCCGAGGGCAAGGTCCCGGAACACGTCGGCGACAAGTGGGACACCTACTGGCAGACACATACCGTCGACGAGCACGGGAAGATCGTGGAGGTGCCCGCGGGCGGGTGACCACCGCTCTCCGCGGCCCGAACACACGCACGGAGTTGCGGCGGCACATACCACGATGGCGACCATACGTGGTATACCGACTCGGCAGCGAACAGGGCACCAACTGAGGGCTGCGCTCAGCCTTCACGGCCGCGAAGCAAGGAGAGTCCACACCATGTCCGAGAGCACGATGCAGTCCGCCACGGAACTGGCGTCGCAGTACAGCGTCCAGGTGACCGACGACCTGGAGCGCAACGTCAAGGAGCAGGAACGTGTCAGCGCGGAGATCACGGCACTCCAGCAGCAACTGGCCGCGCTCCAGCACGACCACGCCCTGCTGGTGAACATGCAGCAGGCCCTCGGCATCACCGCGCCGCCGCAGTCCGCCCCCGCACCGCAGCCCGCCGCCGCGGCCGAGCCGGCCACGGTGCCGGCTCCGCGTGGCGGTGCCGCCGCGCGGTCGGGGGCGGGCAAGTCGACGCGGAGCAAGAAGGCCACCACCGCGTCCAAGCGCGCGGCGGCCACGAAGACGGGTGCCAAGCCGGCCTCGAAGCCGGCGGCGAAGAAGGCCACCAAGCCGGCCGCCACGACGGCCACCGAGACGGCCGACAAGGCACCCGCCAAGACACCGGCCAAGGCAACTGCTGCCAAGGCGAGCGACAAGACACCGGCCAAGACGGCGGAGACCAAGCCGGCCGCCAAGACCGCCACCAAGAGCGCGGGGAAGCCCGCGGCGAAGAAGGCGGCGGCGCGGGACGCCGGCCGGCCGACCCTGGTGGAGCTGGTGCGCGAGCACCTCGCCGGGCAGCGGGAACCGCGGTCCGCCGCCGAGGTCACCACGGCGCTGAGCGAGGCCCACTCCGGACGCACCGTCAAGACCACGGTCGTGCGCACCACGCTCGAGGGACTCGTCGCCAAGAACCAGGCCCAGCGCACCAAGCAGGGCACCTCGGTCTACTACACCGCCACCGAGGCCGCCGCGCCCGAGCGGAAGCAGGACTCCGCGGCCGAGGCCGCCCCCGCGCAGAGCGGCAGCTGAGCATCCCCCGGCACCCCGGACGCGACGCGGCGCGCGGCCGGGGGAGATCGGGGTGAGTATCGGTGGATGGGTGTTGTCCTGCCGGTGCTCTTCGCACTCCTCGCCGCCTTCAGCAACGCGCTGGCCACCGTGCTCCAGCGGCGCGCCGCGCTGAGCGTGCCGCAGTCCCAGGGGTTCCGCCCCGGACTCGTCCTCGACCTGCTGCGGCGCCCCGTCTGGCTCGGCGGCATGCTGGCCGTCGTGGTGGCCGGTGTGGGTCAGGCGGTCGCCCTGGCGACGGGGCCGCTGTCACTCGTACAGCCCCTGTTCGTGCTGGAGCTTCCGCTGGCCCTGCTGCTGGCCTCGCTGCTGACCGGCAACCGGCTGCCGGAGGTCATGTGGCTCGCCGTCGGCGGGGTGGTCGTGGGGCTCGGTGTCGCGCTGGCCTCGGCCGCGCCGGACGGCGGCGAGACCGACGTGCCCCTGGACCGCTGGGTGCCGGCGCTGGCGGCCTGTGCCGGGCTGGCCGTACTGCTGGCCGGCGCCGGTCTGAGGCGCCCCGTCGGCAAGGCCCGTGCCGGTTGCCTCGGCGCGGCCACGGCGGTGTGCTACGCGCTGACGGCCGGGCTGATGAAGGACTCCATGCGCGTCCTGGACGCCGACGGCCTGACCGGCTTCTTCACCGCCTGGCAGACCTACGGCTTCGCGGCGGCCGGGGTGTGTGCCGTGCTCCTGCTGGAGCACGCCATGCAGGGCGGTCCGCTCGTCGCCTCCCAGCCCGCCCTCACGCTCGGCGACGCGACGGTGAGCCTGCTGCTCGGCGTGGTCCTGTACCGGGAGGACGTACGGGGCGACTGGTGGGTCGTGCCGCAGTTGCTCGGCGTCGCGCTCATCGTCGTGGGCGTGCTGTACCTGGCCCGGCGCGGCGTGGATCTGCGCACCGCGCGGTGAGCGTCCCGCGGGCCGGGTGGCGAAGCGCGCCGCACTCCCCCGCGAACCCGCAGGTCAGACGTTTTCGCAGGTCAGCAGGGGTGGCGTAACGTCGGCGAAACATGGTCCGGGTTACCGTGAGCGGCATGGACCACCACGGGGGACGGCCGCGCGCCGAGCGGGCCCGGCAGCTGGCCGACGTACTGCGGCAACAGATCACGGACGGTGCCTTCGCGGGCGGCACACTGCCCGACGAGCGGGAGCTGGGCCGCCGGTTCGGTGCCTCGCGCAACGCCGTGCGGGACGCCCTGGCCCTGCTGCGCGAGGAGGGTCTGATCACCCGGCGGCGCGGGATCGGCACGACGGTGCTGCTGCCGAAGTACGGGCACGGCCTCGACCGGCTGACCGGGCTGGCCGAGGAGCTGACCGGGCGCGGCACCGTCACCAACGAGGTGCGGGTCGCCGCGGAGGTGCCGGTGCTGCCCGCCGCGATCGCCGCCCGTCTGGAGGTGCCGGCCGGGGCGGGCGGTGTGCACGTGGAGCGGCTGCGGTGGCTGGACGGGCTGCCGTTGTCGCTGGACACCAGTTACCTGACCGCCGACGTCGGCCGTGCCGTGCTCGCCGGCGACCTGCGGGACCGTGATGTGTTCGACCTGGTCGAGGAGGCCGCCGGTGTCCGGCTGGGGCAGGCCGAGGTGGCCGTGCACGCGGTCAACGCGGACCCGGGCACGGCACGGCTGCTGGGGATCGAGCCGGGAGCGGCGGTGTTCGCCCTGGAGCGGCTGACCCGGTTGGCGGACGGCCGGCCGGTGGACGCGGAGTCGATCCGGGTCCGCGCGGACCGGATGACCCTGCGCGCCACACTTCACCGTGGCGGGCCCGGGACCGCGTCGGAGGAGACCTGAGATGACCGGTGCGAGTGTGCCCGTGCTGGTGGCGCTGGGGCTGCTGGGTCTGGCCGGCGGGGTGGGCATCACCGCCGTCGGGCCGGGCGGGGTGCTGCCCACCATCGGTCTGTTCGCGCTCACCGGCCTGACGCCGGCGGAGGTGGCCGGGACGGCGATCGTCACCCATGTCGCCACCGGGGTCCTGGCGACCGCCGCCTACACCCGCTCCGGGCAGCTGCGCGAGCCGGGGACCCGGCGCACGGCGCTGGTCCTGGCGGTGAGCGCGGTCGCCGGCACCCCGCTCGGGGTCCTCGTCAACTCGTATGTGTCCAAGCGGATGTTCGGGCTGGTGCTCGGTGTGTTCGTGGCCGGTGTGGCGGGCCTGGTGTGGTTCCGCGAGCGTCGCCGTCCGGCCGCCGCGCGGGCGCACCCGTCCACGGCGGTGGTGGCGGGCCTGGGCTGCGCGGTGGCCGTGGCGGCCGGGGTCGTCGGCATCGGCGGACCGATGCTGACCGTGCCCCTGCTGGTGGCCCTGGGCGTGCCCGTGCTGGAGTCCCTCGCCGCGGCCCAGGCGCAGTCCGTCGTCATCGCCGGGGTGGGGACGGTGGGGTACCTGGCCCAGGGCGCGGTCGACTGGCCGCTGGCGGTGCTGGTCGGTGTGCCCGAGCTGGCGGGGGTGCTGCTGGGCTGGCGGATCGCCCACGCGCTGCCCACCCGCCACCTGAAGTACGCCCTGATCGCGACGCTGTTCGCGCTCGCCCCGTACCTCGCCCTGCACGGCTGACCGGGATGCCCAGGTCACGCACCGGCGGACACGTCATGCGGTGCCCGCCACCGCACCCCCGGCCCGGTTCCGCGGGACGGTCGTCCTTGACGGCATGCCGCTGCTCCGTACGAGTGGTGCGTTCTGGGACACGGTCGTACGGTCGGAACGGAGAACGAAGAAAGCGGAGGCAAGCGACCCCGAGACGGCGGGAGCAGACATGGGCAGGAACCCGATGAGGGCAGCGGTCACACTCTGTGCCGCCGCCGCGCTCGCAGTACCGCTGGGCACGGCATCCGCCGCACCGTCGGCACAGCCCGCGGCGCGGACCCAGCAGACGCAGGATCCGGTGCTGGTCGACTGCTCCGGGCAGCCGCAGATCGGACCCGAGGCGTACGTGCTCGCCTGCGGGGACGGCAACAGCCGCCTGGTCTCCCTGCGCTGGTTCCGGTGGGACCCGCAGGCCGCCGTGGGCCGGGGCACCAACGCCGTCAACGACTGCGACCCCTACTGCGCCGCGGGCGCCTTCCACTCCTACCCGGTGACCGTGCGGCTCGACATGCCGACGGGCGGGGAGCAGGGCACGGGCCAGCCGCACTTCACCCGGATCACCCTCACCTACACCGACGGCAGGCCGGACGGGTCCCCGCGCACGGTGACCTACCCCTTGCCCGGCTGACCGAGCGGCCCGCCGGTCAGTCCGGCAGCACCAGCCGGCAGGTGTCGCCCGGCTGGAGGCGCACCTCGCGGTCCGGCAGCCGGACGTCGATCGGCAGCGGTCCGGCCGCGGGCACGGCGATCTCCAGCCGGCCGTGCTCCAGCCGGCACCGCACGCCCCAGTGGCCCTGGTAGCGCACCGAGAAGCCGTACGACGACAGCTCCGGCAGCGGCACCGGGTCCAGCCACAGGGCGCCCGCGCGGGTCTCCAGGCCGGTCAGGCCGCGCTGGACGAGGTCGAGGGTGCCCGCCATGGCGCCCAGGTGGATGCCCTCGCCGGTGGTGCCGCCCTGGAGGTCGGCGACGTCGCCCTTGAGTGCCTCCTGGACGTACGTCCAGGCGTCGGCGCGGCGGGCGCGGGCCAGGATCCAGCCGTGGACGAGTCCGCTGAGGGTGGAGCCGTGGCTGGTGCGGGCCAGGTAGTGGTCGACGGTGCGCTGCCAGGTCCGCTCGTCGAGGCTGTAGCCCAACCGCCGGAACAGTGAGCGGAGTTCGGCCGGGGAGAACAGGTAGCCCAGCATGAGGACGTCGGCCTGCTTGGACGCCTGGTAGTTGTTGACGCTGTCGTTCTCGGCCTCCAGGAGACGGTCGAGGCGCCGGATGTCGCCGTACCGCTCGCGGTAGCCCGCCCAGTCGAGTTCGGCGAGGTCGCCGTATCCCTCGAACTGGCTGACGACGCCCTCGTGGAAGGGGACGTGGAGGGTGCGGGAGACGCTGTCCCACTGCTCCAGTTCCGCGTCGTCCAGCAAGGTGCGTTCGACGAGTTCGCGGCGGCGGGGTTCAGGCAGGTCGGCGAGGACGTCGAGGGTGCGGGACAGTACCCAGGCGGCGGTGACGTTGGTGTAGGCGTTGTCGTCCAGGCCGGGCCGGTCGGCGCCGGGGTAGGCCTCGTGGTACTCGTCGGGGCCGACGACGCCCCGGATGCGGTGCCGCCCGAGCCGCTCGTCCCAGGTGGCGGAGTCGGCCCAGAAGCGCGCGATCTGGAGCAGTGTCTCGGCGCCCTTGGTGTGCAGGAACTCGGCGTCGCCGCTCGCCTCGCAGTACTGCCACACGTTGTACGCGATGGCCGACCCCACGTGGTGCTGGAGGTGGGAGTGGTCGGGGAGCCAGCGGCCCGAGCGCGGGTTGAGGTGCAGCCGCTGGGTCTCCTCGCGGCCGTCGCTGCCGCTCTGCCAGGGGTAGAGCGCGCCGCGCCTGCCGAGGGCGCGGGCCGCGGAGCGGGCCTTCTCCAGGCGGCGGTGCCGGTAGTGCAGCAGGGCCCGGGAGACCTCCGGGAAGTGCAGGTTCAGGTAGGGCAGGACGAACAGCTCGTCCCAGAAGACGTGGCCGCGGTAGGCCTCCCCGTGCAGTCCGCGCGCGGGCACGCCCACGTCGAGGTCGGCGGTGTGCGGGGAGAGGGTCTGCAACACATGGAAGAGGTGCAGGCGCAGGATGCTGCCCGCCTCGCCGGGGACGTCCAGTTCGGCGCGGCGCCACAGCTGGCCCCAAGCGGTGCGGTGGCTGACCAGCAGGTCGTCGAAGCCGGGGGCCTCGGCCACCCGGTCGACGGCGGCCTGGAGCGGGTCGCTGATCGCCGGGTCGCGTGAGGTGTGCAGGGCCACCACCTTGTCGACGGTGACGGTGCGGCCCGGTTCGGCGCGCAGGGCGGCGCGCTGGGTGACGCACAGGTGCTCACGGGCCGCGGTGACCGGCGCGTCCGCGGTGGTGCGGGCGGCCATGCCGATCCGGATGTCCGAGGTGCGGGTCCGGCAGCGCAGCCACACCGTGTCGTCGTCGGCGCTGTCGGTGTGCACGTGGGTGAGGTGGTGGCCGTCGAGGTCCCGGTAGCGCGGCACGCCGGAGTTGGTGACGCCGCCGTCGAGGGCCGCCTCCACCTCCAGGTCGGCCGGGCCACCCTCGACGGTGAACTCGGTGCGCAGGGCGGCGAGATGGGGATCGGCCATGTGCACCAGGCGCAGTTGGCGCACGGACAGCAGGCGGTCCCCGTCGAGCCCGAAGCGGGTGAGGCGTTCCAGGACGCCCGAGTCGAGGTGCACGGTCTGACGGTGGTCGAGCACCTCGGCGGTGTCGGGCGTCAGCCAGTCCCCGCCGGCGGTCCTGAAGCGCAGCGGCAGCCAGTTGGGGAGGTTGACCATGTCCTCGTTCTCGACCTCGCGCCCCGCGACGGTGGAGGTGAGCCGGTTGTAGCAGCCGGCCACGTAGGTGCCCGGGTAGTGCACGTCGTCGGCGGCGCACTCGGGCAGGGCGCCGCGGGTGGCGAAGTAGCCGTTGCCGAGGGTGCACAGGGACTCGCGCAGCCGTTCCTCCGCGGGGTCGTAGTGGTCGTAGTCCCAGGTCGAGGGGGTCGCGGTCACCGCGAGCCGTCCCAGGTCCAGTCGGCGACCTCGGGCAGGTCCACACCGTGTTCGCGGATCCATTCGTGGTGCCGCAGCCGGGCGTCCTCCATCCGCTGCCGTACGGCGGCGGCGCGCACGGCGAGGCCGGGCACGCGGTCGATGACGTCCATGACGAGGCGGTAGCGGTCCAGGTCGTTGCCGACCACCATGTCGAACGGTGTGGTGGTGGTCCCGATCTCCTTGTAGCCGCGCACGTGCAGGTGGGCGTGGCCGGTGCGCCGGTAGGCGAGCCGGTGGATCAGCCAGGGGTAGCCGTGGTAGGCGAAGATCACCGGTTTGTCGGCGGTGAACAGTCCGTCGTACTCGAAGTCGCTCATGCCGTGCGGGTGTTCCCCGCTGGGCAGCAGGCGGGCGATGTCCACCACGTTCACCACGCGTACGGCGAGGTCGGGCAGGTGGCGGCGGACGAGCTGGGCGGCGGCCAGCACCTCCTGGGTCGGGACGTCGCCCGCGCAGGCGAGCACCACGTCGGGCTCGCGGCTGCCGTCCTCCGTGCCGGCCCAGTCCCAGATGCCGGCGCCGCGCGCGCAGTGCGCCTTCGCCTGTTCCAGGGTCAGCCAATCGAAGCAGGGCTGTTTGCCGGCGACGATCACGTTGACGTAGTCGCGGCTGCGCAGGGCGTGGTCGGCGACGGAGAGCAGGGTGTTGGCGTCCGGCGGCAGGTAGACGCGGACCGCCTCGGGGCTCTTGTTGAGGATGTGGTCGACGAATCCGGGGTCCTGGTGCGAGAAGCCGTTGTGGTCCTGGCGCCACACGTGGGAGGTGAGCAGGTAGTTGAGGGAGGCGATGGGCGCGCGCCAGGGCAGGCGGCGGGTGACGCGCAGCCATTTGACGTGCTGGTTGACCATCGAGTCGACGATGTGGACGAAGGCTTCGTAGCAGGAGAACAGTCCGTGCCGGCCGGTGAGGAGGTAGCCCTCCAGCCAGCCCTGGCAGGTGTGTTCGGACAGGATCTCCATCACGCGCCCGTGCCGGTCCAGGTCCTCGTCGACGGGCAGCGTCCGCTCCTGCCAGGCCTTGCCGCTGGCGGCGTAGACGGCCTGGAGGCGGTTGGAGGCGGTCTCGTCGGGGCCGACGAGCCGGAAGTCGCGCCGGTCGGTGGTGGCGTCCATGACGTCCCGGAGCAGGTCGCCGAGGACCCGGGTGGGCTCGTGCGTGCTCGCGCCGGGTTTGTCGACGGGTACGGCGTACTTCTCCAGCGCGGGCACGGGCAGCTCGCGCAGCAGGAGGCCGCCGTTGGCGTACGGGGTGGCGCCCAGGCGGCGCGGCCCCTCGGGGACGGCGGCGAGGACGGCGGGCCGCGGGGCGCCGGCGTCGTCGAACAGCTCCTCGGGGCGGTAGGAGCGCAGCCACTGCTCCAGCTGCGCGAGGTGCTCGGGGTTGGTGCGTACGGCGGACAGGGGCACTTGGTGGGCGCGCCAGGTGTTCTCCACGGGCAGTCCGTCGACCTCGGCGGGGCCGGTCCAGCCCTTGGGGGTGCGCAGGACGATCATCGGCCAGCGGGGGCGGCCGGTGGCGCCCTCCTCGCGGGCGGCGCGCTGGATCGCGGCGATGCGGTCCAGGGCGGTGTCCATGGCGCGGGCCGTCGCGCGGTGGACGGCGGCCGGGTCGTCGCCGGTGACGTGGACCGGGTCGTGGCCGTAGCCGCGCAGGAGCTCGTCCAGCTCGCCCTCCGGGAGGCGGGCGAGCACCGTCGGGTTGGCGATCTTGTAGCCGTTGAGGTGCAGGATCGGCAGGACGGCGCCGTCGTGCACCGGGTCGAGGAACTTGTTGGAGTGCCAGGACGTCGCCAGCGGGCCGGTCTCCGCCTCGCCGTCGCCGATCACGCAGGCGACCACCAGGTCCGGGTGGTCGAAGGCGGCGCCGTAGGCGTGCGAGAGCGCGTAGCCCAGTTCGCCGCCCTCGTGGATCGAGCCCGGCGTCTCGGGCGCGACATGGCTCGGTACGCCGCCGGGGAAGGAGAACTGCCGGAACAGCCGGGTCATGCCGGCCGCGTCCCGGGTGACGTCCGGGTAGGTCTCGGTGTACGAGCCCTCCAGCCAGGCGTTGGCCAGCACGGCGGGTCCGCCGTGGCCGGGCCCCCAGACGCACAGGGCGTCGAGGTCACGGGCCTTGATGACCCGGTTGAGGTGGGTGTGGACCAGGTTGAGGCCGGGTGAGGTGCCCCAGTGGCCGAGCAGGCGCGGCTTGACGTGCTCGGGGCGCAGGGGTTCGGCCAGCAGGGGGTTGGCCATCAGGTAGATCTGGCCGACGGCGAGGTAGTTCGCGGCGCGCCAGTGGGCGTCCAGGCCGGCGAGCTCCTCGTCGGTGGGCTCGGGGGGCGCCTGCTGCGTGTCGACGGACATCGGTGGTCCTTCCGTGTCGGGACAGCCGGTCGGGGCGCGCGGGCACGGGGTGCCCGTGCACATCCCAACCCTGCGCCGACCGGGCGGGTACCCGAGAGGGCCGTTCGGGTCACGTGGCGTTCCGAACGGGTCACGGAGCACCGGTGCCGCGGGGGGGGGCGGGCGGCGGTGCGTGACGGGAAACAGCACGGCCGTCACCGGCGCCGACCCCGGTGCCGACCGTGCTGGTGCAGCGGATACCCCAACTTCCGCGTTTCACACAGGAGTTGTCCGAACCAGGCGGCGACCCGCCTCGACGGGCCGCCGTCACCCGTGACGCAGAACGCCGGGACAATTTTGCATGCCGTGCATCTTTGCATACCATGCAACTTATGTCGGAGAAGAGTGCCGCGGGGGGCGGTCTGCGGGAGCGGAAGAAGCGGGCCACGCGTGCTGCCCTGGCCGAGGCCGCGGTACGGCTCGCCGCCGAACACGGGGCGGACAAGGTCACCGTCGAGGCGATCAGCGCCGCGGCCGGGGTGTCCGTGCGTACCTTCTTCAACTACTTCGAGAGCCGCGACGACGCCTTCGTGGTGGTCGACGCGGACGCGGGCGCACGCATGCGGCGCGCCGTGCTGGAAGCACCGGCCGAACTCTCCCCGCTGGCGGCCCTGCGCGAGGCCATGGCGGCGGAACTGGCCGAGGCGGAGCAGCAGCACGAACTGTGGCGGCTGCACGCCAAGGTCCTGCACGCCTCGCCGCACCTCCTGGCGCGCGGCGTCGGGGCCCACATGGAGGCCGAGGCGGACCTGGCCGACGCCATCGCCCTGCGCCTGCGCGGGGACGGCGACACCCACGGGGACGGGCCCGGGCTCTACCCGCGGCTGCTGGCCGCGGTGGCGGGCGCCGCGGTGCGCACCAGCATGGACCACTGGTCCGCCCACCAGGAGGAAGCCGCCTTCCTCGACGTCTTCCACGAGGTGTTCACCCTCCTCGCCGCCGGTCTCCCGGCGCCCCCCGCGTAGCCTCCGCGCCAAACTCGCGACCCCACCCGGACCCCTCACACGAAAGAGATGCCGTGACCGCTACCCAGGCGCCCGCCGACGCGCCTCCCACCTCGATGACCCACCGGCAGATACTCCAGGCCATGTCGGGCCTGATGGCCGGCATGTTCGTCGCGATCCTGGCCGGTACGGTCGTGGCCAACGCGCTGCCCACGATCATCGCCGACCTGGGCGCCAGCCAGTCGTCGTACACCTGGGTCGTCACCTCCGAACTGCTGGCGATGACCGCGACGGTGCCCCTGTGGGGCAAGCTGTCCGACCTCTTCAACAAGAAGCTGCTGCTCCAGCTGTCGCTGAGCATGTTCGTGGCCGGCTCGCTGCTGGCCGGCTTCTCGCACGGCGTCGGCCTGCTGATCTTCAGCCGGGTGGTGCAGGGCATCGGCGCGGGCGGTCTGACCGCGCTCGCGCAGGTCGTGATGGCCTCCGTCATCCCGCCCCGCCAGCTGGGCAAGTACGCCGGCATCTTCGGTGCCGTCTTCGCCGTGGGCACGGTGGCCGGTCCGCTGGTCGGCGGTGTCCTGGTGGACACCTCGTGGCTGGGCTGGCGCTGGTGCTTCTTCATCGGCGTGCCGTTCGCCCTGCTCGCCATCGCCCTGCTGCAACGCACCCTGCGCCTGCCCACCGTCAAGCGCGAGGTGCGCATCGACTGGCTCGGCGCGTTCCTGATCGTCGCCGGTGTCTGCGCGCTGCTGATCTGGGTGTCGCTGGCCGGCAACGATTTCGCCTGGGCGTCCTGGCAGACCGGGGTCCTCACCGGCGGCGGCGTCCTGCTGCTGGTCGCGGCGGTGGTCGTCGAGTCACGCACCGCCGAGCCGGTCATCCCGCTCGGCATCTTCAAGAACCGCACCGTCACCCTGACCACCGTCGCCAGTCTCCTGGTCGGTGTCGCCATGTTCGGCGGGACGGTCTTCCTCTCGCAGTACTTCCAGATCTCGCTGGGCAAGTCGCCGACCGTCGCGGGTCTGATGAGCCTGCCGATGATCCTCGGCCTGCTAATGTCGTCCACCGTCGCCGGACAGGTGATCAGCCGGACCGGCAAGTGGAAGCGGTACCTGGTGGCGGGCGCGGTGATCATGTCCGTCGGTCTCGCGCTGCTGGCCACGATCGACGCGAAGACCAGCTTCGGCCTGCTCAGCCTCTACATGGCGATCCTGGGTGTCGGCGTCGGCATGCTGATGCAGAACCTGGTGCTGGCCGCCCAGAACGACGTGCCCGCCACCGACCTGGGCGCCGCGACCTCCGTGCTGTCGTTCTTCCGCAGCATGGGCGGCACCATCGGCGTCAGCGTCCTGGGCGCGATCCTCGCCAACCGGGTCGCCGACGAGACGGCCAAGGGGCTCAGCGCCGCGGGCGTCACCGTCCCCGGCGGTGGCGGCGGCTCGGGCGAGGGCGGCGTCCCGGACATGTCCGCGCTGCCCGCCCCGATGCGGACGGTCGTCGAGCACGCCTACGCCGTCGCCACGGCCGACCTGTTCCTGATCGCCGCGCCGTTCGCGGTGCTCGCGCTGGTCGCCGTCGTGTTCATCAAGGAGAAGCCGCTGAAGACCACCAGCGGCATGGAGCGCCTGGCCGAGGAGGCCGGCGAGGGCGGTGCCGCGCCGGCCGCCAAGGACCCGGCGCCCGTCGCCTGAGCCACCCGGCGAGAAGACGGCGGGGCCGCCCGTCCGATCCGGACGCGCGGCCCCGCCGCCGTGTGCGGTGGCGGACCGGGGATCAGCCGCGGGCCATCGCGATCGAACCCGCCAGCCGCTCCCCCGCCTCGTAGATCATGTACGGGACGCCGCGGTCGGTGCCGAAGGACGGGGCGGCCGCGCGGCCGTTCTCCGGCGCGGAGCCGCGGGAGTCGTAGAAGACGCCGAGGTGCCTGCGGAGCGAGAAGTCGTTGCCGACCTCGGTGATCATCAGGTCGCCGCCGCTCTCCTTGTCCTTGTTGTAGACGACGTACGTGCTGTCGTTGCGGTGCAGCAGGTGCGGGCCGCCCACGTTGACGGCGCCGACGTCGCCGTGGCGCACCAGGGGCTCCTGGGCGAAGGTCCAGGTGCGCCCGTCTGCGGACCAGCCCCAGCCGATGTCACGGTGGTTGGACGTGTTGTTGATCATGAAGACCATGACGTAGTGCGCGCCGCGCGAGGGCAGTTCGTGCGGGAAGACCCGCGCGTAGGAGGTCTCGGTGGTGCCGGACGGCAGCATCGAGGTGTTCAGCACGACCTTGTCGTAGGTGAAGTGGATGCCGTCGGTGGAGCGGGCGAGCCTGGTGGTGGTGTTCTCGCCGTGGAAGTACAGCCACATCTCCTTGTTCCCGGCGTGCCACATGACGTGCGGCGAGGAGACGTGGCTGACGGAGTAGTGCGGCGACCACGCGTGGGAGACGATCGGGTTGTCCGGGTACTCCGTGAACGGGCCCTCCAGCGAGTCGCCGTAGGCCAGGCAGATGCCGCCGGGGGCGTCGTGCGGGGCGTAGTACAGGTAGTAGCGGCCGAGCCGGCCACTGGCGGGCAGCCGGTCGTAGACGCCCCGGACGGTCGGGAAGATGATCTCGCCGGTGGGGTTGTAGGCCAGCTTGGACGGCGTCAGCAGAGTGCGGACGTAGGTGTAGTCGGGGAAGCCGCCGGGTGCGGCGGAGGCGGTGGGCGCGGTGGTGGCGCCCAGGGCGAGGGCGGCGCCGGTGACGGCGGTGCCCTTCAGGAACAGACGGCGGTCGAGGTGCGGCTCGTGCATGTCGACTCCTGGGAGAGGGGGGAGGTCACAGGTACAGGGCTGCGGTGACGCACATGCCGCCGAGGGCGACCAGCCACACGTAGGGCAGGGTGCGGAGCATGACCTGCTGCGGACTGACGCCCGCGTACTGCGCGGCCCACACGGTCTGGGTGCTGGTCGGGTCGGCGACGCCGAAGACCTGGTTGTACGAGGTGGCCATGCCGAGGACGGCGACGGCCGGGTAGATGCCGGTGGCGATGAGGACGCCCGCGATGCCCGCGCCGAGCCCGAACACGTTGAGCGGGCCGCGGTACAGGCACAGCGGCACCAGCACGGTGAAGACGATGACGAACAGCACCGGATTCTGCGGGCTGACTGCCTTCATCAGCGGCTCCAGCGCGTCCACCGCGCCGGGGAGTTTGACGGCCGCGAGCAGGATGCCGATCGCCACGAACAGGGCGAGCGGCGGCGCGGCCACCTCGAAGCCGCCGTACAGGGTGCGCAGCAGCCGCTTGTTCATCTCGCCGGGCCGGGTGGTGGTGACCAGGGCATAGAGCACACCGGCGAGCATCGAGGGGATGATGGCCACGTCCAGGCCGAGGGCCAGGACGAGCGGGACCACGGGGGCGAGCAGCGCGTACCAGGGCGCGTCGCCGAGGCGTGCGCGGCGCGAGGCCGGGCGCGCGGACACCGCCTTGAGGGACCAGGCGTGCTCGGTGCCGCGCCGCCGGTTCTCGATGACGACGTAGCCGACGGCGGCGACCAGGGCGAACGGGAACAACTTCACCATGAAGCCGCGGACGGTGTCGACGGGCAGGTCGAGCGCGGTGGAGAAGAACTGCCAGACCGGCAGTTCGAAGGGAACCCCGACCGCGATGCCCATCAGCACCGTGCCCGCGGCGGTCACCTTGGGCACGCCGACGGCCACCATGGCGGGGATGCCGATGATGCCGGCCAGCATCGCGGCCGGTGCCGAGCCGGTGACGGTGCCGACGAGCGCCGAGACGGCGAGGACGCCGAGGGCGACGACGGTGGGCCGGTCGCCGCCGAACTCCACGATCTTGCGGACGAGGGTCCCGGCGATGCCGGTCTCGTCGAGCAGCTTGCCGAGCCAGGAGCCGAGGATGATGGCGACCATCGTCGCCGCGAGCGCCGGGGCGCCCTCCTGGAGCACCGTGTCCAGGACGCTGTTCTTGCCGGTCAGGGGCGCGCCGGAGAGGAAGGCGATGACCACGGCCAGCAGCACCAGCGCGAAGGCGGTGGGCAGCTTGCGGGTGAGCATCGCGGCGACGCCGGCCGCCATGACGAGGAGGATGACGACACCCATGGGTCAGTTCTCTCTTCTGTGCTCGGTCTCGGTCTCGGCGGCCAGGGCGGCGGTCAGCAGCAGAGGGCTGCGGCCGAGTCCGCAGACGGTGCGGGCGTAGGCGTGCGCGGCCACCTCCTCGGCCCCGGCGACATGACCGGGGACGCGCAACCGGCCCAGGCGCAGGGCGTGGTGGCCCAGGGCGCGCTTCAGGGCGGCCTTCGCGGGACCGTGGTGGAGGTGGGCGTGCACCGCCTCGTGGGCGAGGGCGGCCGCCCGTACCGAGCCGGGCGGGTACCAGTCGCGCCAGCCGCGGGCGTCGACGACCCGTTCGGCGAGTTCGACCGTGTCGGTGTACAGCTCGACGGTGGGCGGTCTGGAGGTGTACCGGGCGAGCAGCCCGCGTTCCAGTCCGCCGTCGCGCTCGACGATCCGGGCCTCGCACGCCACGGGCGCGAGGGCGGAGCCGAACGCGTCGGCCGCCCGCGCCCACCGGCGCAGCAGCTCCGGATCGCGGTGCTCGTGGGTCGGGGTGGCGGCCAGCAGCCGCACCGCCCACCCGATGTCGTCGGTGGCGGCCAGGTCCGCCCGGACGGGAGCGTTCTCGACGGTCATGCGCGCACCTCCAGTACGGCGACCACCGGTTCGTCGGCGGCGCGGGAGCGCAATTCGCCGCGGGCGAGGGCGAGCAGCGGCTGCGGGTCCAGGACGCCGGAGAGGTCGGCGATGCGGGAGCCGAGCAGCAGCCGTACGGCGGGGGCGCGGACGCCTCCGTCGCCGTAGGAGGTGTGCTCGGCGACCAGCTTGGCGAGCACCTCGGGGGCGGCGGCGACGGTGGTCGCCTCGACCCGGGCGTCGGGCGCGTGGTGGCGGACGACCCCGTCGGCGTCGACGACCCGGACCGGGTGGCGGACGGGCCTCAAGCGGCGGCGGACCTCGGTGCCGTACACGGTGTGGGCGGGGGTGCCCGCCAGTACGTGCACGTGGGCCGGGTCGGTCTTGAGACTGGCGGCGGCCAGCCGCAGGCGCTCGGTGTCGTCGGCGCGGTGCGCCCGGTCCTGGGTGCGCAGTTCGGTGGCGCCGGTGGCGATGGCGCGTACGACGTTGGTCTGCGGGTCGACGGTGACCTCGACCTCGACACCGTCGGCGGCGGCGCCCTGGGCGACCACGGCGCGCTCGGCCTCGGCGCGCACGGCGAGGATCTGCTCCTGGGTGGCGCCCGGCACGATCCGCTCGACCTGCTCGCGCACCAGGGCGAGGGCGACGCCGATGGGGCTGATGACCTCGCTGTGCTGCGCGATGCGGCCGGTCATGCCGGAGCGGGCGGCCAGGTGCGGGGTGACCGAGGCGGCGCCGCCGCCCCCGCCGACCAGGACGGCGGTGTCGGTGTCGAGGCGGTACTCGCGCACCAGGTCGTCCACGACGGACTGCACCTGGTCGGTGCCGGCGTCCAGGAGCCGGGCGGCGGCGGTGTCCACGTCGGTGCCGAGGGCGGCGGCGAGCGGGACCAGCGCGGCGCGGGCGGTGCCGGGGTCGGCGTGGGCGAAGTCGCCCTCGGGGACCCGGCCCAGCGCGTTGGCGGCGCAGGTCATGGTGAGGGCGAACCGGCCGCCCGCCGCGTCCAGGACCACGTAGTCGGCGGGGTCGCCGGGCAGCGGGCTGATCGTGGTCAGCGTCGCGTCCCGCAGGTCGGCCGGGTCGGCGTAACAGGCGTACGGCAGCCCGGCGATGTGCGCGCTGCGCGGCCCTGTGCCGGTGACCCGGCCGCCCGAGACGCGCACCATGGAGCCGCCGCCGACGCCGACGGTGCGGACGTCCAGGGCGTTGAGGTAGGAGGTCCGGCCGAGCAGCACGGCGTGCCGGACCGCGACCTTGCCGCGCTTGACGACGCTGATGTCGGTGGAGGTGCCGCCGGTCTCCAGGAAGACGCCCTCGCTGACGCGTTCCTGCATGAGCGCCCCGGCGACCCCGGCGGCCGGGCCGGACAGCACGGTCAGCAGGGGCCTGCGGCGCATCTCGTCCAGGGACATCACTCCCCCGTCGCAGCGCATCACCATCAGCGGCGCGGTGACCCCGGCCTTGGTGATGGAGGCGTCGACGAGGTCGGCGGTGGCCAGCATGCGCGGCAGGATCGCCGCGTTGACGACGGCGGTGCGGGTGCGTTTGCGCAGCCCGTACAGGGAGGTGATCTCGTGTGCGGCGGTGGTGGGCAGCCCGGTGGTGCGGGCCGCGTCGGCGACCGCCTCCTCGCCCTCGGGCCGGTCGACGCCGAAGGGTTCGCTGGCCACCAGGGCCTGGGCGCCGGCGGCGGTGAGCTGTTCGACGGCGGCCCGTACGGCGGGGGCGTCCTCGGGGTTGGGCACGTGCGCGTAGTGCAGCGGCAGCCGTTTGCCGGGGGTGAGTTCGAGCTTGGCGAGCGTGGCGAGCCTGCGGGTGAAGTACGTCCCGCCGCCGGTGCCGATGCCGAGCAGGCCGACGGTGGCGACGTCGCCCTCCAGCAGGGCGTTGGTAGCCTGGGTCGTGCCGTGCGCCAGGAAGGCCACGTCGGCGGGCGCGTGTCCGGTCTGCTTCAGCAGCCGGTCCAGTGCCTCGACGATGCCGTGCGCGACACCGTCCTCGTGATGGTGGCTCGTGGGGACCTTCACCTGGCCCACGAGCGCGAGCGTCGTGGCGTCGACCGCCACGGCGTCGGTGAAGGTTCCGCCCACGTCGATGCCGACGCGGATGCGGTGGGTGGTCATGTCCGGGCACCTCCTTGTGCTGGGTCGGTCCACGCGCGGGCGGTCACCGGGCGGGGCAGGTGGTGCTGCCCCGCCCGACTCCCGGCCCGCGCGGGGTCGTTCAGTAGCCCCTGACGTCGGGCCAGTGACGCTGTACGCCGTCGCGGTCGAGCACCCTGGCGAACTCCTCGAACCTCTTGTCCTCGGCCTGCACCTGGTGCGGCTCGACGTCCTCGGCGAGGCAGTGGGCGGCGAGGGCTCCGGCGACCTCACCGACGTTCCACTCCACCGGGTGCAGGCGGTAGCAGCCGTTGGTGATGTGGGTGGTGCCCAGGTTCTTGCCGGCCGGCAGCAGGTTGCGCACCCGGCGCGGGACGAGCGCGCCGAGCGGGATCTCGAAGGGGACGGAGCCGATGTCGACGTAGCCGTCGCCGCCGGTGGAGGGGTGCAGGTCGATGCGGTAGTTGCCGACGCCCACCGAGTCGCGGTGGCGGGTGCGGCCGTAGGGACCGAGCAGGTCGATGGAGACGTCGTGCTCGGTGACGGTGGTGACGGCCTTGATCCGGCGGGACTCGCGGACGTAGGCGGCCTTGGCGAGGCCGTCGGCGGTGCCGGTCACGTCGGGGCGCGGGCGCAGCCCGGGGAAGCCGGTGCCGCCGTCGGCGCGGGGTGCCTCGGTCTGGAGCCAGTACAGCACCGACAGGGACAACTGCCGTGCCTCGCGCAGGGCTTCTTCCTCCTGGCCGATGTAGGGCTTGAGCCAGTAGTCGTTGAGCGGCCAGTTGACGAGGGTGATGTCGGAGTCGAAGGCGCCGTCGGTGTGCAGCTTGCGGGCGAGGATGCGGCGGAAGCCCCACAGTTCCTTGTCGCCCGCGTCCGCGCTCTGGTCGGCGCTGACGGCCAGCGGATCGAGGTCGGGGTTGGGTACGAAGGTGCGCGGCACCGGTTCCAGGGTGCGCGGGTCGGGGGCCTCGAAGCCGAGCAGCGGTCCCGGCCAGAAGTCGGGCTTGTAGTCGCGCCAGAAGTCGTAGTCGGCGGGGCGGTCGATGGTGTGGTCCTCGCCCTCGTGGTGGGAGAGGGCGAAGCAGACGGTGATGCCCTGCTGGTTGCCCGGCTGGGCCTGGTCGGGGGCGTGCGGTTCGTCGAACTCGGCCCGGGACTCGGCGCCGTTGACGTGCTCGACGCCCGCGAGGTGGAGCAGTTCGCCGGTCTCGGTGGCGTCCAGGACGTAGCGGGCGGGGACGGTGCGGCGGGTGCCGTCGCGGAGGTCCTCCAGCGTGACGGCACGGACGACATCGTTGTCGGTCTCGGCGGCCACCGGCCGGTGCTCGGTGAGGACGGTGAGCCGTCCGGCCGCCCGGTGTGGGGCGAGCATGCCCTCCAGGACGGCGAGGGCGACGCGGGGCTCGTGGCAGAGCTTGCTGACCCGGCCGGCGCCCGGGTTGAGGTCGGTGAGGGCGGCGGCCTCGGCGCGCAGCGGGTACCACTGGCGGTAGTACTGGCGGATGCCCTCGCGCAGTCGCCGGTAGCCGGCGGTGGTGCCGAACTGTTCGACCCACGGGTGCTCGTCGGGCGGCACGGCCTGGCTGGTGAGCTGGCCGCCGATCCAGTCCGTCTCCTCGGTCAGCACGACCCTGCGGCCGGCCCGGCAGGCGGCGAGGGCCGCGGCGACGCCGCCGAGGCCGCCGCCGACGACGAGGATGTCGGGTTCCGGTATCACGCTGCTGCTCCTTAGGTGGTGCGGTCGGTGCGGTGGGCGGGGTGGTTCAGGGGGCGGCCGGGGGCGGGCCCGCGGTCGCGCCCGGCCGGAAGGCGCAGGCGACGAGGGTGCCCTCGGCGGGCCCGCCCGCGATCCGGGCGGCGAGCAGCCGTACGGCCTCGGCGCCCAGCGCGGGGCGCGGGATGTCGAAGCCCATCGGCGCCGGTCCGTCGGCGAGGTCGGCGGGCGGGCTGCCGAGCAGCGCGAGCGACACCTGGCCGGGGCAGTCCAGGCCCGCCACGTCGACGGCGGCGCGCAGGGCCCGCCAGGCGGCGCCGGTGTCGGTCTCCTCGGCGACGAAGGCGGTGACGCCGTCGGCCACCCAGGCGCGGACCCGGTCGGCGGTGAGGTCGCCGCGCGGGTCGCCGGAGCGGAACACGGCGCCGGGACCGGCGGGCAGGCCGCTCGCCGCGAGCCCGTCGAGGAAGCCGCGTTCACGGTCGGTGGAGGCGGGGGCGTCGTCGTCCTCGCGGACGAGGAGGACGCGCCGGTGGCCGAGCCCGGCGAGCGCGGTGACGACCTCGCGGCTGGCGCTGACGTAGTCGGCACCCACCCAGGCGAGGCCCTCGGGCTCGTCGCGCCGGCCGACGTGGACGACGGGGAAGTCGTCGGCGACCAGGCGCCGCAGTTCGTCCGCGGGGGCGTGGCGGCCCAGGAAGAGGCACCCGTCCGCCAGCCGTACGCGGTTGAGCGCGCCCGCTCCCTGGGCGCCCGCTCCCCCGGTGCTCGACCCGGTGAACAGCACCAGGTCGTAGCCCTGCGCGGCGGCTTCCTGCTCCACGCCGACGAGGAAGGGGTAGTACGAGTGCCGCACGTCGGTCGGGAAGGTCGCGGTGAAGCTGAAGACGCCGAGCAGGTTGTTGCGGGCGGCGGCGAGCCGGCTGGCGGCCGGGTCGGGGACGTAGCCGAGGCTGTGGGCGGCGTCCAGGACCTTCGCTCGGGTCTCGGCCGAGATCGGCCGGCCCGTCGCGATGTCGCGGCCGGACAGCACCAGGGACACCGTCGCCTGCGAGACACCGGCGAGCCTGGCCACCTCCGCCTGCCTCGGCCGGGCCCGCCGGCCGGACGGCGCGGGGGCCCTCCCCGGCCTCGCCCGCCCTGCGGCTTCCTTCGCCACCACGGCTCCTCTCCGTCGCTTCCGCTCCGCACAGCTTGTTAATGCGCATTACCTAATGCGCATTAACAAGCAATGTGAGGGACTGCGGGCCTCGGGTCAAGGGGTTGTGCTCAGGAAATGCCGAGTGCCGGATCAGATGCCGAACGGTGCCGCGTACCGGACGGTGCCGGCGGGCAGCGGGTGGCCGGCGTCCAGGGTGAGGGCCATCAGGGCCTCGTCCGGGACGTCGATGGTCAGTCCGATGCCGTGGGCGGAGGCCCGGGTGAAGCCGAAGCGGGGGTAGTACTCCGGGTGCCCGAGGACGACGACGTGGCGCTCGCCGAGGCGCCCGGCGGCGGCGAGCGCGGCCCGGACGGCGGCCGTACCGGCGCCGCTGTTCTGGTGCTCGGGCCGGACCGCGACGGGCGCCAGGCACAGTGCGGGGCTGTCCCCGATGTGGCAGCGGGTCAGCAGGGCGTGGCCGACCGGGCGGTCGGCGTCGTCCACCGCGACGACGGACAGGCCCTCGATCCACGCCCCGGGGTCGGCGCGCAGCGCGTCGACGAGGGCGGCCTCCTCGGGGGTGGGGAAGGCGGCGCGGACGATGGCGCGGACGGCGGGGACGTCGGCGCCGGTCTCGGCGCGGGTGGTCCAGGAACGGGAAGAAGACATCACGGGACTGGAGTCCTTCTCAGGTGGGCGTTCGTGGGATGCGGGGTCAGGCCGCCGCTCGGGGCGCGAGGGAGATCCGGGCGCTGCGAAGGACGGCGTCGAGCACGGTCATCAACCTCACCTCCCGGTCCTCCCGCTCCCCTGGAGCCCGATCGAACGCGAACGGCGACCACTGTACCCGTGGCAGGGTGCGCGGCGGGCGGGGTCACCACGGCTTCCCGGGGCCCTGGACCAATCCGCGGGCCGCGCGGGCCCCTTCGCCGCCGTGTACGACGCGGTGGCGGGGTCCGTGCTCGGGGTCGCCCGGGCGGTGCTGCGCGACCAGGCGCAGTCGGAGGAGGTCGCGCAGGAGGTGCTGGTCGAGGTGTGGCGCACGGCGCACCGCTACCGGCCCGAGCGCGGCACGGTGATCAACTGGGTCCTGACCCTGGCCCACCGGCGGGCCGTGGACCGGGTGCGGTCGGTGGAGGCCGCCGCGGCCCGCGACCACAAGGCCGCCCTGCTGGACCGGACGCCCGAGTACGACGAGGTGACCGAGCAGGTCGAGACCCGGCTGGAGCGGGAGCAGGTGCGGCGCTGTCTGCGCACCCTGACCGAGCTCCAGCGCCAGTCCGTGACCCTCGCCTACTACCGCGGTCTGACCTACCGGCAGGTGGCCGAGGCGCTCGCGCTGCCGCTGGGCACCGGTCAAGACGCGGCTGCGCGACGGTCTCATCCGGCTCCGTGACTGCCTGGGGGTGAGTGCGTGATGCGCACCGAGGACCTGCACGGCCTGACGGGCGCCCACGCCCTGCACGCCCTGCCCGACGACGAACGGGACGCCTTCGAACGCCATCTGGCGGACTGCGCCGAGTGTGCGCAGGAGACCAGGGAGTTCGCCGCCGCGACGGCCCGGCTGGGGCTGGCCGCGACGGTCGCGGCCGGTCCGGCGCTCAGGGACCGGGGGCTGCACCGCGTCACCACCGTGCGCCAGGTCCCGCCGGGCGGCGGCACCGTGGAGAAGGCACGCCGCGTCGTGCCCCGCGGGCGCGGCCCGGTCCGCTGGGCGCTGGCCGCCTGCCTGGCCGCGGCGGCGGGCCTCGGCGGCACTGCGGTGTGGCAGCACGAGCGCGCGCAGGACGCCGGCGAGCGGGCCGCGCGGGCCGAGCGGCGGGCCGAGACCCTCACCGGGGTGCTGGCCGCGCCGGACGCCCGGTCCCGTACGGCACGGCTGGCCGGCGGGGCAAGCGGGACGCTGGTCGTCTCCGAACGCCAGGACCGGGCCGTCTACCTGGCCTCGGGCATGGCACGACCGCCGCGGGGCAAGGTGTACCAGCTCTGGTTCGACGACCACGGCACGATGCGCCCGGACGGCCTGATGGACCCCGGCAGCACCCGTCAGGCGGTGCTGATGGAGGGTGCCGTCGACGGTGCGGCGGGCGTGGGCATCACGGTCGAACCGGCCGGCGGTTCGAAGCAGCCGACCTCCGACCCGATCGCGCTGCTGGGCATGCCGGCCTGACGGGGGCGGGGGGCCGGCATGTCACCGGCCTGAGGGCGTGGGGGGGCGGCATGCCACTCTGGGCGGACGGCGACCACGTCATGCCGCGCCACCACGCCCGCCCGCACCGCACCAGGACGGGGCGGCCGGTGCCGCCCGCCTCGTCCCACGCGGCACCGGTGCGGCAGCAGCCCGGCTGTTAGGCTGGTGCGGACTTTGATCGTGCAGTGAGGAGTGGCGGACATGGTGGGTGACGACGACATCTCCGGGTGAGATCCGGTTCCGGTAGGCCGCAGCGGGCGTTGTCGAGCGCCGTCGCAGTGGCCCCTTCGTCGTTCCCTTTTCCCTGTCTTCCTTCCCGGGCAGAGGTCTGTCTCCTGCCCCTCAGCCTCACGAGGTCGTCTCCATGTCCGACGCCGTCCTGCGCTGCTCCCACCTGTCCTTCTCCTGGCCCGACGACACCCCCGTCTTCGAGGACCTGTCGTTCACCGTGGGCGCGGGCCGCACGGGTCTCGTGGCCCCCAACGGGGCCGGCAAGTCCACCCTGCTCAAGCTGATCGCCGGGGAGCTGCGGCCCACCGCGGGCTCCGTGACGGTCTCCGGCGTCCTCGGCCATCTGCCGCAGACCCTCCCCCTGACGGGGAACCTGACCGTCGCCGAGGTCCTCGGCGTCGACGCCGTGATCCGGGCCATCGACGCCGTCGAGTCCGGGGACGTGGCCGAGGAGCACTTCACGGCCATCGGCGACGACTGGGACATCGAGGAACGCACCCGCGCCCAGCTCGACCGCCTGGGCCTGGGCGACCTCGCCCTGGACCGGCGGCTGAGCACGCTCAGCGGCGGTCAGGTCGTCTCCCTCGGGCTCGCCGCCCAGCTGCTGAAGCGGCCCGACGTACTGCTGCTCGACGAGCCCACCAACAATCTCGACTCGGCCGCCCGGAGCAGACTCCACGACGTGCTCACGGACTACACCGGCTGTCTGCTGCTGGTCAGCCACGACCGGGAGCTGCTCGACCGCATGGAGCGCATCGCCGAACTCGACCGCGGTGAACTGCGCTTCTACGGCGGCAACTTCACCGGGTACGAAGAGGCCGTCCGCGCCGAGCAGGAGGTCGCCGAGAAGAACGTCCGCAACGCCGAACAGGAGCTGAAGCGGGAGAAGCGGGAACTGCAACAGGCCCGCGAGCGCGCCGACCGCCGTGCGAGCAACGCCGCCCGCAACCTGAAGAACGCCGGGCTCCCCCGCATCTTCGCGGGCACCATGAAGCGCGGCGCCCAGGAGTCCGCGGGCCGGGCGGGCCAGACCCACGCCAGCCGGGTCGGTGAGGCGAAGGCACGCCTTGACGAGGCGGAGCGGTCGCTGCGCGAGGAACAGCGCATCACGCTGGACCTGCCGGAGACCGACGTCCCCGCGGGACGCACCCTCTTCCTCGGTCAGGGGCTCCGGATCCGGCTCGGCGAGCGGGAGGTGTTCGCCGGAACGGGCGTCGACCTGACGGTCCGTGGGCCCGAGCGGATCGCGCTGACCGGGGCCAACGGCGCGGGCAAGAGCACGCTGCTACGGCTGCTCAACGGCGACCTGGAGCCGGAGGGCGGCGACCTCAGGCGTGCCGACGGGCGCGTCGCGTACCTCTCTCAGCGGCTCGACCTGCTGGACGAGGAGCGCACCGTCGCCGAGAACTTCGCCGCCTACGCCCCGCAGCGTCCGGAGGCGGAGCGGATGAACCTCCTCGCGCGCTTCCTCTTCCGGGGTGCCCGCGCGCATCTGCCCGTCGGCCTGCTCTCCGGCGGCGAGCGGCTGCGGGCCACGCTGGCCTGCGTCCTGTGCGCGGAACCGGCCCCGCACCTGCTGCTCCTGGACGAGCCGACGAACAACCTCGACCTGGTCGGTGTGGGCCAGCTGGAGAGCGCCCTGAACTCCTACCGGGGTGCGTTCGTGGTCGTCAGTCACGACCGGCGGTTCCTGCGCGAGATCGGCGTCGGCCGCTGGCTGCGGCTGGCGGACGGCGAGCTGACGGAGACGGGGGCGGCCGAGGAGTAGGGCGCCGGCCGGGGACGGACCTCCCGGGTGCCGTGGGGTCCGTTTGCGGTCGGCGGGTGCCGCGCGGCAGGCTGCCGGTGTGGCCACTTTGCTGATCGTGCATCACACGCCGTCGCCGAACTGCCGGGCGATGCTGGAGTCCGTCGTGTCCGGGGCGACCGCGCCCGAGATCGAAGGGGTACGGGTGGTCCGGCGGGCGGCCCTGGCGGCCACGGCCGTCGATGTGCTGGAGGCGGACGGCTTCCTTCTCGGAACCCCGGCCAACCTGGGCTACATGTCGGGTGCGCTCAAGCACTTCTTCGACCAGGTCTACTACCCCTGCCTGGACGAGACGCGGGGCCGTCCCTTCGGTTACTACGTGCACGGGGGCAGCGACACCACGGGCGCGGTGCGCGGCATCGAGTCGGTCACGACCGGCCTCGGCTGGCAGCGCGCGGCGCCCGCGGTGAACGTGACGGGTGAGCCCGGCAAGGCCGACCTGGAGGCCTGCTGGGAGCTGGGGGCCACGCTCGCCGCCGGTCTGATGGACGACTGAGCCCGGCCCGCCCCCGGTGGGTGCTCGCCCCGGCTCCTAGCGCGGCAGTGTGCCCAGGAAACGCACGTGCGGGCGGCCTGCCGGGCCGGCGCGGGTGATCTCGGCGTCGACCCGGTAGACCTTCGCGACCAGGTCCGTCGTCAGGACCTCGGCCGGTTCGCCGCGGGCCACGACCCGTCCCTCCGAGAGGACGACGAGGTGGTCGCAGTACATCGCGGCGAGGTTGAGGTCGTGCAGGGCGACCACGCTGGTGACGGGGAGGGCGGCGACGAGGGCCAGCACGTCCAGCTGGTGCTGGATGTCGAGGTGGTTGGTCGGTTCGTCGAGCAGGAGTTCACGCGGCTCCTGGGCGAGGGCGCGAGCGATCTGGACGCGCTGGCGTTCGCCGCCGGAGAGGGTGTGCCAGAGGCGGTCGGCCTGGCCCGTCAGGCCGGTGCGGTCCAGGGCGTCCGCGACCGCCTCCTCGTCGGCCGCCGACGCCGGTGTCCAGGCGCGGCGGTGCGGGATGCGGCCGAGCCGGACGACGTCCCGGACCGTCAGTTCCACCTGGGTGTCCGTCTGCTGCTCCACCACGGCCACCCGCCGGGCGACGTCCCGGCGGCCCACCCGGTCCAGGGGGCGTCCGTCGAGGGTGACGCGGCCCGAGGTCGGGGCGAGTACGCCGGCGAGCAGCCGCAGCAGGGTGGACTTGCCGGAGCCGTTGGGGCCGAGCAGGCCCGTCATGGCGCCGTCGCGCGGGCTCAGGTCGACGCCGTCCAGGATCAGCCGGCCACCGGTGGTGCGGGAGACCCGCTCGGCGTTCAGGGTCACCGCGTCCTCCGGGTGCGGTACAGCACGAGCACGAAGGCCGGCACGCCGATCAGCGAGGTCACCACCCCCACCGGGACCTCCTGGGGTTCGAGGACGGTACGGGCCAGGGTGTCGACCCACACCAGGAACACGGCACCGGCGAGCGCGCAGACCGGCAGCAGCCGGGCGTGTCCGGGGCCGGTGAGCGCCCGTACGGCGTGCGGCAGCACCAGCCCGACGAAGCCGATCGCGCCGGCCGAGGCGACCAGGGCGGCGGTGAGCAGGGCGGTGGCACACAGCAGGACCAGCCGGGTGCGGGCCACGTGGACGCCGAGCGCGGCCGCCGCGTCCTGGCCGAAGGCGAAGGCGTCCAGCGTCCTGGCGTGACCGAGGCACACGGCCAGGACCAGCGCCAGGACGGCGGTGCCGGTCCACACGTCGCTCCAGCCCGCGCCGCCGAGCGAACCGAGCAGCCAGAACAGCACACCGCGGGTGGTCTCGGCGCCGGCGGCGGTCATGACCACGAAGGAGGTGAGCGCCGAGAACAGCTGCATCGCCGCCACGCCCGCGAGCACCACCCGGTCCGTGGTGCCGCCGAGGCTGTGGCTGAGCAGCATCACCAGCGCGAAGGAGCAGACCGCGCCGATGAACGCCCCGCCGGAGACGGAGAGCGCGCCACCGCCCACACCGAGCACGACGACCAGGACGGCGCCGGTCGAGGCGCCGGAGGAGACGCCGAGGACGAAGGGGTCGGCGAGCGGGTTGCGCAGCAGGGACTGGAGCACGGCCCCGCACACGGCGAGTCCCGCTCCGCACACCGCGGCGAGCAGGGTACGGGGCAGTCGCAGGTCCCAGACGATGCCGGCGCGGAGCGGGGACACGTCCCCGGCGGCGGTGCCGGCGCCGAGGTGGGCGGCGATCACGGACCACACGTCGGCGACGCCGATGTCCGCCGGTCCGATGGTGACGGCGACGGCCACGGAGACGCACAGGGCGACGGTCCCGGCCGCCGCCCACACGAGGGCGCCGCGCGGCGCGCGTATGCCGGAGACGGGCGCGGTCCGGCTCGCGGACGTCACTGGGCGAGCCCGAACGCGCGCAGGGCCGCCGCCACCTGTTCCACGCCCTCGACGGTACGGATGGTGGGGTTCATGGCCTGCCCGCTGAGCAGCACGTAGCGTTTCTCGCGGACGGCGGTCATGTTCCCGGTCACGGGGTTGGACTCCAGGAACTCGATCTTCTTCGCCGCCGTCTCGGCCGTCTGCGACTTACGCGTGAGGTCGCCGAGGACCAGGACGTCGGGGTCCCGGTCCGCGACGGTCTCCCAGCCGGTCTGCGGCCACTCCTCGTGGGTGTCGTCCATGGCGTTCTCGGCGCCGAGCGCGCGGGTGATGACGCCGGGGGCGCCGCAGCAGCCCGCCAGGTAGGGCGAGGTGGAGTTGGCGAACCAGTACATGAGGGTGACGCCGGAGGCGTCGATGCCGGATGTCGCCTTGTCGACCCTTGCCTTGAGGTCGGCGACGAGTTTCTCGCCGCGCTGCTCGACGTCGAAGAGGCGGGCCAGGTCGCGGACTTCGCCGTAGACGGTGTCCAGGGTGAGGGGCTCGTTCCGGACGCCGTCGCCGTCGCCGCTGTTGTCCTTGCCGGCGCAGTCGGACGGGGACAGGTAGGCGGGCACGCCGAGTTCCGTGAACCGTTCGCGGGTGGCGACACCGCCGGTGCCGAGGGTGGAGGCGAAGGAGGCGGCGACGAAGTCCGGTTCGGCGTCCAGGACCGTCTCGAAGGACGGTATGTCGTCGGCGAGCCGGGGGACGCCGGCGTTCGCCTTCTCCAGCCCCTTCATGACCGGGTCGGTCCAGGTCGCGGTGCCCACCAGGCGGTCGGCGAGGCCGAGCGAGAGCAGGATCTCCGTGGTGCCCTGGTTGAGGGAGACGGCCCGGCGCGGCGGCGCGTCGACCCGGACGTCGTGCCCGCAGTCGCGGACGGTGCGGGGGTAGCCGGCCGCGTCGGCCCGGGCGGCCGGGTCGTCGGTGCCCGTACCGGACCCGCAGCCGGAGGCCAGCAGGGCGCCGGACAGGAGCAGGACGGGACCGCGCAGAGCACGGCGGGACAGGCGGAGTCGTCGGGGGCCGACGGGGCGTGCTGCGGGCAAGGAAGGATCCTCTGGCGTCGAGGGCTCATGCGCGAAGCCCGTCCGTACGATGCGGCCCGCGCCGCACGCGGCACGGGTGCCAGCAGGTCTTCGGACTCGGGATCGACCGGACGGGACGCCTTCCCGGACGGCGTACGCCGCCCAGTGGCCCGTGTCCCGCCCGTCCCCCTCACCGCTGCGCGTCAGTTCCGGATTCGCACCGGATTCCCTGACCCACCAGGTGGGTTCGACTGGCCTGCGCAAGCTACCACAGGGCCATCGCCCCGCCGGGGGACGGGCCACTGCCAGACCCGCTCCCCCGGCCCCCGGCCCCGGGCCGCCACGCCCGTCCGCTCTTCGGCATGAGGACGGTGTCGATGATGTAGACGTTGGCATTGGCGGTCTTCACGTTGCCGCAGACGACCTTGGCGGAGTCGTCGACCTTGTAGGACTCGTCCGAGCCCGAGGTGGTCAGCTTGGACTTCTGGAGCGTCTCGAAGGAGCCGTTCTCCAGGTCCGCGGGCGCGAGCTTCTGGCCGACGACGTGGTAGGTCAGGATGCCGGTGAGCGTCTCCTTGTCGTTCAGGACCTTGTCCAGGTCGGCCTTCGGGATCTTGGCGAAGGCGTCGTTGGTCGGCGCGAACACGGTGATGTTCTCGGCGTTGTTGAGCGTGTCGACCAGGTCTGCCTTCTTCACCGCCGAGACCAGCGTGGACAGGGCCGGGTTGTTCGAGGCGGCCGTGGCGACCGGGTCCTTGGCCATGCCGTCGAACGAACCGGCGCCCTCCTTCGGCACCGTGGAGCAGGCCGGGCCGAACGGCTCGTCGGAGTCCGCCATGCCGTCGGAGGTGCCGGCCGACTGGTCGTCGCCCGCCGCGGGGGCCGAGGAGGCGGCCTGGGCGGAGTCCGAGGAGCCGCTGTCGCCGTCGTCGGAACAGGCGGCCAGGGACAGGGGCAGGACGGCGGCCGCGACGACGGCGACGGCGGAGCGGCGGATACGGGCGTTCATGGAGAATCTCCCAGAAAACGGGCAGCACGAAGGCTGCGTCGGTACGGAGGGGTGGTGCGGAGTCGTGGTGCGCAGTGCTGATACGGAGCTGAAGTGGTGTGCGGCGGGCCGCCGAGTACGCGGCGCCGTTACGTGCCGGTCGGCCGACCCGGGTCCGGGGTCGGCCGCCGGTTCGCTGTCGGCGTGGGTCTCGGTTCTTCCCTCACACGGGGAATCCGGAGCGGGCCCCGTTCCGGATTGGTCGCCCACCCGATCGAGTGAGAAAGGTGCGGCGGCGCCGCTGTGACCTGCGAGATTCCTCGAAAGCGCCCGTCAGGGAGTGAGAACAGGTCAGAACGGCGTCGCGGCCCGCAGGATGAGGAACATCGTGACGGCGGCGTTCGCGGACGACATCGCCGAGACGGCGGTTCCGGCGGCCGCGGCCCACGCCGCCAGGCCCACCGACGTGAACACCGGGGGCCAGGTGCGGACGGCGGGAGCGGGCCCCAGCAACGCCGCCACCCGGCGGGGCACCGGGCCGGGCGCCGCGAGGCCGGCGAGGGTGGCGACGGGGGTGCCGCGGGAGACGAGGGCCGCCTTGCCGATCGCGGTCGCCACCGCGCGGCGGTCACCGACCGCCCGCGCGGCCGCCTCGTCCGCCCACCGCTCCGCCGTGTAGGACACGGCCGTCCGCAGGGGGCGCAGGAACGGGTTGGCCAGCGCGGCGAGCCGGACGGTGAGCAGGAAGCGGTGGTGCCGGGCGGCGAGGTGGGCACGCTCATGGGCGAACAGGGCGCGCCGCTCGCCCGGTTCGAGGCAGTCGAGCAGGGCCGTACTCACCACCACGCGGTCCCGGCGTCCACCCGGCAGCGCGTACGCGTAGGGCACGTCGTCCGGCAGTACGGCCACCCCGGTGCCCGGCAGCCCGGCCAGCGCGCGGTGGGCGCGGCGGCGCACCCTGCCGTGCCGCCACAGGGCCCGCGCCGAGGCCGCGACCACCGCGCAGAGCGCGGGAATGGCCGCCTTGCCGACGATCTCGTCGAAGGGCACCGCCGCCCGCACCTCGGGGTCCGACCAGCCGTCGGGGAGCGGGTTGCCGGGCAGCTGAGCGGTGCCGACCACCATCACCAGGGCCAGGCACACGGTGCTGCACAGGGCCATCACGGCGGCGACGGCGGTGAGCAGCCTGGTCGCGGTCCGCGGGTGCAGGTGCTGCTCGGCGAGCCTGGCGACGGGCCACGCCGTCAGCGGCAGGACCAGGGGCAGGAAGACGAAGACCCCCATGCGGTGTCAGCCGTCCTCCGCGGCGCGCGCGTGCCCGAGCAGGTCGCGCAGCAGCCGCTCGTCGTCGGGGTCGAGGCCCGTGACGAAGCTGGCCAGCACCGCTTCCCGGTCGCTCTCGGCGTCCAGCACCTTGCGCATCTTCCGCGCGGCCAGGCCCGCCTGGTCCGAGGCGGGCGTCCAGGCGAAGGACCGGCCCGCACGCTCGCGGCTGACGGCACCCTTCTCGAGCAGCCGGGTCAGGATCGTGATCACCGTGGTGTAGGCGAGGTCGCCGCCGAGCCGTTCCTGCACCCAGCCGGCCGTCGCGGGCCCGTCCGCCTCGCGCAGCGCGGACAGCACCAGCGCTTCCAGCTCACCCTGGCCCCGCCGCCGCGGACGCCGGTCATCCGTCACGGCCCGCCTCCTTCCGCCGCCGATCGTCTACCGGAGCGACATCGTATAGAAGGCTTACTTCTACAGTGATGTAGATTGTCGGCAGGCGTAAGAACAGGCAAGACAGGCAAGACAGCAAGACACACGGGACGCGGAACGCGGAACGCGGCGCACACGACGAAGGAGAACGCAGTGGGAGTTTCCCTGGCCAAGGGCGGCAACGTCTCGCTCAGCAAGGAGGCACCCGGCCTGACCGCCGTGCTGGTCGGTCTGGGCTGGGACGTGCGCACCACGACCGGCACCGACTACGACCTCGACGCCTCCGCGCTGCTCCTGGACGCGTCGGGCAAGGTGCTCTCGGACGGGCACTTCGTCTTCTACAACAACCTCACCAGCCCGGACGGCTCGGTCGAGCACACCGGCGACAACCTCACCGGCGAGGGCGAGGGCGACGACGAGGCGGTCAAGGTGAACCTCGCCGCGGTCCCGGCCGAGGTGGACCGGATCGTCTTCCCGGTGTCCATCCACGACGCGGAGAACCGCGGCCAGAGCTTCGGCCAGGTCCGCAACGCCTTCATCCGGGTGGTCAACCAGGCGAACAACCAGGAACTCGCCCGCTACGACCTGTCCGAGGACGCCTCGACCGAGACCGCGATGGTCTTCGGCGAGCTGTACCGGCACGGCGCCGAGTGGAAGTTCCGGGCGGTCGGCCAGGGCTACGCCTCGGGCCTCGCGGGCATCGCCGCGGACTTCGGCGTCAACGTCTGACCGGTCACCCCGGCCGACGGTACGACCGGCGTCCCCGCCGGGCGCGGTGCGCCCGGCGGGGGTGGGGGGCGGGAGTGGCGCATGGGGTCCTCGTCGGCCATGGCCGGGTTCTGGAAGTCGTCGCCCCAGCGGTCCCAGCAGCCGTAGTTGCGGGAGGCGGGGTCGACGACCGAGCCGTGGGCGACGGCGGTACCTCTCCAGGGGATCAGGGTGAGCAGGACCGCGGTCAGGGTGCCGAGGGGTGACGTGTCCGATGCCTTCGACGCGACGGGTGGGCGGGGGTGTCCCCGCCCACCCGTCGTCATGCCGGTGGCACGGTCGTCACAGCGCACGCCGCCTGGAACGGATCAGCAGCACACATCCACCGGCGAACAGCACGCCGCCGGCCGCCGCGGGCCACAGGCCGAGCCCGGAACCCGTCTCGGCTAGTCCACCCTGCGCCTGCGGTGCGGCAGCCGATCCGGCGCCGCCCGCGTTGCCGCCGTTGTCGCCGTTGCCGGTGGTCCCGGACGCGGCACTGCTCACGTCGTCCGGAGTGTCGGCGGCAGGCGTCGTCGCGGACCTGGGTTCGGCGCTCGCGGAAGCCTCCTGGCTATCGGCCGGGGGGGCGGGCTTGTCCCCGCCGGTCGGCCCCTCGCTCTGTCCCTCGTCCTGGCCGGGGGTCTTCCCGTCGTCCTTCCCCTCGCCCTTCCCACCCGCCTGGTCGTCCTGGCCGGGGTCCGCGGGTGCCGAGGCCGTGGCGGTCTGCTCGGCCGGGGGCCCGGCGGTCTGGCCGCCGTCGTCGCCCTCGCCGTCGCCGGGCTGCTCCTCGCCCTCGCCCGGCTCCGCCTCCGGGGGCGTGTCCGGGCCGCACTCGCGGCCGGAGTTGATGCACTCGGTCATCTCGCGCATCAGGTCCTCGTCGAAGACGTTGATGAAGTCGCTGTGGTCGGTGACCGGCTTGTGCAGTTGCTCGGGGAAGGAGTCCACGGCGAACAGCGGAACGGTCCTGCCCCCGTCCTCCAGGCTGGGCGCGGCCACGTCGTAGACGACCCGCTGCACCAGTCGCGGAACGGCCCGGAAACCCTCCGGGCAGCTGCCGTCGGCGGCGGCGAAGGCCATGTGGGTACGGTGGTTGGCGCTGTCGGTGTTGCGGCCGTCCCAGCAGCTCTGGAAGGTGAAGGTGCGCACCACGTCGCTGCCCGAGGGGCAGAGCGGGTACTTGTCCTTCAGCTGCCGGTCCTCGAACCCGGTGCAGCTCCAGGAGGCGTTCGCGTTGGTGTTGCCGTTGACGAACGCCTTGGCGTCGCCGGTGATGATGCGCAGCAGCCGTGGCATCTCCGTGACCTTGCCCCGCTCGTTGCCCTCGAACGTGAGGGTGACCTCGGCCGGTGTGACGATCTCGCCCGCGTTGCCCTCGATGCCGCCGCCGGGTGACTGGGCGTCCTGTTCGGCGGTGCCGTTCTGGAGCCGCAGCACGGGCCAGTAGTACGAGGACTTGTCACCCTGGTCGGCGCAGCTCGTGTCACCGGCGGCCAGGTCCTCGTCGCTGGCGAAGGCGTCGTTGGCCTGGTTGCCGACGTAGTCGTGGAAGTGGTGGGCGCCGTTGCCGACGCCGGGGGCGGCGATCAGGTTGTCCGAGTTGAACAGGCCCTCGGCGTTGACGCCGCAGCTGGTGGTGAAGGAACCGGTCGAGGCCTTCTCCTGCCGGGGCGCCCGCACGACGTTGGGCTGGACGGACTCGATGGCGATGTAGTCCGCCGCCACGGGGCCGTTGCCCGCCTGTCCGCCGTTGCCGGGCTGCTGCTGCCCGTCACCGGGCGGCTCTTCGCCCTTGCCGTCCTGCTGCCCCTGTTCCTGCCCCTGCCCCTGGCTCTCTTCCTGCTCCTGTCCCTGCTGGTCCGGGCTGCCGCTCCCCGCGTCAGCCGACGCGATCTCGGTGCGGCGCAGGGTGCACGCGGCCAGGGTGTCCAGGCCCTCGGGGCGGTCTCCGGCCTTGCCGACGGCGGCGGCGATGCGCTCGATCGTCGCCGCGCGCTCCGTCCGCAGCGGGTCGAGGATCGCGCCCTCGTCGAGGGTGCCGTCGTCCGCGGTGCGGGCGGCGTCCTGGAGGCCCCGGTAGGCGGCGGCGATCTGCTCGTCGAGGTGGGCGAGTTCGGTGTCGACCTCCGGCCTGGCCTGCTCCGGAACGGCCGTGAGCCGTTCGGTCAGGTCGGGGCAGTCGACGGTGGCCGCGACTCCGGAGCTGCCCAGGGGGACGGCGGCGTTGCCGGACTCCGTCGCGGAGGCGAAAACGTTCACGGCCACCAGGCCGCTGCCCCCCAGTATCAGCGCGACCGCTCCGAAGGTCGCGCGCCGCGCCCCGGTCGGGCGTCTGCGCCTGTTGTGTCCCAAGGCGTGCTCCTGTGTCGTGACGGACTCGGACGTGAAAGGCCCCCGGCTCCATACGGAACCGGGGGCCGGGGCGTTCAAGCGCCTCGGGAATTCTCAGGTTTCCCTCATGTCACGGGTGCAGGACGTACCACGGCGCGGGACGCCGCCGACAGGTCCGGTGCGACCCGTCGCCCGAAGGGCCCCTTGTGGGCGGCTCGCTCCCGGTGGAACGATGCCCGGACACCGGCTCACCGCACCGAAGGGACCGCCGTGACCGACGACCGGGAACGCCCACGGGCCGCCGCCGCGTTCGACGCGCTGGGCGCCGAGTACGAGAAGGCGTTCGCCGGGTCGAAGACACACCGCCACTCACTGGAATGGCTGCTGGCGCGGCTCGCGCCGGGCAGCCGGGTGCTGGACGTGGGCAGCGGCACCGGCCGGCCCACCGCCGAGACCCTCGCGGCCGCCGGGCACGAGGTGCTGGGCATCGACATCTCCCCGGTCATGGTGGAGCTGGCCGCACGGCAGGTGCCGGGCGCCACCTTCCGGTGCGCGGACATCCGCGACGTACCGCTGGCGGACGCCTCGTTCGACGCCGTCTGCGTGTACTTCTCCCTGCTCCAGCTGGACCGGGAGGAGCAGACGGACCTCGTACGGCACCTGGTGGGGTTGCTGAAGCCGGGGGGGTACCTGGTGCTGGCCACCGTGCCGCTGGACGTGGCGGACGTCGACGCCACCTTCATGGGCCAGCCGGTGCGCGTGACCAGCTTCCCCGCACAGGACCTGATCACCCTGGCCGAGGAGTCCGGCCTGGAGGTGCTGGCGCAGGAGGCGTCGATGTTCACCCCGGCCCACCCGGACGCCCGGCCGGAGCCGCACCTCTTCCTGCACTGCCGGCGCACGGGCCAGCCCCGGATGGGGTAACTGCGCACGCGGGGTCCGGGCACCCACGGTCACGATGGGCACATGACCGAACCTGGCGAGCGACGGCGCCGCACCACTTCCACGACCACGCGCGAGCGTGGCGTGCGGGACGCCCGGGACGCCGCCCGGCGCGCCGCCGACGCCCTGTGCGAGCTGATCCGGCACCACCTCGAAGGGGTCTCCGCGGTGTGCCGGAGCGAGGACGGCGGCTGGATCGTCAACGTGGACGTGCTGGAGGTGGCACGCATCCCCGACACCACCAGTCTGCTCGCCACCTACGAGGTCGAGCTGGACCCGGCGGGCGACCTGGTCCGGTACCGCAGGACCGCGCGTTACCGGCGTGGCGCCCAGGACCAGTGAGCGGGCCGTGCGGCCCGCACCCGGAAGGACCCCCGCATGATCACCTACGACGACGAGGTCGTCTGCGCGCCCCGCGCCGGAACCCTCTACGACGTCCTCGAACTCATCCTCGACCGCGGCATGGTGATCGACGTCTTCGTGCGCGTCTCCCTGGTCGGCATCGAGATCCTCAAGGTGGACGCGCGCATCGTGGTCGCGAGCGTCGACACCTACCTCCGGTTCGCCGAGGCCTGCAACCGGCTGGACCTGGAGCACGACGTGCGGTCCAAGACCGTGCCCGAGATGTTCGGCAGCCCGGTGGCCAAGACCGTGGGCAAGGCGGGCGCCAGGCGGACGGCACGCTCCCTGACCGACAAGGTGCGCGACGTCCTCACGCCCGAGCCCGAGGAGGAGGAGGCGACGGAGGCGGAGGTGGAGGACCGTCCGCGCGCCCGCGTGGAGCGCGGCAGGAGCCCACAGCGGTCCCGCAGCCGCCCCGCCGCGCGCCCCCGTGACGAGGACGACCGCCCCCGCTCCCGCCCCCGCCGGCGCACCGAGGAGGAGGACCGATGACCGCGCCCGCCACCACCGCCACCACCGGCATCGCCGACGCACCGGCGCCCGCCCCGAAGGCCCTGTACGTCTACGGCATCGCCCCCGCCGGAATCCGCTCCCCCCGCTCCCCGGGCGTCGACGGCGCCCCGGTACGGCTGCTGAGCGGGTCCGGACTGTGCGCCGCGGTGTCCGACGCGCCCCCGCGGCTGCGGCCCCGGCGCCGGGACCTGATGGCCCACCAGGCCGTCCTGGACGAACTGGCGGCCCAGGGACCGGTGCTGCCCATGCGGTTCGCCGTCCTCAGCCCGCGACCCGACACCCTGCTCACCCAACTGCGCTCGGACGCCGCCCACTTGACGGCTCAGCTCGACGGCGTACGGGGGTGTGTGGAGCTCAACGTCAAGGGGACGGTGGTGCCCGGCCACTTCGCCGATCTGGTACGCCGCGACGACAAGCTGCGCGGCCTGGCCCTGCGGACCCGGCGCCGGCCCGACTACGAGGCCAACGTCCGGCTGGGCGAGGCGATCGCCCTCGGTGTGCGCCGCGAGGCGCGGCGCGCGGCCCGGGAGGTCGTCGACCAGTTGGCCCCGCTCGCCGTGCGCACGGTCCAGGGCACGACCGACGACGAGCAGGTGCTCAGCGCGTCGTTCCTGCTGCGCTCGGCCGACGAGGCGCGGTTCAGGGAGGCGGTGGCGGCACGGGCCCGGGCCTGCGGGGACCGGCTGGCCCTGAGCGTGACCGGGCCGCTGCCCTGCTACAGCTTCGTCGACCCGCGCCCCACGACACCGGCCGGCCGGTGACCGCGTGGGCATCGTGAGCGGTCTCCTCCTGCTGCCCCTCGCGCCGGTGCGCGGCACGGCGTGGATCGCCGACCACCTGCTCCAGGAGGCCCGGCGCCAGGCCCACGACCCACGCGCCGTACAGGCGCGGCTGGCCGCGCTCAACCGGGCCCTGGACGAGGGCGCCGTCGACGAGGCGGCCTTCGAACGCGAGGAGGAGCGGCTGCTCACCCTCCTCGAACGCCCGGCCCGGCCCACCGGCCCCACGGCCACCACGAATCCAGCGCGGAGACGACACCTATGAACGACAGCAGGACGGCCATGGCGGCTGCCATGGCGGGCGGATACCTCCTGGGACGCACCAAGAAGACCAAGCTCGCCTTCGCGGTCGGCTCCTACCTGGTGGGCCGACGCGTCGGCCTCTCCCCCGGCCAGGTGCTCGGCCAGGGGCTGGGGAGCCTACGACAGGCTCCCCAGTTGCAGGAGCTGACCGACCAGGTCCGGGGCGAGCTGCTGACCGCAGGACGCGCGGCCGTCACCGCCGCGGCGAACCGCCGGCTCGCCGGCCTCGCGGACAGCCTCCGCGACCGCACCGACGCGCTCACCGGCGAGGACCGAGGGGACCGACGGGACGACTCCGACGACTCCGACGACTCCCGGGACGAGGAAGCTCCGGACGAGGAGGCTCCGGACGAGGACGCCTACTTCGACGAGGAGGACCGGGCGGAAGACCGACGGCCTGCGCCGGCACCGCCCCGCAAGCCGGCCGAGAAGGCCGCGAAGAGGCCGCCGGCCAAGAAGGCGGCGGCGAAGAAGGCCCCGGCCAAGAAGGCGGCCGCCAAGAAGGCCGCACCGGCGAAGCGGGCGGCGCGCCCGGACAGCAGGCGCGGAGGTGGGCGCGCATGACCCCCGACCGGCAGGACGACGGCGGACAGTCCCCCCTCGGCGATCTCAAGGGCGCCCTGGGCGGCTACCTCTCCGCCGCGGGGCACGGGCTCGTCGGCAAGGCGGGGGAACGGATCGGTTCCCTGACGGACCGCCTGCACGAGTCCGCCAACGGCGGCGGTTCCCCAGGCGGCGGTGACGATGCGAAGAACGGTGGCGGTTTGAAGAGCGGCGGCGGTTCGAAGAGCGGCGGCGGCAGCGTCAAGGCGACGCACATCATGGAGACCGTCGACATCGGCGTCCCCCTGCGCACCGTCTACGACCAGTGGACGCAGCTCCAGGATTTCAGCGGCTTCACCAAGGGCGTCCAGAGCGTCAGCCCGCATGACGAGGTGACCTCGGACTGGACCGCCAAGATCGCCTGGTCGACCCGCAGTTGGAAGGCGACCGTCCAGGAACAGATCCCGGACCAGCGCATCGCCTGGACCTCCGAGGGCGCCAAGGGCAGTACCAACGGGGTGGTCACCTTCCACGAACTGGCACCCCGGCTGACCCGGGTCGTCGTGGTCGTCGAGTACTACCCGGCGGGCTTCTTCGAGAAGACCGGGAACCTCTGGCGCGCCCAGGGGCGCCGGCTGCGGCTGGACCTGAAGCACTTCGCGCGGCACGTGACCCTGGCGAACGGCGAGGACGTCGAGGGCTGGCGCGGCGAGATCCGCGACGGCGAGGTCGTCAAGAGCCACGAGGAAGCGCTGGAAGAGGAGGAGTACGCCGACGACTCCGACGATTCCGACGGCTCCGAGGACGCGGACGACGCCGAGGACGAGTACGAGGACGACGAGGAAGGTGAGTACGACGACGAGGAGGAGGAGCCGTATGAGGGCGAGGAAGACGACGAGGACGACGAGGACGACGAGGACGACCAACGTGCTCGCCCGCGTCGCTGACACCGCCCCGGGGAGCGGGCGGTGACCGACCTCGACCACCGGTATCCGGGCCCGGGGACAGAACCCTACGGGCCCCCTTCCGGCAGCCTCGCCGACCTCCTCGAACGCGTCCTCGACAAGGGCATCGTCATCGCCGGCGACATCAAGATCGACCTCCTCGACATCGAACTCCTGACGATCCGGCTGCGGTTGTTCATCGCCTCCGTGGACACCGCCAAGAAGGCGGGCATCGACTGGTGGGAGACCGATCCCGCGCTGTCGTCCCGGGCCGCGCGGGACGCCCTCGCCGAGGAGAACGCGCGGCTGCGGGAGCGTCTCGACGCCCTGGAGGGGGCCGCCGAGGGCGAGGCGACGGGAGCCATGCGATGAGCGCACCCCCCGCAGGACCGGCGGCCACCGGCCTCGTGTGCGCCTTCGCCGTCACCCGCACCCCGCCCGACTCCGCCGCTCTGGCGGCGGCCGGGGGGCACGAGGAGGGCGGCCCGTTGCGCGTCCTGCGCGTGGGCGGCCTGTGCCTGGTCGTGCAGGACGTGCCCGCGGCCCTGTTCGGCGAGGAGGCGCTGACCGAGCGCCTCAACCGGCCGGACGACCTGGAGCGCTGCGCCCGCGCCCATCACCGGGGCGTCGAGGCCGCGGCCGGGCGGGGCCCCGTCGTGCCGCTGCCCATGGCGACGCTGTACCGGGGCGACCTGACCGCGGCGCGGGCGGTGGCCGCCCGGCAGCCGGTGCTGGACACGCTGCTGGACCGGCTCAGGGACCGTACGGAGTGGGCGGTGAAGGTGCACGCCGCCGAGGCCGCGCCCGAGGCCGCCGGGGACACCGGCACCGGCGCCCCCAGCGGCTCCGGCGGCGGGCGTGCCTACCTCAGCCGGGCCAGCGCGCGGCGCCGCGAAGAGCGGGGTGCGCGCGGGAAGGCGCTGGCCGAGGCGGAGGCCGTCGACGCGGCACTGCGGCGCCACGCGGTGGCCGCGACCCGGCACCGCCCGCAGAGCGAGCGGCTGACGGGCCGCCGCACCCCGCAGCTGCTCAACGCGGCCTACCTGGTGGCGGACGCGCGGCGCGCGGACTTCACCGCGGCCCTGGCCCGGTTCACCGCCGGCGGGCCGCACCCGGCGGTGCGGGTGGAGGCCTCGGGTCCGTGGATCCCGTACTCCTTCGCCCGCTGGGACGAGGACCCGCAGGCCGGACCGGACCAGGAGGTCCCTTCATGACCGTCCCGGACGCCCGTACGCCGGGCCCGGCTCCCGTGCCCTGGGACGGCCCGGAGCCGTACGCACCGGTCGGGGTGCCGCTGGTCGACCTGCTGGACCGGGTGCTGGCGACCGGTGTCGTGGTCAGCGGCGATCTGGTCCTGGCCGTCGCGGACGTGCCGCTGGTGCGGATCTCCCTGCACGCGCTGCTGTCGTCGGTGAACGAGCGGGTGCCCGCTCCCTGGCCGGACAGCGGGCCGCTGTGACGGCGCCCGGGGGCCGTGCCGCCCACGCCCTCGACCTGGACCCCGAGCGGGTCACCAACGACCTCGCCGCACTGGTCCTCACCGTGGTGGAGCTGCTGCGCCAGCTCATGGAACGGCAGGCCGTGCGCCGCTTCGACGAGGGGACGCTGAGCGCGGAGCAGGAGGACCGGCTCGGCACGGCGCTCATGCTGCTCGACGCGCGCATGGACGACCTGTGCGCCCAGCACGGTCTGCGCCGCTGCGACCTGAACCTCGACCTGGGCCCGCTGGGCCCCCTCCTCGCCGACCCGGAACCGTAGGACCACCGGCACCCGGGGCGAGCGATCGTTATGATGACGCGGAATCGCTCAAACGAACATTCTCGGGTGGGGAGCCCTGATGCGGGAGCCGGTCGATCTCAGGCGCCAGCGGATACTGGCGGCGGTCCAGGCGCGCGGTACCGCGCGGGTGCGCGACCTCGCCGACGAGTTGCAGGTCTCGGTGGTCACCGTGCGGCGGGACGTCGAGGAGCTGACGCGCGAGGGCAGGCTGAGCCGCGGGTACGGGGTCGTGCGGTCGACGCAGCCGGCCCGGGAGACCGTCGCCGACCCGGTCCCGGCGGCCGGGGACCGGGTGGCCGTGGTGGTTCCCGTGCGGCACTCGTACCTGACCGAGACCCTGCACGGGGCCCGCACGGTCCTGGAGCGGGCGGGGGTGCGCATGGCCCTGCACCTCGCGCCGCAGGCGTCCGGGGCCGAGCGCCCGCTGGTGGAGCGGGCGCTGGCGGACGGCGCGGACGGGCTGCTGATCGCCCCGCGCTGGCGCGGCCGGGCCGACGAGGAGGCGGACCACGAGTGGCTGGCCGGGGTCGGGGTGCCGACGGTGCTGATGGAGCGCCGCCCGTGGCGCGGCAGCGCGCTGCACGCCCTGGACTCGGTGTGCTCGGACCACTGGTACGGCGCGCACCTGGCGGTGGAGCACCTGGTGGGGCTGGGTCACCGGCGGATCGTGTTCGCCACCCGGCACGACAGCCCCACCGCCCGCTCGCTGCGTGCCGCGTTCACCGAGATCGCCGGGGCGCACCCCCTGGTGGAGCGGTGGGCGTGGACGCTGGTGGCGCCGGAGGCCGGAGTCGACGGGCCGTACTCCGCGGACGAGACCGCCGAGCTGCCCGCGCTGATGCGCAAGGTGGGTGCGTCCGCGATGGTGCTGCACGGCGACGTGGACGCGCTGATGGTCGTCCAGCGGCTCGCGGAGGAAGGGGTGCGGGTGCCGGAGGACTGCTCGGTGGTCGCGTACGACGATGTGGTGGCCGGTCTCGCCTCGCCTCCACTGACGGCCGTGTCGCCGCCGAAGGCCGAGGTCGGGCACGCGGCGGCGGAGCTGCTGCTCCAGCGGCTGGCCGAGGCGCCCGGCAGCCGGCCGGGCCGGCGGGTCGAGCTGCTGCCGCGGTTGATGGTGCGCGGGTCGACGGACCGACCGACCGGCTGACCGGCCGACCGGCTCACCGGCTCACCGACCGAACCGCTTGGCGAATGAGCGTTTGATCGATTCATTTTCTTCTGATCGATCTATTGACCGTTTGAGTCGGGGCGTTCAGGATTCCGGTGTCTCGAAGAGTCGTGTCCGCACCCGCGGACCCGCAGGAGCCGCGGAGGCGCCATGCCCGGACGACCCAGCCGTCGCTCCGTGCTCGCCGCGATGACCGCCCTCCCCCTGGCAGGAGCCGCGAGCGCCTGCAACGGCGGGAACGGCGCATCGTCGGCCCGCACGGGCGGCACCACGCGCATCACCTTCTGGTCCGCCCTGCGCGGCAGCCAGGAGGTGGTCGACGCGTTCAACCGCACGCACCGCACCGTCCAGGTGGAGTTCCAGCAGATCCCCTCCGGTGGACAGGGCGGTTACGCCAAGCTCAGCAACGCCGCCCGGGCCGGGAACGCGCCCGATGTCGCCACCCTCGAATACCCGCAGGTCCCGGGGTTCGCCATCGACGGCGTGGCCCGCGACATCACCGACCTGATGAGCGACGGCCTGCGCCGCAAGCTGCTGCCGCAGGCGCTCGGCCTGACCACCTTCGAACGCCGGGTGTTCGCCGTGCCGCTGGACGTCGAACCCATGGTGATGCACTACCGCGCCGACCTGTTCGACCACTACGGGCTGGAAGTCGCGCGCACCTGGGACGAGTTCGCCGAGCAGGCCGCCACCGTGCGCCGCAAGGCGCCCGACCGCCGGCTGGTGCTCTTCCCCACCGACGGGATGACCCAGTTCGCCTGCTACGCCTGGCAGGCGGGCGCCCAGTGGTTCGACACCTCCAAGGGCGCCTGGAACGTCTCCATCGCCGACGCGCCCTCCCGGCGGGTCGCGGAGTACTGGCAGGGGCTGATCGACCGGGACGACGTCTTCATGAACGCCGTCGAGAGCAGGCAGTCCGACGCGCAGATCGGCAACGGGCTGGTCCTGACCCGGCTCAGCGGCGCCTGGGACGCCGGTGCGCAGATGAACGCGCGGCCCGGCCAGAAGGGCCAGTGGCGGATCGCGCCGCTGCCGCAGTGGGACCCCGGCAGCCCCTCGGCCGGCACGCACGGCGGCTCCACCTTCGCGATCACCGAGGACAGCAGGCACCCGGAGGCCGCGATGGAGTTCATCGAGTGGCAGGTCTCCCACCCCGACGCCCTGCGCGCCCGGCTCTCCAGCGGCACCAGCAGCCAGTACCCGGCCGCACCCGGCCTGGTCGCGGTGGGCCGCGAGGCCTTCGACCGCTCGTACTACGGCGGCCAGGACATCTACGCCCTGTTCGAGCAGGAGGCCGAGAAGATCGGCGACCAGTGGCTGTGGGGTCCGCGGATGAGCGCCACCCAGAAGGTCATGCAGGACTCCTTCGCCCGGGTCGGCGGCGGCCAGGGCAGCCTCGTCGAGTCGCTGCGCACCGCCCAGGAGGGCACCATGCCCGACCTCAAGGCCCTGGGCCTGTCCACCACCCAGCACAGCACCTGAGCCGACGAAAGGCAGGTGACACCCCCATGACCACGACGACCCCCGCACGGGTGGCGACCGGCTCCTCCCGCGCCACCGCCCCGGACGGCTCCGCCGCCGGCCCGCGTGCCCGCAGAGCGGCCAAGCGCCGTCAACTGACCGCCGCCGGCGTCCTCATGACGCCGTTCTTCGCCCTGCTGGTCACCGTCTTCCTGATCCCCGTCGGCACCGCCGTCTACCTCAGCTTCTTCAGCGACGACCAGCCGGGCCTCGGCTTCGGCCCCGAGCGCACCGTCTTCGTCGGACTGCGGTCCTACGCGGCCGTGCTCACCGACCCCACCTTCCTCGGCGGCCTCGGCACGGTCGCCCTGTACTGCCTGATCTACCTCCCGCTGATGGTCGTCGGCGCGCTCGCGCTCGCCCTGCTGCTCGACTCCGGCGTGGTGCGGCTGCGCGCCCTGGCCCAGCTCGGCCTGTTCCTGCCGCACGCGGTGCCCGGCATCATCGCGGCACTGATCTGGCTCTACCTGTACACACCCGGCATCAGCCCCATCATCGAGCTGTTCGCCAAGGGCGACATCACGATCGACTTCCTCGGAGTGCACACGGTGATCCCGTCCATCGTGAACATCGCCCTGTGGAGCAACCTCGGCTACAACATGGTGATCTTCTACGCCGCCCTCCAGGCCGTGCCGCGCGAGGTGATCGAGGCGTCCGTCGTCGACGGCGCCGGGCCGGTCCGCACGGCGCTCCAGGTCAAGACGCCCCTGGTGCGGGCCTCCATCGTGACGGTCTCGATCTTCACCCTGATCTGGGCGCTCCAGCTGTTCACCGAGCCGATGCTGCTCAGCCAGTCCTCCCCGATGATCAACTCGCGGTTCTCGCCCAGCATGTACATCTACGACGCGGCCTTCACCCGCAACAACTACGGCCTCGCGGCGGCCGCCTCGGTGGTCCTGCTGGTGTGCACCATCGCCCTGTCGTACGGCGTCACCCGCTTCACCAGCCGCGCCGACTCCGAGGAGGCCCGATGAGCGCCACCGACAGCTCCCTGCTCCGCCCGAAGCTGCTGGGCCGGGCGACCGTCAACGTGGTCGTCGCCGTCTCCGTCCTCTACACGCTGCTGCCGGTGCTGTGGCTGGTGCTCGCCTCGGCCAAGACCCGCGACGCGCTGTTCAGCAGCGATCTGCTGTCCCTGAGCGACTTCTCCTTCCTCCAGAACCTCCAGGACGTCTTCGCCATGGACGGCGGGCTGTACGGCCGCTGGTACGTCAACAGCCTGCTGTACGCGGTGATCGGCGCCGCCGTCGGCGCGCTGGTGAGCGTGGCCTGCGGCTACGCCTTCGACAAGTACCGCTTCCGGCACAAGGAGAAGCTGTTCGGCCTGGTGCTGGCGGCGGTCATGGTGCCGCAGACGGTGCTCGCGCTGCCGCTGTATCTGATGGCGTCCGAGGCCGGCCTGGTCAACACCTTCTGGGCGGTGTTCGTCCCGGTGCTGTTCAATCCGTTCGGCGTCTACCTCGGCCGGATCTTCGCGCGGGGCTACGTGCCCGACGAGGTCCTGGAGGCGGCGCGCGTGGACGGGGCCGGGGAACTGACCACGTACGCCCGGGTGGCGCTCAGGATGCTCGGGCCGGGTCTGATCACCGTCTTCCTGTTCCAGCTGACCGCGATCTGGAACAACTTCTTCCTGCCCATGGTGATGCTGTCCGACCAGGACCTGTATCCCGTCAGTCTCGGCCTGTACCAGTGGAACAGCTCGGCGTCCGTGTCGCCCGAGTACTACCCCGTGGTCATCATGGGTTCGCTGCTCGCCGTACTGCCGCTCATCCTCGCCTTCGTGCTGCTCCAGCGTTTCTGGCGCAGCGGCCTGACCGCCGGAGCCGTCAAGTGACCGTGCACGCCCCGGGCCCCGGCTTCCGGCCCCGTGCCGCCGTGGCCATGTCCCCGGACGCCGCCTCGGCCGTCCTCGACCCCCCGTCCCTCGCCGCGTTCCGCCGGGTGTGCGACCTCGCGCCCTTCCCGGTGCTCGACGACCTGACCACGGCGCGGGCGAGATCCGTACTGGCGGACGTGGAGCTGCTGATCACCGGCTGGGGCTGTCCGCCGCTGGACGCGGACGTGCTGCGGGCGGCGCCCCGGCTGCGGGCCGTGGTGCACACGGCCGGCAGCGTCCGCGGGCACGTCACCGACGCGTGCTGGGAGCGGGGCGTCGAGGTCTCCTCGGCCGCCGCGGCCAACGCGCTGCCGGTGGCCGAGTACACCCTCGGCATGATCCTGCTGACCGGCAAGCGGGTGCTGGAGCGGGCCCGCGACTTCCGGGCGTCCCGGACGCGCGGCAACTGGCTGCGCACCCCGCGCAGCGTCGGCAACTACCGCCGCACGGTGGGGGTCCTGTCGGCGTCGCTGATCGGCCGCCGGGTCGTCGAACTGCTGCGGCCGCACGACGTGGAGGTCCTGCTGCACGACCCGTACGTCACCGACGCGGAGGCCGCCGAGCTGGGCGTCGAGAACGTGGGGCTGCCGGAGCTGTTCGCGCGCTGCGAGACCGTCAGCGTGCACACCCCGCTGCTGCCCACGACCCGTGGTCTGGTGAGCCGTCCGCTGATCGACGCGATGCCCGCCGACGCGGTGCTGATCAACACCTCCCGCGGGGCGGTCGTCGACCAGGAGGCGCTCACCGACGCCGTGCTGGCGGGCCGCATCCGGGCCGTCCTCGACGTCACCGACCCCGAGGTGCTGCCGCCGGACCACCCGCTGTGGGACTGCGAGCACGCCCTGATCACCCCGCACCTCGCCGGTTCCGAGGGCAACGAATGGCGCCGTCTCGCCGACCTCGCCCTCGCCGAGACGACCCGCTGGGCGTCCGGCTCCGGCTTTCTCCATCCCGTACGACGCGAAAGGCTGGCGTTCCTGGCATGAGCATCCCGTTCGAACTGCCCACCGAGGACCGTGCGTCGAGCCCGTACACCGGTTACACCCGGGCCCACTGGGAGGCCGTCGCGGACGGGCTGCTGTGGGCGGCGTGGCGCTGGAGCACCCCGGGCCGCGCCCTGCTCGACCTGCCGGGACGGCCCTCGCGCTCGGGGGTACGCTCCGACGGTCTGGAGGGCTTCGCGCGGACCTTCCTCGCGGCGGGCTTCCGCGTCGCGGGCGCGGACGGCGCGGACCCGCGCGGCTGGCTGGACCGCTACGCCGACGGCCTCGCCTCGGGCACCCGTACCCCCGGCCGGGACGACACCGAGTCCTGGCCGCTGATCCTCGACCACGACGTGCAGGGCCAGCCGATGGTCGAGTCGGCCTCGGTGGCGCTGGGGCTGCGGCTGACCGCTCCGTGGCTGTGGAAGCACCTGGACTCCGGGGTCCAGGACCGGGTGGAGGAATGGCTGCGCGGCGCGCTGCGGCACGTGCCGGCGCCGAACAACTGGTATCTGTTCCCGTACACGGTCGCCGGGTTCCTGGAGTCGGTCGGCCGCGGTGACGCCGAGACGGCCGCGGCCCGGCACCGGGCGCTGGAGCTGATGGAGGGCTGGTACCGGGGCGGGGGCTGGTACGCCGACGGCGACGGACGCGCCTTCGACCACTACAACGGCTGGGCGCTGCACCTCTACCCGGTGCTCGACGCCCACCTCGGCGGCGACACCGACGCCCTCGCCCGGTACGGGGACCGGCTGCGCGCCCACCTCGACGGCTTCGCCCTGATGTTCGGCGCCGACGGGGCGCCGCTGCACTTCGGGCGCTCGCTCACCTACCGTTTCGCCGCGTCGGCGGCCGTGGGCCTGGGCGCGCTGACCGGGCACACCCCGCTGACGCCGGGTGCCTCGCGGCGGCTGGTCAGCGGCAGTCTGCGGTACTTCGTGGACCGGGGGGCGCTGACGGACGAGGGGCTGCTGAGCCTCGGCTGGTACGGCCCGCACGAGGCGACCCTCCAGCCGTACTCGGGCCCGGCCTCCCCGTACTGGGCGTCGAAGGCGTTCGTGTCGCTGCTCGCCCCGGCGGACCACCCGCTGTGGACGGCGCCGGAGGAGCCCGCGCCGGTGGAGGAGGCGGACCGGGTCCTGGCGCTGCCCGCGCCGGGGCTGCTGGTGCAGGCCACCCGCGGCGACGGGATCGTACGGCTGCACAACCACGGCAGCGACCATGTCCGGCCGCACGAGGGCGAGTCGGCCGCCGAGGACGACCCGCACTACGGCCGGCAGGCCTATTCGACCCGGACGGGTCCCACGGCGCGGGAGAACGTCGCGGACAACCACCTGTCGGTCGAGGTGGACGGCCGGTCCAGTGTGCGCCGCCGGGTCCACCCGCTGGGGGCGGGGCACGGGGACGGCTGGGGCTGGGCGGCGTCCTGGCACCGGCCCGTCTTCGTGGCCGGGCCGCCGATGGTGCCGGGGCTGCGGGTGGAGAGCGTCACGGTGGCCCGGGGGCCGTACGAGCTGCGGGTGCACCGGGTGGTCGGGGCGCCGCCCGGGGCACGGGTCACCCACACCGGCTGGGCCACCGGTCCCGAGGAGCCGCTGACCTCCGCGCTGCACGGCCTGTACGGCTGGGATCCTGAGGCGGAGACCGTGCGCGCCCCGCAGGGCACCGCGTACGTGCCGTGGGCGGAGCTGCCCCGGCTGTCCGGCCCGGCGGGCGGCACGTCCGTCCATGTCAGCCTGGCCGCGCTGACCGGCGAACCGGTGAGCGTCCCGGCGGCCGGGGCCGTCGCGGAGGTGGTGCCGGGCGAGGACGGCGTGGAGGTGGTCTGGGCGGCCGACGGCGCCCGCACCCGGGTCTCGTTCGAACCGGTGAGGGTGACACACACGGCGGCGTAGGCCCGTACGGCGCTTCGAGGGCCCCGAACCGTGTCCGCGGTCGGGGCCCTCCCCCGTGCGCCCGCCCCCGGTGGCGTGCCGGGGCCGGGCCGGTGACGCTGGGACGGCACCTGCGAGAAGGAGTCGTCCCCATGCGCAAGTCGTCGTGCACCGTGCTCGCGGCCCTGGCCCTGTCGGTCCTGTGCGCCACCGGAGCGCGGGCCTCGGTGCCGCACGCCCCGAGCCTCCCGAGCGACGTGACGGCGACCGAGTGCATCCAGGGCGGCGGAGTGATCCTCATCTCGGCGGACGGCGACGGGACCGGCTCCTTCACGGCGCTCTGCCAGGGCGGCACCCACGACGGACAGGCCATCACCTGAGCCGACCGCCTCCGTCGCCCGCGCCCATGCCTTGAGTCCCGAACCCTGGGTACGCGGTCACGGCCCACCACGGCAGCCGCAACTCGAACACGATCGGGCGCGTCCAGCGGCCCGCCCAGAACGGAGAAAGGCCGATGAGCGAGGCCAATCCCCTCAAGCGAGCAGTCCACAAGGTGACCGAGGGCCTGCACGGCGAGGCCGGTGGTCCGCCGGACGGAATCCCCGGCAGGCCCGGCCCCGAGTCGCCGCCCGTCGCCGAACCCACCGAACCCCGCGAGCCGCTGCCCCCGAAGCCCGACCAGAGCGGCCCGGACACCGTGTCGCCGACCGGTCAGCCCACGGGCGCCGACCAGGCCCGGGTGGCGCAGTCCGGCAGCTATCTGACGGACGCTCAGGGAACGCGGCTGTACGACACCGACCACTCGCTGAAGGCCGGGCCGCGCGGACCCGTGCTGCTCCAGGACCACCACCTGCGCGAGAAGGTGATGCACTTCGACCACGAGCGCATCCCGGAGCGCGTGGTGCACGCGCGGGGCGCGGGCGCGCACGGGGTGTTCCAGAGCTACGGCACGGCGGCCTCGGTGACCAAGGCCGGATTCCTGGCCGCGGACGTGGAGACGCCGGTGTTCACGCGGTTCTCCACGGTGGTCGGCTCGCGCGGATCGTCGGACACGGTGCGGGACACCCGCGGGTTCGCGACGAAGTTCTACACCAGCGAGGGCGTCTTCGACCTGGTCGGCAACAACATCCCGGTCTTCTTCATCCAGGACGCCATCAAGTTCCCGGACGTCGTGCACGCCGCGAAGCCGCACCCCGACCGGGAGATCCCGCAGGCGCAGAGCGCCCACGACACCTTCTGGGACTTCGTCTCACTGCACACCGAGGCGACCCACCACACCCTCTTCTTCATGGGCGACCGGGGCATCCCGCGCTCCTACCGGATGATGGAGGGCTTCGGCGTCCACACCTTCCGGCTGGTGAACGCGGAGGGCGCGACCACGCTGGTGAAGTTCCACTGGAAGCCCAAGCTGGGCGTGCACTCACTGGTCTGGGACGAGGCGCAGCTCATCAACGGCGTCGACCCGGACTTCCACCGCCGGGACCTCGCCGACGCGATCGAGGCGGGCGCGTACCCGCAGTGGGAGCTGGGCATCCAGACCTTCCCCGACAACCCGGAGCAGACCTTCGAGGGCATCGACCTGCTGGACCCGACCAACCTGGTGCCCGAGGAGCTGGCGCCGGTGCAGCCGGTCGGCCTGCTGACCCTGAACCGCAACCCGTCCAACTTCTTCGCCGAGACCGAGCAGATCGCCTTCCACGTCGGCCACCTGGTGCCCGGTATCGACGTCACCGACGACCCGCTGCTCGCGGGGCGGCTGTTCTCCTACCTGGACACGCAGATCACGCGGCTGGGCGGCCCCAACTTCCCGCAGCTGCCGATCAACCGGCCGCAGGCGCCGGTCAACGACATGCTGCGCGACGGCATGCACCAGAGTGCCGTGCACCGGGGCGTGGCGCCCTACCGGCCCAACTCCCTGGACGGCGGCTGCCCGTTCACCGCGGGCGCGGACACCAACGCGTTCATCGAGGCTCCGGTGCGGGTGCCGGAGGGCAGGAAGGTCCGCGAGGCCCCCGAGTCGTTCGCGGACCACTTCAGCCAGCCGCGCCGGTTCTGGCTGAGCATGAGTTCGGTGGAGCGCGAGCACATCATCGGCGCCTACACCTTCGAGCTGGGCAAGTGCTACGAGCAGGCGATCCGGGAGCGGACGCTCCAGGTCCTGGCCAACATCGACCCCGAGCTGTGCGCGGGGGTCGCCGAGGGTCTCGGCCTGCCCGCCCCGGCGCCGACCGTGCCGCTGGCCGACGTCGAGCCCAGCCCGGCGCTGTCCCAGGTGGGCGGTACCTGGCCGCTGGACGGCAGGGTGATCGGCATCGTGACCGGTGGGGCCGACCTGGAGGGCGTGGGCGCGGTACGGGAGGCGGTGCTGAACGCCGGGATGGTGCCGCTGGTGGTGGCGCCGACCGGTGGCACCCTCGGCGCCGGCGACGCCGCGCTGACCGTGCAGCGCAGCTATGTCACCGCGCGGTCGGTCGAGTTCGACGCGGTGCTGCTCGCGGGGACGCCCGACATGGGCGGCGACGCCTACACCCCGCGCGACTACAAGGCCGGACCGGCGCCCGCGGGTCCGGGGACGATCGACCCGCGGGTGAGCCTGCTGCTGTCGGAGGCGTTCCGGCACGGCAAGGCGATCGGTGTCTGGGCGGGCGGCGAGCCGGCGCTGGCGGCGTCGGGTGTGCCCGCCGACGCTCCGGGTGTGGTCGTCGCCGACTCCGGCACCGCGGCCCTGGAACGGGTCACGGAGCTGATGGGCTCGCACCGGGTGTGGGAACGCTTCACCACGCCGCGGGGCTGACCCGACGGACCGTGGGGCCGGGTGCCGTTGCGGGCGTCCGGCCCCGCGGTGTGTTCAGCACAGGACGCGCAGTGCTCCGGGCAGCACCCGGGCGGTGACGGGCACGACGGCCTCGACCTCGCCGTCGGCGCCATAGGGTATCGCCCGGTCCGCCTCGATGCGGACCTCCCGGCCGCGCAGGACGCGTACCTGGGGCCGGTGGACGTGGGCGCCCGTCGAGAGGTCGTTCATCAGGGCGAAGAACAGCCGTCGCGGGGCGTCGTGGATCATCACCACGTCCAGCAGGCCGTCGTCCACCCGGGCGGCGGGGGCGATGCGGCGGTTGAAGCCGTAGTAGCCGGAGTTGGCGGCCACCACCGTGTAGCCGCTGAAGGCGTGCTCCTCGCCGTCGACCGTGACCCGGTAGCCCGCCGCACGCCAGCCCGCCACGGCCCGCACCGCCCCCGCGTAGTAGGAGGCGGCGCCGCGCAGCAGCCGCGCGTGGTTGGCGTGCCGGTTGGCGAGCGCGTCGACCCCGGCGTAGACGCTGCCGAGGACAACGGTGCGGTCGTGGACGGCGGAGGTGACCTCGACGGTGTCGACGGGGCGGGGTTCGGCGCGCAGCAGCACCTCGGCCAGTTCGGCGGGTGCGGTGGGCAGTTCCAGGGCGCGGGCGAAGTCGTTGCCGCGTCCGGCCGGGACCAGCCCGAGCACGGCTCCGGTGCCGCTGAGGGCGCCGCCGATGCCGCCCGCCATGCCGTCGCCGCCGACGGCGAGCACCACCCGCCCCCGCTCCCCGGCCCGCCGGGCCAGTTCACGGGCGTGCGCGAGGCTGTGGCTGTACTCGGTCTCCAGCCCGGCCCCCGCCTCCCGCAGCAGGCGGGCCACCCCGAGGAGCGCGGCGGCCGAGGTGGCTCCGCCCGCGGTGGGGTTGACGACGGCGGTGAACTGTCGCATCGATGTGCCTCCGGACTGACGGGTGGGGCCGGACTGTTGTCTCACGGGGAGGGGGCGTGCCGTGCGGCGGGGTCAGTCCGCGGGCAGCAGGACGCCCGGGCTGAGCAGTCCGGCGGGGTCCCAGACCCGCTTGACGGCGCGCAGGGCCTCGACACCGAGGGGGCCCGCCTCCCGGACGTACCAGTCGCGGTGGTCGGTGCCCACGGCGTGGTGGTGGGTGATGGTGCCGCCCGCGGCGAGGATGGCGTCGTTGGCGGCGTGCTTGGCCCGGGCCCAGTGCGCCACGGCGTCCTCGCCCTGGGCGGAGACGACCGTGAAGTAGAGGGAGGCGCCGTTCTCGTAGACGTGCGAGATGTGGCACATGACCAGGGGCGGCGTGCCCGCCTCGGTGAGGGTGGCGGTGAGCGCCTCGCGGACGGCGGCGTACAGGGCGGGGAGGCGGGACCAGTAGGCCGCGGTCTCCAGGGTCTCGGCGAGCGCCCCGGCGTCGAGCAGGGAGTCGCGCAGGTACGGCGCCGAGTAGCGGCCGTGGGCCCAGCGCTCCCCCGGCTCCGGTCCGGCGAAGGTGCCGCCGCTGTCGCCCAGGACGGCGGCGGCGCCCTCGCGGCGGTGCGCGGTGTCCTCCGCGGTGCCCTCGAAGCCGACGACCGCCAGGCATCCGGCGTCCTGGCGCTCCAGGGAGGCGCCGATGGCGTCGGGCTGGGCGAGGCCGATCAGGGTCTCGGTCTCGTCGGACAGCCGCAGCACCGTGGGGCGCGGGCCGTCCTGGGCGAGCCGGCGCAGGGCGGCGGCGCCCTGGTCGAAGGAGGCGAAGCGCCAGCCCTCGTAGCGGCGGACCTTCGGCAGGGGACGCACCCGCACGGTGACGGAGGTGATGACGCCGAAGGCGCCCTCCGAGCCGAGCACGAGCTGGCGCAGGTCGGGTCCGGCCGCCGAGCGCGGGGCACGGCCGGTGTCGAGGGTGCCCTCGGGGGTGGCGAGGGTGAGGCCGAGGACCATCTCGTCGAAGCGGCCGTACCCGGCGGACGCCTGTCCGCTGGAGCGGGTCGCGGCGAAGCCGCCGAGGGTGGCCCACTCGTAGGACTGGGGGAAGTGGCCGAGGGTGTACCCGTGCTCGCCGAGCAGCGCCTCGGCCTCGGGGGCGCGCAGGCCGGGCTGGAGGGTGGCGGTGCGGGAGACCTCGTCGAGGTCGAACAGCCGGTTCATGCGGCGCAGGTCGAGGGCGACGAACGGGCCCGGGCGCCCGGGGGCGAGGCCGCCGACGACGGAGGTGCCGCCGCCGAAGGGCACGAGGGGCAGGCGGTGCTCCGCGCAGGCGGCCAGCACGGCGAGCACCTCGTCGTGGCCATCCGGCAGGACGACGGCGGCCGGGGTGTCGGTGACGTCGCCGGTCCGCATCCGCAGCAGGTCGGGGGTGGACTTGCCGCGGGTGTGCCGCAGGCGGCTCTCGGCGTCCGTGCGCACGTCGTGGGCCCGGTTGCCGACGGCGGCCTCCAGCGCGCGGCGGGCGTCCGGGCCCAGCGGCGACTCGGGGACGTGGATCTCCTCCGGCGGGAGGGGGGCGGCCTCGCGGGGTGCGACGCCGAGCAGCTCGCGCAGCAGTCCGGTCACCGTGTCGGGCAGTGGCGTCGCCCTGGCCGGGTCGCCCCAGCCGTTGAACAGCATGTCCATTGCCTGTCGTCCTCACGGTCGCTTCGAGGGATGCCGTCCGCACCACCCCGCTGGGCGTTACACTGTTACACATGACGCCCAATCGTCACAACCACTCGAGCAGGCAGACCCCCTCGGACAACGACACGGTGCTGGACGCCGTGCGCGACTGCGTGCTGGCCGTCGGGGTGCGGCGCACGACGATGACCGACGTCGCCCGCCGCGCCGGCGTCTCCCGGATGACGCTGTACCGCCGCTGGCCGGACGTGCGGTCCCTGGTCGGCGACCTGATGACCCGGGAGTGGATCGGGGTGGCCACCGGCGCCATCCCCGGACCGGGTCAGGGCGCCGACACCCGCTCGCGCATCGTCGAGGGCCTGGTGGCGGGAGTGGAGGCGTTCCGCGCCCATCCCCTCTTCCGCAAGATCGTCGACGTCGATCCGGAGCTGCTTCTGCCCTACGTCCTCGACCGGCGCGGGGCGAGCCAGGAGGCCCTGCTGGAGCTGCTGGCCGACGCGCTGGAGGAGGGCCACGCCGACGGGTCGGTCCGCCGGGCGCACACCGGGCGGCAGGCTCGGTCGGTGCTGCTGGTGGTGCAGTCCTTCGCCCTGTCGCTGCGGACCATGACCGACGAGGACGACGCCGAGCTGACCCCCGCGGCCCTCCTCGCGGAGCTGCGCACCATCCTGGAGAGGACCCTCACGCCATGAGCCCCGCCAGCCGCCCCGCCGCCGGGGCCTCCCTGTCCGCCGCACGGCGCTCCCGGGAGGTGGCCGACACGGTCGGCGGCCCCGTCGTGGACGTCCTGGTCGTCGGTCTCGGCGCGACCGGTGCCGGTGCCGCCCTGGACGCCGCCGCCCGGGGCCTGAGCGTCGCCGCCGTGGACGCCCACGACCTGGCCTTCGGCACCTCCCGCTGGAGCTCCAAGCTCATCCACGGCGGCCTGCGCTACCTCGCCTCCGGCCAGCTCGACGTCGCGCACGAGAGCGCGGTGGAGCGCGGGGTGCTGATGGAGCGCACGGCACCGCACCTGGTACGCGCGCAGCCGTTCGTCCTGCCGCTCACCCCGCTGGTCTCCCGCGGCCAGGGCGCGCTGGCGTGGGCCGGGTTCCGGGCCGGGGACACGCTGCGTCTCGCGGCGCGCACCGCGCGGGCCACGCTGCCCGCGCCGCGGCGCCTGTCCGCCGTGGAGACCAGGCACCTCGCCCCGGCGGTGCGCTCCGACCGGCTGCGCGGCGGGCTGCTCTCCTGGGACGGCCGGCTCACCGACGACGCCCGGCTGGTGACGGCGCTGGCCCGGACCGCGGCGGCCCGCGGGGCGCGGGTCCTGACCCGGGTCAGGGCGCTGGAGCTGACCGGGTCCGACGCCCGCGTACGCGACGAGCTGACCGGCGAGGAGGGCGTGATACGGGCCCGCGCGGTGGTCAACGCCTCCGGGGTGTGGGCCGGCGGCCTCGTGGACGGCATCCGGATCCGCCCCTCCCGCGGCACCCACCTCGTCCTGCGCTCCGAGCGGCTCGGCCCGCTCCCGGCCGGGCTGCACGTGCCGATCCCCGGCGAGACCAACCGCTTCGTCCTCGTCCTGCCCCAGGGCGACGGCCGGGTCTACGTCGGGCTCACCGACGAACCGGTGGACGGGGACGTTCCGGATGTGCCGGAGGTGCCCGAGACGGACGTCGGCTTCCTGCTCGACGTGCTCGGCTCGGTCCTTGACGTGCCGGTCCGCCGCGAGGACGTGGTGGGCGCCTTCGCGGGCCTGCGCCCCCTGCTCGACACCACGCCGTCGGACCGGCCCGGCGCCGGGACCCGCACCGCGGACGTCTCCCGCCGGCACGCGGTGCTCACCTCGTCCGAGGGCGTGGTCACCGTGGTCGGCGGCAAGCTCACCACGTACCGGCGGATGGCCGAGGACGCCGTGGACGCCGCCGTCGCCGCCCGCGGGCTGGCCGCCGGTCCGTCCCCCACCGCCGCGCTGCCCCTGGTCGGCGCCGCCGCCCCGCACACCCTGGCCCGGCTCCGGGCGCCGCGCCACCTGGTCCGGCGGTACGGCACCGAGGCCCCGGCGGTCCAGGCCCTCGCGGCCCGGGACCCCCGCCTCGCCGAGCGCGTCCTGCCGGACCACCCGGTCACCGGGGCCGAACTGGTGTGGGCGCTGCGCCACGAGGGCGCCCTCGACGAGACCGACCTGCTCGACCGGCGCACCCGTATCGGCCTGGTCCCCGAGGACCGCGCCGCGGCCCTGAACGCCGTACGCGACCTCGTCGGCGAGATCACGGCAGAAGCGGGCTGACACCGGCCACCCGCCAGACCTGACGGCAGTGACCGGCACGCCGACCGGTACGGGCCGCGCCCGACCGGGCGGGGCGTCCGGGAACGCCCCGGCCGGGCCGGCCCGATCGGTCAGGCGTTCCGGTCGTCCTCCTGGACGGCCCTGCGGAGTCTCGCCTCGATCTTGTGCCGGGACTGGCCTCCCTCCTTGACGTACTCCGACATCGCGGTCCGCGCGTCCCGGTCCAGGTCGCGCCAGGCCCGCACGGCGGTCTCGTACGTGTCCGACTGCCGCGGGGTCCACTGATGCTGCGTAGGAGGCCCGTACGAGTCGCGCAGCTCCTCGACCCGGTGTTGTGCCAGGTCCGCCGCACGGCGCTTGTGCACGAGCTCCTCGAATGTGTGTGCCACCACACCTCCGACCGTAGTCAGAGGAACGCCGTCGCGCGCGTCGAGCCCGCACGGCCCGTCCGGCCGATGTCTCCCGGTCCGCTCAAGTTGGCCACGCGGACGGCGAAGAGCCTTAACATCAAGCCACCGAAGACGGCCGGGGCATATGCGGCGCACACGAGAGATGAGGTCGGCGTGGCGGAGATCGAGGGAGCGGCAGTACCGGAGCGGCTGCTGATCACCCGTACCACCACGGGCGGCGGTGTCAGCCTCGTGAGCCTCTCCGGAGAGGTCGACCTCGACGGCAGCAGTCAGCTGCACGAGGTCCTGCTGGCGTCGGTGGAGTCGGCGCCGGGCACCGTGGTGGACTTCGGCGAGGTGGGGTTCCTCGACTCCAGCGGCATCAACGTCCTCATCTCAGCGCACCGGGCCGCCGAGTCCCGCGGCGTCTGGCTCCGGCTCGCCGCACCGCGCGACGCGGTCGAACGCGTACTGCGGCTGGTGGGCGTCGACGCGCTCATTCCCTGCTACCCGAGTGTGGAGCAGGCCCTGACCGACTGACCGGCGGGGTCAGACCAGCGGCAGGCGCGCGTACACCGTCTTCCCGGCCGCGTGCGGCTTGGTGATGACCTCGCCGCACAGCCGCGTCACGATCTCCAGTCCGTGCCGGCCGACCCGCATGGGATCGCGGGGCAGGAACGTCGGGAAGGCGTCCCCGGTGTCCGACACCGCGAACTCCACCCGGTCGTCCACAAGGGTCAGCTCCAGCCGGCAGGGGCCGGGCGCGTGCCGCAGCGCGTTCGTCACCAGCTCGGTCGCGACCAGTCGGGCGGCGTCCAGGAAGGCGTCCGTCAGGTCCAAGCCTCGCTCGGCGAGCCGCGCGACGAAGCCGTGCACGACGTCCCTGGAGGCGGGGATCATCGCCGATCCGCCCCTGAACTCGACGACCGCGGACACGACGGAGGCATCCGCGGTGTCGGGTCCGTGCGCCGGAGTCATACCGAGCCTCACCGTCCGGTCCGGGGCCGAGTAGAGGAAGCGAAGGTCCCCGGTTCTCACGATACGCACCAGGACGCTTCCCACGCTCCCTTTGCCCCAACTTCCGCCGGAGGCGCCGCTTTCCCGACAGGTCCCGGCCGACCGTGGGCGCGGCGTCGCTGCCGTTCTTCGCCACGGTGAACCCGAAGCCGGTCGACGCGCCGGCCGCCAGGGTGCCGTTCCCACTCGGCCGCACCGACGTTACGGAGCCACCCGGACGGGCGCACCGAGACGCTCGGCCCACGGACGGTGCGGTGGAGCGGCCCGGCGCCGGCGTCGACCGGGGCGGCACCGCCCTGCGCCGTGCAGGCGGGGAGCCGTGCCCGGCCCGGGAGCCCGCGGCGCCCGTGCCCGTGGCGTCCGTCCGGCGGGCTCCCGTGTCACGGGGGGTGCCCCTCGCCTCTCCGGGCCCGGCAGTGTAGACATGGGCACATGGTCCGACTGATGGGTCGATCGGGAGAGCGGTCACCCCGTCGTCCCGGCGGCCCGCACGCCCGACACCGGCAGGACGCGGACCGGTCACGGCGGGGAGGGGATGCGGGGCGGCCCGCCTCGGCGCTGCGCTCGGCGCTGTCCGGGCGCAGTGTGGCCGGCCAGGTCTTCGTGATGAACGTGGTCATCGTGCTGCTGCTGGTGGTGGCCGCGGCGCTCGCGCTGGTGCTCCAGGTGCGGCACGACAGCACGGTGGAGGCCCGCAACCGGTCCGTCTCGGTGGCCGAGACGTTCGCCAATTCCCCCGGCATCCTCCAGGCGCTGCGCGGACCCGGCCCCACGGCGGTGCTCCAGCCCCGCGCCGAGGCGGTGCGCAAGGCCACGGACGTGGACTTCGTGGTCGTGACCGACCCCGAGGGCGTGCGCTACACCCATCCCAAGCCGGACCGCATCGGCAAGAAGTTCGTCGGGAACATCGCCCCGGCGCTGGCCGGGAAGACGGTGACCGAGGAGATCGAGGGCACCATCGGCCCGCTGGTCCAGGCCATCGTGCCCGTCGAGGACCCCGACGGCAGGGTGGTGGGACTGGTCTCGGCGGGCATCACGACCGAGAACGTGGGCGGTGTGGCCGACCGTCAGCTGCCGCTCGTGCTGAGCGCGGCGGCCGTCGGACTGGCCCTGGCGACCGGGGGCACGGCCCTGGTGAGCCGCCGGCTGCTGCGGCAGACGCACGGCCTGGGGCCGCACGAGATGACCCGGATGTACGAACACCACGACGCCGTCCTGCACAGCGTCCGCGAGGGCGTGCTCATCGTCGGCGGCGAGGGCAGACTGCTGCTGGCCAACGACGAGGCTCGGCGGCTGCTCGCCCTGCCCCCCGACGCCGAGGGGCGGCACGTCAGCGCGCTCGGGCTGCCCTCCGACCTGGCGGAGCTGCTGGCCTCGGGCCAGGCCGCCACCGACGAGGTACACCTGGTCAAGGACCGGCTGCTGGCCATCAACCAGCGCCCCACGGACGTACGGGGCGGTCCGGCCGGCAGTGTCGCGACGCTGCGGGACTCCACCGAGCTGCGGGCCCTGTCCGGCCGGGCGGAGACCGCCCGGGAACGCCTGGACATCCTCTACGCGGCCGGCGTGGGCATCGGGACCAGCCTGGACGTCACCCGCACCGCCGAGGAACTGGGCGAGCTGGCCGTGCCCCGGTTCGCGGACTACGTCACCGTCGACCTCTTCGACACCGTGCTGGCCGGCGGCCAGCCGGGCGGCGTGACGCCGCTGCGCCGCACCGCGCTCAGCGGCATCACCGAGGACGTCCCGCTCTATCCGGTGGGACGGCAGATCCGCTACGTGGACTCCTCCCCGCAGGGCCGCACCCTGCGGACCGGCCGGGCCGTCCTGGAGCCCCGCCTCGGCGAGGCCCCGGGCTGGCAGGCGCAGGACCACGAGCGCTCCGCGCAGGTGGTGGAGTACGGCATCCACTCGCTGATCACCGTCCCGCTGCGCGCGGGGACCCTGGTGCTCGGGGTGGTGAGTTTCTGGCGTTCGGTCAGGCCCGAGCCGTTCGACGAGGACGAGCTGGCGCTCGGCGAGGAACTGGTCGCGCGGGCCGCGGTCTCCATCGACAACGCCCGCCGCTACACCCGCGAGCACAGCATGGCGGTGACCCTCCAGCGCAGTCTGCTGCCCCGCAGGCTGCCGGAGCAGAACGCGCTGGACGTCGCCTACCGCTACCTGCCCGCGCAGGCGGGGGTCGGCGGGGACTGGTTCGACGTGCTGCCGCTGTCCGGGGCGCGGGTCGCGCTCGTGGTCGGCGACGTCGTCGGGCACGGGCTGCACGCCGCCGCCACCATGGGCCGGCTGCGGACGGCGGTGCACAACTTCACCGCCCTGGACCTGCCGCCCGACGAACTGCTCGGGCTGCTGGACGAGCTGGTCGGACGGATCGACCAGGACGAGGCGGCCGACGACAACGCCGCCCCGGTGACCGGTGCGACCTGCCTCTACGCGATCTACGACCCGGTCGCGGGTTCCTGTGTCATCGCCCGGGCGGGTCATCCGCCGCCGGCCCTGATCCGGCCGGACGGCACCGTGGAGTTCCCGGAGGTGCCCCCGGGGCCCCCGCTGGGCCTGGGCGGCCTCCCCTTCGAGACGACGGAGCTGCGGCTGGCGGAGGGCAGCCGGCTGGTGCTGTACACCGACGGGCTGGTCGAGGACCGGGTGCACGACATCGACGTCGGTCTGGACCAGCTGCGCCGGGCGCTGGAGAGGGCCGGCGAGACGCCCGAGGAGACCTGCCGGACCGTCCTGGACGCCCGGCTCCCGGACCGGCCGGGCGACGACATCGCCCTGCTGGTCGCCCGGACCCGGGTGCTGGGCCCGGACCAAGTGGCCGAGTGGGACGTCCCGAACGATCCGGCGGCGGTCGCCGAGATCCGGTCCCAGGTCACCCGGCGGCTGGACGCGTGGGGGCTCGACGAGCTGGCGTTCACCACGGAGCTGATCCTGAGCGAGCTGGTCACCAACGCGATCCGGTACGGCGGCGAGACCGTCCACGTCCGGATGGTGCGCGACCGCAGCCTGATCTGCGAGGTGTTCGACAGCAGCAGCACCTCCCCGCACCTGCGCTACGCGGCCATGACGGACGAGGGCGGACGCGGGCTCTTCCTGGTCGCCCAGCTCGCGGAGCGCTGGGGCACGCGCTACACACCGGCCGGCAAGGTCATCTGGGCGGAGCAGCCGGTGCCCTGACGGACGCGGGGACGGGCCACGGCCGCCCCCGGTCCGTACCGATGTCGCGCCGGACGGGTACCCCGCATGCCGATTGTCTGGTAGGAAACTTTCCTATCAGTGTCCGGCACTCCCCTCCTCCACTCCTCCACTCCTCCACTCCCCCACACCTGGAGATCCCGTGAGGCATCCCGTCCCCGGCCCGGCGCGCCCCGCAGGCCCCTCGCGCCGTACCGTGCTCGCCATGGCATGCGCGTCCCTGGCAACCGTCCCCCTGCTCACCCCCTCGCGCGCCGCGGCGGCGTCCGCGCGCGCGACGGGACTCGACGACCCGGCGAAGAAGGAGATCGCCATGCAACTGGTGTCGAGCGCGGAGAACTCCTCGCTCGACTGGAAGGCGCAGTACCGGTACATCGAGGACATCGGTGACGGCCGCGGCTACACCGCGGGCATCATCGGCTTCTGCTCCGGCACCGGCGACATGCTCGACCTGGTGGAGCTGTACGCCGAGCGCCGTCCCGGGAACGTGCTCGCGCCCTACCTGCCGGCGCTGCGGCGGGTGGACGGCTCCGACTCGCACGAGGGCCTCGACCCCGGCTTCCCGGACGACTGGCGCCGGGCCGCCGACGAGGACCCGGAGTTCCGCCGGGCCCAGGACGACGAACGCGACCGCGTGTACTTCGACCCGGCCGTGCGGCGGGGCACGGAGGACGGGCTGCGGACGCTGGGGCAGTTCGCCTACTACGACGCGCTCGTGATGCACGGCGACGGCGGCGGCCTCGGCTTCGGCAGCATCCGGGAGCGCGCGCTCGGCCGGGCCCGGCCGCCCGCCCAGGGCGGCGACGAGGTCGCCTACCTGCACGCCTTCCTCGACGAGCGGGTGTGGGCGATGAGGCAGGAGGAGGCGCACAGCGACACCAGCCGGGTCGACACGGCCCAGCGCGTCTTCCTGAACGAGGGCAACCTCGACCTGGAGCCGCCGCTGGACTGGCACGTGTACGGGGACGCCTACCACATCGGCTGACCCGCGGCCCGGCCTGCGGCCCCCATCGGGGCGTCCGGGCAGGCCACGGGCCGCGGAACCGGCCGTATGCCGGGTTCCGCGGCCCGTGTGCCGCCGGTTCCGTGTTCCGCGTCAGTGCCGGAACACGTCCTTGCCCTTCTCCTTGGCCTGCCGGGCGTCGCCCTTGGACTGCTCGGCGCGGCCCTCGGCCGTCATCCTCTCGTTGCCGACGGCCCGGCCGGCCGCTTCCTTGGCCTTCCCCTTGGCCTGCTCCATCTTGGACTTGGACTTCTCCTTGCCGGCCACTGTGTTCACCTCTCGGCGTTCGTGTGCGATGTCCTGTCCGGCGGGTCGCCCGGTTCGGCGGGTCCAAACGTGCGAACGCCCGGCAGGGGTGTCCGGCGCGGCCCTGGGTACGAGCACCGGCAGGAGAGCAGGACAGAACGTCACGTCGTCGACTCGGAGGAACGTCATGGCCGGAGTACTGGACCGGATCAAGCGGTTCGCGCGCAGCCCGCAGGGGCGCCGGGCGACCGAGCAGGTGCGTCGGGCCGCCTCGGACCCGCGCCGCCGTGCGCAGGCCCAGGAGATGCTGCGCAGGTTCGGCAAGCGCCGCTGACCGCCCCGCCCGCGGAGGTGCCGGCGGGGCGCTCAGTGCTGACCGGCGTGGGTGTGGCTGTGGGACGCCTCCGGCGGGCAGCCACGATCGCCGCCGGCGCGGTCCCGGTGCCAGTCGCGGACCGCGACGGCCAGCGCGCACAGCAGGGCGGCGACGCCGGTGCCCACCGACAGGGCCACGGCCTCGCGGTAGTCGCCGTGGGTGGCGTTCAGGGTCAGGTAGAAGAGTCCCGGCAGCGCGGCGGTGCCCACGGCGCCGCCCAGCCGCTGGCCGGTCTGCAAGGCGCCCCCGGCGGCGCCCGCCATCCGCACCGGCACGTCGCGCAGCGTCATGGTGATGTTCGGGGAGATCACACAGCCGCTGCCGAGCCCGCCGAGCAGCAGGGCCGGGGCGGCGAGCCAGGCGGCGAGGCCGGAGGGCGCGAGCCGGAGCAGCAGCGCGGTCGTGCCCAGCCCCACCATCACGGCGACCAGTCCCCAGACGGTCAGCAGCCGCCCCAGGCGTTCCACCAGCCGGCCCGCCACGGCGGCGGCGACGGCCGAGCCCACGGCGAACGGGGTCACCGCCAGCCCGGACAGGAGCGGTGAGTAGCCCAGGCCGTTCTGGAAGAAGAGCGCGAAGACGAGCCACACCCCGCTGAATCCCACGAAGTACAGGGCTCCCAGGCCGGCGCCGGTGGCGTAGCCGCGGGTCTCGGTGAGCAGCCCCGGCTCCAGGAGCGGCTGCCCGCCCCGCCGGGCGACCCGGCGCTCCCATCGGGCGAAGGCGACCAGGACCAGCGCGCCCGCGGGGAACAGCCACCACGCCTTGGTCAGTCCCCCGCTCTCGGCGAGGACCAGCGGCAGCATCAGCGCCAGGATGCCCGCGCCGAGCAGCGCCACGCCCACGGGGTCGAGGTGCCCCCGGCCGCCGGGCGCCACCCGGGGCAGCCGGCGGAAGCCGAGGAGCAGCGCGAGCAGGCCGACCGGCACGTTCACGTAGAAGATCCACCGCCAGCCCTCGGCGCCCGCCAGCGCCAGGATCAGACCGCCGACGACGGGTCCCACGGCGCTGGAGACCCCCACGGTGGCACCGAACAGGCCGAACGCCCGCCCGCGTTCCGCGCCCCGGAACAACTGCTGGATCAGTGCCGAGTTCTGCGGCGCGAGGCTGCCCGCGGCGACTCCCTGGGCGAGCCGGGCGGCCACCAGCAGTTCGATGCCGGGCGCGGCCCCCGCCGCGGCGCTGCACAGCACGAAGGCGGCCAGGGCCGCGAGGAAGACGCGGCGCCTGCCGAACGCGTCGCCGATGCGGCCCGCGGTCACCAGGGTCAGGGCGAACGCGAGCGCGTAGCCGGAGACGACCCACTGCACGGCCGCCGGCGAGGTGTGCAGCCCCTGTTGCATGGAGGGCAGGGCCACGGCGACGATCGTCACGTCCAGCAGGGTCATGAACCCGGCGACCAGGGTCACCCACAGGGCCCGCCAGCGGTTGGGGTCCAGGCTGTCGTCGTCCGGACGCGGCACACGGGCTCCTCTCCTGAGGGCGGTACGGGAGGGACGCACGACTCCGCCCCCACGCCTGCGTCACCCGTGACCAGGGCTTCAAACCCGCGCCCGGCCGGGAACGCGCACCCGCCCCCAAACCCGAGCCATGACATCCCATAAGAGGTTCTTATGACCTCATAGACCGGACCCGCGTACCGACTTAGGCTTGCCTTAGCTTAGGCTTCCCGCAGAGTCGATCTGTCACCGCTCGAAGGGAACCTGAACATGCCCCGCCCTCTGCGGGTAGCCATCGTCGGATCCGGCCCGGCCGGGATCTACGCCGCTGACGCCCTGCTCAAGTCCGACGTGGCCGCCGACCCCGGTGTTTCCATCGACATCTTCGAGCGCATGCCCGCCCCGTTCGGACTCATCCGCTACGGCGTCGCGCCCGACCACCCGCGGATCAAGGGCATCATCACGGCCCTGCACCAGGTGCTCGACAAGCCGCAGATCCGCCTCTTCGGCAACGTGAACTACCCCACCGACATCAGCCTGGACGATCTGCGCGCCTTCTACGACGGTGTGATCTTCGCCACCGGCGCCACGGCGGACCGGGACCTGTCCCTCCCCGGCATCGACCTCGACGGTTCGTACGGCGCGGCCGACTTCGTCGCCTGGTACGACGGCCACCCCGACTTCCCGCGCACCTGGCCGCTGGAGGCGGAGAAGGTCGCCGTCCTCGGCGTCGGCAACGTGGCCCTGGACATCGCCCGTGTGCTCGCCAAGACCGCGGACGAGCTGCTGCCCACCGAGATCCCGCCGAACGTGTACGAGGGCCTGAAGGCCAACAAGGCGCTGGAGGTCCACGTCTTCGGCCGCCGCGGCCCGGCGCAGGCGAAGTTCAGCCCGATGGAGCTGCGGGAGCTGGACCACTCCCCCAACATCGAGGTCATCGTCGACCCCGAGGACATCGACTACGACGAGGGCTCGATCGCGACCCGGCGCGGCAACAAGCAGGCCGACATGGTCGCCAAGACCCTGGAGAACTGGGCGATCCGCGACGTCGGCGACCGGCCGCACAAGCTCTTCCTGCACTTCTTCGAGTCGCCCGCGGAGATCCTCGGCGAGGACGGCAAGGTGGTCGGCCTGCGGACCGAGCGCACCGAGCTGGACGGCACGGGCAACGTCAAGGGCACCGGCGAGTTCAAGGACTGGGACGTCCAGGCGGTCTACCGGGCCGTCGGCTACCTCTCCGACCAGCTGCCCAAGCTGCCCTGGGACCTCGACACGGGCACGGTCCCGGACGTGGGCGGCCGGGTCGTCCAGGAGTCCGGCGAGCACCTGCCGTCGACGTACGTCACCGGCTGGATCCGGCGCGGCCCGATCGGTCTGATCGGGCACACCAAGGGCGACGCCAACGAGACGGTGGCCAACCTGCTGGACGACTACGCGAACGGCCGTCTCCAGACGCCCGCCTCGCCCGCTCCCGAGGCCGTGGACGCCTTCCTCGCCGAGCGCCAGGTCCGTTTCACCACCTGGGACGGCTGGTACAAGCTCGACGCCGCCGAGAAGGCGCAGGGCGAACCGCAGGGACGCGCGCGCGTGAAGTACGTCGAGCGCGAGGACATGCTCCGCGAGAGCGGCGCCTGACCCGGCCCGTCCGGCGCCGGTGGCCCCATCACGGGGTGCCGGCGCCGGACGCGTCCGCGGCGGGCGAGGGAGTGGCCCGGCTCAGACCTCCAGGTCGGTCTCGATGCGGCGCAGCTGGTGGCGGGCCATGGCCAGGTTGGCGCGGCTCGCGTCCAGCACCAGGTAGAGGAACAGCCCGTTGCCGCCGCGCCCCTTGAGCAGGCGGATCATGTGGTACTGAGTGTTCAGGGTGATCAGGATGTCCTCGATCTCGTCCTTCAGACCGAGGTGCTCCATCGTGCGCAGTTTGGACCGTACGACGTCGGTGTTGCCGGCGGCGGCGACCTCGAGGTTGAAGTCCTTGCCGCCGCCCAGGGTGCCGAGCGCCATTCCGCTGGTGTAGTCGACCAGCGCGACGGCGGTCGCTCCGTCGATGGAGCCGAGGCATTCCTTGAGCGAGGTCTCCAGGTTGGCCATGGTGTTTTCCTTTCCGGACGTGATCGGTACGCGAGGGGTGGATCAGAGCGGCCGGTGGTGACTGCCGGCCTGGGGGGTGGGCAGGTGTGCGGGCCGCTGCGGGGTGCGCACCGGCAGGGTGCCGATGGGACGGGCCGACGGGGTGGGCGGCGTCGCACCGTGCTCGGCGGCCGGCGCCCGGACGCGTTGCGCCCCGGCCCCGGCGGCGACCAGTTCCCCGATCCGCGCGCCGCTGCGCCGCCCCTCCAGGTGCAGCCGGCCCACGTTGACCCGGCCGTCGGCGAGCAGGGTGAGCACGGCGGCCGGACCAGCGGCGTAGGTGGCGACGTAGCCGTCGGTCCCGCGCAGCAGCAGTTCGCGGAAACCGCCGCGCGCGGTGGCTTCGGCCATGCGGTGGGCGACGCCGAGGGCGGCCGCGGTGAGCGCGGCGAGGCCCTCGGGTTCGGTGCCCGGCGCGTCGTGGGCCAGGACGAGGCCGTCCACGGTGGCCGCGAGCGACCCGGTCAGCTGCGGCACGCGGTTGCGCAGTCGGTGCAGTTCGTCCAGGACGTCGCTCTCGACGGCCATGAGCAGTCTCCTTTCGTCGCGCCGGCGGCGGGCGCGGATCACAGGGCCTCCAAGGCGTCTCGAAGCCGTCGCAGCAGGGCCGTGTCGGGGTCGTCCCACACGACCGCCCGCGGCTGCGGGCCGGGGGGAAGGGGCGGGGCGGCGGGCGGCGCGGCACGGACGAGGCCGTCGGCCGCCAGGCGCCGCAGCTCGACCAGGGTGTGGTAGGTGCGGCAGGCGAGCGCCGAGGCGATCTCCGCGGCGGTGCGTACGCCGTCGACCTGGGTCAGGGTGCGGCCGCGCCGCACGGGCAGCCCGGCGGTGTCCGCGCCCGGCGTCCGGGCCAGGGGCAGGGCGTCGATGGCGGGGTCGGGCCAGATCCGGTCCAGCAGGTCGCGCCGGCGCTCGCACTCGCGGACGACGACGTCCACCGGGACGGAGCGGACCGCGCCGAGCCAGTGCACCGCGCCGGGCCGGAAGCGCCGGGCGCGCGTGTCGTGGGCCAGGACGAAGTACGCGGCGTCGAACAGCGCGCCCAGGTGGCAGACCTCCAGCGCGCCCGCGGTGAGTCGGCCGCTGGCCACGAGCCGGTGGCCGACCCGGTGCTGGGCGCCGCCCCGGTCGACCGCCTCCCACCAGCCGTCCGGCGGGACCGCGCCGCTGCGGGTGAGCAGCGCGCCGAGGTCGGGCGTGAAGGCCGACTCCACGTGCACGACGCGGCCCGCCGAGAGGTAGACGATGCCCCGCTCGCCCGACAGGGCACCGGTCGCCCCCTCGGCCGCGAGGGCACCAAGCGCCTCCGACGTCGTCCGGCGCGTGGTCCAGGCGGTCGTCACCCGGGTCATCCGAGCACCAGCCGGTCCGCCAGCTCGGCCAGCCGGATGCGGGCCAGGGCGAGGTTCCCGTCGTTGCGGTCCAGCCACAGGTGGAGGAAGACGGTGCTGTCGAACGGGGTGCTGACGAACCTGAGCAGGTGGTAGGCGTCGCCGGTGGTGGCGATCAGGTCCTCCACCGGGGGTTCCTTGCCGGACTCCGCGCTGCCGCCCGCCGCCAGGGAGCCGCTCTCCGCGACGTGCCGGCCCAGCTCCGCGGTCTCCGCGGCGGTCGCCTCCCAGTCGCCGCCCGGCGCCTCGCCGACGGCGCCGAGAGCGAGCCCGCTGATCCAGTCGACCAGGGACGCGCCGCGCGCGCCGGGCAGCCGCATGGCTTCCAGCAGACTCTCGTCGATTCCGGGCACGCCGGATCCCCTCCCCCTGCACGGCTGTACCTCGAACGTGACGACGACACTACGGAAAGTGCACGCATCCGGTGAGCGCTTTGGCATTTTCCAGAGGAACGTGCGCGCGCTCGGGCATACTGCCGAGTTCGGCCGTCCCAGGGACCTCCCGTGCGGAAGCGTGCGCACGCCGAGACGGGCAACCCGGGGGTCATGGCCCGACTCCACCTCCCGCGCGGCGGGAAGCACCCGAAGGACGCACCGGCGCACCAACCGGACGACGGACCGGACGACGAGAAGACGGCCGAGGACTACGGTCCCGACGCCGCCACCGAGGACGCCGCCCCCGACTCCCCCACCGAACTGCCCGGACGTTCGTGGTCCGCGCTGTCGCGGCGCGTGATCCACGAGTTCCAGGACGACGAGCTGACCGACCGGGCCGCCGCCCTCACCTACTACGGCATCCTGTCGCTGTTCCCGGCCCTGCTGGTGCTGGTCTCACTGCTCGGCATCGCCGGGGAGTCCGCCACCCGGGAGGTGCTGGACAACGTGCAGAAGCTCGCGCCGGGTTCCGCGCGGGACGTGATCACGGACGCCGTGGAGCAACTCCAGGCCAAGGCGGGCCTGGGCTCCGTGCTGGCCGTGGTCGGCCTGGTGGGCGCGGTCTGGTCGGCGTCCGGCTACGTGGCCGCGTTCATCCGCGCCGCCAACGCGGTCTACGACGTGCCCGAGGGGCGCCCGGTGTGGAAGGTGCTGCCGCTGCGGGTGGCGCTGACCGTGGTGCTGCTCGTGCTCGCGGTGGTCAGCGCGCTCATCGTGGTGTTCACCGGGAGCCTGGCCCGGCAGGCGGGCACGGCGCTCGGCGTCGGCGACACCGCGCTGACCGTCTGGTCGATCGCCAAGTGGCCGGTGCTGGTCCTGCTGGTCACCGTCATGATCGCGATCCTGTACTGGGCCGCGCCGAACGCCCGGGTGAAGGGGTTCAAGTGGATCTCTCCGGGCAGTCTGGTCGCGCTGCTGATCTGGCTGCTCGCCTCCGCCGGGTTCGCCTTCTACGTGGCCAACTTCGGCTCGTACAACAAGACGTACGGCACGCTCGCCGGCGTCATCATCTTCCTCGTGTGGCTCTGGGTGACGAACCTGGCCGTTCTGCTCGGTCTGGAGTTCGACGCGGAGCTGGCCCGGCAGCGGGTCATCGACGGCGGTTTCCCGCCCGACGAGGAACCGTACGTCGAACCGCGCGACACCCGGGCCTGGAACGAGGCGGACCGGCGCCGCGCGGCCGAGGACGACTGAGGACGGCCGAGGACTGCTGAGGACGCGGACGCTACGGCAGGATCGCGTCGACGTATCCGCCGTCGACCCGGACGGCCGCACCGGTGGTGGCCGAGGCGAGCGGGGAGCTGAGGTACACCACCAGGTTGGCGATCTCCTCCGGCTCGATCAGTCGCTGGAGGAGGGACTGCGGGCGGTGTTCGCGCATGAAGACGCGCTGTGCCTCGTCCCAGGGCAGGTCGCGGTCGACCAGCTGGTACACGAAGTCCTCGACGCCCTCGGTGTGGGTGGGCCCGGCGATGACGCAGTTCACCGTGACGCCGCTGCCCGCGGCCTCCTTGGCGAAGCCGCGGCCGACTCCGAGCAGGGCCGTCTTGGACACCCCGTAGTGGATCATCTCGGCCGGGATCACGACGGCCGAGTCACTCGCGATGTACAGCACCCGGCCCCAGCCACGGTCCCTCATCCGGGGGAGATGGGCGCGCGTCAGCCTGACGCCCGCGAGGACGTTGATCTCGAAGTAGCGGCGCCACTCGGCGTCGCTGATCTCCAGCGCGGGCGCGGCGCCGAAGACGCCGAGGTTGTTCACGAGGATGTCCACGTCGGGCAGCGCCTCCAGGGCCCGCTCGGCGCCCTCCTCGGTACCGAGGTCGGCCGCGACCGGCACAAACGCGCCGTCCGGCACCTCGGCCCGCAGCTTCTCGACGCTCTCCGCCAGCCGGCCGGCGTCGCGCCCGTTCACGCCCACGGTGGCACCGGCCCGTGCCAGCCCGGCGGCGATCGCCGCCCCGATGCCCTGCGAGGAGCCCGTCACCAGTGCGGTGCGTCCGCCGAGGTCGAGGTTCATCAGGTCGCTCCCTTTCGTGCCGTACGGTCGGTCGGGTTGCTCCTGCCCACCCTCGCCCAGGACGCACCCGCGCCGCGGCCGGCCGCACCGTGCGCCGCGCCGCGGCACGCCCGGTCGGCGGACCCCCCGGTGCTCTTGACCGACCTGCGGCGACGATACTTGCCTACGTCCGTGCCCCTGCTGCCCGATGGACCCATGCCGACCTCTCCCACCGCCCGCCCCACGCATCCGCCCACGCTGTGGGCCGCTCGCGGCCGCCATGTCGGCTCCGCGGCCGAGGACACCGTCCGGCACCGGCTGCGGCGGCTCAAGGACGACGACGTCATCGACGACTTCCTGGAGCCGCCCGAGGAGCCGGCGGCCGAGCCCCCGGCCGCCGGGACGCCCGGCCCACAGATCTTCGAGGCGCGCTGGAAGGCCCCCGGGGAGGTCACCGTGCGGGCCAGGATCATCCTGGAGCCCGGTTCGGCGGGCGGCCAGGAGTGGACGCTGCTCGCGGAGGCCGAGGAGGCCTGGGACCTCGCCTGGCCCTCCCCCGCCACCGTGTTCTGGCCCGACGACCCGGACGTCACCTGGGACCGGGACGCCGCCACGGGGCTGCGGCTGCGGGGCCTCAACACCCTGCCCGACGACGACAAGGCCGTGCGCCGGCTGCTCAAGGAGGCCGGGCGCAGCCCGTGGAACATCCACGTCGTCGTGCACGAGGCGATGACCCCGGACCACCGCGGCCGGGTGCCGCTGGCGCGGCGGCTGCCGCCCGGTCTGCGGCACCGGGTGGTCGAGCACCGCGCCGCGCCGCAGCAGTTGCGGGTGGTGAACTGGGCCCTGGAGGACTTCGGGGTCCAGGTGCCGCGCGGCGGCGCCGTGGTGCTGCCCGGTACACCGGCCCCGGCCGACTACACCGCCGACGACTTCTCCGTGCGCACCGTCTTCCTGGACGGCTCCGAGCCCACCGGGCTGATCGCGGCGGTGACTTCCTTCGCGGCGCTGCCCAGGCCGCTGCCCGACGACGCGGTGGCGGCCCTGGCCTCGCTGCGGGAGGACTGGCGGCTGCTGACGCTGGAGGAGGAGCTGGAGCGCGAGCGCAGGCTGGTGAAGATGTACGCCGAGGCGCTGGAGGCCATGACGCAGTCCCGTGACCTGTACCGGGAGGCGGCGGAACGCGCGGCCGAGGCCCTCGCCGTGTACCGGGAGTCCGCCCCGGCGGCACCGGCCGCACCCGCACCCGCCCACGCGCCGTCGGCGTCTCCCCTGCGGGGGCTGACCCGCACCCTGGAGCGGTTCAGGGGCGCCGCCCGGGCCCCCCGCCCGGACGCCGCCGCCCGCGACACCCGCGACACCCGCGACACCACGGAGCCTTCCGGGCCCCCGGCGACCGGCGACTGACGCCTCCCGGTCGCCCGGGGACCGAGAACCGGATGTGCGGGACGCCGTGCGGTGAGGGCACCCTCACGTGTCATCCGGCGCGAGGTGGATACGCGGACGGCACAGGAGCCCGGCCCGTCCCGGAAGGTCATCGACGCCATGGACAGCCCGCACGCCAGCGCACCCGCTTCCCGCCCACCGGCAGCCTCCCGTTCGCAGACCACGCTCCGCGTCAACGGCAAGCCGCGCACCCTCACCGTCGATCACCGCCGCGTCCTGCTGGACCTCCTGCGGGAGGACCTCGGACTCGCGGGCGCCAAGAAGGGCTGCGACCACGGTCAGTGCGGCGCCTGCACGGTCCTGGTCGACGGGCGGCGGGTCAACAGCTGCCTGCTGTTCGCGGTCGCCCTGGACGGCTGCGAGATCACCACCGTCGAGGGCCTCGCCGGGGACGGCGAGGAACTGCACCCGGTGCAGCGCGCCTTCCTGGACCGCGACGCCTTCCAGTGCGGCTACTGCACCCCGGGCCAGATCTGCTCGGCGGTCGGCGCGCTCGCCGAGGCCGCCGCCGGGCACCCCTCCCACGTCACCGACCCGGCGACGCCCTCCGGACAGCCCGTGGCGCTGGGCCGGGACGAGATCCGGGAGCGGCTGAGCGGCAACCTGTGCCGGTGCGGCGCGTATCCGCGGATCGCCGACGCGGTCGAGGACGTGATCCCGTGAAGCCCTTCGCCTACGTACGCGCGGGCAGCGTCGAGGAGGCCACCGAGGCCTTCGCGGCCCACCCCGGCGCCCGCTACCTCGGCGGCGGCACCAACCTCGTCGACCTGATGAAGCTCGGCGTGGAGACGCCCGCCGCGCTCGTCGACGTCACCCGGCTGCCGCTGGACACCGTGGAGGAACTGCCGGACGGCGCTCTGCGGGCCGGGGCGATGGTCCGCAACAGCGACCTCGCGGCCCACCCGGCGGTACGCGACCGCTACCCCGCGCTGTCCCAGGCGCTGCTGGCCGGAGCCTCCGGGCAGTTGCGCAACGCCGCCACCACCGGCGGCAACCTGTTGCAGCGCACCCGCTGCCCCTACTTCCAGGACGTGTCCAAGCCCTGCAACAAGCGGGAGCCCGGCAGCGGCTGTGGCGCGCTGGAGGGCGTGCACCGCGATCACGCGGTGCTCGGCCACTCCGACCAGTGCATCGCCACCCACCCCTCGGACATGGCGGTGGCGCTGGCCGCGCTCGACGCGCGCGTGGAGCTGCACGGTCCCGAGGGCGCCCGCAGCGTGCCCGCCGCCGACTTCCACCGGCTCCCCGGGCTGCATCCGGAGCGGGACACGGAGATCCACCCGGGCGAGCTGATCACCGGTGTGGTCCTGCCCGCGGCCACGGCCGGGCTGCCGTCGGCGTACCGCAAGGCCCGCGACCGGGCGTCGTACGCCTTCGCGCTGGCCTCCGTCGCCGTCGTGCTGCATGTCGCGGACGGAGTGGTGGAGCGGGCCGGGATCGCCTTCGGGGCGCTGGCGCACCGGCCCTGGCGGGCCCGGCGGGCCGAGGACGCGCTGCGGGGCGCGGCGCCCACGACGGCGGCGTTCGAACACGCCGTCGACCTGGAACTGGCCGCGGCCGAACCCCTGCGGGACAACGCCTACAAGGTGCCGCTGGCGCGCCGGCTGGCCCTGGACGTCCTGGGCCGGCTCGCCCCGCCCGCCACGACCTGACGACCGAGGTGTCCACGAGGAGGACTCCATGACCGCCACCGAAGCCGTCCTGGGCGCTCCCGTCGAGCGCCGGGAGGGGCGGGAGAAGGTCACCGGCACCGCCCGGTACGCCGCCGAGCACCCGACGCCGGGCCGCGCCCAGGGCTGGCCCGTGCCGGCGACGGTCGTACGGGGCCGGGTGACCGGCGTCGACACCGCCCCCGCGCTCGCGCTGCCCGGCGTGCTCGCGGTGCTCACGCACGAGAACGCGCCCCGGCTGGGCACCCCGGACGACCCGACGCTGGCCGTGCTCCAGGACCCGCACGTCCCGCACCGGGGCTGGTTCGTGGGCGTGGTGGTGGCCGAGACGCTGGAGGCGGCCCGGGCCGGAGCCGCCGCCGTCCGGATCACCTACGAGACCGAGCCCCACGACGTGACGCTCACCTCCCCGCACTCCGGGGCGTACATCCCCGAGACGGCCAACGGGGGCTTTCCGGCCGTCACCGAACAGGGCGACCCGGACGGCGCCCTCGCCTCCTCGGCGACCCGGGTGGACGTCGAGTACCGGGTGCCGCCGCTGCACAACCACCCGATGGAGCCGCACGCCAGTACGGCGCACTGGGACGGCGACCGGCTGGCCGTGCAGTGCTCCAGCCAGGGCACCACGGCGGTGCGCAAGGAACTGGCGCGCCTGTTCGCCCTGCCCGAGGACCGGATCACGGTGCGCGCCGAGCACGTGGGCGGCGGGTTCGGCTCGAAGGGCACGCCGCGTCCCGAGGTGGTGCTGGCCGCGATGGCGGCGCGCGAGACCGGGCGGCCGGTGACCGTCGCGCTGCCCCGCCGCTACCTGCCCGCCGTCGTCGGGCACCGCGCGCCGACCCTGCACCGGATGCGCCTGGGCGCGGACGACGACGGCCGGCTCACGTCGCTCGTGCACGAGGTGACGACGCACACCTCGCGGGTGAAGGAGTTCGTGGAACAGGCGGCGGTCCCCGCGCGGGTCATGTACGCCGCTCCCGCCCTGCGCACGGTCCACCGGGTGGCCGCGCTCGACGTCCCCACGCCCTCCTGGATGCGCGCGCCCGGCGAGTGCCCCGGCATGTACGCCCTCGAATCGGCGATGGACGAACTGGCCGCCGAACTCGGCGTCGACCCGGTGGAGCTGAGGGTCCGCAACGAACCGGAGCGCGAGCCGGAGAGCGGAAAGCCGTTCAGCAGCAGGCATCTGGTGGAGTGTCTGCGCGAGGGCGCCCGGCGCTTCGGCTGGGAGGGCCGCGATCCCCGTCCGCGGTCCCGCGAGGCCGGTCCCCTGCTGATCGGCAGTGGGGTGGCCGCGGCCACCTACCCGGTGCTGGTCTCCCCGTGCGTCGCCTCGGCGCGCGCCCTGCCCGACGGCGGTTTCCTGGTGCGGGTGAACGCCACCGACATCGGCACGGGTGCCCGGACGGTGCTCGCGCAGATCGCGGCCGACGTCCTCGGCGCCCCCTTGGACCGGGTGCGGGTCGAGATCGCCGACAGCGGCATCGGGTTCGCCCCGATGGCCGGTGGCTCCTCGGGCACCGCGTCCTGGGGGTCGGCCGTGCACCAGGCGTGCGTCCGGCTGGCCGGGCGGCTGGCGGAGCGCTCGGGGCCGCTGCCGGACGAGGGGGTCACGGCCGAGGCCGACACCTCCGGGACGGTGGACGCGGAGAGCCCCTTCGCCCGGCACGCGTTCGGTGCCCATTTCGCCGAGGTGAGCGTGGACACCGTGTCCGGCGAGGTGCGGGTGACCCGGATGCTGGGGGTGTTCGCCGCGGGGCGCATCCTCAACGCGCGTACCGCCCGCTCCCAGTTCATCGGCGGCATGACGATGGGCCTGGGCATGGCGTTGACCGAGGACAGCACGGTGGACCCGGTGTTCGGCGACTTCGTCGAGCGCGATCTGGCGTCGTACCACGTGCCCGCGCACGCCGACGTCGCGGACGTCGAGGCGTACTGGGTCGACGAGCAGGACGACCACCTGAACCCGATGGGCAGCAAGGGGATCGGCGAGATCGGGATCGTGGGCTCGGCGGCGACCGTGGGCAACGCCGTCCACCACGCCACCGGCATCCGCTTCCGGGAGCTGCCGCTCACTCCGGACCGGGTGCTCACCGCCCTGCTGGAACACGAGCATCCCGAGGGCATGCTGGGGGCCTGACGGCACACGCGTGGTCCGCGCCGGTTCACCTTCCGGCGCGGACCACGCGCTGTCGGGCAGCGGGGGGTGCCGGTCAGTCGGCGGCGGTGCGGCTGGCCACGGCCACCGCGCGGGCCGGGCCGCGCCGCGCGGCGGCCGGGGCGGCCACCCGCACGCACAGTGCCGTGAGCGCGACCAGCGAGGCGACCACGGCCACCGCGACCGCGATCCAGACCGGGGCCAGCGTCAGGTCCGTGACCGTGGACACCCGCGCCGAGGGGGTGGCGCTGCCGTAGAGCTTGGCCGCGGCCAGCGCCGCCGGTCCCACGACCGCGGCGGCGAGCAGCGGTACGGCGGGCCGCACGGTCAGCAGCAGGGCCAGCACCAGGCAGAGCGCCGACAGGCCGAGTGCCACCCCGTAGGCCGGTGCCGAGGCGTCGCCGCGGTGCAGCGGGAAGAAGGCCACGCCGCATCCGGCGAGGACCGCGACGGTGAGCCAGGCCGGCCAGGCGGGACCGCGGGCGGCCCGCCGTGCCGCGCGGTCGCGGTCGCGCGCCGCACGGGCCTGGTCGCGGTCGCGCGGATCACGGGGCTCCTCCCGACGCGACGCACGGCCTTCCGTACGGTCGCGTGCCGCACGGGGCTGTTCGCGGTCGCGTGCCGCGCGGGACTCGTCGCGGTCGCGTCCCCGGCGGAACGGGCGTGGCGCCCTGCGGCGTTCCCGGCCGCGGCGGTCCGCACCGCCGGGGGTGCCGGGGAGCCCCGCCGACCGGGCGTCCGGCTCGCCTCCGCCGTGCTCGTCGGCCGCGTCCCGGGCCGCCCGCAACCGCCGGGCGTCGGGCCGCTCCGGGCGCACGTGTCCGTCCTCGGCGAGCCGGCCGATCAGTTCGACCAGTTCCTCGACCGGGCGGCCGGTGGCGGCGGCGCGCACGGCCTCCTGCCCGCAGTGCGGTTCCAGGGGGGTGCGGTGCAGCAGCGCCATCAGCCGGGTCACGTCCTCCACGGAGCGGCACTCCGCCGCGGCCCGGATCGCCTCGTCCGCGCTGTCGGACTGCCGCGGCGGCCGGGTCAGCAGGCCGACCAGCCGGGTGACGTCCTCGACGGACCGGTTCACGCCGACCGCGCGGAGCGCGTCGATCGTGGCCTGCGCGTACTGCGGTGACTGCTCCAGCGTCGTGATCAGGTCGACGACCTCGTCCAGCGGCCGGTCGGCGACGGCGGCGCGCACCAGGTCGCCGACGGGATCGCCGTACGCGTGCGCCGCACCGTCGGCGGCGTCGGCCTCCGCGTCGAGCGCGGCATGCGCTTCGGCGGCGGGGAGGTCGGGATCGGGCTCGAGTTCGGGGAGGTCGGCGTCGTCGAAGTCGACCTCCCAGAGGTCGCCCTCCTGCTCGGGCGAGGGCCGGCCGGCGGACGTCCGGACCGCGGGTTCCGCGCCCGGCGGTCGCGCCGTGCCGGTGGCCGTGGTCGTCTCCCCGGTGGGCAGGTCCACGGCGGATATGGCGTACTCGGGCGAGCGGGGTGATGAAGAGCCGGTGGTCATGATCTCTCCGTGTGGTGGGGGTGCGGCCGCCCTGCGTCCCCGACATGCGACTCGCGCTGTGTGCTGCCATTACTAGGCACGTCCGGCGCGCCGTGCCACTCCGGTGGGCCACAGGGATGAGAGACCGCCTCCCCGGGTCTTGCCGCCACCGTGAGCGGGCATCCGGGTAGGGAGGCGCCCACCGCGCGCCGAAGGAGGGGACCGTGGATACGACCACAGTGATCGTCGTGGCGGTGCTGCTCGCGGCGCTCGTCCTCGCGGCGGCGCTCGCCGTCCTGGTGCGTCTGGTCCGCACCCGGCGGGACCTCAGGCGGGCCGGCCTGCCGACGGGCCCGCGCTGGGTCTTCTGGGGCGCCGTCCTCTACCTGGTGCTCCCGGCGGACCTGTTGCCCGATCCGGTCTACCTGGACGACATCGGCGTGCTCCTCCTGGCCCTGCGCTCCGCGCGCGGCCCGATCGCCGGGCGGCGCGGCCCCGCGGACGGGCGGCAGGGCACCGGCCCGCCCGGTGATTACGCAGCGTAAGGAAACCAATCACCCGTTCGATTCGTATAAGTCTCTGGAAGCCGAAGGAAGTCGGCGGACCAGGTGACGGCGCACAGGGATCGTCGCCTGATCGGCGCAGCACCGACTAGGGAGAGACGATGCAACCGTTCGCGCTCAACTACGCACGGCCGGCAGTGGAGTTGGAAGCCACCACTCCGTACGTCTACGACGCCGGGCTGCAGTTGAACGTGCTCCTCGACGGGCGGGTCGCCGCCTGCGACCACGCGCTGCTGAGGGAACTGGGAACCACGACCTCCACCGCGGGGTCGAAGACCCACTTCGACGACTGACCACGGGCCGTCGAGCATGACCGTGTTGATCCTGACCAGTGAAGAGGACGTCACCGCCGACATGGTGGTGGTGCACCTGAACGCGTCGGGAGTACCGGTGGTCCGCCTGGACCCCGCCGACCTCACCGACTCCGTCGCCCTGTCCGGCGAGTTCGTGCACGGCTCCTTCCGGGGCCATCTGTCCGCCGGGGGCCGCCTGGTGAGCATCGGCGGGCTGCGGTCCGTCTGGGTGCGCAGGCCGGGCGCTCCGGCCAAGCGGGCCGCCGAGCCGTCCGCGTGGCTGACCGAGGAGGCCGGTCAGGCGTTGTACGGCCTGCTTCGCGGCTCGGGGGCGCGCTGGATGAACCAGCCCGACGCCGCGCACCGGGCCAGGTACAAGCCCTGGCAGCTGCGTCTCGCCCAGCGGTGCGGGCTGCCGGTGCCGGCGACGCTGATCACGACGTTTCCGCGGGCGGCCCGCGAGTTCGCCGAGCGCTATCCGGATCTGGTGGTCAAGCCCGTCTCCGGCGCCCATCCGCAGGACCCGCCCCTGGCGGTGCCGACCAGCCGGGTTCCGCCCGAGGCCGACTTCTCCGCCGTCGCGCACGGCCCGACGCTGCTGCAACGCCGGGTCGCCAAGCGCGCCGACATCCGGTTGACGGCCGTCGGCGAGGAGTTGCTGGCCGCCCGCAAGACGGCACTCGCGGGCCTGGACCCCGACGAGGTGGACGTCCGTTTCACGGCGTCGGGCGAGCCGTGGCGGCCGGCCGAGGTGCCGCCGCGCGTCGCCGAGCAGGTGCGGGCCTACCTCCGGGCGGCCGGGCTGGCGTACGGGGCCCTGGACTTCGCCGAGGACGGCGACGGCACCTGGTGGTTCCTGGAGTGCAACCAGTCGGGGCAGTTCGGCTTCGTCGAGGTGGACACGGGCCAGCCGATCGCCCGCGCCATCGCCGAGTGGCTGGCCCGGCCGGGCGCCGCGGACGCGGTGGACGCGGGCGGACCCGACGCGGCGGCGGTCGGGTGAGGTCCGGTGCGCCGGTCAGTGCGGGCGGGGGCCGGGCAGCAGGGCGGTACGCTGCCAGCCGGCGCCCGGGGACGGCCGTCGCTCGGCGCCCGGCAGGTGCCCGGGGCCGCGCAACGGACGCATGACCACCTCCAGTTCCCTGCTCACACGCTCGGCGTCCCGCCGCACCTGCTCGGGGACGTCACCGCGTTCGGCGACGAGTCGGTCGTAGATGGGGGAATCCTGGAACACCCGTCAACGCGCCTTTCGTGTCGTCCGCCCCCGTACGGAGGCGCGACTGAGCAGTCTAGGCGCCCGTTCACGTGGTGGTGCGCATTCCGCCGGGATGTGAACGGCGGCTCAGGCGCCGGTCGTGGACCCGGGCCGCACGATCATGAGGACGGTCACCGTGGCCCACAACAGGTTGAACAGGCCGGTGAACAGGGCGAGCCGGACCGTGTGGGCCCGTTCGACGGGCTGCCCCTCGGCCAGTTCGTGCAGGAGCTCCTCCTGGCCCGGCAGGACGAAGGCGGCCAGGAGCCCGGCGGCGACGGCGGTGAGGGTGACGGACGTGATCAGCCAGGCGTCCGACAGGACCCCCATCGAGGCGGCGGTGGCGAAGCCCAGGACCGGCACCGCGATGCCGAGCCCGGCGTAGACCCGGCAGATGCGGTGCAGCAGCCGGACCGTGCGCACGTCCCCGGCGTCCGCCCCGCCCCCGTTCCCTCCCCCGCCGCCGACGGGCACGCCCACCGGAACCCGCCGCACGGCAGCCGGGAACATGCTGGCCGCGACGGTGACGGGGCCGACGGCGACGATGGCCGCGAGGACGTGGAGGGACAGCAGGAACTTGGTCATCGGTCGGGCTCCGGGAGGCAGGGTCGGGCGATGCGGTGCTCGATGACCAAGGTAGAAAGCCGGCGACCGGTCTCCCAGAGGCGGAAACGACAGCTTCCGACGGAATCTCGCCAGCGCCTCCGCGCGGTCGGCACCCCGCCGTACGCCTACCGCGCCGCCTTCCGGGCGAAGACCGCCGCGTCGCCGGGGGCCCATGGGCCCCGCGGCACGGTCCGGCGCCGTCACACGGCCAGCGACAGCCCGCTCTCCCCGTTGGCGTCCACCGGGCGCGGCTGCGGTTCCGTCCGCCCCTTGGCGAGCAGCAGCGCGTCCGCCTTCGCCACGGCGTCGTGGACGCTGGTGGTCGCCATCATCACGCACAGGGTGTAACTGACGTCCGTCAGCTCCCGCACCGTCGCGGGCCGCGGCCGCTCCGCCTGAGCGATCCTCAACGACGCGTACCGCGTCAGCAACTCCCTGACGACCTTCGGGTCCGGTTCCAGCACGAAGCGCCCCTCTCTCGACTTTCGCTGCGTATGCCCGGACCCCGTCGAAGCATGCGTACCAGCGGCGCCCCTGCGCGCGATTGACCAGATCCCGCCCCTTCTCGGACGTTTCCCACCCCCCTCCCCACGGAGGCGCTCAGGCGACCTGCCCGCTGTGCAGCCCGGCGTACGCCCCGCCGCCGGCCGGCAGCTCCTCGCGCCTTGGAAGGGGGACCCGCGCCTTCTCCCCCGTGGAGGGCGCGGGTCCCGGTCTTCGGGGGCGTGGGGCTCAGTCGCCGAGGGTGCGGGCGAGTTCGGTGGTGGCGCGGGTGATCTCGGTGTCGTCCTCGGCCAGCAGCCGCTCCAGGCCGTCCCGCCGGGCGCGGACGGCCTGCCGCGCCGCGCGCTCCCAGGCCACCGGGTTCTCCCGGTGGTTGAGCAGCTTGGGATAGGCGGTGGCGGTGGTCTCCCACTGCCGGGCGTCCGCGATGTTCTTGAGCAGCTGGATGATCTGCGCCCGGCAGCTCACCTGGGGCCGCTGCGCCAGCTCCCACAGGAAGGGGACGGTCGCCGCGGTCGCCTGCTCGACGACGAAGCCGTACTGGCAGATGCGCTTGCGCAGGTCGCCGAGGGCGGCGCGGGCGGTTTCGGCGTCTCCCCGGGCCACCTTGCGCAGCAGCCGGGGAATGGCCGCCGCCGAACCGGTGGAGTCCTGGATGTCGCTCCAGGGCACCCCGTCGAGACCTGCGAGCAGGGCGGTGGTGCGGGGGGAGCCGGGCGGCGTCTGACGGTCGGTGCGCTGGATGCTCGGCTCGGGTGTCGGAGCGCTGCGCATGGTGTGGGGCCCTTCCGCGGCAGTCGGGTCAGGTGAGGGGGCGGGTCGACAAGGTGGCCCAGACCGTCTTGCCCGCCGGGGGGCGCGGGGTCCAGCCCCACTCCTCGGCGAGGGCGTCGACGATGCACAGGCCGCGTCCGTGCTCCCGGAGTGCGGAGCCGTCGGACGGGTGGAACACGGGCATGTCGCCTCCGGGATCGGAGACGGTCAGCGTCAGGTCGCCACGGCCGAGAGCCAGTCCGAGCCTGATCTCCGGGACGCCGGCCGCCGCCGACGGCACCGCGTGCGTCACGGCGTTGGAGATCAGCTCGGTGACCACGAGGACCGCGTCGTCACCGCGGTGGTCGAGCGACCACCCGCGCAGCGTGTCCCGCGTGAAGACCCGGGCCCGGGCGAACCCCGTCCCGCTGCACGCGACGCGCAGCGCCGCGGCGGCCGGGGCGTCGCCGAGGGCGTGCGGGAGCCCTCCGGAGCGGCTCGCCGCGCCTGCCTCCGACACGGGTACGCCGGGCGACCGGAGCGTTGGATGCGCAGGTGACGGCACAGCATCTCCCTGATGCGACGTCAGAAAGGGACCTCAACCGGGGGGTTGACGCCACGGCTATTATCCACGCTGAGAGCGCTCGCGTGCAATTGCACGAGAAATTGCGCGAAAAAAATCGGACGGGGGCGCTCGGGGACCGGCACGACTCGGTCCGCTCCCCCCGAACAGCAAGGAGACCGCGGTGCCACCAGTGCGCAACGGAGTGCAGGCCAGCCAGTTGGACGCCTGCTGGAAGAAGAGTCGGCACAGCAACGCCGAGGGCAACTGCGTCGAGGTCGCCCTCGTGGACGGGGGCATCGCGATGCGCAACTCCCGCGACCCCGACGGCCCCGCGCTCGTGTACACCCCGGCGGAGGTGGCCGCGTTCCTGGCGGGCGCGAAGGAGGGCGAGTTCGACCACCTGCTGTAGGCCGGGGCGGCGCGGCGGCCCTAAGCGGAGTCCAACTACCCGATTTCTGCGGGCGGATGCGGCATGCACCGAGGGGATGAGATAGTCTTTCCTTCAAGTCTGCCGGTCTGCTGGGAGCCAGGATGTCCGCCGTGTCGCATCGCATCTCCCGTCTCGAACCCTATCTGGAGCGGGCCGAGCCGGCTCCGACTCTGCTCAAGATGCTCGTCGGCGTGCAACTGGCGGGTTTCCGCGAGGACGCCGGCCTCTCCCAGGACCAGGCGGCACGCGACCTGGGCTTCAGCGCCGCGAAGCTCTCGCGCATCGAGTCGGGCAAGGGCCGCAGGCCCCCTTCGGAGAAGGACGTCCGCGCACTGCTCGAGCGGTACGGCACCGATACCTACGAGGCCTCGGTCCTGCTCAAGCTGCTGCAGCGGGCGGGCGAACCGGGCTGGTGGCAGCGGTACGACAAGCGCCTGATGCCCGAGTGGTTCGACCGCCTGGTCGGCCTCCAGGAGGCCGCGGCCACCATCCGTACCTTCGAGATCCAGTACGTCCCCGGCCTGTTGCAGACCGGGGCCTACACGGAGGCAGTGGTCCAGCGCGGCCTGCCGAACGCCCCCACGGCCGAGGTCCGGCGCCGCGTCGAACTGCGCAAGCACCGGACGGCGCTGCTGGAGCGCAAGGACGCGCCGCAGCTGTGGGCGGTCATCGACGAGTCCGTCCTGCTGCGCGTGCTGGGCAGCCGTGAGGTCATGCGCGAGCAGCTCGAGCACCTGGTCACGATGGCGAAGCGGCCCCATGTGACGCTTCAGATCGTGCCGCTGGACGTGACGAACGCGTCGGCGCCCGCCATCCCCGTCACCTATCTGCGGTTCGGCGGCGCCGATCTGCCGGACGTGGTCTACCTGGAGCACATCGGGAGCGCCAACTTCCTGGAGGACCGGGACGAGACCGAGCAGTACCGGGTGGCGCTGGACCGGCTGGCCGACGAGGCACTGACTCCGCGCCAGTCGCTGGATCGGCTGCGCGAGACGATGGCGACGCGCTACCCGGCGACGTAGCGGCGCACAGCACGACAGCACGGAGGAGGGGGCCACGCGCGGTGCGCGTGGCCCCCTCCTCCGTCGTCGTACGGTGACCGGCTCGGCTCGTCCGCGGTCAGCGCAGCCGGCCCAGCCCGCCGAACTCGATCCACTCGTCGGTGAGCTGACGCGGCGCCACCTCGGTGTCCGGGCGCCAGGTGGAGACCTCCACCAGGCCCGGTTCCATGATCTCCATGCCGTCGAAGAGGGCCTCGACGTCCTTGGGCTCACGCACCCGGCCCCAGTGGCCCTGCGTCGCCTCGTTCATGAAGTCCGTGACGAACTTCCGCACCTCGGCGTCCTCGCTGACCAGCTGGCACATCACCGCGTAACTTCCGGGCACCAGCCGCTCGGTCACCCGGCGCACGACCGCCTGGGGCCCGTCGGTGTCACTGTCCGGGATGCAGTGGAACACCGAGTTGAACAGGACGGCGACCGGCTGCGAGAAGTCGATCAGACGCCGGGTGTCCGGGTGGGAGAGGATCTCGTCCGTGGCCCGCATGTCGGCGTGGATGACGGCGGTCTGGTCGTTCTGGTCGAGCAGGGCCCGGCCGTGGACCAGCACCATCGGGTCGTTGTCGACGTAGACGACGCGGGACTCGGGGGCGACGCGCTGGGCGACCTGGTGCACGTTGTCCTGCGTGGGCAGGCCGGAGCCGTGGTCGAGGAACTGACGGATGCCGTAGTCCTCGGCGAGCACCCGGACGACCCGCTGGAGGAAGCGCCGGTTGTTCAGCGCCAGCCGGCGCGTGCTGGGGACGACCTTGTCGAGTTCGCCCACGGCCGCGCGGTCGGCCGCGTAGTTGTCCTTGCCGCCCAGGTAGAAGTCGTACATACGTGCCGCTGTCGGCACGTTGGCGTCGATCTCCGTGGACAGCTGCTTGTCGGCTTGCATCGTTCCCCCAGCTCCGTACCGGCGCCAACTGGACTGGCATGACAGACAGTACATCCTAAAGACGTAGTGGTCAGCCAAACCGGAGGCCGGATCATGTGGCCGTCAACCCGGTTGTTCCGCAGACCAGTTGACGGCCACCCGATCGGGTCAGCCGCGCGAGGCCAGATACGCGTCCACCCCGGGCGCCTGGTGCGCCTCCTCCACCCCGATCAGGCCGCCCTCCGCCTTGGCGTCGGGCTTCAGCACGTACGTGGACCGGCTGGCCGGCGCGGTCACCAGGGTGAAGTTCTGCGGGGTGCCGAGTCCGGTGTCGGCGTTCTTCTGCGAACGGTGCGCCTTGACCACGTCCTGGCGGGCGAGGCTGCCGCCCTCGCAGGCCTTCTTGAGGTCGGCGCCGGTCAGTTGGGCGGCGTTGTATCCGGAGAGCACGCCGGAGTCGACGGGCTCGCCCGGGTGCGCCTTCTTGTAGGAGGCGACCATCTTCTTGACGCCCGGCAGGTCGGAGCTGACCGCCGGTGCGGCGCTGACGACGTGGACCATGGCCTCCAGCGCCGCCGCCGCGGGTGTCTTCAGCAGCTGCGGGGCGTAGCCGGGCGCGCTGCTGACGATCGGCACCTTCAGGCCGCGGGCGGCGGCCACGCCGGCGAGGGAGGCGGTCTGGGCGGGGCCCGCGCTGATCAGGATCGCCTTCACCCCGGCCTTGCTGAGCGCGGACACCTGCGCGGTCAGGTCGGTGTCGGTGGCCTTGATCTTCTGCCCGGCGACCTTCATCCCCGCCTGTTCGGCGGCCCACTCGGAGCCCTCCAGCGCGTTGGCGCCGTAGTCGCCCTCGAAGTAGACGTGACCGATCGTGTCGCCCTTGGCGATCTTCTTGGTGCGGGTGAGGAAGTCGACGGCGGCGATCATGTCGAGGTCGTAGGTGGTGCCGAGGACCTGGACGGAGTCCCGGCCGAGCAGGCTGGCCGCCCAGGCCTGCGGGAAGGTCAGCAGGTGGTCCCGCTCGATGTCGTCGAGCAGGGCGGCGACCACCGGGGAGCCGATGACCTGGGGCAGGGCGACGACGTCCGGTGCGATGTCGGCGTAGGCGGTGACCGCCTTCTGCACGTCGTAGCCGTGGTCCTTGACGACGATCTCCACCTTGCGCCCGCAGATGCCGCCCGCGGCGTTGGTCTCGTCGGCCCACATCTGCTGGGCCTGCACGATGCTCTTGCCGAGGGTGGCGTAGGGGCCGGTGAGGTCGGTCAGCGCGCCGAGTCTGATGGTCTTGTCGGTGACTCCGGGGCCGGACTTGACGCCGTCGGCGGCGTCGTCGGTGCTCCCGCCGTCCGCCTTGGAGCTGCATGCGGTGCCCGCGAGCAGCACGGCGGCCAGTGCCGCGGCCAGGGCGGCGGTCCGGGCGGTGCGGGGCCTGGGGTGCGTGACGTTCACGGGGTGTGCTCCTTGGCTCGTGCGGTGGTGTCGGGGGTGTCGGAGGGGGTGCCGGGGCCGGGCGCGGCTCCGGTGCCGGGCGGGCCGGTGACGGGTGGGCGGCGGCGCAGGCGGGCCCGGGTGCGGCGGGCCAGTCCGTGCAGGCCGTCGGGGGCGTAGAGGAGGATCACGACGATCGCCGCGCCGTAGAGGTAGCGGGACGCCTCGGTCGGGCCGATCGAGCCGCCGCCGGACCCGGGCGCCGCCACCAGGGGCAACTGGTCGGCGTAGCGGGTCATCAGCAGGGGCAGCGCGGTGACGAAGACGGCTCCGGCGGTGGCTCCGGCCACCGAGCCGAGACCGCCGATGACGATCATGGCGAGGTAGTCGACGGACAGGGCGAGGGAGAAGTAGTCGGGCACCACGCGTCGGAAGGAGAGCGCGAGCAGGACGCCGGCGAGGCCCGCGTACATCGACGAGACGACGAACGCGGACGAGCGGTACCGGGCCACGTGCACCCCCATCACGGACGCCGCGGTCTCGCTGTCGCGCAGCGCCGCCAGAGCCCGTCCGGGGCGTCCGCGCAGCAGTCCGCGCGCGGTGAACCAGGTGACGGCGAACAGGACGAGGCCCAGGTACCAGAGCCGTTCCTCGGCGCCGAACGGCACGCCCAGGACGGTCAGTTCCGGGTCCGACTCGGCGAAGGTGAAGCCGCCCAGCTCCAGCGGCGGCACCGAGCGGCCGTTGAAGCCGCCGGTGACGGAGTCCGCGGTGAGCAGGACGTGGTGGCCGAGGAAGACCAGGGCGAGGGTGGCGACGCCGAGGTAGACGCCCTTCACGCGTCCGGCGACGGGGCTGAACAGCCCGCCCGCCGCCCCGGCGAGCAGTACGGCGAGGACGGCGGCGAGGGCGGGCGGCAGCCCGGGGCCCGGCTCGCCCGCCAGCCAGACGTAGCCGTAGGCGCCGACGGCGAGGAAGAAGGCGTGCCCGAGGGAGAGCTGTCCGGCGGTGCCGCTGAGCAGGCCGAGCCCGACGGCGCCGATGGCCGCGGCCATGGAGAACAGGCCGATGCGCAGCCAGAAGGCGTCCAGGTAGAAGGGCAGGGCGCACAGGAGAAGGGCGGTCAGCAGGAGCGGTGCGCGCTTGGCGAGGAGGGGGCGCAGGTCAGACACGGGCCGCTCCCTTGGCCGCGAAGAGTCCGGCGGGGCGCACCAGCAGGACGAGCACCATCACGGCGTACGGCGCGACGTCGCCGAAGCCCTCGCCGAGGACGTGCAGGTCGGACTGGTAGCCGGCGACGAAGGCCTCGGTGAGGCCGATCAGCATGCTGCCGACCAGGGCGCCGACCGGGGAGGTCATGCCGCCGAGGATGGCGGCCGGGAACGCCTTCAGCGCGATCTGTCCGGTGGTGCGCTCCAGGCCGGGCGCCGGGAAGGCGACCAGGAAGACGGCGGCGAGTGCGGCGAGGCCGCCGGCCAGGCACCAGGCGGCGGTGCGTACGCGGGTGAGCCGTACGCCCATGAGGGCGGCGGCCTCGCGGTCCTCGGCGGCCGCGCGCAGCGACAGGCCCCAGGGCGTGAACCGGAAGAGGGCGAAGGCGCCGCCGATGGCGACGGCGGACACCAGGATCGCGGCGACGCGGCTGTCGGCCACGGTCACCGGGCCGAGGTCGGTCACGGCGGAGCCCCAGGGGTCGCCGAGGGGCAGCAGGTCGCCCCCGATGCGCCGGGCGAGGTCGGTGACCAGGACGATGTCGATGCCGATGGTGACGATGGTCTGGACGTGGGCGGCGTGCGGGTCGCTCCCCCCGACGCGTTGCAGCACCAGCCGGTCCAGGATCCCGGCCGCGGCCGCCGTCACGAGGACCGCGACGGCCAGCGCCCCGGCGAAGCCGATGTCGTCGTGGAGGACGGCGACGAGGTATCCGCCGAGCAGCAGCAGCGAGCCGTGGGTGAAGCTGAGCACGCCGGAGGCCTTGAAGATGGTGACGAAGCCGAGGGCGATCAGGGCGTACACGGAGCCCAGGGCCAGGCCGTTGAACAGGCTGTCGAGGAAGCCGGTCATGCCGCGTCCTCCTGCGTGGTGGTGCCGAGGTAGGCGCGCAGCACCCCGGGGTCGCGCCGGACCTCGTCGGGGGTGCCGTGGGCGATGGCCCGGCCGAAGTCGAGGACGGTGACCTCGTCGGCGAGCCGCATGACCAGGCCCATGTCGTGCTCGACCAGCACGACGGAGAGGCCGAGTTCGGCGCGGATCTCCCGGACCACCTCGGTCATGCGGGCACGTTCGGCGGCGTTCATGCCGGCCACGGGTTCGTCGAGCAGCAGGACACGGGGCTCCAGACAGAGGGCGCGGGCGAGTTCGACGCGTTTGCGGTCGCCGTAGGACAGCAGCGCGACGGGTGAGCCGAAGTGGGCGCCGAGACCGGTGAGTTCGGCGATTTCGCGGGCCTTGGCGAGGTGGGCGCGCTGTTCGCGCCGGGCGCGCGGCAGGCGCAGGGCGCTGGCGGCGAACCCGGCGTGGGACAGGGCGTGCCGGCCGAGCATCAGGTTGTCAGCGACGGTGCCCTGGGTGGTGACGATGTTCTGGAAGGTGCGGGCGACGCCGAGAGCGGCGATCCGGTGCGGGGCCAGCCGGGTCAGTTCCGTGGCGCCGAGCCGTACCGAACCGGCGGTGGGGCGGTACAGGCCGGACAGGACGTTGAAGCAGGTGGACTTGCCGGCGCCGTTGGGGCCGATGACGGCGTGCACGGTGCCGGGGGCGACGGTGAAGGAGACGTCGTCGAGGGCGAGGAGACCGGCGAAGCGCACGGTCACGCCCCTCACCTCCAGCGCGGGCAGTGCGGCGGCGGGGGCGGTCACGCGGCCCCCTTGCCGTCGGCGCCGTCGGTGGTCTCGCCCAGGTAGAGACGGCGTACGGCGTCCGTGCGCGCGAGGTCGGCGGCGGCGCCGGAGAGCCTGATCTCGCCGACCTCCAGGACGTGGGCCTGTCCGGCGAGGGAGAGCGCCATGCCGGCGTTCTGTTCGACGAGGAGGACGGCGGTGCCCTGGGTGTTGATCTCGCGGACGACCTCGGCGATGCGGTCGACCATCATCGGGGCGAGCCCGAGCGAGGGTTCGTCGAGGAGGAGCAGCCGGGGCGCCGCCATCAGGGCGCGGCCGATGGCCAGCATCTGCTGCTCCCCGCCGGACAGCAGGCCGGCCGCCTGGCGGGTGCGCTCGGCGAGCCGCGGGAACAGGGTGAAGACACGCTCCCTGGCCTCGCGGACCTGGGCCGGGGCCCGCCGGTTGAGGCCGAGCCCGCCGGCCCGCAGGTTCTCATCGACGGTGAGTCCGGCGAAGACCCGCCTGCCCTCGGGCACCTGGACGACTCCGGCGCGTACGGCGGCGACCGGGTCGCGGCCGTCCAGGGCCGTGTCGCCGTAGCGGACGCGGCCGGCCGTGATCGTGCCGCGGTGCAGGCGCAGGGTGCCCGAGACGGCCCGCAGCAGCGTCGTCTTGCCGGCGCCGTTGGCTCCGAGCAGGGCGACGACGGCGCCGTGCGGGACGGTCAGGGACACGGAGCGGAGGGCGGACAGCGCGCGCCCGTACGTCACGTCGAGGCTCTCGACGTGCAGCGCGGGCGCGCCGTCCGGTGGTGCTGCGGGCATCGCGGCTCCTTGGGACCGGGCCGGAACGGCACGGTGACGGGTGAAGGGGGGAGCTCACGACAGCACGGGCACCGGGGGCCGTACAGGGGGCCCGGGCAGGGTCGCTGCGGTGTCCCAGTCCGGGGACCACGAGTCTGTGCGGATGCCCAGAGAACGACACCGAACCGGCTCCCAGGCGTCCGCGCGCACGGTGCACGGGGACCCGCCCGGCATCCGGCGCTCTGGCCACCGCACGGCGTCCCGGGACCGCCAGGGGCACCGGCGGCCCCGGCCACCGCACGGCGTCCCGGGACCGCCAGCGGCCCCCGGTCGCCGGGACACCGTCCGCAGCCCAAAAGCCGGAGCCGCGGACGAGACGGGCAGGAAGCCGGACCGGCTCCCAGGCGTCCGCCCCCACGGTGCACGGGCACGCCCGGCATCCGGCACCCCGGCCACCACACGGCGCCCCGGAACCGCCGGGGGCGCCGGCCGTCCCCGGTTGCCGGGACACCCTCCGCGGCCCCGGAAGCCGCAGCCGGAGACGAGACGGGCAGAAAGCCGGACCGGCTCCCAGGCGTCCGCGCCCACGGTGCACGGGGACCCGCCCGGCATCCAGCGCCCCGGCAACCGCACCGCGTCCGGGGACCGCCAGGGGGCGTCGGCGGCCCCGGTTGCCGGGACACCGTCCGCGGTTCGGAAGCCGCAGCCGGGGACGAGACGGGCAGGAAGACCGGAACGGCTCCCGGGCGTCCGCGCTCACGGCGCCCGGACGCCGCACGGCGTCGGGGGACCGCAGAGGGCGCCTGCCGTCCCGGTTGCCGGGACGCCCTCCGTGGCCCCGGAAGCCGGGGACGAGACGGGCAGGAAGACAGACCGGCTCCCAGGCGTCCGCGCCCACGGTGCACGGGGACCCGCCCGGCACCCGGCACCCCAGCCACCGCACGGCGCCCCGGGACCGCCAGGGGCGCCGGCCGTCCCCGGTTGCCGGGACACCGTCCCCGGCTCCGAAAGCCGCAGCCGAAGACGAGACGGGCAGGAAGGCCGGGACGGATCGGTAGCAGCCCCCGGTGCTCGCGGACACCCCCCGGCCCGCCGCCCGGTCGTGCGCCGCGCAGCGGAGGGTCACGGCCGAGCCGGCCTCGGCGGCGCAACCGTGGGGGCCGCCTCGCCGGGGGGGACAGGCGCACGCCGCGGCCGTGTCCCGGGTCAGTCGTGCAGGACCCGTCGGGCCGTCAGGGCCAGGCTGAACTCGACGACGTCGGCCGGGCGGGCCAGGGAGCGGCCGGTGAGTTGTTCGCAGCGGCGGAGGCGGTTGAGGACCGTGTTGCGGTGGCAGTAGAGGCGCTCACCGGCGCGCTGGGCCGAGCCGTCGCAGTCGAGCCAGGTGGTGAGGGTGTCGAGGAGCACCTCGCGGTCGGCGGGCTCCAGGCGGAGCAGGGGACCGAGCACCTTCTCGGCCAGGGCCCGGCCCAGCTCGGGGCTGGAGACGACCAGGGCGGCGGGGAGCTGGTCGGCCAGCCGCACGGTGCCGCCCGCCGCCGGGCAGATGGCGAGGGCGGTGTCCGCGAGCCTGCGCGCGTCCCCGACGGCGGCGAGTCCGTCGACCGGGCTGCCGACGCCGATCCGGAGCCCCGGGATGGGAACGGGGGGCTCGGTTCCGGGCTCGTGCGGCTCCGGGAGTCCCTCGCGGGAGCCGACCAGGACGATGGCGTAGTCCGCCTCCGCCTCGGCGTGCCAGTGGACGTGGCTGCCGGGCGGTACGGCGGCGGCGCGGGCGGCCGCGGACCGGAGAGGCGGCCCGCCGGTGACGGCGACGACGACGTACCGGCCCTGTTCGGGGAGGCCGAGGACCCGGGCGGCCTCGGGCAGGTCGGCGATGCGGCCGGTGCCGTCGAGCAGGCCGGCCGCCAGCAGCCGGGCCCGGTTCTCGCGGCGCCGGCCGATCTGCCACTCGGTCTGCCGGTAGGCGTCCGCGACGAGGGTGCAGTGCTCGTCGACGAAGTTCCACACGTCGGCGGCCACGTGCACGAGGAGCCGCACGTCCTCCGGGGCGGCCCGGGAGGTCTCCTCGACCAGCCGCTGCCACACCAGGGAGCCGCCCAGGCGGAAGGCGTGCAGCAGGGCGTCCAGCGGGAGCCCCTGCTCGGCGCGGGCGGCACCGATCCGCCAGGAGCAGCGGCGGGCCGCGTCCCGGGCGCCGCGCGGGTCGAGCAGCGAGGCCACGCTGTGCCGCAGCGAGCGGTGGGCCTCCTGCCAGGTGGCGGCGGGGTCCTTCGCGAGGACGCCCCGGTACGCGGGTTCCTGTTCCCGCAGCAGGGCCGTCAGCCGGTCGGTCAGGTCGGGAAGGTCGTCGAGCAGGGCGCGGGCGGCCCGGTGCAGGACACGCAGGGCGTCGGCGTCGATCAACGACGTGACGCCGGGTGTCCGCGGGCGTGGAACGGGCGTCAGCCCGGTGCGGATCGCTGCTCGTGACCGTACGGCGTGCTGCATCGCGGTCCTCCCCGGGGCAGGGCTGGTGGAGGCGCCGCGCCGCGACGGGCCGTCCCGCCGCGCCGGGCCTGCCCCCTGACTCGTCCTGCCCCGAAGGATGGCATACCGTCCGGTCGGTCCCTAGGGTTGTGCACCGGTCTTTTCGTGGCGCCCCACCCGGCGGGCCTCTCCGGCCCCCTGAACCTCCTGGGCCTGTTCGGCCTGTCCCACCAGGCGGGCCAGCTCCAGGCGGGACCGTACGCCGAGTACGGCGAAGACCTTGCGGAGGTGGTAGTCGACGGTGCGGGTGCTCACTGCGAGGGCCAGCGCGACCTCGCGGTTGGTGGCGCCCTCGGCGACGTGCCGTGCGATGCGCAGTTGCTGCGGGGTCAGGCTGCCGAGCCGGTTCGGCACCGCGGCGCCGGTGCCCTGCGGGGCCGCCCCGAGGGCGCGGAGTTCGTCGCGTGCCTGTGCGGCCCAGACACCGGCGCCGCTGCGCTCGAAGCCGGCCAGCGCGGTGCCGAGCCGGCCGCGTGCCTCGCGCGGTCTGCGGCGCCGCCGCAGCCACTTGCCGTAGAGCAGCGCGGTGCGGGCCCGCTCGAAGTCGCCGCCCGCCTCGTCGTGCCGGTCGAGGGCACGGCGGTAGAGGTCGTCGGCGTGCTCCGCGGGGGCCAGGAGGGCGTGGCAGCGGGCCAGTTGGGCGGCGGCCTGCGGGTCGGCGCCGAACGCCGCCCAGTCGGCGAAGTCCGCGAGGACGGCACGGGCGTCCTCGTGGCGTCCGGCGAGCACCGCGGCCTCCACGAAGCAGGGCACGGCCAGCCGCCACACCGCGAAGTGGCCCCGCCCCGGCCCGGGGAGGACCAGGAGTCCGAGCCGGTCGGCGGCGTCGAAGGGGCGCCCCCGGCCGAGGTCGGCGCGGGCCGCCGCCCACTGGGCGAGGGTGGCCGCCTGGGCCAGTCCGTGCCGGCGGGCCGTGTCCAGCGCGGCCGTGACGTGCCGGGCGACGACGTCCGGCTCCTCCTCGATCGACGCGGCGAGCGCCAGCACCGCCCGGTGGTGGGCGGCCGTGTTGCGCTGTCCGGCCCGCAGCGCGGTGCGCAGCCCCTCCTCCGCGTGGGTACGGGCCTGCGGGTGGCGGCCGGCGCGCAGTTCGGCGTAAGCGAGGTACTCCAGCGCCTGCGGCACCAGCGCGTCCGACCCGAGCTGCCGCGCGGCGGCCAGGGCCCGGGCCCCGGCGCTGCGGGCGGCGTCCACGTCTCCGAGCAGCAGCGCGGCCGCCGCCGACCGCAGCAGCGGCTCCGGCCGTTCCTCGGTCCTGCCCCGTTCGACGACCTGCCCGAGCGGGGTGCCGGCCCGGTCGAGGCGTCCTTCGAGCAGCGCCCGCATGCCGACGCGGTGGTCATGGACGACGGCGGCCGTGCCCGCCGCGGGACCGCGGGCGTCGGCGGGCCCGGGGGCCGGGTTCTCGGCCCGGCCGGGCGGTTCGGGGGCGAGCGTGGCCAGGCACGCGGGCAGGTCGCCCGCCGCCCAGGCCGCGTCGGCGGCGGCCAGTGCGGCGGTCGCGGCGTCGGCGGGCGCGTCGGCGGCGAGCAGGGACGCGGCCAGCAGCAGGGACTGGTGGGCGTCGCCGACCGGTCCGTCCCTCAGTTCCGTCACGCCGCGCACCAGCTCGGCCCGCCCCCGTACGGCGGCGGGGGCGGCGTGGTCACGGGCCGCGGCGAGCAGGGGGCGGGCCCGTTCGGGGTGCCCGGCGAGCAGGGCGTGCTCGGCCGCGGCGGTGTACCGCTCGGCCCGCCGTGCACCGTCGGCGGTCAGCTCGGCGGCACGGGCGTACGCGGTCGCGCGAAGCCGGTGCGAGGCGGGCACCGCGCCGTCGGCCGCCACCGCCGCGAGCCGGTCCGCGTCCGCCGAGAGCCGGTCCGTCGCCCCGGGCGCGGCATCCGGGCCGCCGCCCAGGGACCACGAGCGGTGCAGCAGGCCCGTGAGCCGGTGGCCACCGCCCTCCAACACGTCGGCCAGCGCGCGGTGCGCGGCGCGGCGCCGCTCGGGCGCGGCGGTGGCGTGCACCGTACGGCGGACCAGCGGGCTGCGGAAGCGGAGTCGGTCGCCGGCCAGGACGAGTTGGCCGGGCAGCGGTTCCGCCCGGGGACCGGGTCCCGGTGCCGGCCGCAGGCGCCGCAGCGCGTCGTGGACCAGTCCGGCGTCGACGTCCGTGCCGTCCGGGGTCTGTCCGGCCGCGGCCACCACCAGCAGCAGGTCCCGCGCGTGGGCGGACGGGCCGCTCGGCACGCCGCCCGCGGCCTCGGCGAGGGCGCTCGCGTCGGCCAGCGGGTGGGGCAGCGGCCGGTGTCCGCGCAGTTCGGCGGGTGACAGCCGGCGGACGAGGGCGACGAGGAGGGCCGGGTTCCCCTCCGCCTCGGCGAGGAGTTGTTCGCGGACGGCCGGGGCGGCGGCGCCGTCGGTCACGTCGTCGAGCAGGGCGGCGGCCCGCGACGGGGCCAGCGGGTCCAGGTGGACGACGGGCAGCCGGGCGAACTCCGGGTCGACGGCGCGGTCCGAGGCGACGGTGAGCAGCAGGCCGACCCGGTCGGCGGCGCGCAGGCGCCGCGCCGCGCGGCCGAGCGCCGTGCGGGCCGGCGCGTCCCACAGGTGGGCGTCGTCCGCGCACACGAGCACGGGCGCCGCGGTGGCCGCCGTCCGCAGGGTGTCGAGCAGTCGTTCGGCGGTGACGGGTGCGCTCACGTCGGGGCCGGGGCCGAGGTGGAGCACCGGACCGGCCCGGAAGGAGCGGGCGGCCCACTGGAGCAGGGCGGTGCGGCCGAGCCCGGGTTCGCCGGCCAGGAGGAGTGGGCCGCCGTGGCTGGGCAGTGCGTCCAACAGTGCGCGCAGCGCCTTGCGTTGCGCGCTCCGGCCGTGGATCCGCCCGGCCGTGGGTACGGTCGTCTCTGCGGTCATTCCCGGGAGGTTACGCGCGCGTAACCCGAGGCGGAAGGCACCGGTCCGCCCGTGCCCGCCGCCGCTTCGGTGCCCTCACCTGCGGCGGTGCGCCCCGTGAGGGGCGCGGTCGCTGTGCCGGCGCCCAACCGGCCCCGGTCCCGGTCGTGCGCCGGCACAGCGGACGTGCGTCAGGAACCGTGCGGGCAGTTGCCCCGGTACTCCTCGATGGTCAGGCTCGGGCGGGGCAGCGGGCACAGGAACTGCTCGTAGCGGGTGTCGTTGTCGATGAACCGCTTGAGCCAGGAAACGCTGTACTTCGCGATCGTCGTGTTGGACGTGTTGGGCGAGAAGTGGGTCGCGTTGTTCAGCTCCAGATAGGCCCGGTCGGTCGCGGAGGGCAGGCCGGAGTAGAACGGCTCGGCGTGCGAGGCCACGGGGGCGACCGTGTCGCCGTCGGCCCCCACGATCAGCGTCGGGGTGCCGACCTCGGGCCAGCTCTTGTCCAGGTTCCAGGGGGTGAGGGGGATCGCCGCCTGGAGCGACGGCCGGGACTTGGCGGCCTCCAGGGTGCCGCCGCCGCCCATGGAGTGGCCCATGACGCCGAGTCGGCTGCTGTCGATCCGGCCGCGGACGGAGCTGCGCTCGGTGAGGTAGTCCAGGGCAGCCAGCAGTTGGCGGCCTCGGGAGTCGGGCTGGTCCAGCGTGGTGTTGGTGTCGATGGTGAACACGACGAAGCCCTGGGAGGCCAGCCGCGGTCCGAGCCAGGCGATGGAGGACTGGTACGCGGTGAACCCGGGCGCGATCACGACGGCGCCGAACGTGCCGTCGCTCGTGCTGGTCGGGTAGTAGATGGTGCCGCCGCCGAAGCCGGTGACCGCGAGGGAGGAGACGCTGGTGTCGGCCACGGAGTAAGGGCCGCGCAGTGCCTCGATGCTGGACTCGGTGGGTGCCGGGCCGCGCTCGTACGGGTTGTCGGCGGCCTGGGCGCCCGGGCCGGTGAGGGTGCCGAGCGCGACCATCGCGGCCACGGCGGCCGTCACGCCGGCGAGTCGCCGCCGGGCGCCGCGGAAGGCGGGGCGTGCGGCCTCGGGGGCGGCGTGGGTGTGGGGATGCTGCTGCACGAGGGGTGGTCCTCTCCGTCGTGGCGAGCCGGCCGCCCGGTGGTCGCACACGGCCCGGAACGCGTGGGGTCGCGTCCCGGGACATCCGCCGGACGGGCCTCGCCGATGGGGTTGGCGGTGCCACTGTCGGGCGGCGGGAGGGGCGCGGGGATCGGCAGAATCACCGGTCTCGTACGACGCGGGGGGGCACGCTCTGCTACTTCTGCCGCCTTTGCTGCCTCAGCTACGTCTGCCGCCTCTGCCGCTGGACGCCGTCCGCCCTGTCATCGCCCCCCGTCCATGTGTCACGCTCGACGTCGGCCGGGCCGCGTGCGCCGGTCGTCAGCGGAGCGTCGGCGGGCCCGTCACCGGGCCGGCATCGTGGAGAGGCGACGGGATGCGCATCGGACTGCTCGGCACCGGCCCCTGGGCGGACATGGCGCACGCCCCCGCCCTGGCCGGGCACGACGACCTGGACTTCGCGGGGGTGTGGGGCCGCCGCCCGGACGCCGCCAAGGAACTGGCGGAGCGGCACGGCACCCGGGCCTACGACGACGTCGACGCCCTGCTGGCCGACGTGGAGGCCGTCGCCGTCGCGCTGCCCCCGGCCGTACAGGCCGACCTGGCGGTGCGCGCCGCACGGGCCGGGTGCCATCTGCTGCTCGACAAGCCGCTCGCGACGACGGTGGCGCGGGGGCGGGCCGTGGTGGAGGCGGTACGGGCGGCGGACGTCGCCTCGGTGGTCTTCTTCACCACCCGGTTCCAGCCCGAGACGGAGGCGTGGATCACCGAACAGGCCGCCGGTGACGGCTGGTTCACCGCACGGGCGCACTGGCTGGGCGCCCTGTTCGGGGACGGCGACAGCCCGTTCGCCGCCTCGCCGTGGCGGCGGGAGAAGGGCGCCCTGTGGGACGTGGGACCGCACGCACTGTCCGTGCTGCTGCCGGTCCTCGGCGACGCCCGGCGCGTGGCGGCGGCCGCACCGGGTCCCGGGGACACCGTCCACCTGGTCCTCGACCACACGGGCGGAGCCTCCAGCACGCTCACCCTCAGCCTGACGGCGCCGCCCGCCGCGGCGGGCGCCACGGTGGAGCTGCGCGGCCGGGCCGGGGTGACGTTGCTCCCGGAGACCACGGAGGGCCCGGTGCCCGCGCTGCGGCGGGCCGCGGACGCGCTGCTCGCCACCGCCGGTGGCGGGCGCCCGCATCCGTGTGACGCCGCGTTCGGGCTGCGGGTCACCGAGATCCTCGCCGAGGCCGAGGGCCTGCTGACGTACTGACGTACCTACGTACCTGCGTACTGACGTACCTGCGTACTGACACGTATCTACGTACTGGCGTCCCTACGTACCGGCGTCCTGCGTCGCCCCGAAGGGTTCGTCGCTCCACCGGAACCAGGCCCGGTCGCCCTGGATGTGCAGCAGGAACTCGGCGACCGGGCCGTCGGGCGACACCAGCCGCACCCGCCGTTCGATCTCGGCGTAGGCCGCCTCCCATCGCGCCCAGTGCTCCGCGTCGTCCGCTTCCGCGAGGGCGAGTTCGCGGGCGAACAGATCGCGGACGGCACCGTAGGCCGGGCCCGCGCTGAAGCGGCCGGACAGCCAGGGGAAGTCGGCGTCGTCGATCAGGATCTCCCCGATGTCGCCGGACTCCGCGTCGGCCGCCCGACCGGTGTCCGGCGCCCGGCGCACGTGCCAGACCTCGCCCTCGAATCCCATACCGCCTCCGCCATGCCGTCGCCGCCCGTGACCGTGGGGCCAGCATGCCATCCGGCGCCCGCGACCGGCCGACACCGCCGCGCGCCGCTGTTTAAGCGTGCCTTAAACACCGGTTAAGCGTTCCCTGTTCGCCGCCACCCCTCCCAAGTCCCACCTGGGACAACGGGTTTGGAGCAGGATGCGGGCGGTTGGCCGGGCCGGCCGTGCTGCGTACCATCGCCGCACCGCGTGAGAGCGCTCTCAGGCTCTGTCCGGCCCCGATCACTGGAGACCCCCCACATGACTCCTCGTCACCAGCGTCCGCTCGCCCGCCGCAAGCTGCTCGTCGCCCTCGGCGGAGCGGTCGTCGCCGCCCCGGTCGCCGCCGCCGTCGCCCCGCACGCCCTCGCGGGCGTCGGCTCGGACGCCCCGGCCCCCGAGGCCGCCGGCGCACTGCCGCTGACGATCGTCAACGACACCGGCACCTTCGGCAACGCCGACGTGCACGTCTACATCGTCGGCAACGTCGACGGCCGCCAGGTGCGGGTCACCCCCGACGGCACCGTCGCCCCCGTGGCCCTCTCCGACAACGGCGCCGACGGCTACACCGACTACGCGATCGGCCTCGCCGGCAGCGGCGAGACCACGCTGAACCTGCCCCGCCTCTCGGGCCGGATCTACGTGTCCCTGGGCGAGAAGCTGAAGTTCAAGGTCGTCGCGGACGGCGCGGGAAACGCCGCGCTGCAATACCCGGCGGGCTGGGTCGAGTCCGACCCGAACTACGGGGTGCTGCACGACTGCGCGGAGTTCACCTACAACTCCGCCGGGATGTTCTGCAACACCACCATGGTCGACATGTTCAGCGTGCCCCTCGCCATCCGGCTGACCGGTGCCGACGACCAGACCACCGGCACGGTACGTCCGGGTGGGCGGGCTGCCGTCTTCGAGGCGGTGCGGAAGGTGGAGGAGTTCGCACCGCTGGTCGTGGACGACACCCGGGTGATCGCCCCCGGCCACGGTCTGGACGCCGGCCTGTTTCCCAAGGACTACCTCGCCCCGTACATCGACGAGGTGTGGAGCACCTACACCGGCAAGGACCTCAGGATCACCACCAACGCCGGGACCTTCACCGGCCGGGTGCGCGGGGACCGGCTGACCTTCGACGGGCCCGCCCAGGTGTCCTTCGCCAAGCCGTCCACCCGGGACGTGCTCTTCTGCGACGGCAACCTCGCCGCGCCCAACGACGGCACCACCGGTCCGGTCGCCGCGGTCCTCGGCGCCGGGTTCAACCGCTCCACGCTGGTCTCCTCGGCCGACCAGCCCACGACCGACCCCGCGGCGTTCTACGGGACCGCGCTGACCAACCACTACGCGAAGGCGGTGCACGCCGCCACCGAGGACGGCAGGGCGTACGGCTTCGCCTTCGACGACGTGGCCGACTTCGCCTCCTACATCCAGGACACGGCGCCCACCGGCTTCCGGCTGACGCTCGGCGCCTTCTAGAACTCGTGCGGACCCGTCCGGACCCGTCCGGACCCGTCCGGGGTCGTCCGGGGTCGTCCGGGGTCGTCCGGGGTCGTCCGCCCGCCGCCTCTCCGCGTGCGGGCGGCGCGGCGGCGTAGGAGCGTAGGGGTGTGCGAAAGGTGTCCGTCCCGCGGCCGCGGCGGGGCGAGGACCGGCGGAGCTGGCTGAGCGGGGCGCCGCCGCCCCGCTGGGTGCGGGTACTGCCGCCCGCCCTCGTCGTGGGGATCTGCGCGGCGACCCTGCTCAGCGACGAACCCCTGGAGATCGGGTTCCTGCTGGGTGCCATCCCGCCGCTGGCCGTGCTGTCCTACGGCCCGCTGGCGACCGCCGTGCTGGGCGGTGTGGTGATCGCGCTGCTGCACATCCCGGCCCTCCGGCTCGACCGGCCGGGCGACGCCGACCTGCTGACCATCGTCTTCGTCGCGGTGCTCAGTGTCTTCGTGTCCTTCGTGCGCAGTCGCCGCGACGCCCAGCTGGGCCTGGAGCGCACGGTCGCCGAGGCCGCGCAGCGTGCCGTCGCGCCGCCGCTGCCCGAGCGGGTGGGGGCGGTGCGCTGCACGGGGCTGTACCGGGCGGCGCAGCGCGGGACGCTGGTCGGGGGCGACTTCTTCGACGTGCGGGACGGCCCCTTCGGCGTACGGGTGGTGATGGGTGACGTGCAGGGGCACGGCCTGTCGGCGGTGTCGACGGTCGCCTCGCTGCTGGGGGCGTTCCGGGAGGCGGTGCTCGACCAGCCGGACCTGGCGTCGGTGGCGCGGCGGCTGGACCGCAGGCTGCTGGTGGACTCGGCGGACGCGCGGCACGCCGAGCTGTTCGCGACGGCCGCGCTGCTGGAGTTCTCGGCCGACGCCCTGGAGGTGCGCGTCGTCGTCTGCGGCAACCCGCCGCCCCTGCTGCTGCGGGGTGCGGACGCGACGGAACTGGAGGTCTCGCCGTGGACGCCGCTCGGGCTCGGCCTCGCGGACGCCGCGTCGATCGAGGCGTGCACGGTGTCGCTGCGCCCCGGCGACCGGCTCTTCCTCGCCTCCGACGGGGTGGTCGAGGCGCGGGACGACAGCGGCGCGTTCTACCCGCTGGCGGAGCGGCTGCGCACCCTCGCGGGCGAGGACTCCGCCGCCCTCCCCGACCTGGTCTGGGCGGATCTCGCGCGCTTCGGCCCGGACGTGCAGGACGACGTGACGATGCTGGTGCTCACTCCTTCGCCGCCGGCGCTCCGGATGCGCGGTCCGGTCAGGCATTGAATGGTGTTATCGGGATATTCGGGACCGACAACAGCACGGCACCGAAGCAGCGATCCGGATCCGAGGAGCACTGATCATGTCGATGTCACAGCCCGACGCCTCCCGACCCTCCGAAGCCCGCGCGGACGACGACCGCGCCACTCCGGACGACCTGCTCCACGCCCGCACCGGGACGGAGGTGTCCCCGGAGGATCTGGTCCTGGCGGCCGGCCGGGACATCACCCCGGACAACCTGGAGTGGGCCAGGCGCAAGCTGGCCGAGGAGGGCCCCTCGGCCCTCGACAAGCTGCTGCCCTGAACGCGGCCTGGACGCGGGGGGGGCGCGGGGGGGGGGGGGGGGGGCCCGCGGGGGGCGGGGGGGGGGCGGGCCGCGGGGGGGGGGGGGGCGCGGGGAGCCGCACGGGACCCGCCGCCCCGCGCCCCCGCC
>NZ_JBIWJU010000019.1:0-106102 GCF_044765285.1 Streptomyces sp. NPDC102490
GGGCGCGGCCGGTGTTGAGCGCCGCGGGGCGGCCGGGGGCCCCCCGCCGCGCGCGGCCCCGCCGCGCTACAAACACTCCCCTATCACCCCCGTGGCCCCCCCCCCGGGGGGGGCGGGGGGGCGCGCCTCACGGTCGGGTCACGGGCGCAGGGCCCGCAGCAGCAGGTCGGCCAGGTGGTCGGCGACCTCCTGCGGGCTGAGCGGCCCGTCCGGCCGGTACCAGGTGGACAGGTGGTGGATGGACCCGAAGTGGTAGTCCACCACCAGGTCGGCCGGGGTCTCCTTGGTGAAGACGCCGGTCCGCTGGCCTTCCTCGATGAGCGCGCGGAAGCGCTCGTGGTAGCGCCGGCGCTCGGCGCGCACCTGTTTGTTCTTCTCGGGGCTGAGCTGGTGCATGGAGCGGAAGAAGATCGACGCGTCGTCGAGGTTGTCGATGGTCGTGACGACGACGTCGGCCGCCGCGTCCCGCACCCGCTTCTCGACGGGCGCGTCGGCGTCCGCGAAGGCGTCCAGGCGTTCCTGCTGGAGGCGCAGCACGCGCGCGTACACCTCGTGCAGCAGGTCGTCCTTGGAGCCGAAGTAGTGGTAGAGGGCACCCTTGGTGACGCCTGCCGCCTCGACGATCTCCTGTACCGAGGTGCGGTCGTAGCCCTGCTCGGCGAAGAGCCGGGTGGCGGCGGCCAGGAGCCGCTGCGGCACCGGAGTGCCGTCCCCGTCCGTGGTCCTGGGCACTGCCGTCACCTGCCTTTCCGTTTTCACTGTCCGTTCACTGCTGCGTCCTGTTGTTGCCGGAACGCAGTTCCCGACGGAGGATCTTCCCACTCGCCGTCTTCGGCAAGTCGGGCAGGATCTCCACCTGGCGCGGGTACTTGTAGGCGGCCAGTCTCTCCTCGCAGTACGCGACGAGCGCGTCCGGGGCCGTGTCGGCGCCGGGCCGGAGGCTGATGTACGCCTTGACGGTCTCCCCGCGGTACCCGTCGGGCACGCCGACGACGGCGGCCTCGCGCACCGCGGGGTGGGTGTAGAGCACGTCCTCGACCTCGCGCGGCCAGACCTTGAAACCGGAGGCGTTGATCATGTCCTTCTTGCGGTCGACGACGTAGAGCCAGCCCTGGGCGTCCATGAAGCCGATGTCCCCGGTGCGCAGTTCGCCGCCGGGGAAGGTCTCGGCGGTGGCGTCCGGGCGGCGCCAGTAACCGGGGACGACCTGGGGGCCGCCGACGACGATCTCGCCCTGCTCGCCGAAGGGCACCTCCGCGCCCTGGTCGTCGACGATCCGCACGACGGTCTCGGGGCCGGGCACGCCGACCGCCAGGGTCCCCGAGACGGGGTCCACCGGCGCCTCCAGGTGCGGCGGTACGGAGGCGCAGGGCGCGGTGCACTCGGTGAGTCCGTAGCCGTTGCGGATGTACGGGCCGAAGCCCGCGCGGAACTTCTCCACCAGGGCGGGCGGCAGCGGGGCGCCGCCCGAGGAGATGTTCGCGAAGGACGCGAAGTGCTCCCGGGTGACCGAGGGGTGGGCGGCGAGGGCCATGAAGGCCGTGGACGGGCCGACCGTGTAGTGCGGCCGGTGCTCGGCGAACGCGTCCAGGACGACGCCCGCCTCGAAGCGGTACGCCAGGACGAGGGTGCCCACGCTGTTCAGGCAGGCGCCGAACTCGCAGACCATGCCGGTGATGTGGAAGAGCGGGGCCAGCGCGAAGTAGACCGGCGCCTCGGGCAGCGCGAGCCCGGTGCGCTGCCGCTCGGCGTTGTACATGATGTTGCGGTGGGTGTTGGTGGCGCCCTTGGGGGTGCCGCTGGTGCCCGAGGTGTAGCTGATGAGCGCGGTGTCGCCGGGCTGCGGGTCGCGGTCCTCGGGTGCCCGGTGACCGGCACGGGCCACCCGGGCGAGGTCGTCGGCGTCGGGGGCGTCCGGCAGCCGCTCGAACGTCAGCACGCGCGCGTCCCGGCGGGTCTGGAAGTCAAGCTCGCACCCGGTGAGCACGATCCGCACCGGCGAGTCGGCGGCCGTCTCGCGCAGGTAGGACTCCCAGGCCCGGTCGGAGCAGATCAGCGCGGCCACTTCGCCGTCCCGCAGGACGTGGCCGACCTCCCCCGCCTTGTACATCGGGTTGACGGGCACGACGACCGCGCCCGCCTTCCAGGCGCCCAGTACGGCGAGCACGAAGTGCGGGGAGTTCTGCAACAGGACCGCGACCCGGTCGCCCCGCTCCAGACCGCGCGCGGCGAGGTGCCCGGCGACGGAGTCGCTCAGCTCGTCCACCTCGCGGTAGGTGAGGCGGCCGTCGAAGTAGGCGAGGAAGACGCGGTCCGGGGCCTCGGCGGCCGCCCGGCGCAGGGCGTGCACGAGGGAGGCGTCGGGGTGGAGCGGGGCCTTCTGCTCCTCGGTCAGCAGGCCGAGCCAGGGCTTGGCCGCGTAGCGGGAGCCGGTCACCGGGCCGTCGCCTCCTCCCACTGGCGCTGGAGCCGGTTCATGCCGTGCAGCCAGCGGTCGGGTTCGGTGGCCCGCGCCTGGTAGTACTCCGCCACCTCGGGGTGCGGCAGGATCAGGAACCGGTCCTCCTCGATGCCCTTGAAGAGGGCGTCCGCGACGTCCTGCGGTTCGATCGCGGTGGGCTGGAGCACCAGTTCGCCCGCGCTGCCGCTCGCGGTGAGCATGTCGGTGCGCACCCCTTGCGGACAGATGGCGTGCACCTTGACCCCGCGGTGGCGGTAGGTCAGGGACAGCCACTCGGCGAAGGCGTAGGCGCCGTGCTTGGTGACGCTGTAGGGGGCGGCGCCGATCATGGTGAGCAGCCCGGCGGCCGAGACGGTGGAGACGAAGCGGCCGCTGCCGCGCTCCAGCCAGTCGGGGAGCAGTTCGTGGGCCGCCCGCACATGGGCCATGACGTTGACGTCCCAGGCGAGCGCCCAGACGGCCTCCTCGGCGGCCTCCGTACCGCCGCTGCCGACGCCCGCGTTGGCGCAGTACACGTCGACGGTGCCGCCCAGCGCCTCGCGGGCCTCGGTGACGATCACCGAGGCGTCGCCGGGGACCGCGATGCCGCCGATCTCGTCGGCGACGGCCTTCGCCCGGCCGGCGTCCAGGTCGTTGACGACGACCCGGGCCCCCTCGGCGGCGAAACGCCGGGCCAGCGCGGCCCCGATACCGCCTCCCGCCCCGGTGACGACGACTCCGGCGTCCTGCACGGCTTCCACCATCGGCCTCCTTCGGCACGACTGCGACACGGCTGCGACACGGCTGCGGCTGGGCTGCGGGCCGACTGCGGCACCCGCGTGGCGACTCCGCCGCAGCGTCAGACTAACCAGTCGGTATGTTCGACGGAAGGGGTGAACCGCGGTCTACTCCATTCCCTGCGGCCCGGGCGCGGGTTAGCGTGCGTGCGCATGACACCCGCCGCGATCACGGAGGTCACCGCATGACGCTGTCCAGACGGAACCTGCTCGCCACGACGGCCGCGGTGGCGGCCGGCACCAGCGCCGCCGCGTCGGCGGGCACGGCGCAGGCCGCGCCCGCGGGGCACGGGGGCCGCCGGCTGCGCACCGGCTTCGAGCGCCTCGCCGACGGCGGCTACGCCCCGCTCGGGGGCCAGAAGGTCGGCATCGTCACCAATCCGACCGGCATCACCCGGGACGTACGCCACATCGTCGACGTCATGCACGCCGACGACCGGGTGAACCTGACCGCCGTCTTCGGCCCCGAGCACGGCTTCCGCGGTACGGCCCAGGCGGGCGGCTCCGAGGGGCGCTACGACGACCCGGCGACCGGGCTGCCGGTCTACGACACGTACCTGAAGAGCGGGCGGCCGCTCGCGGACGTGTTCACGGCGTCCGGCGTGGACACCGTCGTCTTCGACATCCAGGACGTGGGCGCCCGCTTCTACACGTACATCTGGACGCTGTTCGACTGCATGGAGGCGGCCTCGCTCGCCGGGAAGCGGTTCGTGGTCCTGGACCGGCCGAACCCGGTGACCGGGCGGGCGGCCCTCGGCCCGGTGCTGCACAAGGAGTTCGCGACCTTCGTCGGCCGGCAGCCGATCGCGCAGGCGCACGGCATGACGGTCGCCGAGCTGGCGCTGCTGTTCAACGGCGAGTTCCTGACGTCGCCGGTGGAGCTGGAGACGGTGACCATGACGGGCTGGAAGCGCTCGGAGTTCTTCGACGCCTCCGGGCTGCCCTGGGTACCGCCGAGCCCGAACATGCCGACGCCGGAGTGCGCGCTGGTCTACTCCGGGACCTGCCTCTTCGAGGGCACGAACCTCTCCGAGGGCCGCGGCACCACCCGCCCGTTCGAGCTGCTGGGCGCGGAGGGTGTCGACGGGCGCTGGGCCGCCGCCGCGAACGGCCTCGGCCTGCCGGGGGTGCGCTTCCGGGAGGCGTACTTCGCGCCCACCTTCTCCAAGTTCCAGGGGAAGACCGTCGGCGGTGTGCAGCTCCATGTGCACGACCGGGCCGCGTTCGACCCGGTGCGCACCGGCATCGCCCTCCTGGTGACCGCCAAGCGGACCTGGGACGGCTTCGCCTGGCGGTCGGACAACTGGATCGACAAGCTCACCGGGTCCACCCAGGTGCGCACGATGATCGACGCGGGCGCGGACACCGACGAGGTGGTGGGCGGCTGGGAGGCGGAACTGGCGGCGTTCCGCAGGACACGCCGCCAGTACCTGCTCTACCGGTGACCGTTGTGCCGGCCGGTCACCGGTGGGACGTGAACTCCACGACCTGCTGGTAGGTCGGCCGGTTCTGCCAGCTGATGCCGCCGTGCTTGATGCCTCCCAGGGTGCGGTGGATCACCGAGTCGGCGCACCACTGGTCTCCGGCGGCGCAGTTGTCGTCGCCGGGATAGACCTGGGCGGCCGTGCGGCCCGCCGCCTCCTTGAGGGTGGTGATCAGGGTGGCCCGGCAGGCGGCGAGGTCGCCGTCGCCGCAGTAGGGGTGCGCCAGCGGGCCCTTGACGGTCTCGCCGAGCACGGACCGGATGTCCTTGTCGACATAGCTCCACCAGCCGTACTGGAAGGCGCTGCCGGCGTGGGCGCCGGTCGGGCCGTGGGCGGCGGACGGGGACTCGTCGACGGGCAGGTTGCGGGTGAAGGCCGTGTAGAGGTCGCTGCCCAGGCCGGGTTCGAACTCGGCCTTCACCAGCAGCGGCCACCAGGCGTCCAGGGTCCGGATCGCGTCGGCGTGGGCGTATTTCTTGGCACCCGCCGAGGTCTCCGTGCGCAGGCCGCCCGCGGACCGCCACGCCTTGAGCCGGTCCACGGCCGTCTTCGCCGCGGGGTCGGTGACCGGCGCGGACTCGACCACCTTCAGCAGGTCGGGCAGCACGTCCTCGGCCCGCAGGTCGGCGAGGGCCGCCTCGGCCATGGCCTTGACCAGCGCAGTGCGGGTGACTCCGCCCTCGGCGACCAGCTTCTTCACCCGGTCGTCGAGGAGGTTGCCGCGGTGGACGGAGCCGTTGCCCCAGGAGGCGGCCGGGTAGTCCTTGGCCTGCTTGTTGTTCCAGGAGATGTAGTAGTCCTGGTCGACCGACCGCGGGTGGGCGGACGCGCCGGTGTACCGGGCGGTGTTGTCGGCCGGGTCCCAGCCCTGCCACTCGTACGCCGGCCGGGCCCAGACCGGGAACTCGGCGTCGACGCCGTTCGCGCGTACCGGGTTGTCGCCGCTGTTGTAGTACGCGGTGTGCTCGGAGTCGGCGTAGAACCAGTTGAAGGTGTAGTTGATGTGCTGGACGGCGCCCTGGAAGCGCTCCGGGCTGTCGAGGTAGTCCGGGTCGTTCAGCATCTGGAAGCCGATGATGGAGTCGGCCTCGTGGAGGTAGGAGGAGCGCAGGGTGGTGTAGGCGACCTTCTTGCCGCCGACCGTGGCCCGGGACTCGACGGGGCCGTACTTGGTGCGCCAGACGCGCATCGTGTAGGAGCCGGCCGCGGTGGAGTCGGCGACCGTGGGCTTCCAGGCGTTGTGCCGTTCGACCTTCTCCATCGGCGTGCAGGTGCCGCGGTAGAGGTAGTGGTAGTCGTCCTGGCACAGCTCGACCGCGTAGGTGTCGATGATGTCCTGGCCGGAGGTGGTGGCGCTCCAGGCGTAGTCCTGGCCGCGGCCGAGTTCGACGTACATGCTCAGGCCCGCGAAGGAGGCGCCGCGGGCGCTGATGCCGGGGCCCTGGATCTCCTGGAGCATGAGAAGCTGCGGGGCGAAGTAGCCGGTCTGGGGGCCGAAGACGGCGACCGGGTGGCCGCTCGCGGTGTGCTCGCCGCTGACGACCAGGGCGTTGGACATGCCGCGCCGCGCCGAGGTCACGGCCGCGTCCGCCGCCTCGGCGGAGGTGCCGGTCGCGCTCGCGGCGCCGGCGCTGCCGGTACGGTCGTACACCAGCGGTTCCGCCTCGACCGACCCGGCGTCGGGCAGGGCGCGGCCCTGCGGGTCGTCCGGGGTGGGCAGGTACGGGAAGCTGCCGTCCTGCTGGGTGAGGACGGCCTCGGGGTCGTTGCGCTGGCGGAAGGACTCCCAGACCTCGGTGCCCTCGGCGACGCCGTACTTCTCCTGGGCGGCGAGGAGGGAGAGCGCGTTGTTGACCTCGCCGCCGCCGCCCGCGCCGAAGAGGGAGCCGATGACGGAGGCCAGCGCGATCAGGTCGGTGCGCTTGAAGTGCTCGATGGTGCCGGCGTTGGTGAGGGCGTCCTTGTGGCCGGTCAGGACGTACTCGCCGGGGAAGTAGCGGCCCTTGTCGGAGGCGTCGATGTAGGCGTTGACGCCCGCGACGTAGGCGTCCACGTCGGCCAGGGCCAGCTCGCCGCGCTCACCGGCCTTGGCGGCGGCGCTCTCGATCTGCGCCTCCAGGTCGTCCTCGGTGTAGGGGGCGCTGCGCCAGAACTGCTGCTCCAGGCCCTGGTTGGCGGGGGCGCCGCCCGCGAAGGGGGTCAACTGGCCGCGTCCGACGTGCCGGAAGAGGTCCATCAGCCACAGCCGGTCCTGGGCCGCGGCGTATCCGGCGCCGAACTCGGTGCCGTAGCGGGTGGTGCCGGTGATGTGCGGCACGCCGGTCTTCTTGTCGCGGACGATGGTGACGTCGCCGCGTCCCGCGGGGCGGACGGTGGAGGCGGCCTGGCCGTCGGGGACGCCGAACGAGGCGTCGTTGAAGAAGGTGTTGATCTTGTCGTTGGTGAGGCCCTGGTAGCCGGTGGCGAGGTTCGCGTAGGGGCCGAGCTGGTCCTCGGCGTGCGCGGGCTGGGTGCCGAACGCCTGGTTGAGGAGGATCTGGGCGAGGGTGGCGTTGCCGTTCTGGCCGGGCGGCAGGATGTCGGAACACTGCCCGCCGCAGTGGTCGTTGGCGGCGGCCCGGGCGGCCGTGACCTCGGTGGTCGTGTCCCCGGCGGCCATCGCCGGGGAAAGCGGTGACAAAACTCCGGCAATGAGCGCGCATACGGATGCGGCCTTCAGGAACCCGTGGAAGCCGCGGGGAGTTCTCAGTGTGTCGAGGGCGTTGCGTGGGGTGCGCCGTGGCATGGCAGCTCCTCCCGACGGGGGTGTGCCGGGACGTTACCGCCGGTATCCCCGACGGGGAAGATGAACATGCGTCACTTTTTGGGAGCGGGTGGATCGGCTTATGGGGGGCATCGGAAATCGGATGGAGCCGAATCGGTTGTCGATACGTCTATTCGGCGACGTCCGTACGACGACGCCGGAGTAACCCAAGTGCAGGTGCAGGTGTGACGGAGGTGCAGGGCGATGGCCGGTTTCCGAAGTCTGGCGAGACAGGTCCGCGATCCACGGTGCGACCTGGCGCTGCGGCGCTATTCGCTGCGCAAGTGCCTTGAGCGTTTCGCCCCTTATGGGCACAGGGCGACCTGGGACCATCTATGCTCCCGGGCCGGGTTCGGTCCCGAGGACCGCTCCCCCGACCCGGCGCGGCTCGTGGCCGCACTGGAGGAGTTGGAGGAGGCGCGTTCGGTGTGGCTGGCCTACGAGGACGAGTTCGCCGAGCGGCGCAGGAAGGAGAAGCACGACGGGCTGCGCAGGCCGGGCAGCGTGGACGACTGGCACCGGCTGACCTGGGGCGGGTTCGGGGTGGCCTGGTGCGACGACCCCCGGGTCCATCCCGACGGACCGCTGGCGGAGGTGCTGCGCCGGCTGATCTCGGCGCTGGAGCGTGAACCGGGCTCGGTGTGCCCGGTGTGCGACGGAGACCGCCTCGTCTGGAAGTACGGCCTGGACCACGAGCCCTCGACGGGCCCGGTCTGCACGGACTGCGGCATCCTCGTGCCGCGGCCCGTCCTCACCCCCGACGCGTGCGCGGACGCCCGGCGGGGACGGTTGCTGATGTCGGCGTAGCCGGCCGCGGGGGTGTGCCGGGGATGCCGCACCCCCGGTGGCCGGTACGGCGGTACGGCACCGGGTCGGGCGGGCGTTGTCGGTGGCGCCCGGCACCATGGGGGGATGGTGCAGCTGTGTGTGAACGGGGCGCGGGGGAGCGCCGACGGTTCGGTGGTGCCGCTGTCGCCGGAGGCGGTCGCCGACTCGGTGGCCGCGGCGGTCGCCGCCGGGGCCACGGACGTCCACGTCCACCCGAAGACGCCGTGCGGGCGGGACACGTTGTCGCCGCGCGTGCTCGCGGCGACGCTGGAGGCGATCAGGGCGCGCGTCCCGGCGCCGGTGCCGGTCGGCGTCACGACGGGCGCCTGGACCGAACCGGACCCCGCCGCCCGGGTGGCGCGGATACGGAGCTGGACGGCGCTGCCCGACCACGCCTCGGTCAACTGGCACGAGCCGGGCGCCGAGGAGACGGCCGCCGCCCTGATCGAGCGCGGGGTGGCGGTGGAGGCGGGTATCTGGTCCGGCACGGACGGGGCGGCCCGGTTCCTGCGCTCCCCGCTCGGACCGAAGGTGCTGCGCGTACTGGCGGAGGTCACGGACACCGGCCCGGCGACCGCGCAGGGCTCGGCGCGCGCCCTGCTGACCGCCCTCGGCCCGGCCCACGGCCGCCCGGTCCTGCTGCACGGCGAGGACGGCGGCACCTGGCCGGTGCTGCGCCTGGCCGGCCGGCTGGGCCTGGCGACCCGGATCGGCCTGGAGGACACCCTGTTCCTGCCGGACGGCGGCCGGGCCGGCTCCAACGCCGCCCTGGTCACCGCGGGACTGAGGGAGTGGGCCTCGGCGCGCCGGGGCGGCCACTGACGACCGGGCCCATCACCGGACGGGTCGTCAGTCACCGCAGCACGGCGCCTCCCGGCCCTCAACGCGGCTCGGCCGTCCGCCGGTGGTGGCGGCCGTGGAGGGGGTGGCGGCCGGGCCTCGGCGCTCGACGAGCAGGCGCGAGCCGGCGCGGCGTTCACCGAAGGCGTCGTCGGGGTTGGACAGCACGCAGGTCTCCAGGGACAGGCAGCCGCAGCCGATGCAGTCGGTGAGGTGGTCGCGCAGCCGGTTGAGCTGTTTGATCCGCTCGTCCAGTTCGGAGCGCCAGGACCGGGAGAGCCGGGCCCAGTCCTCCTCGGTGGGTGTGCGCCCCTCCGGCAGCTCGGCGAGCGCCTCGCGGATGGTGGCCAGCGGGATGCCGACCCGTTGCGCGGCCCGGACGAAGGCGACCCGGCGCAGCGCGTCCCGGCTGAACCGGCGCTGGTTGCCCGAGGTCCGGCGACTGCTGATCAGGCCCTTGGACTCGTAGAAGTGCAGGGCGGAGACGGCGGCGCCGCTGCGCGCGGCGAGCTGGCCGACCGTGAGCTCTTGGATCTTCTCGGGAATCTGAGGCACTCCTCAGACCCTACCGATCCGGTCACCCGCACGGACGGGTCAGGTCCGTTGACAGACCCCGCGCGGGCGACCATGCTAAGCAGTCGCTTAGAGTCGAGCGCACAGGTCGAGCGAGCAGAGAGGCCGGAACATGGCAGAGCCGAGGATCTTCGCGTCCGCCGACGAGGTGAAGGCGGCGGTGGGCGAGCAGTTGGGGTACACCGACTGGCTGGAGGTCGACCAGAAGCGGATCGACCTGTTCGCGGAGGCGACCGGGGACCACCAGTGGATCCACGTGGACCCGGAGCGGGCCGCCGCCGGGCCGTTCGGCACCACCATCGCGCACGGCTACCTGACCCTGTCCCTGCTTCCCCTCTTCGGGCCGCAGCTGATCAGGGTCGAGGGCGTGCGGATGGGCGTCAACTACGGCACCAACAAGGTCCGCTTCCCCTCCCCCGTCCCGGTCGGCTCGCGCCTGCGGGCCACGGCGACGATCACGGGGGTCGAGGACGTCAAGGGCGGCATCCAGGTGAGCGTCGCCTTCACCGTGGAGCGCGAGGGCGGCGACAAGCCGGTGTGCGTCGCCGAGTCCGTCTCACGCTACTACCTCTGAGGGGTGCCGGAGCGGTCCCGGGCCCCCACCATCCTGAGGACGAGGTCGGCGTAGAGCGCGCCGACCTCGTCGGGCGTGCGGGGGCCGTTCACGTTGAACCAGCGGGCCACGTCGATGCAGAGCGACAGCACGGCGAGCGTCGTGCCCTTGACGTCCGGCACGTCGAACTCGCCCGTCGCCACACCGTCCTCGATGATGCCGCGCACCGCGGCGTCGCACTGCCGGCGGAGCGTGAGGATCTCCTCCCGGGCCTCGGGACCGAGCGCGTCCAGCTCGTACTGCACGACCCGCGCGGTCGTGCGCCGCCCGGCGTGCCAGCGGACGAAGGAGCTGACGGCGTCGGCGAGCCGTGCGGTCGCACCGCCCTCGCCCTGGGCCGCGGCGCGCAGGATGGCCACCGCCCGGGTGTGACCGATGCGGCTGATGCGGTGGAGCAGTTCTTCCTTGGTCTTGTAGTGGATGTAGAGCGCGGCCGGGCTCATGCCGGCCCGCCCGGCGATGTCGCGGGTCGTGGTCGCGTGGTACCCGCGTTCGGCGAACGCCTCCACGGCCGCGACCAGAAGCCGCCGGGCCGCGTCAGGCGTGACCTCTTCCCACGGCTCGATGTCGCCGCCCGTCGTCTCGGCCGCCGTACTCATCGCTTGTTCGCCCCTCTCGGTGACAGGAGCACCACCATACCGCCGAAGCTGAGCGGTTGCTTAGGGGCGCTGTCCGGCCGGGGTGCCGCCGCCCGGCTTCTGGAAGGGGTCGTGCTCGACCAGGATCCTGTCCAGTCGCGCCTGGTCCACCCGGCTCACGATCTGGCCGACCTCCTGGCGGTCCCGGATGATCTTGGCCAGGGTGAAGGCCGAGGTGACGAGGTACAGGACGGCGACCGCGAGGAAGCCCCGCACCCAGGCGTCGGCCTCGAGCTGGTAGATGCCGATGGCGGTGGCGGCCATGGCCACCGAGAACGAGGCGACGGCCTGCCCGTAGAAGGCCGCGGTGTTCTGCTGCTTGACCGGTGTGTCACTCATGGGGACAAGGGTCGGCGGACGTGGCCGGGGCCACATCCGCCGTCGTACTCAGTCCGGCTACTCAAAGCCCGGCGCTCAGAAGGCCGAGACCCCGGTCAGCGCCCGCCCGATGACCAGCTTCTGGATCTGGCTGGTGCCCTCGTAGAGGGTCATCACGCGGGCGTCGCGCAGCAGCTTGCCGGCCGGGTACTCGTCGATGTAGCCGTAGCCGCCGAAGACCTGGAGGGCGTTGTTGGCGGCGCGCACGGCGGCCTCCGAGGCGAAGAGCTTGGCCTTGGACGACTCGACGGTGAAGGGCTGACCGCGGTCGATCAGGTCGGCGACCCGCCAGGTCAGCAGCCGCGCCGCGTCCACGTCGAGGGCGATGTCGCTGATCAGCTCCTGGACCAGCTGGTGGTGGGCGATGGTCTTGCCGAACTGTTCCCGCTCCCCCGCGTACCGCACGGCCGCGTCCAGCGCGGCCTGGGCTATGCCGACGCAGCCGGCCGCGACCGACATCCGCCCCTTGGCGAGGGCCGACATGGCCACCGAGAAGCCCTTGCCCTCGGGCGCGAGCATCGCGGAGGCGGGCACGCGGACGTCCTCCAGGACCAGTTCGGCGGTGGCCTGGCCGCGCAGCCCGAGCTTGCCGTGGACGGTGCGCCGGGTCAGACCGGGCGTGTCGGTGGGCACCAGGAAGGCGGAGACGCCCTTGTGGCCGGGGGCGTCGGTGGAGCGGGCGAAGAGCAGGACGACGTCGGCCCAGGTGCCGTTGGTGATGAACATCTTGGTGCCGTTGACGACGTAGTCGTCGCCGTCGCGGACCGCACGGGTGGAGAGGTTCCCGGCATCCGACCCGGTGCCGGGCTCGGTGAGGCCGAAGCAGCCGACGTACGCGCCGGAGGTGAGCCCCGGCAGCCAGCGGCGCTTCTGCTCCTCGTCGCCCCAGGCGGCGATCGTCTTGGCGACCAGGCCGAGGGAGACGGAAACGATCCCGCGCACGGAGCTGTCGCCGCGCCCCAGCTCCTCGGTGACCAGGCAGTACGCGAGGTGGTCGCCCCCGGACCCGCCGTACTCCTCGTCGATGGTGAGCCCGAGGAAGCCGACCTCGCCGAGCTTCTTCACGAGGGACCGGTCCACCTCCTCGGCGCGGTCCCATTCGACGACATGGGGGGCGATCTCGCGCTCCACGAAGTCCCGGGCGAGCTGCCGTACGGCGGTCTGCTCCTCGCTGAGCTCCAGGTTCATGCCGAGTCACCCCACAGAAAAGAAATCTTGAAAGCCGTACATTTAAATTAGCACTGCTAGTTTCAGCGTGCAGCCCTACTATGTGCGCCATGGCCCGACCGCGCAAGCCCCTGCTCAGCACCGACCGGATCGTCGAGACGGCCCGTGCGCTGGTGGACGCGGAGGGCCTCGCGGCCGTCTCCACGCGCCGGCTGGCCGCGGAACTGGGGGTCAGCGGGCCCTCGCTCTACAACCACTTCCGCACGAAGGACGAGATCCTGGAGGCCGTCGCCGACTCGGTGAGCGCCCAGGTCGACCTGTCGATGTTCGAGGACGGCCGGGAGTGGCGGACCGCGCTGCACGACTGGGCCGTCTCCTACCGCAAGGCCCTGCGCGACCACCCCAACATCGTCCCGGTGCTGGCCCACGGCCCCGGCCGCCGCCCGGCCGCGCTGCACCTGGCGGACGCGGTCTACGGCGCGATGGTCCGGGCGGGCTGGCCCCCGGCGCAGGCCACGTCCATCGGCGCGCTGATGCGGTACTTCATCATGGGCTCGGCGCTCGGCTCCTTCGCCGCCGGCTTCGTGGACGACGCCGGCGCCTACGACCCCGCCGACTACCCGCACCTCCAGCAGGCCCACCTGCTGGCCGAGCAGCAGGAGAAGATCGACGAGCGGGCCTTCGAGACCGGTCTGACGGCGCTGCTGGACGGGCTGGCGCAGCAGTACGCGCAGGTCGCGCAGGACGTCTGAGAGGCGCTCGGAGAACACTTCGGCGCCCGCCGAACGGTGCGTGGCGCATCCTGGGACGCATGACCGAGAAGGAAGCCGAGGCACCCGGCCTGGCACGGCTGGCCGGGCTGCTGGCCGACGAGACGCGCGCCGCCTGTCTGCTGGCGCTGCTGGACGGGCGGGCGTGGACCGCCGGTGAGCTGGCCCGGCACGCGGGGGTCGCCGCGTCGACGCTCAGCGAGCACCTGGGCAAGCTGGTCGCGGGCGGGCTGCTCAGCGAGGAACGGCAGGGGCGGCACCGGTACGTGCGGCTGGCCGACGACCGGGTCGCGCAGCTCGTGGAGGACCTGGCCGCGCAGGTCGCTCCCGAGGCGGCGGCCCGGCGTCCGCGCACGCTGCGGGCGTCGAGCGCCGGGTCGGCGATGGCCCGGGGCCGCACCTGCTACGACCATCTCGCCGGGCGGCTCGGCATCGCGGTGACCGACGCGCTGACCGGGCTCGGGCTGCTGCGCCAGGACACCGGCTTCGCGCTCACGGACGCGGGGCTCGGCTGGTTCGACGCCGCCGGGATCCCGTTGCGGCCGACCGGGCGCCGGCCGCTGGCCCGGGCCTGCCTCGACTGGACGGAACGCCGTCCCCATCTCGCGGGTGTGGCGGGCGCGGCCCTGTGCCGGCACGCCCTGGACACGGGCTGGTGCGTGCGCATCGGCTCGGAGCGGGCGGTGAAGGTGACGCCGGCCGGTGAGGACGCGCTGTCCGAGCTGCTCCGGATCGACCCGGTGGCGCTGCGCTGAGGCGTGCCGGTCTCCCCGTCCGAAATCCGCCGGTCGTCCCGGCCTTCCCCTCCTAACCTCGGGAGCATGATGCGTACCACCCCGTCCCGCCGTCCGGACCTGCTCGCGGCCGGTGCGGCCACCGTCACCGTCGTGCTGTGGGCGTCCGCGTTCGTCTCGATCCGCAGTGCGGGCGAGGCGTACTCACCGGGCGCCCTGGCGCTCGGGCGGCTCCTTTCCGGTGTCCTGGCCCTCGGCGTGATCTGTCTGCTGCGCCGGGAGGGCGTGCCGCCGCGCTCCGCGTGGCGCGGGATCGCGATATCGGGGGTGCTGTGGTTCGGCTTCTACATGGTCGTCCTGAACTGGGGCGAACAGCGGGTGGACGCCGGTACGGCCGCCCTCGTGGTCAACGTCGGTCCGATCCTCATCGCGCTGCTGGGCGCCCGGCTGCTGGGCGACGCGCTGCCGCCGAGGCTGCTGGCGGGGATGGCGGTGTCGTTCGCCGGTGCGGTGACGGTGGGCCTGTCGATGTCCGGCGAGGGCGGTTCCTCGCTGTTCGGGGTGGTGCTGTGCCTGCTGGCCGCGGTGGCGTACGCGGGCGGGGTGGTCGCGCAGAAGCCCGCGCTGGCGCACGCGAGCGCCCTTCAGGTGACGACGTTCGGCTGCCTGGTCGGGGCGGTGCTGTGCCTGCCGTTCGCGGGGCAGCTCGTGCACGAGGCGGCCGGCGCGCCCGCCTCCGCGACGCTCAACATGGTCTACCTGGGCGTGTTCCCGACCGCGCTGGCGTTCACGACGTGGGCGTACGCCCTGGCCCGTACGACCGCCGGCCGGATGGGCGCGACCACGTACGCGGTGCCCGCGCTGGTCGTGCTGATGTCGTGGCTGGCCCTGGGCGAGGTGCCGGGCCTGCTCACCCTGGCGGGCGGCGCGCTCTGTCTGGCGGGCGTGGCGGTGTCCCGCTCGCGCGGGCGCCGCACGCCCGCGCCCCCGGAACACGCCGAGCCCGCCGCGGACCCCCGGCGCGAGGCCACGGAGCGGGTCTAGCACCCCGAGCACCCCGGACCCCACGCCCCACGCCCCCCGCGCACCCGCCCCCCGGCACGCCGTGACGCGCGGCTGCCGGGGGGATCGGCCGTGGGTCAGAAGACGACCAGGGCCCGGCCGCCCTTGCCCGCGAGCATGTTCTCGAAGGCCGCCGGGATGCCGTCCAGGGCGATGCGTTCGGTGACCAGGGCGCTGAGGTCGAGGCGGCCGGCGCGGACGTGTTCGGCGAGGACGGGGAGGTCGCGGGCGGGGTCGGCGTTGCCGTAGACGCAGCCGGACAGGGTGCGGCCCCAGTGGAAGATCTCCAGGGCGTTGAAGGTGACCTGCTGGTCCTTGCCGCCGATGCCGACGACCGTGGTGCGGCCGCCGCGCCGGGTGGACTCCCAGGCGGTGCGGATGGTGACCGCGCGGCCGACGCACTCGACGGCGACGTCGACGCCCTGCTTGCCGGTCAGGGCGCGGATCTCGCGGGCGGTGGTGTCGGAGGCGAGGAGGTAGTCGGTGGCGCCCGCGGCGCGGGCCAGCTCCTCCTTCTCGGGGGACACGTCGACCGCGACGATCTTCGACGCGCCCGCGATCCGGGCCGCCTGGAGGGTGGCGAGGCCCACTCCCCCGACGCCGAAGACCGCGACCGTCTCGCCCTCGCGGACCTTCGCCGCGTGGTGGACGGCGCCGTAGCCGGTGAGGACGGCGCAGCCGAGGAGCGCCGCGTCGGTGAGGGGGATGCCCTCGGGGGCGGGCAGGACGCAGGAGGCGGCCACCACCGTCTCTTCGGCGAACGCGGCGACGTTCAGGCCCGGGTGCAGGTCGGTGCCGTCGTCGGCGCGGCGGGCGTGCACGTCGGCGGCGCCGGCCAGGGCGTTGGCGCACAGCCACACCTCGCCGAGCGAGCAGGCGTGGCAGGCGCCGCAGGACGGGGCCCAGTTGAGGACGACCGCGTCGCCGGGCGCGACGTGGGTGACGCCCTCGCCGACGGCGACGACCGTACCGGCGCCCTCGTGGCCGAGGACGGCGGGCAGCGGCACGCGCATGGTGCCGTTGGACAGGGACAGGTCGGAGTGGCAGACCCCGGCGGCGGCGAGCCGCACCCGGACGCGGCCGGGGCCGGGCTCGGGCAGCTCGATCCCGGTGACCTCCAGGGGGGCGCCGACAGCGGGTACGACGGCGGCACGGACTGCGGTACGGACGGCCATGAGGTGGGGCTCCCCTGCGGGCTAGAACTGGAGGGACTTGGTCTGGAGGTACTCGGCGAGGCCGTGTGCGCCCAGTTCGCGGCCCACGCCGGACTGCTTGTAGCCGCCGAAGGGCGCCAGCGGGTTGAACCGGCCGCCGTTGATGTCGACCTGCCCGGTGTCCATCCGGCGGGCGAAGGCGACCGCCTCGGCCTCGTCCCCGGCCCAGACGGCACCGGCGAGGCCGTAGACCGTGCCGTTGGCGATCCGCAGGGCGTCGTCCTCGTCCTCGTAGCGCAGGACGGACAGGACAGGACCGAAGATCTCCTCCTGGGCGATGGTCATCTCCTCGGTCACCTCGGCGAAGACCGTCGGGCTGACGAAGTACCCCCGCTCGCGCGGGGCTTCGGGACCGCCCGCGACCAGGCGCGCACCCTCGGCGACGCCCTTCTCGATGTAACCCCGCACCCGGTCCCGCTGCTTGGCGTTGACGACGGGGCCGATTCGGTCGCCGTACTTCGCGGCGGCCTCGGCGGCGAGCGACACCGCCTCGTCGTACTGGTCGCGGTGGACCAGCATGCGGGTCCAGGCGCTGCACGTCTGACCGGAGTTGGACATCACGTTGGCGACGCCGACGTTGACGGCCTTGGCCAGGTCGGCGCTGGGGAGGATCACGTTGGCGGACTTGCCGCCGAGTTCGAGGGCGACCTTCTTGACGGCGGCGCCGGCGGTGGCGCCGATCCGGCGGCCGACGGCGGTGGAGCCGGTGAAGGAGACCAGGTCCACGCCGGGGTGCTCGGCGAGCGCCTGTCCGGCGACCGGGCCGAGGCCGGTGACCAGGTTGAACACGCCTGCCGGGACGCCCGCCTCGTGCACCGCCTCGGCGAAGAGCTGCGCGGTGAGCGGGGTGTCCTCGGCGGGCTTGAGCACAATGGTGCAGCCGGCCGCGAGCGCCGGGGCGACCTTGGCGACGATCTGGTGGAGCGGATAGTTCCAGGGGGTGATGGCGCCGACCACGCCGACCGGCTCGTGGTGGACCACGGAGTTGCCCACCTTCTCCTCGAAGGCGTGGGTCGCGGCCAGCTCGGCGTAGGTCCCGGCGACCGCGATCGGGGTGCCGGCGTGCACGGCCTGGGAGAACTTCAGCGGGGAGCCCAGTTCGGCGGTGACCGTCTCGGCGATCTCGTCCTTGCGGGCCACCAGGACGTCCCGCAGGGCGGCCAGGCGCGCGGCCCGCTCGGCTGGCGGGGTGGCGGCCCAGCCCGGCAGGGCGGCGCGGGCGGCCCGTACGGCGCTGTCGACGTCCAGGGCGCTGCCGGCGGGGACGTGGCCGATCACCTGCTCGTCGGCCGGGTTCACGACCTCGATCGTGTCCCGGCCGTCGGCGGGGCGCCAGGCTCCGTCGATGTACATGCCGTCGTGTGCCTTCATCGGGTTCCTTCCGGGCGGGCCTCGTCGTCCGACCCCAAACTAGCGCCGTTAGTTTTACGGCACCAGGGGCTCCCCCGATGGTGGCGCGGGTCACCCTCCCGGAAGGCGAGGTCGGGGCGCGCTCACTCCTCCAGGTCGGGCAGCCGTGCCGGGGCGGGGCAGATGCGGTCGCCGTGCTGGTCGAAGACGAACAGGTGGGCGAGGTCGACCAGGAGGGGCACCTGCATGCCGTGGCGGAGGTCGATGTCGGGGGTGGTCCGGACGATGAGGTCGCCGGGCAGGCGCCCGTCGGGCGGGGCGACCGCGGGCTCGGGCTCCTCCGGTTCGTCCATGACGACCACCGGCCCGGCGCGCAGGGCCCCCGCCCGCTCCCGCAGCCGCTCCAGGACCGTGCCGTCGCGGCGGCGGCGCCTGGCCGGGCGGGTGACGGGGCGCGGGGCCTCCAGGTCGGGTACGACGGCCGGCTGCGAACCGGTGTTGAAGTGCACGAGGATCTCGTGCCCCTGGAACTCGACGTGCTCCACCAGCCCGGTGAGCAGCACCTCGCCGGGGCGGGCGGAGGAGGGCTTGGCGATCCGGACAGCCTCCGAGCGCAGGCCCACGATCACCTCGCGGCCCTGCTGGACGCGGAGCAACTGGTGGTCCAGCGAGAGCGGTTCGGGCAGGCGCAGGAACTGCTTGCCCAGGCTGATGGTCATCGCCCCGTCGAGCGGCGCGCGCACCAGGCCGCGCAGCAGGTTGATGCGCGGGGTGCCGATGAAGGCGGCGACGAAGACGTTGCGGGGCAGGGCGTAGACGGCGCGCGGGGTGTCCGCCTGCTGGAGGACCCCGCCGCGCAGGACGGCGACCCGGTCGCCCAGCGACATGGCCTCGGACTGGTCGTGGGTGACGTAGATCGTGGTGACGCCCAGCTCCCGGGTCAGCCGGGTGATCTCGGCGCGCAGGTGGTTGCGGAGCTTGGCGTCGAGGTTGGACAGCGGCTCGTCCATCAGGAAGGCGGTGGGGTGGCGGGCGATGGCCCGGCCCATCGCGACCCGCTGGCGTTCACCGCCGGAGAGCTGCGCGGGGAGCCGGTCGAGGAGGTCCTCAATGCCCAGCATGCGGGCGGTGGCGTCCACGCGGGGACGGGGATCGGTCTGCGGGTCCTCGACGCGCAGCGGGAAGCCGATGTTCCCGCGGGTGGTCATGTTGGGGTACAGGGCGAAGTTCTGGAAGACCATCGCCATGCGCCGTTCGGCGGGGAGCAGGTCGTTGGCGTACGCGCCGTCCAGCATCAGCTCGCCCTCGGTGATCTCCTCCAGTCCGGCGATCATGCGCAGCACGGTCGACTTGCCGCAGCCGGAGGGACCGAGCAGGACGAGGAACTCGCCCGGCGCGATGTCCAGCGACAGCCGGTCCACCACGCGGACGCCTCGCGCGTAGGTCTTGCTCACGTCGTGCAGGGAGATGGCGCGTGTCATGGAGGTGCCCCCGGGGGCTCACTGGGCTCTGGTGCTCCGCGGTCGGACGCCCTCGTGCGGGTCGTACGGGGCGTGTGAGTCACGGAAGTTAACGGACCGTGCCCGGCCGGGGGAAGACGCTGGACCGCAACTCGGCGCGAACGTCCATCTGGTGAGAAAGCGGACGCCCGGATTCAGGGCGCGGGGCGTCTCACGGGGTGATCCAGTCAGTCGGCCGCCGGGTCGGTCGGCCGCGGGTCGGTCGGCCGCCGGGTCGGTCGGCCGCCGGGTCGGTCGGCCGCCGGGTCAGTCGCCCGAGTCGCCGCTCCGGCCGCGGTTGCCGCCGGAGCGGCCGGCGGCGCGCACCAGTTCGCCCGCCGCCAGGGTCGTCCGCGCCACCGCGCGCGTCCAGGGCGGGCCACCGCGGGCCGCCCACACCACGCAGGCGCAGCCGCCGGCGACGAGGAGGACCACGGACAGCAGGAGCAGGAGCATGCTCATCCCTTCGTTTCCCGGCACCGCCGCGCGCCGTCGGCCCGGTCCGGGACATCCTGCCCCACCGCCGGACGCCCCTGGCCGGCCACACCCGTGGCCGGGGCCCGCAGGGCGACGCCGGAGGAGAGCAGCAGCAGCGCGCCCAGCATCACGAACGGCGCGGCCACGCCCGCGACGCCCGCGATCAGGCCCGCGGCGGCCGGTGCGGCGACCTGGCCGAGGCGGTTGCCGGTCAGGCGCAGGGCGAGGGCCGTGGAGCGCGCCTCGTCGGGGGCCGCCTGGACGACCGTGGTCATGGACAACGGCTGGCCGACGCCCAGGCAGAAGCCGAGGACGACCAGCATCAGCGCGAGCGCCCACACCGGCACCGGCAGCGCGACCCCGGCGCACAGCAGGGCGGCCAGCAGACACGTGACCGTGAGCAGCACCGTGCGGCCGAGCAGCCGCAGCAGGGGCGTCAGCACGAGCCGGCAGGCGATCGTGGCGGCGGCCCGCAGGCTGAGCAGGACGCCGATCACGGCCGGGGAGATCCCCCGGTGCTCGCCGACCACCGGCAGGTAGGCGGTGAGGATGTCGGTCGCGGAGAGCACGGCGAGGCTGATCAGGATGCCCGCGGGCACGCCCCGGGCGCGCAGGATGCTCCCCACGGGGACGCGCCCGCCCCGTTTCGTACCGGACCGGGCGGCTCCGGGGTGCTCTATGCGCCACAGGGAGGTGAAGGCGACCGCCGCGCCCGCGCCCGCCACCAGCAGGGCCAGCGCGCTGCTGCCGCCCATGTCGGGGCCCCCGATCAGCGCGCCCGCGGCGATGGGGCCGATCAGCTGGCCGAGCGAGGCGCCGATGGTGAAGTGGCCGAAGTTGCGGTCCTGTTCGTGCGGCGCGGACTGGCGGGCGACCAGTGACTGGGCGCCGATGACGAAGCAGAGGTGCCCGAGGCCCATGACGCCGCTCCACAGGGCCATGGTCCCCAGGGACCCGGCGACGCCGCTCAGCGCGCAGCCCCCGGCGATGAGCACCACCCCGACGGGCAGCAGCGGCGCGCAGCGGCCGTGGTCGGTGCGGCGGCCCAGCGGAACGGCGGCGAACAGCGGCAGCAGGGCGTACACCCCGGCGATGACGCCGACGGCCCGTTCGTCGGCGCCCAGCGCGAGGGCCCGGTAGGAGACGGCGGGCCGGGCCATCGACACCGCCCCCTGCGCGAAGCCGAAGGCGATGACGAGGCGGAGCAGCCAGCCGCGGTTCCCACCGGGCGCCATGATCGTGTCCCTTCCCGAGGATCTCCGAGGTCAGATGATGCCGAACAGGATGCCCGCCGCGAGGATCACCAGGCTGGTCAGGACGGCCCACTTCACCACGAACCGCGTGTGGTCGCCGAACTCGACCTTGGCCATGCCGACCAGGACGTACACGGCCGGGACGAGCGGGCTGGACATGTGCAGCGGCTGGCCGACGATCGAGGCGCGGGCGATCTCCAGCGTCGACACGCCGTGCGCCTGGCCGGCCTCCGCGAGCACCGGCAGGACGCCGAAGTAGAAGCCGTCGTTCGACATGAAGTAGGTGAGCGGCAGGCTCAGCAGACCGGTGACCAGGCCCATGTGCGGGCCCATGCCGTCGGGGATGGTGTCCACGAGCCAGGTGGCCATGTGGTCGACCATGCCGGTGCCGGTGAGGACGCCGGTGAAGACGGCGGCGGCGAAGACCATGCCGGAGACGTTGAGGACGTTGTCGGCGTGGGCCGCGATGCGGGCCTTCTGGTCGGGGATGTGCGGGAAGTTGACCGTGAGGGCGAGCGCGGCGCCGATCAGGAAGAGCACCGGGATCGGCAGCAGCTCCATGATCATGGCGGTGAGCAGCGCGACCGTGAGCAGCGCGTTGAACCAGTACAGCTTGGGGCGCAGCGTGGGCCGGTTCGGGTCGAGGCCCTTGAAGTCGTCGTCCGGCTCGCCGTCCCGGTCGGCGGCCGCACCGGAGCCGCCCGCTCCGCCGCGAGCGCTGCCCGCACCGGCGCCGGCACCGGACGCACCGGCTTTCGCCCCCGCGCCCGCACCGACCAGCACCGTCTCGCTCTCCGGCACCGACTCGGACTCGCCGCCCAGCACCTCGTCCAGCGACAGCGTGCCCAGGCGCCGGCGCTCGCGCAGACCGAGCACGTACGCGAGGACGACGACCGCGACGAGGCCGACGGCCAGGGCCGGGATCATCGGGACGAAGATGTCGGTGGCGTCGACCTTCAGCGCGGTGGCGGCGCGGGCGGTGGGGCCGCCCCAGGGCAGCGTGTTCATCACCCCGTTGGCCATCGCGGCGACGCCGGTCATCACGACCAGGCTCATCTTGAGCCGCTTGTACAGCGGATACATCGCCGAGACCGTGATCATGAAGGTGGTGGAGCCGTCGCCGTCCAGCGAGACGATCGCGGCGAGCAGCGCGGTGCCGACGACGATGCGCATCGGGTCGGCCTTGCAGAACTTCAGGATGGCCCGGACGATCGGGTCGAAGAGCCCGACGTCGATCATCACACCGAAGTAGACGATCGCGAACATGAGCATCGCCGCGGTGGGGGCGAGGCTGGACACGCCGTCGATGACGTAGTCGCCGAGGTGGGCGCCCTTGCCGACGAGCACGCAGAACAGCGCGGGAATCAGCACGAGCGCCGCGATCGGCGACATCTTCTTCATCATGATCAGGACCAGGAAGGTCGCGATCATGGCGAAGCCGAGGATGGTCAGCATGAGTGAGTACCTAACGTTCGCCCTTGAACATTCCACCGGGGCAGGCGGTGCGAGCGACGTTAGGTGGCGCGAGGGAGCGTTAACAAGACGTTGACATGCGAGCAATAAGCGCAGAACTCCAGGTCACAGCTCTGCGCCGGTCAGCGGTGTGAGGGTGACGGGTACGCCGTTGAGGACGGCGTTGCCCGAGAGCGGGTCGAGCGTGCCGCCGTCGAGGAGCTGGTTGACGTTGACGCCGGGGTCGGCGGCGGCGTGCGTCTGGCGGGTGCCGGGCCGGTCGTGGCCCCAGCCGTGCGGGATGCTGACCACGCCGGGCCGGACGGTGTCGGTGACCTCGGCGGGGACGGTCACCGCTCCCCCGGGGCCCGTCACGCGCACCGGTTGAGCGGCGCGCACCCCCAGCCGTGCGGCGTCCTCGGGATGCACGTGCAGGGTGCAGCGGTTGGAGCCGCCGGTCAGGGCGGGGACGTTGTGCATCCAGCTGTTGTTGGAGCGCAGATGGCGGCGGCCGACCAGGACGAGCCCGGCGGGGCGTTCGGCGAGGGCCCGCACGAGGCGCGGCAGGTCGGCGGCGATCGGCCCCGGCAGCAGCTCCACCTTGCCGCTGCGGGTCTTCAGCGGCTGCGGCAGGCGCGGGCGCAGCGGGCCGAGGTCGATGCCGTGCGGGTGGGCGAGGAGGCGGGCGAGGGTCAGCCCGTCCGGCCGGGCGCCGAAGCCGTCACCGTAGGGGCCGAGGCGCAGCATCAGGTCGAGGCGCCGCTCGGGGCCGTTCTCGCCGGTCAGTTGTGCGGTGAGGGCGCCGGGGTCGCGGCCGTGCACGGGTGAGTGCGGCTCCCGTACGGCCTTGGCGAGGGTCTGCTCGATCACCAGGGCGTCGACGGCGGCGGGGTCGGTGCCGTGCGCGCCGGTGACGGCCAGGGTGAGCCGGGCGAGGATCTCCGTCTCGGCCATCCTGCCGGGCTCCAGCGGGACGGCGGGGCGGGTGTAGCGGACCTGGTTGCGCACGGCGAGGGTGTTGAAGGCGAAGTCGTGGTGCGGACTCTGGGCCGGCGGGGGCGGCGGCAGGACGACGTGCGCGTGGCGCGAGGTCTCGTTGAGGTACGGGTCGACGCTCACCATGAAGTCGAGGGAGCCCAGCGCCTTGTCGAGCCGGTCGCCGTCGGGTGCGGACAGGACCGGGTTGGCGGCGACGGTGAGCAGCGCGCGGACCGGTTCGCCGGTGCCGGTGGCGGTGTCGATCTCCTCGGCGAGGGCGGACAGCGGCAGCTCGCCCTTCGCCTCGGGGTGCCCGCTCACCCGGGAGTGCCAGCGGCCGAGCGCGAACCCGCGGCCGGGTCCGGCGGGGCGCGGGGTCCGGTCGGTGGCGGCCTGCGGGAAGAGCGCGCCGCCGGGCCGGTCGAGGTTGCCGGTGAGGATGTTGAGGACGTCCACCAGCCAGCTGGCGAGGGTGCCGTGCGGGACGGTGCAGCTGCCGATGCGGCCGTAGACGGCGGCGGTGGGGGCGGCGGCGAGTTCCCGGGCCAGGGCGCGGGTCACGTCCGGTGCCACGTCGCAGGCGGCGGCGACGGACTCGGGGGTGAAGTCGCGCACGGCGTCCCGGACTTCGTCTGCCCCCTGGACGTGCGGGGCGAGTGCGCCGAGGTCGACCAGGTCCTCCTCGTACAGCACGTGGGCCATCGCGGCCAGCAGCAGCGCGTCGGTGCCGGGGCGGATCGGCACGTGCCGGTCGGCGAGCTTCGCGGTGCGGGTGCGGCGCGGGTCGATGACCGTGAGGGTGCCGCCGCGGGCCTTCAGGGCCTTGAGCCGGCCGGGGAAGTCGGGGGCGGTGCACAGACTGCCGTTGGACTCCAGCGGGTTGGCGCCGATCAGCAGCAGGTGGTCGGTGCGGTCGAGGTCGGGCACCGGGATGGCGTTCGCGTCGCCGAAGAGCAGCCCGCTGGAGACGTGCTTGGGCATCTGGTCGACGGTGGACGCGGTGAAGAGGCTGCGGCTGCCCAGGGCGCCGAGCAGGACGTTCGGGTAGAGGGCGCCGGCCACGGTGTGGACGTTGGGGTTGCCGAGGACCACGCCGACGGAGTGCGGTCCGTGCCGTTCGACGAGGGGACGGATGCCGGCGGCGACCGCGTCGAACGCCTCCTCCCAGGTGGCCTCACGCAGCTCACCGTCCCTGCGCACCAGGGGGGCGCGCAGCCGGTCGGGGTCGGAGTCGACGGCCCCGAAGGAGGCGCCCTTGGGGCAGATGAAGCCGCGGCTGAAGACGTCGTCCCGGTCGCCGCGGGCGGCGGTGACCGTGGTGCCGTCGACGGTGAGGGCCAGGCCGCAGGTGGCCTCGCACAGGGGGCAGATACGCAGGGCGGTGCGGGGCACGGGTCCTCCCGGAAGGCGGCGGTCCGCTCTAGGCGGCGGTGGCGCTCTCTGCCCCGCGAGCATACCGACCGGTAGGCATGGTGGGGAGGCTTTTGCCGTGCACCGACCGCCGCGTGCACGGTCAGGGACGGCGGCCCGTCAGTCCAGGACCCGCCCCAGATACGCCCGCAGCAGCTCCCGGGCCTCCGCGATGATCCCCTCGTCCCCGTCCGGCGCGACCCGGAAGGCGAGTTGCACGAGGGTGTCGGCGGTCTCCACGGCGACGAGGAAGACGCGGCGCAGGTCGTCGTCGGGGCGGCGGCCCAGGTAGCCGGAGAGCAGTTCGGTGAGCCGCTCGGCGACCCGGTGGTTGGGGACGGCGTGGCGGTCGCCGACCGGTATCTGGTTGCCGAAGTCGATCAGGGAGAAGCCGGGCGCGGTGCGCTTCATCGCCAGGTACTCGTCGAGCACGGCGTCCAGCGCACCGCGCCAGCCGCCGTCGCCCGTCTCCGTCAGCCGTTCGGTCACGCGCTCCGCGTAGCGCTCCAGGTTGCGCTGGGCCAGGGCGTCGGCCATCTGCCGCTTGTTGCCGAAGAAGCGGTACACGGACCCGATGGGGACGTCCGCGCGCTGCGCCACGGCCCGGGTGCTCAGGGCGTCGTAGCCCACCTCGTCGAGGAGGCCGGCGCACGCGTCGAGGATCCGGGTCAGCCGTTCGGCGCTGCGCCGCTGCACGGGGGCGCGGCGGAGCGGGGTCGCGTGGGACACGGCCTTCATGATGCCCTCCCGGCCCGGCCGGGTGAACGGTGACCTACGGCACGGCCGGGGGCACCGCCCGGATGCGGCCCTCCGGCGCACCCGGTGGGCACGGCGGCCGCGCTCACCGCTCCGCCGCCGGTTCGGTGACCGTCAGCCCCTCGATCTCCTCCGGCCGCGTCGCCCCGGTCGGCTCGGCGTCCGACGCCGTGATGTCCGCCGTGCTCTCCACGGGCTCGCCGTCGACGGCCCAGACGGTGTCGTCGTCGGCGTACAGGCGGACCGTTACCTGGTGGGTGCCGCGCGGGACCAGGCCGGCGGGGATGCGGTGGTGGGGGCCGCGCAGGCGGGTGAGGAGGTCGCCGTCGAGGAAGAGGTGGGCGACGCCGCGGCCGGACACCGCCTTCGGCTCCGTGCCGTCCGGCGAGAACCGGAAGTCGCGGACGGTCAGGCGGACGTCCCAGCTGTCGTCGGCCTCGGGCTGCACCTCGATCCCGACCTCGGGGGCGTGTTCGGCGTCCACCTCGCGGTAGCGCCGGCCCTCCTCGTCGGTGGCGTCGATCAGCCTGCCCACCGGCGTGGCCGCATCACCGGCCCCCGGTTCCTCCACGTCACCGGAGCCGCAGCCCGCCGATCCCGTCAACAGCAGGACACAGACCGCGAGCACGGCGAGCACTCCCCGCGTCCACGACATGACGCGAGACTAGAACACGGGTCCGACACTCCGGATCCTCCGGGGGTCTGGTTCCGGTCATCCTCACGACGTACGTCCGAGAAGCCACGGAGCGGGGAAGTCCTCCTGTGTCCCCTTGCGCACGGGAAACCGCAATCCTACGGTGTGCCATAGGAATCGGACGGGAACGGGTTGCGAGGGAGCGAGCGATGAGCGGGGACACGCGGAAGACCGCGGAGGGGCTGGCCTATCTGTCCGGTTTCGGCAACGAGCACAGCTCGGAGGCCGTGGCCGGCGCGCTGCCCGAGGGCCGGAACTCGCCGCAGCGGGCGCCGCTGGGCCTGTACGCGGAGCAGCTGAGCGGCACGGCCTTCACCGAACCGAGGGCGCACAACCGGCGCTCCTGGCTGTACCGGATCCGTCCGTCGGCCGCGCACCCGGCGTTCACCCGCAGCGGCAACGGCGCGATCCGCACCGCGCCCTTCAACCAGGCCGTGCCCGACCCGAACCGGCTGCGGTGGAACCCGCTGCCCCACCCCGGGCCCGCCACGGACTTCGTCGCGGGGCTGTGGACGCTCGGCGGCAACGGCGACGCGACCCAGCGCACCGGCATGGCCGTGCACCTCTACCACGCGACGGCGTCCATGGAGCGCGTCTTCAGCGACGCGGACGGCGAGCTGCTGATCGTCCCGGAGCGCGGCGGACTGCTGCTGCGCACCGAGTTCGGGCTGCTGCACGCCGAGCCGGGCCATGTGGCGCTGATCCCGCGCGGGGTCCGCTTCCGCGTGGAGCTGCTGGACGAGGACGCCCGCGGCTACGTCTGCGAGAACTACGGCGCGCCGTTCCAGCTCCCCGAGTTGGGCCCGATCGGCGCCAACGGCCTGGCCAACGCCCGGGACTTCCGGGCGCCGGTCGCCGCCTACGAGGAGCACGACGGCCCGGTGGAGGTGGTCAACAAGTTCTGCGGCAACCTGTGGACCGCCGCCTACGACCACTCCCCGCTGGACGTCGTCGCCTGGCACGGCAACCACGTGCCGTACGTCTACGACCTGCGCCGCTTCAACGTCATCGGCACCATCTCGTACGACCACCCGGACCCGTCGATCTTCACGGTGCTCACCTCCCCGTCGGACACGCCGGGCCTGGCGGGCGTGGACTTCGTGGTCTTCGCGCCGCGCTGGCTGGTGGGCGAGGACACCTTCCGGCCGCCGTACTTCCACCGGAACGTGATGAGCGAGTACATGGGACTGATCGAGGGCGCCTACGACGCCAAGACGTCCGGTCCAGGGGGTTTCGTCCCCGGCGGCGGCTCGCTGCACAACATGATGTCCGCGCACGGCCCGGACCGGGAGACCTTCGACCGGGCGAGCGCCGCCGAGCTGAAGCCGCAGCGGATCGACGACGGGCTGGCGTTCATGTTCGAGACCCGGTGGCCGGTGACCCTCACCCCCCAGGCGTCCCGCGCCGAGCACCTGCAACCCCGCTACGACGACGTCTGGCAGGGCCTGGAGCGGCACTTCCGCCCCTTGCACTGAGGATTCCCTACCGGTACGGATGGCCCGTGACCTCCTTCGCCCCGGACTCCATCGTCCTGAACCGCAAGCTGCCGCTCTGGTACCAGGTGTCGCAGTCGCTGCGCGCCTCGATACTCGGCCGCTCGCCCCGGGACCCGCTGCGCCTGCCCACCGAGGAGCAGCTGGCCGGGCACTACGGGGTGAGCGTGCTGACCATGCGGCAGGCGCTCAAGGAGCTGGAGGACGAGGGGCTGATCACCCGCCACCGCCGGCGGGGCACGTTCATCGAGCCGCACGCCCGGCGGGGCGCCCCGGTGCGGCTGCTCGGCTCGGTGGACGCGATCGTGGCCCAGCAGTCCGGCATGAAGGCCGAGCTGCTGGACCACGGCACCGCCGCCGTGCCGGCCGAACTCGCCGAGTTCTTCCCGGAGCTGTCCGAGGTGGCGACGTACCACCGGCTGCGCTGCGACGAGAAGACGGGCGAACCCACCAACCACGCCCGCAACTACGTCCGTCCCGAACTGGCCGGGCGCATCGACGTGGACGACCTCGCGCGGTGGCCGATGACGAAGGTGCTGCGGGACGTGGTGGGCATGGACATCAGCCGGATCACGGACACCGTGGAGGCCCGGCTGGCGGACCCGGAGACGGCGCGGCTGCTCGAAGTCCCGCTGCTCAGCCCGATCCTGCACTACACGGGCATCACCTACGACACCGCGGGCCGGGTCCTCGACGTGGCCGTCATCCACTACCGGGGCGACCGCTTCTCCTTCACGGTCACCCTGGATGCCACGTGAGGCCGTGGCGCCCCGTCGTACGATGCCCGGCGTGACGCACGACGACGCCCCGCCGCTGGCGGACCTCATGCCGTGGTCCGTCGCACCGCCGCGGCTCGGCCGGGGGTGGCCGACGGCTCCCGACGCGGCCTCCCTCAAGGCCCGTTGGGACGCCCTGCTGAAGGCCGAGGGACCCGACCGGGCGGCCCTGTTCGAGCCGACCCGCTCCCGCACGCCGCACTCGGCGGTCGGACGGCTGCCGGGCGGCGCCGGGGGCACCGAGCGGCTGGCGCGCGCCGCGGGGCCCTGTCCCGAGCCGGTGCGGGTGCTGCGGGCGCCGTTCGACGAGCAGTGGCTGATCCCCGACCACCGGCTGATCGACGCGGCCCGTCCGGAGCTGTGGCGGGTGGCGGACGAGCGGCAGGTGTTCGTCGTGGAGGTGCCCGACGCCGCCGGCGGGCCGCTGCTCGTCGCGACCTCGCTGCTGCCGCTGTTCGGCCCGGCCCGCGTCCGCCCGCTGCACCGGCGCCCCGGCGGCGCGGAGCCCAACCTCGCCCCGGGCCTCCTGGACCACCTGGCCGCCCGCCTCGGCCTGCGCCCCGCTCCGCTGGACATGCTCGCCTGGTCGGTGGCGGCCGTGCGGCCCGGCGCGCTGGTCCCGCTCACCGCCGACCCCGCGCTGTGGGAACGCGGGGTCGCACTGGGCCGCCGCGCCCTGTGGCTGATGCGCCGCGACGGGGAGCGCCCCAAGCTGCCCGGCGGCCGCCGCCCGTACGTCCGCGCCCCGCTGCCCCCGCGCCCGCTGACCGTGCGCTACGACCGGGACGAGGAGGCCCTGTTCCTGGACGAGGGCCGCGTCTCCCCCGTGCCGCCCGGCGCCTGGGACTTCGAAGCGGGCGGGGCGCGGGTGCTGGAGCAGTGGTGCGCGGCCCGCACGGCCGAGGGCGAACCGGGCACGCTGACCGCGATCCGGCCGGCCGGCTGGCCGCAGACGTGGACGTCCGAGCTGCTGGAGCTGATCACGGTGCTGGCCCTGCTCGACGAGGTGCGGCGGGAGTGCCGGGAGTTGACGGTCACCGACGAGGTCACCGCGACCGAGTTGCGCGAGGCGGGCGTCCTGCCGGTGCCGGCGTCGGCCCGCCGGCCGGCCTCCGTCCTGGATCAGCGGGAGGAGGGGCCGGAGGGGCAGCTGGCGCTGCTGTGACCCCCCGGCCGAGTCGGGGCCCGCTCAGGCGAAGCCGTCCAGCACCCGGGTCAGCGCCCGCTCGAAGACCCCCTCCAGGTCAATCGGCCCCGCGTCCTCGGTGAAGGAGGCCGCCAGCCGCGGATAGGCACCGCTCGCGACCTGCCGGCCGAGGTAGGAGATGCGCGCCGCGTTCTCCTGCTCCGCGGACCAGGGCAGCGAGCGGGTGCGCTCCGCGGTGGCGATCTCGTTGCCGACGTACGTGGTCACCACGCCGTTCACCATCGCGACCAGCTCCATCTTGGTGCCGTAGGGCGCCTCGAAGGGGTCGAGGCAGGCCAGGCAGTGCTCCAGGTAGCGCAGGGCGTTGGGGCTGAAGCCGTAGACGGGGGACATCAGGCGGGGCAGCCAGGTGTGGCGGTGCATCAGGGCGCGGGTCTGGTGGGCCATCCGGATCATGTCCGCGCGCCAGTCGCCGCTCGGTTCCCACAGCTCGTGCTCGCCGCTGACCGCGTCCATCATCAGCTCGTACAGGTCCTCCTTGCGGGGAACGTAGTTGTAGAGCGACATGGTGCCGCAGCCCAGCTCACCGGCGACGCGGCGCATCGTCACCGCGTCCAGGCCCTCGGCGTCGGCGATCCGCACCGCCGCGGCGGCGATGTCGGCGCGGGAGTACGCCGGTTTCGGCCCCCGGCCGGTGCGCTCGGGGCGCGACCAGATCACTTCGGGTACGGCCGCTCGGCCCGCCATCGTGCATCACCTCGGCCACCATCCTAGTTACGTACAGCGTACGTAGTGCGCTATGGTCGACCCATGACTACTACGTACGCTGTACTTAGTGAAGGGCTGGAGAAGCGCTTCGGCACCGTGCGCGCGCTGCGCGGCCTGGACCTCGCGGTGGCCGAGGGCACGGTCTGCGGGCTGCTCGGACCGAACGGGGCGGGCAAGACCACGGCGGTGCGGCTGCTGACGACGCTGCTGCGGCCGGACGCGGGGTCGGCCCGGATCGCCGGGCACGACCTGGTGCGCGAGGCCGCCGCGGTCCGGCGCCGGATCGGGGTGACCGGGCAGTACGCGTCGGTGGACGGGGACCTCACCGGACGGCAGAACCTGCGGCTGTTCGCCCGGCTGCACCGGGTGCGGGACGCGGCGGCACGGGCCGACGACCTGCTCGACCGCTTCGGCCTGTCGGATGCCGCCGACCGGCCCGCGTCCACCCTGTCCGGCGGCATGCGGCGCCGCCTCGACCTGGCCGCGAGCCTCGTGCGCCGCCCCGACGTGCTGTTCCTTGACGAACCGACGACCGGGCTCGACCCGGCCAGCCGCAACCGCATCTGGGAGGCCGTGCGCGCCCTGAAGGCGGACGGCACCACCGTGCTGCTCACCACGCAGTATCTGGAGGAGGCCGACCGCCTGGCCGACGACATCGCGCTGGTGGACCGGGGCCGGGTGGCGCACACCGGTTCCCCGGCGGAGCTCAAGGCGCTGGTGGGGGCGTACGCGGAGGCGGTCGTCACGGACGCGGACGCCCTGGGGCGGGCGGCGGCGGTGCTGGACCGGCTGACCGGTGCCGAGCCGGTGCTGGACCACGAGCGGCGCACCGTCGGCGCGGTCAGCACCGATCCGACGCTGACCCTGCCCCGTCTGGTGCGCGAACTCGACGCGGCGGGCGTGCCCCTGGCGGACGCGAGCCTGCGGCCGCCGACCCTCGACGACGTCTTCCTCCGCCTGACCGACGGCGGCGACAGCAACGACGACAGCAGTGACGACAGCAAGGAGCTGGTGGCATGAGCACGGCGACGACGACGGGGCCGTCCGGCCCGGCGTACGACTCGGCGTACGGCCTGGCGCACGACGGGGCGGCCATGCTGGGCCGCCAGTTGCGGCGGGTCCGGAACAACCCGGGGCTGCTGATCCTCACCCAGACCATGCCGATCACGATGCTGTTGTTCTTCGGCTACGTCTTCGGCAGCGCGCTGGCGATGCCGGGCGAGGAGTACCGGGCCTTCCTGGTGCCGGGCCTGCTGGTCGCCACGGCGGCGAACGGCATCATGACCGGCATGTTCCAGGCCGCCCAGGACACCCACCGGGGCGTGACGGACCGCCTGCGGACGCTGCCGGTGAGCCGGGCCGCCGTGCCGCTCGGGCAGTCGGTCGCCGACGTGCTCGTCACGGCCGCCGGGACGGTGCCGCTGCTGCTCGTCGGGCTCGCGGTGGGCTGGCGGGTGGAGGGCGGCGCGCTCGGCGCGGCGGGCGCGGTGGGGCTGCTGCTGCTGTTCCGGTTCGCGACGACGTGGATCGGGATCTTCCTGGGGCTGCTCACCCGCAGCGAGGAGGCCGCCGGTCAGCTGGGCGGCGCGACCTTCATCCTTCCGCTGCTGTCCAACGCGTACATCCCGACCGACGGGCTGCCGGGCTGGCTGCGCACGGTCGCCGAGTGGAATCCGATCAGCGCGGTGACCACGGCGCTGCGCGACCTCTTCGGCAACGCGCCGGTACCGGAGGGGGCCGCCTGGCCGGTGACGCATCCCGTCGCCGGGTCGCTGGCCTGGTGCGCGGTGCTGCTCGCGGTGTTCGTCCCGCTCGCGGTGCGCAGGTACGCGCACGGGGGTCGCTGAACGAGCCGGGGCGCGTCACCGCCGGCGGGGAGACGGCGGGACGCGGAAGCGGGGAACGGGAACGCGCGAACGCGTACGGGTCGGACGTACGGAGCCGGAGGTACCGGGAACGCCCGCGCTCGGGAGCACACCGGGGCGCCGCTGCGCGCCGTGGGGATGACGGACGAGGGCCGCGGCGCCGCGCCGGGAGGTGTGGCCTCCGGAGCGCGGGCCTCAGTTGCCGCCGAACAGCGAGCGGCGCAGTCGGCGCAGTGGCGCGAACAGCGAGACCCGGCGCACCCGGGCGCCCCTGTTGCTGCGCTTGTGCGCGGGCTCACGCGCGGTCAGCTCACGCATCAGCGACGTCGCCTCCACGGTCTCCCGCGGCGGGAGGGCGGGCCCTCCGAGTACCGCGAGATGACGGTCGAGGCGCGAGCTGGTCGCGCTGCTCCCGCAGGTGATGGCAGGGACCCTTGCCCTGCTGCGCACTGTTATCTGTTCCATGTCACTCCCCACCCGTACGAGTCCACCCGGCCCGGGCAGGGTAACCCTATCGCCCCGGTACGGCATGCGTGTATCGCGGTCACAGGATTCACCTTCCCCGTAAGGGGGTTGACGACTACTCTCCGAATCCGACAGATTCCAGGGCGAGTTGGACGACCGGCGCACTCGTCGGCAGCTCCGACCCCCCGCCGGGTTCGACCGTCACCGCGAGTGACGACGCGGAGCGGCCGAGTCCGGAGGCGATCAGGGGCGTGTCGCCGTCGAAGAGCCCGAGGGAGCGCGGTGGGGCGCCGGGGCGCATCAGCCACAGTTGGCGCACGCGGTCGCCCGGCGGCTCGCCGTACCCGCTGAGGGTCACCACCGCGCGCCCCTCGGAGGCGGAGGCGACCACCGCGACACCGCGGCCGTGCCCGTCCGCACCACGCGCCGCACGGGCGTCCCGAGCGGTGAGAACGTGGGCGATCTCACGTGTCCGGTCGCGCGCGGTGTCCAGCTCGTCCTGGGTGTGCTGGGCCCGCACGGCGAAGAGCGCGGCGACCACGAGCGCCGCGGCGGCCGTCACCGTGGCGAACGGCACGAGCGGGGGGCGCGGCCGGGCGCCGCGGGAGCGCACGACCGCGGACCGGCCGCACCACGCCTGGGCCGTCCGCCGCAGGACGGGCCCGCCGCAGGGCGCGGGTTCCTGCGCGGTGGCGCGTACGGCGGCCAGGACCCGCTCGCGCAGGGCGTGCGGCGCCGGGACGGCCGTGGACCAGGCCAGCCGGACGGCGTCCTCGGACAGGGCCCGCACCTCGGCGGCGCAGCGGTCGCAGCCCCCGAGGTGCCGTTCGAAGCGGACCCGTTCGGCGCCCTCCAGCGCGTCCAGGCCGTAGGGGGCGGCGAGTGAGTGCGCAGCGCCGCGGCGGCGGCCCGGCAGCCGTCCGAAGGGGCTCACGCGGCGCCTCCCAGGCAGTCGCGCAGGCGGCCCAGTCCGTCCCGCATCCTGGTCTTGACCGTGCCCAGCGGGAGGCAGAGGCGCTCGGCCACCTCCCGGTAGGTGTAGCCGTCGTAGTAGGCGAGGGTGACCGACTGGCGCTGCAAGGCGGTCAGGCGGTCGAGACAGCGCCGCACCCACTCGCGTTCGAGCCCCGCCTCGACCTCCTCCGAGACCTGGTCGAAGGCGGGGTGGTGGGCGCGGCGGGCCTCGCGCCGGTCGCGCTCCCCGGCCGCGCGGGCGCTGCGCACCCGGTCGACGGCTCGGCGGTGGGCGACGGTGAGGACCCACGACAGGGCGCTGCCCCGGCGCGGGTCGAACCGCGCCGCGGAGCGCCAGAGTTCGAGCAGCACCTCCTGCGCCACCTCCTCCGCCTGGGCGGGGTCGCGCACCACGCGCAGCGCGAGTCCGAACACCGGCCCCGACACCAGCCCGTACAGCTCCTCGAAGGCCTGCTGGTCGCCGTCCGCCACCAGCACCAGCAGTTCGTCCGCCTCCACCCGGTCCCCCCTCTCCGCGGGCCGCGTCCGGCCCGTCGACGTCCCCGCCGGGCGCGCGCGACGGCACGCCCTCCGCAGGAATTACGGACGGGCGGCCCGAAAACGCCAGTCCCGGGGCCGGATCGGCGTCAGGGGGGGGCGGTATCCGCACCGGGCCGGGCCGCCTGGTGCGGGCAGACGGAGGGGGAGACCCCGGCGGGCGGGACCTCCCCCTCCTCTTCTCCTCTTCTCCTTCCGCTTCCGCGTCGGGTCAGGCGGCGCCGTTGAGGACCGGCAGGTAGCCGCCGGACTGACCGGCCGCGGTGGGGTGGTACGACTCGCCGATGTTCAGCCAGTTGACGCTGTGGAGCCAGGGACTGCCCGAGCACAGCTCGTGGCCGGTGAAGGTGGTGCGGACGTCGCCGAAGGTGAAGCCGTGGGCCGCGACGCGCTGGGCGATGACGGTGTTGAGGTGGTCGGAGGCCTTGTTGATCGCCGACCGCTTGGTCTCGGACAGGCCGAGGCAGGTGGTGCCGAGCTTGTAGATGCGCGGGTAGCCGATGACGACGACGTGGGCGTTCGGGGCCTTGTCGCCGATGGCCGAGTAGACGCCGTCGAGCTTGCCGGGCAGCGTCGAGTCGACGTACGCCTCCGCGGTGGCGATCCGCGCCAGGCAGGAGCTGTCGGACTGGAGCACACACGACGTCATGACGTCGGCGAACCCGGCGTCGTTGCCGCCGATGCTGATCGAGACGAGGCCGGTGCTGGAGCTGAGCGGGCCGAGTTGTCCAGCGAGAACATCACCCGTACGGGCGCCGGAACAGGCGGTGAAGTCGAACGTGGAGGGCGAGTGGGCGGCCGCCCACAGGTAGGGGTGGGACTTGGTGCTGCGCTTGCAGTCGCCGCTCGAGCTGATGTAGCTGCCCGCTCCGACCCCGGAGGAGTAGGAGTCGCCGAGGGCCACATAGCCGTCGGCTGCGGCGGGTTGGGCCGCCTGGGCGGTCGCGGCCCCGGTGAGGGCGGCGCCGGCGGCGAGGAGGAAAGAACTCAGGAAGCCGACAAGTCGGGAACGTCTCATGGAACCTCCCTTAGCAGGATTGCTGCTTCAACCGTGGTAGCGGCTACGCGCGTTGACTGGAAGTGCTCATGCCAAGAAATGGCTGACACTGATTCACATTCGAACGAAAGCAGGGCGCCGTCGGACGTGCCCGTGCCGTGCGGACGCCCGGGAAAGCGGGTGCACGCGGCGGCCGGGTGCCGGATCATGGCGGCATGTCCGTGAACCCGCACGAAGTCCTGCCGATCCGGCTCACCGTGGACGACAGCGACTCCCCGTCCGATGTCGTCGACGCGCTCTTCCTCGGCCGTTTCGCCACGGGTGAGCAGCCGTACTCGCACGCGGCGAACATCGACCGCGTACGGCCCGGTGCCACGCTGCTGCCGTCCGGCGCCCGCGTGTTGCGGATCGCCCGGGACGACGACCGCAGCGCCACGCTGGCGGAGGGCGACGGCTGGACGCTGCTGATCTCGCGCTGGAAGCGGGGCGCCGACGTCACGGTGACGGCGACCAGCGCCGACCTCGCCGACCAGGTGCTCAGCGAGGCGACGGACGGGGCGGCGGACGAGCCCGAACCGCAGCCGGAGAACGTGACGATGGGCTTCTGGTACGTCTCCCCGCGGCGCGGCCCGCACCGCACCACCCGCCAGATCGCCGCGGGCACCTGGGACGAGGTCCGGGCCAACTACACGGCGCCGGTCGCGGAGGCGATGGACGGCCTGATGAAGACGACGCCGGAGGACATCGCGGGCCGGCTGCTGCTCCTGCACGGGCCGCCGGGCACCGGCAAGACCTCGGCGCTGCGCACGCTGGCCCGTTCCTGGCGGGACTGGTGCCAGGTGGACTGCGTACTGGACCCGGAGCGGCTCTTCTCCGACGTCGGCTATCTGATGGACATCGCCATCGGCGAGGAGGACGCGGCGGGCAAGGGCCGCTGGCGGCTGCTGCTGCTGGAGGACTGCGACGAGCTGATCCGCGGCGAGGCCAAGCACACGGCGGGCCAGGCGCTCTCCCGCCTGCTGAACCTCACCGACGGCCTTCTCGGCCAGGGCCGCAACGTCCTGGTGGGCGTCACGACCAACGAGGACCTGGAACGGCTGCACCCCGCCGTCGTCCGCCCCGGCCGCTGCCTGGCCCGCATCGAGGTCGGCCCGCTGACCCGGCGGGAGTCGGTGGACTGGCTCGGCACCGAGGAAGGGGTCCCCCGCGAGGGCGCCACCCTGGCGGAGCTGTACGCCCTGCGCCGGGGCACCTCGCCCACGGCGCTGCCGGAACAGCGGGCGGGCACGGAGGCCGGGCTGTACCTGTAGCCCGCCGTCACCGTCTCGCCGTCACCGCCTCGGTGCTTTGATGAGGGTATGACCCTGTTCGTCGGCACGTCGGGCTGGCAGTACCGGGACTGGCGGGAGGCCCTCTATCCGCCCGGTCTGCCGGTCCGGCGCTGGCTGGAGCACTACGCGGCCGCCTTCGCGACGGTCGAGATCAACAACGCCTTCTACCGCCTGCCCACCCGGGAGACCTTCGCGGCGTGGCGCGAGCGGGTGCCGCCGGACTTCACGGTCGCGGTCAAGGCGAGCCGCTACCTGACGCACATCAAACGCCTGCGCGACCCGGCGGAACCGGTCGACCGCCTGATGACCCACGCGGCCGGCCTGGGCGACCGCCTCGGCCCGGTCCTGCTGCAACTGCCGCCGACCCTGCGCGCCGACCCGGACCTGCTGGACGCCTGCCTGGCCTGCTTCCCGCCCGGCACCCGGGTCGCGGTGGAACCCCGGCACGCGTCCTGGTGGACGCCCGAGGTCCGCGAGGTCCTCGTCTCGCGGCGCGCGGCCCTGTGCTGGGCGGACGTCCGCGCCCGCCCGGCCACCCCGCTCTGGCGCACCACGGACTGGGGCTACGTCCGCTTCCACGAGGGCCGGGCCACCCCCTGGCCGCACTACGGCCGCCGCTCCCTGGCCACGTGGATCGACCGCATCACCACGACCTGGCCGAACACCAGCGACGTCTACACCTACTTCAACAACGACCCGAACGCGGCAGCGGTGACCGACGCAAGGCTGTTCGCCACACTGGCCCGCGCTTCGAGACCGGCGGTCACCCGCACGCCCTGAAGGGGCGCGGGGAACTGCGCGACCAGCCACAACGCACCCGCAGCCGGCCAGCGGCCCGAACCCAAACGGCGCTCACCCCCCGTAGGCCGCCCGCAGAGCATCCCGCACAGCCCCCAGAGCCTCCCCCTCCGTCACACCCAGCCGCCGAGCCCGCTCGGCATACCCCTGGGCCGCCGCGGCCACCTCCCGCTCAGCCGCAGAGCCCGCGGCAGCGACAAACGTCCCGTTGCGCCCCCGCGTCTCGATCACCCCGTCCGCCTCCAGCGCCCGGTATGCCTTGGCGACCGTGTTCGCGGCGAGCCCCAGGGACTCGGCGAGCCCGCGCACGGTGGGCAGCCGGTAGCCGACCGGCAGCGCGCCCGACCGCGCCTGCTCGGAGATCTGCGCGCGCACCTGCTCGTAGGGCGGCGTGCCGTCGTCGATACGGATCTTCAAGGTCACCCGGTGATTGTCCCGTATCCCCGCGAAAATGAGAGGCACCCGGCCGTCCGGCCGCCGTAGCGTGCGCCCCCATGACCGTTCTTGTACGCGACCTGCGTTCCGACGACCCGGCCGACGTCGCGGCCTTCGCCCGGGTCCGCCATCGGGCCCTGCCGTTCATCCTGTGGGCGCCGGAGGCCGTCGTCCACCGGCTCGTCCACACCCACCCGGACGCCCGGAGCCGGTCCCTGGTCGCGGAGGAGGACGGGGAGGTGATCGGCACGGCCCAGATCGGGCTGGTGCACGACAGCCCGGAGCCCGGCCAGGGATTCCTGAACGTCTACGTCGACCCGGAGCGGCTCCGGCGCGGGGCCGGTGGCCTGCTGGTGCGCACGGCCGAGGAGTACCTGACCGGCGAGGGCGCGACGAAGCTGTACTCCTGGGTGCTGGACGACCCCGCCCACCTGGCCTTCGCCGAGCGGCACGGCTACGCGCGCAGGCGTGCCGCGTACTTCCTCCGGCTGGACCTGGCGAACGCGACGCTCCCGCCCCTGTGGTCCCCTCCCCCGGGTGTCGAGCTGCGCACCGCCGCCGACTACGCGGACGCCCCCCGGCCCCTGTTCGCCCTGGACGCGGAGACGGTCGCGGACGAACCGAGCGACGTCGACGTCGAGTTCACGGACTACGAGACCTGGCTCACCGAGACCTGGCGGCACCCGCTGCTCCACCGTGAGCTGACCACGGTCGTGGTCGTCGACGGCCGCCCGGCCGCCTTCAGCGTCGCCTACACCGACGGCACCCGGTACGCGACCGCGATGACGGGCACGGTCCGCGCGCACCGCGGCCGGGGCCTGGCCAAGCTCGCCAAGACCGACTCCCTGCACCGGGCCCGCGCGGCCGGGTACACCGAGGCGCTCACCGGCAACGACACGGACAACGGTCCGATGCTCGCCATCAACAAGTGGCTCGGGTACGAGATCTGCGCGACGGAGGTGCGCCATGTCCGCGAACTCGGCTGAGCCGGCGGCCGAGGTGAGCGTCGTCCTGGTCAAGACGGGCCGTACGAAGATCCGGTACGCGGCGACGCTGCTGCACGACGACGGCACCCGCCTCGCCGTCCGCGCCCCCTGGGCCGGTGCCGGCGTGCGCGACTTCGGCTTCGTCCGCTTCGAGGCCGGGGACGTCTTCACCGAGTACTACTGGCGCGACCGGTGGTACGCGGTGAAGGAGGTCCGGAGCGCGGCCGGTGTGCTGAAGGGCTGGTACTGCGACATCACCCGCCCCGCCGTCCTGACCGGCACGGAACTGGTCGTCGAGGACCTGGACCTGGACCTGTGGCGCTCCGCCGACGGCACGGACATACGGCGCCTGGACGAGGACGAGTTCGCCGAGAGCGGGCTGGCGGACCGGGCCCCCGGGGCCGCCGCCGCCGCGGTGGCCGCACTGGACGAACTGGAGCGGCTGGCCCGCGGGGACGGCTTCACCGGTCTGCTGAAGTAGCCCGCACCCGTCCGCCGCATGCCTCACCCGTAGGTCGCCACCACCGCGTACCGCTCGTCCGTCACCTCCCCGCCCCACAGCGAGGGGTCGTCCGACAGCCGCTCCACCCGCGCCTGTCCGGCCGGCGGGTCGAGCAGGGCGGTGAGCCGGTCGGCGGGTATGCCGACCGGGGCGACGCTCCCCCACACGCCCTCGACCAGGACCAGCCGCCCTCCAGGTCGCAGCAACTGCCGCCAGTGACGCAGGGCGCGGCCGGGATCGGGCAGCGTCCACAGGACGTGCCGGACCAGCACGGCGTCGAAGCGCTGCTCGCCCACGGGCGGTGCCGCGGCGTCACCGGTGAGGAACACCGCGTCACGACCGGCGAGTTTGGTCCTGGCCAGCTCCACCATGGCCGGGGAGAGGTCGACGCCGGTGACGCGGTGCCCCTGCTCGGCCGCGAGGAGTGACAGGCTGCCGGTGCCGCAGCCCAGGTCGAGGACGTCGCCGGGCCGCCGGGGCAGCCAGGAGGCGAGCCGGGCGGCCCAGGCCCGGCGTACGTCCGCGTCGCGCAGGCCGTGGTCCGGTTCGTCGTCGAAGGAGGCGGCCAGCGCGTCCCAGTCGGCACCCGGCGCGGTCGATGCGTCACTGTTCCCACTCATGCGCCCAGGGTGACACCCGGCACTGACAACGGAGTCCGGGCGCGGGAACGTGACAACCGCCACTGACAGGGATGCATCGATGAGTGAGTCTCGGGGAATGGGTCTACCTCCGTGAGAACGCGGAACCCGGTGGATCCGTAAGGAGGCAGCCATGCGCCGTCTGACCGTGCAGAAGCCCCTGAAGAAGTCCGACGCCCGCCGAGTCCGCGAGGAGATCGACGAGCACCCCTCGGGGCGCCCGGAGGTCCGCGAGGACATCGCGCGCACCTGGTGGCCGGAGAGCTGACCGGCAGGCCGGCGTGAGACGCCTCAGAGCAGCCGCTTGCGGTAGTGGACGCGGTCGTAGGGCCCGTCCACCCGGCGTTCCACGACCTCGTACCCGTACCTCGGGTAGATCTTCTGGTTCTCCCACATCATCGCGTTGGTGTAGAGCCTGACCTCGGGCAGGCCCAGCGCACGCGCGTGCGCGTCCACGAACCGCAGCAGTCGCCGCCCCACCCCCCTGCCGTGCGCGTCGGGGTGGACGGCGATGCTGTCGAGGAAGAGGTGGTCCGCGTGCGCCTCCAGGACGACGAGGCCCACGGGCCCCGCCCGGCCCGTGCCGGGCTCGTCGGTGACGAACACCCTCCCCGCCGCCACGTTCGCCGCGTGGTCGGCCTCCATGGGCTGCGGCACCACCCCGATGCGCTCGACGTAGGGGTGGTACGCGGCGTCGGTCACGGCCTTCACCGCCGGCACGTCCGAGGGGACCGCCTGCCGGATCTGCTCTCGTTCCATGCCGCGAACGGTAGCTACCTCAGCCCAGCCTGAGCACTCCCTTAACGCGACCATAAGGATCTCCGTCACCCGCCTCCAGCAGGCGGTTTCGCGGTCTCCTGGGGCTAGCTTGCTGATCAACCCCCACGGGTTCCGGCCCGAGTTCCGCATCCCCAGTGACCGTTTCGAGGAGTTCCCCATGCCCGCACCGTCCGCGTCCCGCAGGGTCGCAGCCGTCGCCGTCGCCGGTCTCGCCCCGCTCGCCCTGACCACGTTGGCCGCCGCCCCCGCCGCGGCGCACGGTTCGATGGGCGACCCGGTCAGCCGGGTGTCGCAGTGCCACGCGGAGGGGCCCGAGAACCCGAAGTCGGCGGCGTGCCGGGCGGCGGTCGCGGCGGGCGGCACGCGGGCGCTCTACGACTGGAACGGCATCCGCATCGGCAACGCCGGCGGCAGGCACCGGGAGTTGATCCCGGACGGCAAGCTGTGCAGCGCCAACGACCCGGCCTTCCAGGGCCTGGACCTGGCCCGCGCCGACTGGCCCGCGACCGGCGTGCGCGGCGGCTCGTACACCTTCAAGTACCGCGTGACGGCCCCGCACAAGGGGACCTTCAAGGTGTACATCACCAAGCCCGGCTACGACCCGTCGCAGCCGCTCGGCTGGGGCGACCTCGACCTGTCCGCACCGGTGGCGACCGCCACCGACCCGGTCGCCTCGGGCGGCTTCTACACGTTCTCCGGCACGCTGCCCGAGCGGTCCGGCAAGCACCTGCTGTACGCGGTGTGGCAGCGCTCGGACAGCCCGGAGGCGTTCTACTCCTGCTCGGACGTCACCTTCGGCGGCGACGGCGGCAGCGGCAGCGCCGGTGCGGCCACCGGTGACGACACCGGGTCCGGCGCCCCGGCCGGCGGCACCGCGCCCGCGCCAGAGGCCTCCGTGCCGTCCGAGGAGCAGCTGGCGGCCGCGGCCGACAAGTCGACGATCGAGCACCACGGCCACGGCGACCAGGACGCGAAGACCACCGCGGACCCGACCGACGCCCCGGACGGCGCCTCAGGCGCCTCCGAACCCCACCAGGTCAAGGCCGCCGGCGGGGGGACCGAGAACCTCGCCGAGACCGGCGGGGACAGCAGCACGCCGTACCTCGCCGTCGGCGGTGCCGCCGCCCTGGCGCTCGGCGCGGCCGTCCTGTTCGCGTCGGTCCGCCGACGCGCGACGCCCGGTGGCCGCCACGGCCACTGACCCGGAGCACGGGGGCGCGGGGGAACGCGGGGTCCGTCCGGCGGCTCAGGCAGGGCGGACCCCGCGTGCGCTTCCGGTGGCGACCGACGTCACCAGGTGGGCCGGATCGGCCCGCCCGGCGCCACCCGCAGCAGGCTGCCGGCCAGCGCACGCACCCCGTCCTCGCCGAGCACCTCGGCCCACGCGCCCACGGCCTCGGCGGCCGCCGCCTCCGCGGCCCGCGTGCAGGCCCACCCCGCCTCCGTCAGCACGACGAGCCGGGCGCGCGCGTCGGCGGGATGCGGCCTGCGCTCGGCGAACCCCTTGCGGACCAACTCGTCGACCAGCTGACTGGCGGCCTGCTTGGTCATCCCGAGATGCACGGCCAGGTCGGTGACCGTCGCACCGTCCGGGGCGAGCCGGACGAAGGCGAAACCGTGCGCGGGCCGCACCCCCTCGAAGCCGCGGGCGACGACACCCTCGTGGATGCGCTGCGTGAGTCCGCCGGCCGCGGCGAGCAGGGCGGCGGTGAGGGCCATGGCGTCGGAGTTCTGCACGGGGGCATTGAAACACCCTTGACACATTGGTCAAGCAGCTTGACCATAAGCAGTGATAGTCAAGCTGCTTGACCATACGATCAGAGTCATGTGATCAGAGGAGAGCCCCGTCATGCCCGTCATCCGCTCGTCCGAAGGCGTCACCCACGAGATCCACGGCGCCCGTTTCGTCTCGTACGCCCATCCCCGCGCCGGCAGCGAGCAGTTGTGCGCCTGGCGGGGCGAGATCCCGGCGGGGACGAAGGCGCCCGCGCACACCGTCGACCGGGAGGAGATCTTCCATCTGCTCACCGGCGAGCTGCTGATCACCCTCGACGGCCGTGCCGAGCGCGTCACCGCGGGCGACACGGTGATCATCAACCCCGGGGCGACCCTCGCCGTCGAGAACCCCACCGACCGGACCGCGACCTCCTGGGTCACCACCTCCGTCGGCCTGACGGCGGAGCTGGCCGACGGCACCCGCCTCACTCCCCCGTGGGCCAACTGACCCACGGGGGCCTCACGCCGCCAGCGACCCCGGCATCACCGCCCTCGGCCCGAACTTCGCCCGCGCGCGGTCCGCGACCTCCTCGATCCGGCGGACCTTCTCGTCCACGGGGTCGAAGGTGAGCTGGTGGGAGGCCTGTTCGGCGGGCGTGAGCCCCTCGGCGCGCAGGGCGATCGTACGGACCCGGGCGCGCTGGAGCCCGAGCGCCTCGTACAGGTCGTACGCGGTCCGGGTCAGCGCCGCCGAGTGCGCGGTCGGCTCCTTCAGGGCGCGGCTGCGGGTGGTGGCCGACCGGTCGGCGTAGCGGACGGTGAGGGTGAGGGTGCGGCAGACCTTGTCCACGGCGCGCAGCCGGGCGCCCAGTTCCTCGGCGGCCGAGAGCAGGGCGCGGCGGTGCCGGTCGGGGTCGAGTTCGTCGCGGTCGAAGGGGCGGTCGGCGGCCAGGGACCGGGAGACGCCGTTGGGGACGACCCGGCCGCGGTCGACGCCGTTCGCCTTCTCGTGCAGCTCGCGGCCGGTCTTCGCGCCGACCAGGCGCTGGAGCGTGGACAGCGGCGCGGCGGCGACCCGGCCGAGGGTGTCGAGGCCGTACTCGCACAGCGTGCGGGCGGTCGCGGTGCCGACGCCGGGCAGCGCGGCGACGGGCTTGCCGGCGAGGAAGTCCCGCTCCTGGCCGCCGGGTACCGCGCGGGTCAGCCCCGGCCGGGCGTCGCGCAGCGCCATGCGGGCCAGCATCGGGCCGGGTCCGGCGCCGATCACGCAGTCCACGCCGTACAGCGCGAGGGCGCGGACCCGGATCACCGAGGCCAGTTCCACGGCGTCGCGCCCGAAGTACCGCTCGGCGCCGCGCAGGTCGGCCAGCGCGCCGTCGGGCGGCAGCGCCTCGACGACCGGCGTGAACTCCTCCAACAGCCCGAGGAGCTGGGGCAGGGCCGCCTCGTACATCGGCGGCAGTTGGAAACGTACGCACAGAATGGTCATCCCGCACTCCCCGGACTCTGGTGCCACAACTTCCTTCCCACCGCGGGCCCTTCACCCGCGGGGCGCAGATCGGCCCAGGGGTGCATCTCGTACCCGGTGGACATGCGGATCTTCCGCTGCTCCATCGGGTCCCGGGCCGCGGAGCCGGCCGGCGCGGGCCGCCCGTCCGAACCGGCGAGGCGGCGGCGCGCCGGACCGCCCTCGGGGTCGTCGCCCTCCCGGCTTCCGCCCGCTCCCGCCAGCCGGGCGGCGACGCCCTCCAGGCCCTCCTCGCGGCGCACCTCCAGCAGGTCGGCGAGGTTCCAGGCGGCGGAGCCGACGACGCTGAGGCTGCGCGGGCCGCGCCGCTGCACCACCCCGCGCACCAGCAGCAGCCAGGAGTGGAAGACGGTGTGCGCGCAGGCGTCGTGGGAGTCGTCGAAGAAGGCGAGGTCGACCAGGCCGGAGCCGTCGTCGAGGGTGGAGAAGATGACCCGGCGACCGGAGCGGATCGGCGGGGTCTGGGTGGCCGCCTTGGCGCCCGCGACCAGCACCGTCTCCCCGTGCCGTGCCTCGCGCAGCCGCTTGGCCGACACCACGCCCAGCTCGCGCAGGAAGGTGCGGTGGTCGTCCATCAGGTTGCGCGAGGCGTCCATGGAGAGCACACCGAGTTCGGCGCTGAGCTTCTCCTCGGAGGTGAGGTCGGGCAGCCCGGCGGAGGCGGTCTTGCGGCCGCCGGCCAGGGGGAGCTGGTCGCCGCGTCCGCCCCGGGCGCCGCGGTGCAGTTCGGTCAGGTGCAGTTGGAGGTCGCGGCGGTTGGCGCCGAACGCGTCCAGCGCGCCGACCTGGGCGAGCCGTCCGGCCAGCGGCCTGCTGGGGCGGGCCCGTTCCCAGAAGTCGAGCAGGGAGGCGTAGGGCTGCCCCGCGGCGATCCGCTGCGCCTCGGCCTCGCTGATGCCGTGCACGTCGGAGAGGGCGAGGCGCAGGCCCCACTTCCCCACCCCCCGCGATTCAGACACCAGTTCGATCCTGTGTGCGACCCCCGACGTGTTGACGTCCAGCGGCAGGATCGGCACCCCGCGCCGCCGCGCGTCCGCCAGCAGCAGCCGCTTCGGGTACATGCCGGGGTCGTGGGTGAGCAACCCCGCGTAGAACGCGGCCGGGTGATGGGCCTTCAGCCACGCCGACTGGTAGGTCGGCACGGCGAAGGCGACGGCGTGCGCCTTGCAGAAGCCGTAGCTGCCGAACGCCTCGACGATCTCCCAGGTCCGCTGAATCGTTTCCGCGTCGTAGCCGTTCGCCGCCGCGTGCTGGGCGAACCACACCTTGATCCGCCCCTGCGACTCCGGGTCGGAGAGGCCGCGCCGCACCCGGTCCGCCTCGCCGCGTCCGCAGCCGGTCATGAGGGCGACGATGTCGATGATCTGCTCGTGGAAGACGACGACCCCGTACGTCCCCTCCAGCGGCCCCGCCAGGTCCTCGTGCGGATAACGCACCGGCGCCCGCCCGTGCCGGGCCTCGATGAACGGCCGCACCATGTCGGCGGCGACCGGTCCCGGCCGGAAGAGCGAGATGTCGACCACGAGGTCGTGGAAGGTCGACGGCTGGAGCCTGCCCACCAGGTCCCGCTGGCCCGGCGACTCGATCTGGAAGCAGCCCAGCGTCTCGGCGGACTGGATCATCCGGTACGTCGCCGGGTCGCCCTCCGGTACGGCGTCCAGGTCGACCTCGGTGCCCGTGGCCCGCTTCACCTCGGCGACCGCGTGCGCCATCGCCGACTGCATCCTGACGCCGAGCACGTCCAGCTTGAGCAGCCCGAGGTCCTCCACGTCGTCCTTGTCGAACTGCGCCATCGGGAAGCCCTCGCCGCTGGTCGGCATGACCGGCGTACGGGAGAGCAGGGAGGCGTCGGACAGCAGGACGCCGCAGGGGTGCATGGCGACACCGCGCGGGAGGGCGTCGAGGCCCTCCACCAGCTCCCACAGCTTCCCGTACCTCTCCTTCTCCCCCGCCAGCTCCTTCAGTTCGGGCAGCTCCTCCAGCGCCGCGCGGGCGTCGCGGGCGCGGATGTGCGGGAAGGACTTGGCGACGCGGTCGATCTCGGCCGGGTCCATGGACAGGGCGGCGCCCACGTCGCGGATGGCGTGCCGCACCCGGTAGGTCTCCGGCATGGCGACCGTGGCGACCCGCTCGGTGCCGAACCGGCCGATGATCGCGCGGTAGACCTCCAGGCGGCGCGCGGACTCCACGTCGATGTCGATGTCGGGCAGCACGACCCGTTCCTTGGACAGGAACCGCTCCATCAGCAGCCCGTGCTCGACCGGGTCGGCGTGGGCGATGCCGAGCAGGTGGTTGACGAGCGAGCCCGCGCCGGAGCCGCGCGCGGCGACCCGGATGCCCATGTGCCGTACGTCGTCCACGACCTGGGCGACGGTGAGGAAGTACGAGGCGAAGCCGTGGTGGGCGATGATGTCCAGCTCGTGGTGCATCCGCTCCCAGTACACGCGGTGGTCCGGCCGCCGGTCGTAGCCGCGCCGCACCATGCCCGCCGCCACCCGGGAGGCGAGCGCTCGCTGGGCGGTGCGGCGGCCGGCGCCCACGAGGTGCGGCTCGGGGAAGTGGACGGCGCCCATGCCGAGGTCGTCCTCGGGGTCGACCAGGCACTCGGCGGCCGTGGCCCGGGTCTGCTCCAGCAGGCGGTGCGCGGTGTCGCGCCGGAAGCCCGCGGACTCGACGATCCGCTCGGCGGCGTGCCGCATGGCCCCGGCGTCCTTGAGCCAGGCCTCGCCGGAGTCCAGTTCCCTGGTGGCGCCGATCGGGACCAGCCGGCGGGCGGCGTCCAGGACGTCGGCGACCTCGCCCTGGCCGGGGTCGGCGTAGCGGACGGCGTTCGAGAGCACCGGCCTCACGCCCTGCTCGGCGGCGAAGCCGACGGTGCGGGAGGCCAGCCGCAGGGAGCCGGGGCCGGTGCCCTCGCGGCCGTGCCAGACGGCCTCCAGGCGCAGGGCGTCGCCGTAGACCTCCCGCCAGGGGGCGAGGAGCCGCGCCGCGCGGTCGGGGCGCCCGGCGGCGAGGGCGCGGCCGACCTCGGAGTCGGGGCCGAGCAGGACGGTCAGGCCGTCGGCGTGGTTGTCGGGCCAGGACAGCAGCGGGGTGCCCTCGGCCGTGTGGGCGGCGGAGACCAGGCGGCACAGGTCGGCCCAGCCGCGGGCGCCGTCGCGGGCGAGGAAGGTGACCCGGGGGGCCGACTCGTCGACGAAGGCGCCGCCGCGCACCGGGGCGCGGCGCCGGTCCCGGCGTACGGAGGTGTCCGTGCGGTCGGCTTCGGGCTCGGGGGCCGCCACCGCCAGCTCCGCGCCGAACAGGGGGCGGACGCCCGCCTTCGCGCAGGCCTTGGCGAAGCGGACCGTGCCCGCGAGGGTGTCGCGGTCGGTGAGGGCGAGGGCGTCCAGGCCCCGCTCGGCGGCGCGCTCGGCCAGCCGCTCCGGGTGGGAGGCGCCGTAGCGGGCGGAGAACCCGGAGACGGTGTGCAGATGCGTGAAACCCGGCACACGCACCTCCCGACTCATGGACCCGACGCATGACCGAACGCCATTATCGAACGTCTGTTCCCAGCTACCTCACCCACCATACCTCCATCCTCGAATACGTGTGCGACATCCGTTCGGCCCCGCCCCACCTGCGCAAACACCCCCCGACCAGGACTGTGGGGACATGTCACACACACCGGGCCCCGGCACCCGAAGCGGCTCCTTCCTCGGTGAGGTGAAGGACGCCGTCACCCCACGGGCCACCCTGCTGGTGATCGGCGTGATCGCGCTCCAGCTGCTGTTCATCGCCTCCTACGTGGGGGCGCTGCACGACCCGAGACCGAAGGACGTGCCCTTCGGGGTGGTCGCGCCCGGGTCGGCCGCCGGGCGGACGGTGGACCGGCTGGAGCGGCTGCCCGGCTCCCCGCTGGACCCGCGCGCGGTGGCCGACGAGGCGAGCGCCCGGCGGCAGATCGTGAACCGGGACATCGACGGCGCCCTGGTCCTCGACCCCTCCGGCCGCACCGACACCCTGCTGGTCGCCTCCGGCGGCGGCACCGTCCTCGCCACCACCCTGGAGGGCATCGTCGGCAAGGCGGAGCAGGGCGAGAGACGCGCGGTGCGGGTGGTCGACGTGGCCCCGGCCTCGGCCCGCGACTTCGACGGGCTGTCGTCCTTCTACCTGGTCGTGGGCTGGTGCGTCGGCGGCTACCTGTGCGCCTCGATCCTGGCGATCAGCACCGGCGCCCGGCCGGCCAACCCGCGCCGGGCGGCGATCCGGCTCATCGTGATGGCGCTGGTCGCGATCGTCGGCGGGCTCGGCGGCGCGGTGATCATCGGGCCGGTCCTGGGCGCGCTGCCCGGCGGCGTGCTGGACCTGTGGGGGCTCGGCGCGCTGATCACCTTCGCGGTGGGCGCCGCCACGCTCGCTCTCCAGGGCATCTTCGGGATCGTCGGCATCGGTCTGGCGATCCTGCTGGTGGTGATCGCGGGCAACCCGAGCGCGGGCGGCGCCTTCCCGCTGCCGCTGCTCCCGCCGTTCTGGAAGGCGATCGGCCCGGCGCTGCCGCCGGGCGCGGGCACCTGGGCGGCCCGCTCGATCGCCTACTTCAAGGGGAACGACGTGACCGCCTCCCTGCTGGTGCTGTGGGCGTGGGCGGTCGCGGGGACGGTGATCACGCTGCTGGCGGCCGTGCTGCCGCGCCGCGGACGGCAGGAGACGGAGCTGCCGCCCGCGCGGGCCGGCTGACCGTCGTACGACTGATCGTCGTACGGCTGACCGTCATACATCCGGCCGCCGTACGGGCGCGGGAGCCGCGGGCGGACACGCGGAAGTCCCGCCCCTCGCGCGCGGGACGGGACTTCACAGGTGTGCGGGTCCTGCTGCTCAGCCGATCTGCGTACCGGTGGCCGACAGAGCCTCCGTCACCGGCTGGAAGAAGGTCTCGCCGCCCGAGGTGCAGTCGCCGCTGCCGCCGGAGGTGAGGCCGACGGCCTTGTCGCCCGAGAAGAGCGAGCCGCCGCTGTCGCCGGGCTCGGCGCACACGTCGGTCTGGATCAGGCCGTTGACGATGTCGCCGTTGCCGTAGTTCACGGTGGCGTCCAGGCCGGTCACCGTCCCGTCGTGCACCTGGGTGGTGGAACCGCTGCGGGTCACCCGCATGCCGACGGTGGCCTCGGTGGCGCCCGAGATGGCCTGCGAGGAGCCGTTGTAGAGGTTCACCTCGCTCGGGTGGTCCACGTCGGCGGTGTACTTGACCAGGCCGTAGTCGTTGTCCGGGAAGCTGGACGCCGCGTTCTCGCCGATGACGTTCCCGGAGGAGTCCGACCAGGTCGAGATGGACTCGGTGCAGTGGCCGGCGGTGATGAAGTACGGCTCGCCGCCCTTGGTCACGTTGAAGCCGAGCGAGCAGCGCCCGCCGCCTCCGGTGATGGCGTCGCCGCCCGCGACGAAGGGCTTGTACTCGCCCTTGGTCCGCTTCAGCTCGGCCTTGGCGCCCAGCCCGTCGACCACCCGGGTCAGCTTGGCCAGTTCGGCCGCGGAGACCGTGCGGTCGGCGGTGACGACGACCTTGTTGGTGGTCGGGTCGGTCGCCCAGGACGTGCCCGGGATGGTCGCGTCCTTCGTGAGCGTGGTGCGCGCGCTCTTCAGGTCGGCGAGCGAGTTCTCCACGACTCTCGCCTCGGCGCCCGCCTCCTGGACGGTGTGCGCGGCGCTCTCGTCGAGCACGTTGACGACGAGGCTCTTGGCCTGCGCGTCGTAGTACGTGCCGGCCGCGTCGGCGCCGAGGTCGCCGAGCAGCGTGGCGGCGAGCTTTCCGGCCGCCGTGACCGACAGGGTCTCGGGCGCGGCGGTCTTCGGGGCCTCGCTGGCGTTCGCGGTCTGGAAGGTGACTCCCGCGGCGACCAGTGCGGTGATTCCCGCACCTACCACGGCGGCCCGCCGCCCGGGTATGCGTCGGTGCTTCAACTCACGTCCTCCTGTGGGGGGTCGGCCCGGAGGTTGTGGGGACCTCGCGGGCCGGAAGGCTGGTTGACGAGCGCTGACTCTTCCGATTCCACAGGCCGCACACAAGGTCGACTCCAGGACGTGCGCACGACAACTCCAGGGTGGTCACACGGCCTTCACCGTTCGCTTCCCTCTCAGCGGGATGCGCGGACCCGCAGTCCGGACGCGGGAGAGCCCCCGCACACCTCTCGGTGCACGGGGGCTCGTCGCACCGCCGGCCGCGCGGTACGGGACGGGCGGACCGGTCAGTAGACGCTGACGCCGTAGGCGCTCAGGGCCTCCGTCACCGGCTGGAAGAACGTCGTACCGCCGGAGGAGCAGTTGCCGCTGCCGCCGGAGGTCAGACCGTACGCGGTGCCGTTGCTGCCGTAGAGCGAGCCGCCGGAGTCGCCGGGCTCGGCGCAGACCGTGGTCTGGATCAGGCCGGAGACTATGTCGCCGCCGCCGTAGTTGACGGTGGCGTTCAGGGCGGTGACCCGGCCGCTGTGGGTGCCGGTGGTGGAACCGTCACGGATGACGGTGGTGCCCACGCTCGGGGTGGCCGCGCGGGTGATGTCCACGCCGTTGGCGGTGCCCGGCCGGGAGACGGACCCGGTGTACTGCACGATGCCGTAGTCGTTGCCCGGGAAGCTGGAGCCCGCCGTCTGCCCGATGACGGTGCCTCCGGAGCTGGCGCGCCAGGCGCCGGCGCCGTCGGTGCAGTGTCCGGCGGTCAGGAAGTACTCGGCGCCGTTGCTGGCACGGACGTTGAAGCCGAGGGAGCAGCGCCAGCTGCTCGCGTAGATGGCGTCGCCGCCCTGGATGAGCTTGTTGAACTTACCGGGGGTGCGCTTGATCGTGAGCGCGTCGGCCTTGTCGCCGGCCTGCTCCTTGATCTTCGCGATCTCGGCCTGGGAGACGGTGCTGTCGACGGTGAGCAGCACCCGGCCGGACTTGCTGTCGACGGCCCAGGCGGTGCCGGGGACGTCGGCCTGGAGCACCGCGCCGCTGGCACTGCTCAGCTCGGCGGCGCTGAAGGTGGCCGGGGCGGATGCCGCGTTCGCGCTGGGGATCGCGACGGCGGCAGCGGCCACGAGGCCGGTGGATACGGCGATCAGCCGAGTCCGTCTCGTGATGCCGCTACGGGGGGTGGTGCGCTTGATCCTCACTTTTCGTTCCTCCACAGGGGAAGTCGGGGGCCCCTCTCGTGGGGGTGGGGGCCCGTGAGGCGCAGCCAGGGACGGACCTCCGGGTTCCGAATACGTCGTGCCCCTGACAAGCGCTGAGGTTGAAGTCTCGGCCGAACGACCGGTCGGCGCAAGAGTGCCTTTCGGTCGTCCGCCTTTGAACGTCCTTTACCGACCCCCCGGCCCCAGGGGGGTGTCGTTCGGCGCCCTCCTCCGCGTTGCCGCTGCGCGCTCCCCCGCCGTCCACCGCCCGGGGGTGTCCGGAAGTTGCCCCTCCGGATGGTCCTCCGGCCCGTGGGTGCTCACGCCTCCCCCACCGGTTCGGCCAGGCCGAGGTGGGAGCGCAGGGTGGCGCCCTCGTACGCGGTACGGAACGCGCCGCGCTCCTGCAGCAACGGGACCACCCGGTCCACGAACTCGTCCAGCCCGCCCGGGGTCAGGTGCGGCACGAGGATGAAGCCGTCGGCGGCGTCGCGCGCCACGAACTCCGTCAGTTCGGCGGCGACTTCCCCGGGCGTGCCCACGAAGGACTGCCGGGCGCTCGCCTCGATCACGGTCTGCCGGATGGACAGCCCCCGCTCCTGCGCCAGGGCCCGCCACTTCTCGGCGGTCGCGACGCTGTCGTCCTGCCGGGTCCGCCCCTGGCTGAGCTGCGGATCGGGCACCGGGTCGATGTCGGGCAGCGGCCCGTCGGGGTCGTAGCCGGACAGGTCGACGCCCCAGATCCGCTCCAGCGTGAGCAGCGCGGTCTGCGGGGAGACCTGCTGCCACCGGATCTCCTCGGCCCGCTCGTGCGCCTCGGCGGCGGTGTCCCCGAGGACGACGGTGACGCCGGGCATGATCTTGAGGTCGCCGGGGCTCCGGCCGTACTTCGCCAGGCGGCGTTTCACGTCGGCGTAGAAGGCGCGTCCCGCCTCCAGGGTGCCGTGGCGGGTGAAGATCACGTCCGCCGAGGAGGCGGCGAACTCCCGGCCCTCGTCGGAGTCGCCCGCCTGGATCACCACCGGGTGCCCCTGCGGGGAGCGGGGCAGCGTGAACTCGCCCGCGATGTCGAAGTGCCGCCCGTGGTGGGCGAAGGGGCGGGGGGTGCCGTCCGGGGTCCAGGAGTCCCACAGCGTCCGTGCCGCCGCCACGAACTCGGCGGCCCGGGTGTACCTATCGGCCCGGTCCAGGTAGCCGCCGCGCCGGAAGTTCTCGCCGGTGAAGGCGTCGGAGGAGGTCACCACGTTCCAGGCCGCCCGGCCGCCGCTGAGGTGGTCCAGGGTGGCGAGCCGGCGGGCCAGTTCGTAGGGCTCGTTGAAGGTGGCGTTGACCGTGGCGGCGAGTCCGAGCCGTCCGGTGACGGCGGCGAGCGCGTTCAGCACGGTCAGGGACTCGGGGCGGCCGACCACGTCCAGGTCGTGGATGCGGCCCTTGTGCTCGCGCAGCCGCAGCCCCTCGGCGAGGAAGAAGAAGTCGAACAGGCCGCGTTCGGCGGTGCGGGCGAGGTGCTCGAAGGAGGCGAAGTCGATCTGCGAGCCCGACCGCGGGTCGGCCCAGACGGTGGTGTTGTTGACGCCCGGGAAGTGGGCGGCGAGGTGCATCGGCTTCGGTTGCGTCCGATGGGGCTGCATCGACTTGGGTCCGGTCATGACGCTCCCTGCGCGACGGCGTACTGGTTGGCGGGCCGGGTCAGGCCCAGGTGGTCCCGGAGCGTGCTGCCCGGGTAGAAGGTGCGGAACAGGCCCCGGTGCTGGAGCAGCGACACGGTGCCGTTGACGAGGCGTTCCAGGTCGCGGCGCGGCTCGGCCGGCGTGAGGTGGAAGCCGTCGACGGTGCCGTCCCGGTGCCAGGAGGCGATGAGTTCGGCGAGGTCCACGGGACCGCCGCGGTACTGCGGGCCGCGTGGCGTGGCGCGGGGGCCGCCGCCCCCGTGGCCGGGTTCGGCCGCGTACTCGCCGTCCCCGAGGTCGACGTCCAGGGCGGCCAGGACCCGCAGGTCGTCCGGGTCGCGGCCGTGCGCCGCGGCGGACGCCCGCAGTTCGGCCCGCGCGGCGGCGGCCCGGTCGGGGAGCGCGGTGCGCACGAGCGCCACGTCGGCGTACCGGGCCGCGACCGCCCGTGCGGCCCGGTCGGTGGCGTCGACCACGCGCACGGGGTGTCCCTGCGGGGGCCGCGGCACGATCGAGGGGCCCTTGACGGAGAAGGCGGAGCCGGTGAAGTCGACGTGGTGGAGCTTGTCCCGGTCGACGAAGCGGCCGGTGGCCACGTCCCGGATCTCGGCGTCGTCCTCCCAGCTGTCCCACAGGCGCGCCGCCACGTCGGCCACCTCGCCGGCCTCCCGCCAGAGCGCGTCGGCGGGGGCGGCGTGGCGGCGGCCGAAGAGGCGGGCCTCGCCCTCGGTGGTGGACACCTCGATCCGCCAGCCCGCCCGGCCACGGCTGACCCAGTCCAGGGTCGCCACGGCCGCCTGGACGTGGAAGGGCTCGGTGTGGGTGGTGGTGACGGTCGGGACCAGCCCGACGCGCCGCGTGGCGGGCGCCACCCGGGCCAGCACGGAGAGCGCGTCGGGACCGGGGCGGGCAAGGCTGTCGCCGAGGGTCACGAAGTCGAGCGCGCCCCGTTCGGCGAGCCGGGCGGCCGCCGTGAACTCGTCGGCGTCGTACACCGACCGCCGGTCCAGGGCGGTCGCCAGGTGCAGTCGCCGCCTGCCGTGGGAGGAGGTCATGCGGGGTCGTTCCCTTCTGTCCGTGTCGACGGCCTGCCGTCTCGGTCTGTCCTCTCGGTCCGCGCCAACGGCCCGGTCACGACAGGACCTTGGAGAGGAAGGCCCGGGTGCGCTCGTGCCGCGGGCGGTCCAGTACGTCGCCGGGCGGGCCCTGTTCGACGACGCGTCCGTCGTCCATGAAGACCACCGTGTCGGCGACCTCGCGGGCGAAGCCGATCTCGTGCGTGACGACGATCATGGTGGTGCCCCGCCGGGCCAGGTCCTTGATGACGTCGAGCACCTCGCCGACCAGTTCGGGGTCGAGCGCGGACGTCGGCTCGTCGAACAGGAGCAGCCTCGGTTCCAGGGCGAGCGCCCGCGCGATGGCCACCCGCTGCTGCTGACCGCCGGACAGGTGCCGGGGGTAGGCGCCCGCCTTGTCGGCGAGCCCGACCCGCTCCAGCAGCCGGCGCGCCGCCTCGACGGCCTCGCGGCGCGGTCGCCGCAGCGCGGAGACCGGGGCCTCGGTGATGTTCTCCAGCACGGTCAGGTGCGGGAAGAGGTGGAAGTCCTGGAAGACGAAGCCGATCCGGGTGCGCTGTCTCAGCACCTCGCGCTCGGACAGCTCGCGCAGCCGGTCGCCGCTGCGCCGGTAGCCGATGAGGGCGCCGTCCACGCTGATCAGGCCCCGGTCCACCTTCTCCAGGTGGTTGACGGTGCGCAGCAGCGTCGACTTGCCGGACCCCGAGGGGCCGAGCACCACGGTCACCTCGCCGGTGCGCACGGTGAGGTCGATGCCCTTGAGCACCTCCAGCGGGCCGAAGCTCTTGTGCACGGACCTGATGTCGACCATGACGTCCGTGTCGTCGGTGACGTCGGTGACGTCCGTGTCGTCGGTGGTGCTCATCGCGCGGGCTCCTCCAGCAAGGGGTGGTGCGGTGACGCGGGTGCCCCGGGCGTCCGCAGGAAGGTCAGTACGGCCCGTGCGGTGGCGTCGTTCTGCCGGAAGGCCACGCCGCCGGTACGGGGCCGGGTGAACGCGCCCGAGCCGCGCGCGTCGGTGTGCGGGCCGAGCGCGAACCGCCTCGGGTGGGGCCGCCCGGCCCGGTCCAGCACCCGCCCGTCGGTGCGGTCCACGGCCAGCAGCCCGTCCGGGGTCGCGGCGGCCCCGTCGGCGTGCAGCGCGCGCAGCAGCGGGTCGCGGGCGCGTTCGACGGTGGGGTGCGGCAGCCGCGCCTCGACCAGCGCCCGGGCCTCGACGGCGGCACCCGGCACGGTGGCGCTGCGCGCCCGGAACACCCCGTTCTCGGCCGTGACGGCCGTGTCGGCGCCCAGGAAGCGCACCACCCCGGCCCGGGACAGGGCGAGCAGTTGCCGCAGCCGGGGCCCGGGCGGTCCCGAGGCGAGGAAGCTGAAGAAGCCGTGCCACCAGCCGCCGACGTCGCCGAGCCGGACGAGCTGTCCGTAGACGGAGAGCAGGCCGAGGAAGACCGCGAGGTCCGGGCTGTGGGCCGGGTCGTGCCGGCGCCGCAGGTCGGCCTCGACGTAGCGCCGCAGCCCCACCTGGAGCTGCGCGTGCGAGCCGTACCGCACGGCGTCGAGCGGACGGTCGAGGGCGGCGAGGTCGAGCCGGTCGGCGGGGTCGGGCACCGCGGCGGCCACGAGGGCGGCCCGCTCGTCCGGCCCTGCGGCCGCGTACCGCGCCTCGAAGCCGGGCCAGCCGGTGCGCACGCGTTCCGGATGGGCCGTGAACAGGCGGTGGTAGTGGGCGAAGCCCAGTTCCTTCTCGACCAGCGGCCACACGTCGCGCCGGAAGTCGAAACCGTCCGGCCGGGCGAGCAGCGCCTCGGTCTCGGCGGGCCCGAAGAACCGCGGCAGCGGCGGCCGTTCCCCGGTCCAGTCGTAGCCGATCTTCGAGTGGTACGGCACCCCACGCCGCGAGCCGGCGTACAGCACCGGCTCCCGCCCGGACGGCACGTAGGTGTCCCCGTCGTACCGGCCTCCCCTGCCCTCGGTGAGCAGCACCATCAGATCGACGAAGGCCAGCCCGAGACCGCGGACCAGGACCGGCTCCCCGGGGCGCAGCACGGACAGGTCGCTGTCGGCGGTGAAGTCCGGCGGGAGGTGGACCAGGCCGTGCGCGCGGGCGTAGGCCGACAACTCCCGCTGCTCGTCGTCGGGTTCGGCGTCGAGGTGGCCGAGGGTGAGGACGACCAGGTCGGCGGGGAGCGGCGCGTCGCGGCCGTCGAGCCACACCCGCTGGCGCTCCTCCCGGGTGCCCTCCACCCGCAGCGCGCGGCGCGCGTGGTGGTACACGACGACGCGGGGAGGCAGCCCCGCCACGGCGCGCTGGTACGCCCAGCGCAGGTACGCGCCCTGGGTCCGCCGGTCGGCGAAGGTGCGCCCGTCCACGGCCGCCCACTCGTGCAGGGTGGGTCCGGGCCGTACGGGACCGGCCATCTCGACCGTGTCGTCGGTGAACACGGTGACGTCCTCGGCGTGCGAGTTCATCCACAGCAGCGGCGACTGCCGGGCCCGCCAGACGCGTCCGGCGCCCGGTGGATGCGGGTCCACGAGGTGGATGTCGAGGCCGCGGCCGTCGTACAGCTCGGGCGCGTTGGCGGCGATGCGCTCCAGCAGTCCGGTGCCGCGGGGGCCTGCGCCGACGACCACCAGGGAGGCCCGGGGGCCCGGCGCGGGGCGGCTCATCGGGTGCGCTCCGTGCCGCGGGCGTAGTGCTTCTCGACGTAGTACTGGCCGATGCCGAGCAGGGAGGTGACCACGGTGTACCAGACGGTGGCCACCATCAGCATCGGGATGACCTGGTAGGTGCGGTGGTAGACGAGCTGCACCGAGTAGAGCAGGTCCTGTACGGCGATGACGCTGACGATGGAGGTGCCCTTGAGGGTGCCGATCAGCATGTTCCCGGCCGGCGGCACGATGGCGCGCATGGCCTGCGGGAGGACGATCCGCCGCCACCGGCGCCACCGGCTCAGGCCGAGCGCCTGCGCGGCCTCGACCTGGCCGCGGTCCACGGACAGGATGCCGCCGCGCACCACCTCGGCGGCGTACGCGGCCTCGTGCAGGGTCAGTCCGATGACCGCGACGGTGACCGGGCCGAGCAGGTCGACCGTCTTCACGCCGAGGACCCGCGGGTACAAGGCGCCGATGTTGAACCACAGCAGCAGCTGCACCAGGATCGGTATCGACCGGAACAGCCACACGTAGCCCCAGCTCACGGCGCGCAGCACGGGGTTGGCGGAGAGCCGGAACGCGGCGAGCAGGGTGCCCAGCGCGAAGCCCAGGACCATGACGACGGCGGTGAGCCAGAGGGTGAGCCACAGGCCGCGCAGGACGCTGTCGGAGGTGAACCAGTCGGCGACGACGCCCCACTGGAACGCGTCGTTGCGCAGGACCGAGTTGACGGCGAGGGCGAGGAGGACGAGGACGACCGCGGCGGCCGTCCACTGGCCGGGGCGGCGTCGCGGGACGATCCGCGGGAGGTCCGCCCGGTCCGGGGTCTTCGGTACGGCGGCGGACTGGGCGAGGGTGTCGGAGGACATGCGAAGGCTCCGTGACATCGAGTCAGTCGGACACGGTGGGTGGTGCCTTCACACGGCCGAGCCCCTCAGCATGGCCGTCCGCCGAGAGTACGGGGGCGTTTCCGCCCGCTGTCAAGGCTGTCCACACTGTGAGCCGCGCATCTCAAGTCGTTGACGCGGAACCGGATGCCTGTTCCACTTGGCCCATGCATCCACAGCAGTGGCTGGTCACGCGCTCCCACATCGACTTCGGTCGAGTGTGGTCCTGTTCCTGTTGAGCCGACCCCCCTGCCTGCCCTGATCGTCTGATCCCGTCGGGGCCCCTCCCTGGTCCGGCCTGCCGCCGACCCGCCTTCACACGCGCACGCTCACCCCTCCCCTCGCGCCGCCCCCTGCCTTCGCTCTCAGGAGACCACTGACGATGCGTACGCCCACGCGTGCCCGAAAAAGACTCTTCCTCCCTTTCGCCCTGATCACCTCGGCCGCCCTGCTGCTCACGGCGTGCGGCTCCGGTGATCCCGCCGCGGACGTCGCGGGCGCGGCGGCCGGCTCCGACGCGGTCCCCACCACGGACGTCGTCTCCGGGGTCCGGCGGAACGCGGACGCCGTGCGGCTGCTGCCGCCGGGCACCAAGGAACTCACCCTGGCCGTCAGCGTCGGCGGCACCCCGCCGGGCACCACCTACCTGTCCGACGGCAAGACGCTGACCGGCCAGGACGTCGACTTCGCGCACGCGGTCGCCAGGGCGCTCGACATCACGCTCACGACCGAGCGGGCCTCCTTCGAGGCGATCCTGCCGGCCCTGGACAGCGGCAAGTACGACGTCGGCGCCAGCAACTTCGGGGTGACCGACGAACGGCGCGGGACCATCGACTTCGTCACCTACATCAACGACGGCCAGGGCTTCGCCGCCCGCGAGGACAGCGAGTTGTCCGAGGTCACCGACCTGAAGCAGCTGTGCGGACGGAAGGTGGCGACCGGCGCGGGCACCACCTTCGAGGCGACGCTGGAGAAGAGCCGGCACCGGTGCGCGGACGCGGGCGACGAGGCGTACACGGTGCAGACGTACAGCGAGCCCGGCGCGCTGTGGTCCTCGCTCCAGCAGGGGCGCAGCGACGTGGTGATGTCGACCATCAACGGTCTGCGCTACGCGGTCGCCCACCAGCAGGGTCTGAAGTTCCTGAACGAGTTCCACCGCCTGGACGTCGGTTTCGCCCTGAAGAAGGGCTCCGCGCTGGCGCCCGCCCTCCGGGCCGCGGTGAACGGGCTGATCGCCGACGGGACGTACGCCCGCATCCTCAAGAAGTGGGGCACGACCGAGTCGGCGATAGCGAAGTCCGAGATCTCACCCCCGGAGCTGAAGGACTGACGGCCGGCCCAGGCCGGGCGGAGGCCGACGGCGCCTCAGCAACTGCACCCGCAGTCGCAGCCGTCGCAGCCGCAGTCGCATCCGTCGCCGCAGCAGCTGCAACAGTCGCAGCAGTCGCAGCAGTTGCCGCAGTCGCAGTTGGAGCAGAGGCCTTCCCTGCGCTGCCGGCTCCAGGGGTCCTCGAACGTGCCGCAGCACATCTGGCACGTGCAGGCCAGCCCGAGCCACACGGCGCACCCCGCGAGCAGCCCGCGCCGGTCGCGGCGCGGCGGCTCCGGGGGCGTCGGACCGCCGGGGCCGCCGGGAGCGCCCGGGGTGCCGGGCGCGCCGGGAGGGGCGTACGGATGCCCGCCATGGGCGCACGAGACGGTGCCGAACGCGCGGTCCACGGACGTGCCCAGCTCGTGCACGAGCAGCCGGTGCACCAGCCGCCCGTCGGTGAACTCGGCCTCGCGCAGGGCCAGCCGCACCCCGCGCACGGCGTCGTCCGCGAGCCGCCGGGCCTCGGTGAGCGGTGTCCCGGTGGCGGTGAGCGGGTTCCAGGCGCCGGACGCGGCGTCGGCCTCCCGGTCCTCCACGGCGTCCAGGAGGTGGGCGAGCCGGCCGAAGAGCCGGCCGGCCTCGGCGAGCGGCGCGGCGTTGTGCGGCCGCCCGGCGAGGTGCGCGGTGTGGGCGAAGGCGGCGGCGGTCGCGGTCTCGGTCGGTTCGGTGACGGTCAGCAGGGGCGTGCCGGGCCCGGCGAGCGCCTCGATGCCGCCCTGCCGGTCCACGGCGTCGACCAGGACGGCGGTGTCGAAGCCGACGGCGCTGCCGCCGCGCGCCCCGGCCGCGTCCCAGCCGCCGGCGATCCGGCGGGCGGCGAGCGCCACCGGCCGGCGGGCCAGCAGGCCGTCCCCGTCGGCGACATGGTCGCGTACCTTGGCCGAGGCCAGCACCAGGGAGACGGCCGCCGCGAGCCGGGCCCCCTCGCCGTGCGCGACGGACGCGGTGCGCATCCCGCGCAGCGGACAGGGGCCCGCGGTGCGCCGCCCGGCGCCCGCACCGCCCCGCTCGGCCTGAGCCTCCGTCAAAACCGATATGAGCAGTCCGTCATAGTTCGTCACGATCCGTGCGAACTGTCCGTGGTCCTTGCGCAGCGCGAGGCACAACCCGCACAAATGAGCCATCCACTGGCTGGTGAGGCTCTCTCCGAGCCGGTGCCTGCACGGCCTGACGATTCCGAACACGACGCTCCCCCGTGGTTGGTACGACGCTGAGCTGCGGCATCGTACCGACCGCCGCCATCACCCGTACGCACTCTCCCTCACCCGTGTGCCGTGAAGAATCATATTTCACTCACAGTCAGCAGCCGTTTGGGAAACGACCCTTGGGACACAAGGACTCTCGACGGATCCGCTGTGCACCAGTACCGTCACAAACCCCCCGCGCGGCGTCTATCCACTTGGCGCGACGTCCGCATCATGGATGACCATAGGGATGCGGAAGCACGAAAGCCCGCTGTGAGAGGAGGCGTCCATGGGATCGGTACGCAAGGCGAGTGCGTGGCTCGGCCTCGTCGACGACAACGATGACGAGCGTTACTACGACGACGACTACTCCGAGGGCACCGAGCAGCCCGGGGACGCCTGGGTCACGGACCCGCGGGTCAAGGTGGCCTCGGACGTGGCCGAGGAGAAGGGCCGCCGCATCGCGACGGTCACCCCGGACAGCTTCCGGGACGCACGGGCCATCGGTGAGCTGTTCCGGGACGGGGTCCCGGTGATCGTGAACCTGACGGCCATGGAGGGGACCGACGCCAAGCGCGTGGTCGACTTCGCGGCCGGGCTCATCTTCGGCCTGCGCGGTTCGATCGAGCGGGTGTCCACCCGGGTGTTCCTGCTGAGCCCGGCCGACACCCAGGTCATCAGCGGCGAGCCCGCCGCGCACCGTTCCGACGGTTTCTTCAACCAGAGCTGAGGCGGGGCCGCACACCACGGCCCCGCTCCCCCGCTCGCCGGGGCGCCTCCTACCGGAAGGCGTCGAGCCCGGTGAGCGCCTTGCCCAGCACCAGCTGGTGCATCTCGACGGTGCCCTCGTAGGTGAGCACCGATTCCAGGTTCGTCGCGTGCCGCATCACGGGGTATTCGAGGGAGATCCCGTTGGCGCCGAGGATCGTACGGGCCGTCCGGCAGATGTCGATGGCCTCGCGCACGTTGTTGAGCTTGCCGAAGCTGACCTGTTCGGGACGCAGGCGGCCGGCGTCCATGCGCCGCCCCAGGTGGTGGGCGAGCAGAATCCCCTTGTGCAGTTCGACCGCCATGTCGGCGAGCTTGGCCTGGGTCAGCTGGAAGCCTCCGATGGGCCGCCCGAACTGCTCCCGCGACTTCGCGTACTCCAGGGCCGCCTCGAAGGAACTGCGCGCCGCGCCCATCGAGCCCCAGACGATCCCGTAACGGGCGTGCGACAGACAGCTGAGCGGTCCGCGCAGCCCGGTCACCTCCGGCAGTACGGCGTCGGCGGGCAGCCGTACGTCGTCGAGGACGAGTTCGCTGGTGACGGACGCCCGCAGGGACCACTTGTGCTTGATCTCGGGCGCGGAGAACCCGGGGCTGTCGGTCGGCACGACGAACCCGCGGATCCCCTCCTCGGTCCGCGCCCAGACGACGGCGACGCCGGCCACCGAGCCGTTGGTGATCCACATCTTGCGCCCGTTGAGCACCCAGTCCCCGCCGCCGTCGCGCTTGGCGTGGGTGCGCATGTTGGCCGGGTCGGAGCCGTGGTCGGGCTCGGTGAGCCCGAAGCAGCCGATGACCTCACCGGCGGCCATGCGGGGCAGCCACGTCTGCTTCTGCTCCTCGCTCCCGAAGCGGTGGAGGGCGTACATGGCGAGGGAGCCCTGCACGGAGACCAGGGAGCGGATGCCGGAGTCGGCCGCCTCCAGCTCCAGGCAGGCCAGCCCGTACTGGACGGCGCTCGCCCCGGCGCAGCCGTACCCCTCCAGGGACATGCCGAGCGCGCCGATGGACCCGAGTTCGCGCGCCAGCTCCCTGATCCCGGGCAGCTCGCCCTTCTCGTACCAGTCCGCGACGTGCGGCAGCACGCGGTCGGCGGCCCAGTTCCGCACGGTGTCCCGGACCGCGAGATCCTCCGGCTCGAGCAGGTCGTCGATGCCGAGGGGGTCGGCGGGATCGAACGCGGGCGGCTTGGGGGACGCGGCCATGGGGACACCCTCCGGGACTCTTAAAACTAGCGCCGCTAGTCACGGCTGTCGCTGCCGACGTTACGATGCGGCGCCCCGCACGTCCACCATGCCCGTCGCCGGGACGTCGCCCGTGGGGGTGATCCACCGCGGGCGGCTTGCGGTGGGCGGTGTGCGGTGTGCCAAGCCTGTACCCACAGGGGCATGACCCGCAGCCGCCAACGCTCCTCAACCACCCACAGGCAACGTCCACCCCTCGGCCCACGGTGAACGGGTGGTGCGTGGGTGGGAGACCACCGGGGTCACACCGAGACGCGGGACTGGGAATCCACGGCCCCCCGGGGCGCCGGCACGGAAACCTCCTCGCACTGCATCACCCGCGGCAACCGCAACGCCATCACCGCCCCCAGCACCAACAACCCCGCGCTCACCAGCAACGTCACATGCAGCCCGTGCACGAACGCATCCCCCGCGGCCCGCCGCAACGCCACCCCCGCGGGCCCCCCGAGCTGCGCGGCGACCTCGTACGCCTCCCCCAGCGAATGCCCCGCCGCCACCGACGCCGACGCCGGCACCCCGGGCACGCCCCCCGTCAGCCCGGGCGCGTACGCCGCGTTCATCACGCTGCCCAGCAGGGCGATACCGATCCCGGCACCCAGCTGGTACGAGGTCTCGCCGATCGCCGCCGCCCCGCCCGACTGCTCCGGCGGCGCCTCGCTCAGCATCGACTCGTACGCCCCGAACAGCGTCGTCTCCAGACCGAAGCCGAGCAGGACGAACCCGGTCAGCAGCAGCGCCCAGTCGTCGGCCCGGCCCATCGCGGTCAGCAGCACCACGGCGAAGGCCGTCAGGCAGAACCCCGCGCACACCGTCCGCCGGGGCCCGAAGCGCCGCAGCAGCCGCGCTCCCGCCAGCCCCGCCGCCATCGCCGCGAAGGTCAGCGGCAGCAGCCGCAGCCCGGTCTCCAGCGGGGACAGCCCGAGCACCAGTTGCAGGTACTGCGCCGCGATCAGCTCGAGCCCCACCAGCGCCAGCATGGCCAGCACGATGCACCCCACCGACGTACTGAACGCCGGCCGCCGGAACATCGCGAGGTCCACCAGCGGATACGTACGCCTGCGCTGCCGCCGTACGAAGCCCGCCAGCAGCAGCGCGCCCAGCAGCAGCGGCAGCACGGTGAGCAGGCTCGCCACCGGTTCCCCGCCGCCCAGCCGCTTCACTCCCAGGACGACCCCGAACAGTCCGCCCGCCGCCATCAGCGCGCCGACCACGTCCCAGGGCCCGCGGCCGTCGCCCTTCGACTCGGGCAGCAGCAGCCGCCCCACCGGCAGGCTGACCAGCATCAGCGGGATGTTGACGAGGAAGACCGAGCCCCACCAGAAGTGCTCCAGCAGGAAGCCGCCGAGCAGCGGACCGACCGCCGCGCCGACCGCGGCCACGGCGCTCCAGATGCCGATGGCCATCGCCCGCTCCCGCCGGTCGGGGAAGACCTGCCGCAGGATCGACAGCGTCGCCGGCATGATCATGGCGCCGCCGACGCCGAGCAGCGCGCGGGCCGCGATCAGCACCTGGGCGGTCTCGGCGAGCGCCGCGAGCGCGGAGGCGACGCCGAAGAGGGCGTAGCCGAGCAGCAGGACCCGTCTGCGGCCCACCCGGTCGCCCAGCGTGCCGAAGAGGATCAGCAGCGAGGCGCAGACGAGCGGGTAGACGTCGACGATCCAGAGCAGTTCGATGGCGCCGGGCCTGAGGTCCTCGGTGACGGCGGGGACCGCCACGTGCAGCACGGTCGCGTCGACGGCGACGAGGAGCAGGCTGACACAGAGGACGACGAGGACCACCCAGCGGTGGGCACCGGCCCCGGCCGCCCGACGGCGCGGCGCGGCAGCCGTGGTCGTCCCGGACATGTACGTACCTCCAAGATGTTCCCTCGCGTCCGGCGGGCCTCGGGGTGGGGACTCCCCTGCGGCTCGGCCGGAGAGGAGCGGGGGCTCCGGGCCGTGCAACGGAACGCGAGTGACTCGCCAGAGTACGCGAGAGTGGGCACGGCACACGTGGCGGGCCTCACAGATCCCGCGTCACCCGTGTGGCGTACGCCACTGCGGCCACCGTCCCGTCCGCCCCGCCGGGACGGTGGGCCCGGCGCACGGCAGATAATCGGGCCCGTGACCGATCTTGAAACGCGCACCGCGGGCCGCCCCGGCGCCCCGGGTCCGTCCGGTGCCCTGCGCCGGGCCGCCCCGGCGCTCCTCGGCTACGCGGCCGTGCGCGCCCTGGGCCTGCTCGCCCTGGCCCTGTGGAGCGCGGCGCGCGACAAGAGCGCGTACTCGCTGCTGACGGCCCGCTGGGACTCGCTCTGGTACACCAGGGTCGCCGAGCTGGGGTACGGCTACGAGGTGCGACTGCCCGATGGCGACGTGCACTCCAATCTGGCCTTCTTCCCGCTGCTGCCCTGGCTGGAGCGGCTCGGCGCGGCGGTGACGCCCCTGTCGTACGCCGACGCCGGATTCGTCGTCTCGCTGCTCGCCTCGCTCGCCGCGGCCTGGGGGATCTTCGCGGTGGCGGACCACGTCTACGGCCCCCGTGCGGGCGTGTGTGCGACGCTGCTGTGGGCCGTGCTGCCGGTCGGGATCGTGCAGTCGATGGCGTACAGCGAGTCCCTGTTCACGGCGCTGGCCGCCTGGTCGCTGTACGCGGTGCTGACCGGGCGCTGGGTGACGGCCGGGACGCTGGCCGCGCTTGCCGGGCTGACCCGCCCGGTCGGGCTCGCGGTGACGGCGGCGGTCTGGGCGGCCGTGATCACGGCGTGCGTACGGAGCCGCGGCGAGGGCGGCACCGACCGCGCCCTGGGCGCTCGGCGCCTGCTCGGCGTGCTGCTCGCGCCCCTGGGCGCCGCCGGCTACGTCCTGTGGGTCGGCCACCGCACCGGCAAGGGCCCGCTCGGCTATCTCGACGTGCAGGCCGGCTGGCGCAACGGCTTCGACGGGGGCGCGGCCTTCGCCCGTTTCGTCGCGGCGAAGTTCACCTCGTTCCCGGCGGCCCTGGCGGGCATCGGGCTGGTCGTCGGGATCGCGCTGCTGGCCTGGCTGTACGTGGTGTGCGTGCGGCAGCGCCAGCCGCTGCCGCTGCTGGTGTACGCGGGGATCGTCACCGTGCTCGCCGTGTGCGCGTCGAGCTACTTCGGCTCCAAGCCCCGGCTGCTGCTGCCCGCGTTCCCGCTGCTGTTCCCCCTGGCCCTTGGCCTGGCCCGGCTGCGCACCGCCGGGGCGGCGACGGTCGTGTGCGCCGTCGCGGCGGCGTCGGCGGTCTACGGGGCCTTCTGGCTGAACGGCTCCGGCCCGCCCTGACCGGCCGGGGCCGCCCGATGACCGCCGGGACAATTCCGTACCAGCATTCGGTGAACGAATTCATAAGCACGATAAAACCGCCGGCCGGACAGATCAAAGGAATTGAAGTCTGCGACCGGACGGGATTGCGGATTACCCGGAAATAAGGCGTCGCCTGAGAGGAATCCCACATCACATCGTCATCACAAAGCCGTTGATTCGGCAGGGATCACTCCTCACTCGCTGTAACGTCGATTGGGTGCGTACCGAACGGAAGCCCACCCGTCTGGACCGGGTGTTCGCGAGACTGGACCGGGAGCCGGAACGACCGGAGCTCCTGGACGTGCCGGAGATGTCCCGGCACAGGTTCGCGCTGTTCGCCGGGACCCTCGCGTTCTACCTCGCGATCGTGTGGGCCGTAGTGATCAGCTCGTGGCTGGTCCGGCTCGACTGGCAGGTCATGTTCTTCCGGCCCTACCAGCAGTGGCCGGAGATCCACGCGTTCGTCGACTACTACGTGGTGCTCGGCCAGCGCGGCCCCACCGCCGTGATGGTCGCGGCCTGGCTCGGCTGGCGCTCCTGGCGGCAGCACACCCTGCGTCCGCTGCTGGCGCTCGGCGTCTCCCTGCTCCTGCTGAACATCACGGTCGGCGCCGCCAAGTACGGCATGGGGCGGCTGGGACCGCACTACGCGACCACGATCGGCGCCAACGAGATGTGGCTCGGCGGCGATATATTTCCGAGCGGTCACACCGCGAACGCCGTCGTGACCTGGGGCATCCTCGCCTACCTGGCCTCGACGCACCGCGCCCGGCGCTGGCTGTCCGCGCTGTCCGCGGTCACCTCGCTCGGGGTGGGCATGTCCACCGTCTACCTCGGTACGCACTGGCTCAGCGACGTGCTCCTCGGCTGGGCGGCGGGGCTGCTGATCCTGCTGGCGCTCCCCTGGGTCGAACCGCTGATCACCCGCGCGGAGACCTGGATCCTCGGCCTGCGCGACCGCTGGTACGCCCGCCTGGGCCGCGGGCGGGCGACGAAGCGGCCGCCCGGGCGGCCCGCGCCCGTCGCCCCGGCAGGCTCCGGGCGGCCGGAGACCCCGGCCCGCGAGCCGGTCGCCGCGCCGCGCACCACCCGGGCCCCGGTGTACCTGGCCCCGGGCCCGCACACGGCCCGCTCGGACCGTACGCCCGTGACCCCGGCCGGCAGCCGCCGGCCGCCGCACGCCGACCGCCACCCGCGCAACACGGCCCCGGCGGCCCGGCCCCTGTCGGGCGGCTGACCGCGCCCGGGGCCCCTTCTAGCCCTTCCAGGCCCGGGAGACGCGGCCGTCCTTCACCTCGAAGTTGAGGCGGCCCACGCGGTACTCCATGGTGATGACCGTGCCGGGGGCCAGAGACCGCACCGTCGACCAGCCGCGCTCCCGCGCCTGCCGCTCGGCCGCCTCGGAATCGAGGCCGACGTAGGTGTCCGGACTGTCCTGGGGCTCGGCCGGGGGTGTCGGAATCGGTGCCATGCCGCCACGCTATGCCCTGCTCCGGGAGCGGGGAAGCCCGAGCCGGTAACACGGGCCTCAGATGCACCTACGGTCACATTTCTGTCACAGGATCACGCTGTGCGTTTTGCCGGAACTCGTTCACACGAATGGACGGATCTGCGGACGTTCCACCGGCGGCCGAGGTGAATTCCCGCGCGTCGCGGTACTCCGTCGAATAAGTGGACGGAAAAGGTGCACGCACGTCCGTTCGGGAGTGTCCGGATGCGGAATGCGGGGCGTCGCCGGGTCGCCCCGCACATCACTTACACGAATCGAACATCGGACACGCGGTCAGGCTTCCAGCGGGGCGACGGCGAGCGACAGGTCGTTGTCCCGGGTGTAGTACGGCCCGGCCTCCACGGGGCCGTACGGCGTCCGCACCCGCGCGCGGGGAAAGGTGAGGACCGGGTTCTTGTCGGCGATGTCGTCCAGCAGCCGCGCGAGCCGCACCACCGGTCCGGAGTCGCCGGCGGGCCGCAGCCACAGGTCCCAGAGGCCCGGTGCCAGGCCGTCGTAGGGCACGGTGAAGACGAACTCCGTCCGCTCGGCGGCGACGTCCACCCGGCGCACGCCGGAGCCGTCCACGCCGCCTGCCGCGCCGTCTTCCGTGTCGCCGGGCCGGGCCCGCAGCTCGGCGTCCGCCCCGGGCACCAGCTGGGTGCCGTACACGCGCCCACGCACGGTCAGGCCGCCGCTCGCGAGGCGCAGGTCCACCGCCTCCGCGTGCGGGGCGCGCAGCCAGCTGCGGACGGTGAGGTTGCCCTGCCGGGTGGCGTACGGGATGCGGACGGCGACGTGGCCGAGCAGTCCGCTGGGGGTGCGCTCGGCCAGGGAGCGCAGATCGGTGACGCCGGGCACCAGGCGCCGCGGCCGGCCGTCGGCCAGGCGGGCGTAGGCGTCCCAGCGGCCCTCGGGCAGGGACACGCTGCTGGGCAGCGCGGCGCGCAGCCGGCCCTCCACCGCCGGGGCCAGCGGGAGGCTGACCGTGTCCGCGGCGGCGACGTCGACGGCGTCGGGGACACGGCGGCGCAGGACGAGCAGGGCCGCCCCGGTCCTTCCGCGCGCGGCGACGTCGAAGGTCAGACCGCCCGCGGAGTCGCCGATGCAGTCGGCGCGCAGCGGGGCGGCCGGTGCGGCCGGCGGCGTCATGCGGTGCGGTTCCTCCCCTGGGCTTGTCGTCGTCCGGTAAGACCCGGAACCCTGCCTTCTGGTTGTCCGTGTCCGATTGCGATGTGGTCACGGCGGGGCCGGGCGCCCGACGACGACTCCTTCCGGTCACCCGGTTCCTTCACTGATTTCATGATTTGTCGACTCGCGGGGCCGGGAGAACGCCCTTCCGTCGGCCGTGGGGCGTGACCCCCGCCACCGATCCCCCGTTGTCCTTGCATGAGCCGGGGACCCGCCCGGACCCCGGCCCGGGAGCCACCCGGTCCGGCCACGCACCGCATCCCGAGGGAGCCACCCGTGCCGCGCATGCTCGACGTCAGCGACGACGTACGCGCCGAGATCGGCGACGAAGAAGCCGACCGCCTGCTGGCCGGGGAGTCCGCCCCGGGCAGTTACGACTGCACGTCCTGCCGCACCCCGGGCGACTGCGAGCAGGAGCGCACCAGCACCGTCCTCTTCATCGGGGACGAGACCGCCGTGCTGGCCTTCGCCCACGCGGGCTGCCTGCCCTCGCAGGTCGTCAAGGTCACCGAGGAGCAGCTCCAGGGCGCGGTGCGGTCGATCAACGCCGACCAGGCCCGCTCCGAGCCCGCTCCCGCCGCCCCTCAGAAGGCCGCGCCGGAGCAGGCCGTGCTCGGGGTGACCAGCGGGCTGATCCTGATCGCCGGGGAGCTGCACCCGGCCCTCGTGGTGGAGCCGACCGCTCCCATCGCTCGACCCGGCACTGCCGGCGCCGGCGACGACTTCCTGCCGCTGCTGATCGAGCAGGGCTTCATGCCGGTCACCGAGCTGGCCACCGCGCCGGCCGTGCTGCACGGCTGGTCGGTCCTGCTCGCGATGGGCCAGCTGCACGCGGTGCTCCAGCCCGGGACGAACGGCGGCCGGCCGGTGGCCTGGTGGCAGGCGCACCAGCCGCTCCAGGTCACCGAGGGGTGGCGCACGGCGGCCAACAAGCACCAGCAGGTGCTGATGTTCGCGGCGCCCGTCGGGTCGATCGGCCGGCAGCCGCGCGAGGACCTGCTGCGCGACGCGCTGGACAAGGCGGCGGCGAACGGACAGCTGGTCGCGGCGGCGCTGCCGCTGGCGGGGACCTGAGCCCGTTCACGCTGCTGCCGGACGGCCGTCACCTGGGCCGCATCCCTTCCCCCTCGGGGTCGTTTGGACATACGTGTACGCATACGACGCCTTCCACCGCCACGGCGGCTCCTCGACCACACCGATCTACGACGCGCTCTACGCCGAGTACGTCAGGTCCTTCCGATCGCTGCCGGGCGATCGCAGCGGTGAGGAGGAGTTCGGCTTCACGGCCTTCAGGAGCATTCCGCGCGGCAGAGGCGGCTACAGCGCCTACAGCGCGGGGGCCCAGAGCGCCCGGGCCGGCCAGCACTCGGTGTGGCAGCGGGTCGGCGGCACGCACCACGTCCCGGCGGCGCTGCCACCGGCCCCGCGGTCCGGCACCTGACCGCCGGACGAATGACGCGTGAGGGGCGCCCCCGGCCGGGGGCGCCCCTCACGCGTCACTGGGTGTGCCCAGCATGGTCCTACTTCTTCTTCGCGCCGCGCTTCTCGCGCACCCGCACCGAGATGTGGATCGGCGTCCCCTCGAAGCCGAACTCCTCGCGCAGCCGGCGCTCGATGAAGCGCCGGTAGCCCGCCTCGATGAAGCCGGAGGCGAAGAGCACGAACCGCGGGGGCTTGGTGCCCGCCTGGGTGCCGAAGAGGATGCGCGGCTGCTTGCCGCCCCGCACCGGGTGCGGGTGGGCGGCGACCAGCTCGCCGAGGAAGGCGTTCAGCCGGCCCGTCGGGACCCGGGCCTCCCAGCCCGCGAGGGCGGTCTCGATCGCCGGGACGAGCTTCTCCATGTGCCGTCCGGTCTGCGCCGAGACGTTGACCCGCGGCGCCCAGGCCACCTGGCCCAGCTCCGTCTCGATCTCCCGCTCCAGGTAGTAGCGGCGCTCCTCGTCGAGGGTGTCCCACTTGTTGTAGGCGACGACGATGGCGCGGCCCGCCTCGACGGCCATGGTGACGATCCGCTGGTCCTGGACCGAGATCGACTCGGAGGCGTCGATGAGGATGACGGCGACCTCCGCCTTCTCGACGGCGGCGGCGGTGCGCAGCGAGGCGTAGTAGTCGGCGCCCTGCTGGAGGTGGACGCGCTTGCGGATGCCCGCCGTGTCGACGAACTTCCAGGTCACGCCGCCCAGTTCGATCAGCTCGTCGACCGGGTCGCGGGTGGTGCCGGCCAGTTCGTTGACGACGACGCGCTCCTCGCCCGCGACCTTGTTCAGCAGCGAGGACTTGCCGACGTTGGGGCGGCCGATCAGGGCGATGCGGCGCGGGCCGCCGACGGCGGTGCCGAAGGTCTGGGCCGGGGCCTCGGGCAGGGCTTCCAGGACCCGGTCCAGCATGTCGCCGGTGCCGCGGCCGTGCAGCGCGGAGACCGGGTGCGGCTCGCCGAGGCCCAGCGACCACAGGTAGGAGGCGTCGGCCTCGCCGCTGGGGCCGTCGACCTTGTTGGCGCACAGCACGACGGGCTTGCCGGCCTTGCGCAGCAGCCGGACGACCGCCTCGTCGGTGTCGGTGGCGCCGACCTTGGCGTCCACGACGAAGACGACCGCGTCGGCGGCCTCGATGGCGTACTCGGCCTGGGCGGCCACGGAGGCGTCGATGCCGAGGACGTCCTGCTCCCAGCCGCCGGTGTCGACGACCTTGAAGCGGCGCCCGGCCCACTCGGCCTCGTAGGTGACGCGGTCGCGGGTGACGCCGGGCTTGTCCTCGACGACGGCCTCGCGGCGGCCGATGATGCGGTTCACGAGGGTCGACTTGCCGACATTGGGGCGGCCGACGACGGCGAGGACGGGCAGCGGGCCGTGCCCGGCCTCCTCGATCGCGCCCTCGACCTCCTCGGCGTCGAAGCCCTCTTCGGCGGCCAGCTCCATGAACTGCGCGTACTCGGCGTCGCCGAGCGCCCCGTGGTCGTGCTCCTCGCCCGAGCCCTCGGGGTGGATGTGGTCGTTCATGAAGTCCGTACCTCGTTCATCGTGGTGATCGGTGGAACACCCCTGTACCGGGTGATCCACTACTCAAGTGTCACTCAGCGCCCGGTGAGGCGCCTGGCGTTTTCCAGGTGCGCGGTGAGCTGCTTCTGGATGCGTTCGGTGGCCTCGTCCAGGGCCTTGCGGGTGCGCCGCCCGCTGCCGTCGCCCGCGTCGAAGGGGTCGCCGAAGACGACGTCGACGCGGGAGCGCAGCGGGGGCAGCGCCTTTATCAACCGTCCGGGACGGTCCGTGCTTCCCAGTACCGCGACCGGGACGATCGGGGCACCGCTGCGCACCGCGAAGTAGGCGAGCCCGGCGCGCAGCGAGGCGAAGTCGCCCTCGCCCCGGGTGCCCTCCGGGAAGATGCCCAGGACGCCGCCGTTGTCCAGCACGCCCAGCGCGCGGGCGATGGCCGTGCGGTCGGTGGAGTGGCGGTCGACCTCGACCTGGCCGATGCCGGTCAGGAAGCGTCCCAGCGGGCCGACGAACGCCTCCTTCTTGATCAGGAAGTGCGTCGACCGGGGCGCCACGCCCATGACCATCGGGCCGTCGATGTTGTGCGCGTGGTTGACGGCGTAGATCACCGGGCCGGTGGCGGGCACCCGCCAGGCGCCGAGCACACGCGGCTTCCACAGCCCGTACATCAGGCCGACGCCGATGCGCCGGCCTACCTCGGCACCCTTCTCGGAGGGGGCGGGCGCTGCGGGGGATGCGGTCACTTCCCCGCCCGCTTCTCCTCGACGAGGGTGACGACGCACTCGATGACCTGCGGCAGGGTGAGGGCGGTGGTGTCCACCTCGACCGCGTCGCCGGCCTTGGCCAGCGGGGAGGTCTTGCGGCTGGAGTCGGCCGCGTCCCGCTTGATCAGGGCCTCGCGGGTGGCGTTGACGTCGGCGCCCTTCAGCTCGCCGCTGCGGCGGGCGGCGCGGGCCTCCGCCGAGGCGGTGAGGAAGATTTTCAGGTCGGCGTCGGGCAGCACGGTGGTGCCGATGTCGCGGCCCTCGACGACGATGCCGAGCGGCGCGGCGGCGGCGATGGAGCGCTGGAGCTCGGTGATCCGGGCGCGGATCTCCGGTACGGCGCTGACCGCGCTGACCTTGGAGGTGACCTCCGGGGTGCGGATCGGGCCGGCCACGTCCACGCCGTCGACCGTGATGGTCGGGCCGGCCGGGTCGGTGCCGGAGACGATCTCGGGCTTGCCGGCCGCGGCGGCCACGGCGTGCGGGTCGTCGGTGTCGATGCCGTTGGTCACCATCCACCAGGTGATCGCCCGGTACTGCGCACCGGTGTCCAGGTAGCTCAGGCCGAGCTGTGCGGCCACGGCCTTCGACGTGCTCGACTTGCCCGTGCCGGAGGGGCCGTCGATGGCGACAATCACGGCCGGGGCGGTCGGGGCGGCGCCGTTTTCCACGAGGGGACACCTTCCTGGTGCGGTGCGGTGGGTGGTGTGCGGGACGCGAGCGCGTCCCGCACAAGGTTACCGGGCCGCTGGGCCCCCTCTGACAGGCGTCCGGCGCCCCGTGCTCACTGGCGGATCGCCCAGCCCCGCTCCGTCAGGGCCGCGGTGAGGACGGCGGCGGCCTTCGGCTCCACCATCAGCTGCACCAGACCCGCCTGCTGCCCGGTCGCGTGCTCGATGCGCACGTCCTCGATGTTGACCCCGGCCCGTCCCGCGTCCGCGAAGATGCGGGCCAGCTGGCCGGGCTGGTCGTCGATGAGGACGGCCACCGTCTCGTAGGCCCGCGGGGCCGAGCCGTGCTTGCCGGGGACGCGGACCTGCCCGGCGTTGCCGCGCCGCAGCACCTCGGCGATGCCGGTGCCGCCCTCGCGGCGCTCGTCCTCGTCGGAGGACTGCAGGGCGCGCAGGGCCCGCACCGTCTCCTCCAGGTCGGCGGCGACGTCGGTGAGCAGGTCGGCGACCGGCCCCGGGTTGGCGGAGAGGATGTCGATCCACATCCGGGGGTCGGAGGCGGCGATCCGGGTCACGTCGCGGATGCCCTGGCCGCACAGCCGTACGGCGGCCTCCTCGGCGTGCTCCAGGCGCGCGGCGACCATGCTGGAGACCAGGTGCGGCATGTGCGAGACGAGGGCCACGGCACGGTCGTGGGCGTCCGCGTCCATCACCACCGGCACCGCGCGGCAGTGCGAGACCAGCTCCAGGGCCAGGTTCAGCACCTCGGTGTCGGTGTCCCGGGTCGGGGTCAGCACCCAGGGGCGCCCCTCGAAGAGGTCGGCGGTGGCGGCCAGCGGACCGGACTTCTCCCGGCCGGACATGGGGTGGGTGCCGATGTACGCCGACAGGTCGAGGCCGCGCGCCTCCAGCTCGCGCCGGGGGCCGCCCTTGACGCTGGCCACGTCGATGTAGCCGCGGGCGGCGCCGCGGGCCATGGCGTCGGCGAGCACGTCGGCCACCAGGGCGGGCGGGGCGGCGACGATCGCGAGGTCGACCGGGCCGTCCGGGGCCTCGTCGGTGCCGGCGCCGAGCGCGGCGGCGGTGCGGGCCTGCTCGGGGTCGTGGTCGGCGAGGTGGACGGTGACGCCCCGGTCGGTGAGGGCGAGGGCGGCGGAGGTCCCGATGAGGCCGGTGCCGATGACGAGTGCGGTTCTCACTGGGCGATGTCCTTGCGCAGGGCCGCGGCGGCGCCGAGGTAGACGTGGGCGATGTCGGCGCGGGGCCGGTCCGACTCGATGTGGGCGAGGACACGCACGACGCGGGGCATGGCGCCCTCGATGTCCAGCTCCTGGGCGCAGATCAGCGGCACGTCGGTGATGCCGAGCCCGCGGGCCGCGGCGGCCGGGAAGTCGCTGTGCAGATCGGGGGTGGCGGTGAACCACAGGCTGATCAGGTCGTCGACCGTCAGGCCGTTGCGCTCCATGAGGGCGGTGATCAGGGCCGCGACCTGCTCGTCCATGTGCCCCGCCTCGTCCCGCTCCAGTTGGACGGCGCCCCGGACCGCTCGTACCGCCACGGCGATGCTCCTTGCTCACAGTGCTGACGCATGTATCGGTTCTTGGTCCGTCCAGCCTAGTCAGCCCGCCGCGTACCGGCCCCCGGCGCCCGTCTCCTGAGACGCTGGCCCCGCCGCCTGGAACCCCCCTCCCCCGGAGTTGCGACATGACCCAGAACCCGACCCGCCGTACGGTCCTCCGCTGCACCGGCGCGGGCGCTGTGGCGCTCTGCACGGGCTGCGGCGACGGGGATGGTGACGGCGGTTCCTCGGCCGTCTCGCCCGGGCGGGAGCTGGCGGCCACGGGCGACATCCCGATCGCCGGCGGCAAGATCCTCACCGAGGAGAAGATCGTGGTGACCCAACCGGAGAAGGGCGAGTTCAAGGCGTTCTCGGCGGTCTGCACCCACCAGGGCTGCATCGTGTCCGACGTGCGGGACGGGACCATCGACTGCGCCTGCCACGGCAGCAGGTTCTCCGCGGCCGACGGCTCGGTGGTACGGGGTCCGGCCACGGAGCCGCTGCCCGGCAAGCGGATCACGGTGCGGGGAAATTCGGTCCGCCTGGCCTGAGCGGCCCGCGTACGCTCCCGCCATGCGCCCCCAGACCCCCGAGTCCCTGGTCCGCGACCACACGGTCTACTCCTGCGTCATGGGCTCGCGGGCCTTCGGTCTGGCGACGGAGGACAGCGACACGGACCGCCGGGGCGTCTTCCTCGCCCCGACCGAGCTGTACTGGCGCTTCGAGAAGCCGCCGACGCACGTGGAGGGGCCCGCGGAGGAGCAGTTCAGCTGGGAGCTGGAGCGCTTCTGCGAGCTGGCCCTGCGGGCGAACCCGAACATCCTGGAGTGCCTGCACTCCCCGCTGGTGGAGTCCGTGGACGACACCGGCCGCGAACTGCTCTCCCTGCGCGAGGCCTTCCTCTCCCGCCGGGCCTACGAGACGTTCACCCGGTACGCCCACGGCCAGCGCCGCAAGCTCGACGCCGACGTGCGCACCCACGGCACCCCGCGCTGGAAGCACGCGATGCACCTGCTGCGGCTCCTGACGAGCGCCCGCGACCTGCTGCGCACCGGCGTCCTGACGATCGACGTCGGCGAGGCGCGCGAGTCGCTGCTCGCCGTGAAGCGCGGCGAGGTGCCCTGGCCGGAGGTGGAGACGCGGATGAACCGCCTGGCGCGCGAGGGCGAGGAGGCGGCCCGCCGCAGCCCGCTCCCCGACGAGCCGGACCTGCGCCGGGTGGAGGACTTCCTGGTCCGCACCCGCCGTGCCTCAGCGCTCCAGCCGGGTCCGTACGACGAAGTCCTGCAGGGCGTCGTACGCGGTCGGGGCGTCGGGGAGGGCTGACGCACCCTGCGCCTCGTCCAGCACGGCGTGCAGCCGCTCCATGTCGGCCCGCACGCGCGCGTGGTCGACGCCCGCGTCGCCGTGCTCGCGCTCGGCCTTGGCCGCGATCAGCTCGGGGAGGTAGGCGGGCGCGGCGTCCACCGCCCGGGCGAGGGTGGGCAGGTGGGGCTGCACCTCGCCGACGCGCATCAGGTGGATGCCGGTGAGCAGTACCCGGAAGGTGTACAGCAGCGGCTTCAGCTCTCCGGTCTTCTCGAACAGACGCCACTGGGTGCCCGCGAACCCCCGGTAGGGCGGCCAGCTCGCGGTGGGCGTCGGTGGTGTGCACGACCAGGGGCGACAGCAGCTACTCCAGCACGTAGCCGTTGCGGCGGAGCATCAGGCGTACGAACTTGCGCAGGTCGTGCGTGACCAGGCCCATCGCAGGTCCACGTCGGAGTCGCGGGAGGGGAAGCCGTAGAGGTGGGCGCCGGAGACGGTGGCGAACAGCACCGGGAAGGGCTGTTCGGCCACCACGGGGGCCAGGTCGATGTCCAGGGCGTCGATCACGCGCTCAAGCGTCCCAGAGCGCTCCCAGGCTCAGCAGGTCGCCCCGGTACTCGACGCGGTCCGCCCAGTCGGCGGGCCAGGCGTCGGCCCCGAGGTGCGCACCGGCGAAGGCGCCCGCGAGGCAGGCGATGGAGTCGGAGTCGCCGGCGGTGCAGGCGCCGCGGCGCAGGGCGGTGAGCGGTTCGTCGACGAAGAGCAGGAAGCAGAGCAGCCCGGCCGCCATGGCCTCCTCGGCGATCCAGCCCTCGCCGACGGCCAGGCAGGGGTCGGTCTCGGGCGAGACGGTGCGCACCGCCTCCTGGAGCCGGTCGAGTGTCGCCAGACACTCGTCCCAGCCGCGTGCGATGAAGTGCTCGGGCGTCGGGTCCTGGGCGCGGGTCCACAGGTCGCCGAGCCAGCGCTCGTGGTAGCGGGTGCGGTTGTCGTAGGCGTACGAGCGCAGCCGTCCGACCAGTCCGGTCGGCTCGGCTCCCTCGGCGAGCAGCCGTACGGCGTGCGCCGTGAGGTCGGAGGCGGCGAGCGCGGTGGGGTGCCCGTGGGTGAGCGCGGACTGCAACTGGGCGGCGCCCGCGCGCTGTTCGTCGCTGAGGCCGGGGACGAGCCCGACCGGTGCGACGCGCATGTTGGCGCCGCAGCCCTTGGAGTGGATCTGACTGGCGTCCTGCCAGGGGCGGTCCGGGGTCTTGAGGAGGTTGCAGGCGCGGAGACAGGTGTTGCCCGGCGCCCGGTTGTTCTCCGGGGACTGGTACCAGTCGACGAACTCCTCGCGCACCGGCCGCTCCATGCGCTTGGGGCCGAGCACTCCCCGGTCCATGGCGGTCCGCAGCCCCTTGCCCAGTGCCAGGGTCATCTGGGTGTCGTCGGTGACGATCGCGGGGCGGGGCAGCGCCATCTCCCGCCAGGGGCCGCACTTGGCGAGGATCGACGGCACGTCGTTGAACTCGGTGGGGAAGCCCAGCGCGTCGCCGAGGGCGAGGCCGGTGAGCGCTCCGGTGGCGGCGCGCTTGGTGCCGGTGGTCGTGGTCATGCGGGGCGTCCTTCCCGAGGGGTGCGCAGCAGGGGCGGGTGCAGGGTGGTGGCCGGGCCGGCGCGGTACACGGCGGCGGGCTTGCCGCGGCCTCCGGTCAGGCGGGCGGCGCCCGGGACGGGCTCGACGAAACCGGGGGTGGCGAGGACCTTGCGGCGGAAGTTGGGCCGGTCCAGGGCCGTGCCCCACACCGTCTCGTAGACCTGTTGCAGCTCGCCCAGGGTGAACTCGGCCGGGCAGAAGGCGGTGGCCAGGCAGGTGTACTCCAGCTTGGCGCCGACGCGGTCCCGGGCGTCGGCCAGGATCCGGTCGTGGTCGAAGGCGAGGCCCCGGGCCTCGTCGTACGGCACCCAGCGGGCCTCGGCCGCGTCCCCGCCGCCGTGCGGTTCGGGAGGGTCCGGCAGCAGCGCGGCGAAGGCCACGGAGACGACCCGCATCCGGGGGTCGCGGCCGGGTTCGCTGTAGGTCCGCAGCTGCTCCAGGTGCAGCCCGGTCACGTCCGCCAGGCCGGTCTCCTCGGCCAGCTCGCGCCGGGCCGCCGTCTCCGCCGACTCCTCGGGCAGCAGGAAGCCGCCGGGCAGTGCCCAGCGGCCCGCGTACGGCTCCTGTCCCCGCTCGACGAGCAGCGCGTGCAGGGCGCCCGCGCGGAGCGTGAGAACGGCGAGGTCGACGGTGACGGCGAAGGGTTCGAAAGCGTGCTTGTCGTAGCCGTGCACGAACACCCACCCTCTTAATAGTCACTACGACTATAAAGACGGTGGGTGCTCGGAACAACCCTCGAAGACCTGGGAGACCTAGAAGACCTGGGAGACCTAGAGGTCGACCTCCTGCATCAGCATCCCGACCTCCGTGTTGGACAGGCGGCGCAGCCAGCCCGACTTCTGGTCGCCCAGCGTGATCGGGCCGAAGGAGGTGCGCACCAGCTTGTCGACGGGGAAGCCCGCCTCCGCCAGCATCCGGCGGACGATGTGCTTGCGGCCCTCGTGCAGGGTGACCTCGACCAGGTAGTTCTTGCCGGTCTGCTCGACGACCCGGAAGTGGTCCGCGCGCGCGTACCCGTCCTCCAGCTGGATGCCGTCCTTGAGGCGCTTGCCGAGGTCGCGCGGGATCGGGCCCACGATGTGCGCGAGGTAGGTCTTCTTCACGCCGTACCGGGGGTGGGTCAGGCGGTGCGCCAGCTCGCCGTGGTTGGTGAGCAGGATGATGCCCTCGGTCTCGGTGTCGAGCCGGCCGACGTGGAAGAGGCGGGTCTCGCGGTTGGTGACGTAGTCACCGAGGCACTGGCGGCCCTCCGGGTCCTCCATGGTGGAGACGACACCGGCGGGCTTGTTGAGCGAGAAGAACTGGTACGACTGCGTGGCGACGGTCAGCCCGTCGACCTTTACCTCGTCCTTCTCCGGGTCGACGCGGCGGCCCTGCTCCAGCACGATCTCGCCGTTGATCTCGACCCTGGCCTGCTCGATCAGCTCCTCGCAGGCGCGCCGGGAGCCGTAGCCCGCGCGCGCGAGGACCTTCTGGAGCCGCTCGCCCTCCTGCTCGGCGCCCGGGAAGGTCTTGGGCAGCTTGACGTCCTTCTTGCCCGCGTACCGCTCGCGGTTGCGCTCCTCGGCCCGCGTCTCGTACTCGCGGGACGTGGCCGGGGCGCTGCGGCCACGCTGCTGGGGCCGCTTGGGGCCGCCCTTGGCGCCGCCGCGGGCCGAGGGTCCCCGGCCCGACTTCGGGCCGTCCTTGGTGGCGCCGGGGCCCACGTCGTAGCGCCGCTCCTCCGGGCGCGGCTTCTTGGGACGGCCGCCCTGCTTGTCGTCGCGGTCGTTGCCGGCGCCGCGGTAGTTGCCGCGGCCACCGCCACTCCCGCCGCGGCCGCCGCTGTTGCCACCACGGCTCCCGCCGTTGTTTCCGCTGCTGTTCCTGCCGCTGCTGCTTCGCATCAAAATTCCGTCTTGTCGTGTGCGCCCTCGGAATCCGGGGCGTCCGGATCGAACGACGGGACCGCTTCCAGCGTCTCGGCCTCGATCGCCTCCGCCTCCGGGAGGAAGGGCGCGAGCTCCGGGAGCTCGTCCAGGCCGCGCAGGCCCATCCGCTCCAGGAAGTAGTTCGTCGTCACGTACAGGATCGCACCTGTTTCGGGTTCCGTGCCCGCCTCCTCGACCAGACCCCGCTGGAGGAGGGTGCGCATCACGCCGTCGCAGTTCACGCCGCGCACCGCGGAGACGCGGCTGCGGCTGACCGGCTGGCGGTAGGCGACCACGGCGAGGGTCTCCAGGGCGGCCTGGGTGAGGCGGGCGTGCTGGCCGTCCAGGACGAAGCCCTCGACGGCCGCGGCGTACTCGGGCCGGCTGTAGAAGCGCCAGCCCCCGGCGACCAGGCGCAGCTCGAAACCGCGACCCTGGACGGCGTACTCGTCGGCCAGCTCGCGCAGGGCGTCCGCGATCCGCCGCCGGGGCCGGTGCAGTATCTTCGCCAGCCGCTCCTCGGTCGCGGGCTCGTCGACGACCATGAGGACGGCTTCGAGGGCGGGCTTGAGGTCGAGTCCGGCGACGCCGTCCGGAGCCTCGGTGGCCGCCTCGGCCTCGGTGGTCTGCTCCCTCACGCCTTCTGCTCCTCCTTCGGGGCCTCGGGCGGCCGGTCGAACTCGTCGGTCACCACCGGCTGCGTCTCCCCGTCACCGCCGGTCCAGCGCACCAGCAGGTCGCCGAGGGCCATCTCCTGGTCCAGCTCGACGGCCTTCTCCCGGTACAGCTCCAGCAGGGCGAGGAAGCGGGCGACGACGGTCAGGGTGTCCTCGGTGTCCTGGACCAGCACGCGGAAGCTGGCCTCGCCCAGTTCCTTCAGGCGGGCGACCACGATCCCGGCCTGCTCCTGCACGCTGACCAGGGGGGCGTGGATGTGTTCCACGTACACCTGCGGCCGGGGCTTCGGCTGCATCGCCTTCACGGCGAGCCTGGCGAAGCCCTCGGGGCCGATGCTGATGACCACCTCGGGCAGCAGCTCGGCGTGGTGCGGCTCCAGGCCCACGGTACGGGGGTAGCGGCGGGCCTCGGTCTCCAGCCGCTCGTTGAAGATCTCCGCGATCCGCTTGTACGCGCGGTACTGGAGCAGGCGGGCGAAGAGCAGGTCGCGGGCCTCCAGGAGGGCCAGGTCGGCCTCGTCCTCGACCTCGGCGGCGGGCAGCAGCCGGGCCGCCTTCAGGTCCAGCAGCGTGGCCGCGACCACCAGGAACTCGGTGGTCCGGTCGAGGTCCCAGTCCGGCCCCATCGCCCGGATGTGCGCCATGAACTCGTCGGTCACCTTCGACAGCGCGACCTCGGTGACGTCCATCTTGTGCTTGGAGATCAACTGGAGAAGCAGATCGAACGGCCCCTCGAAGTTGGCGAGCCGCACCGTGAAGACACCGTCGTCCCCGGGGTCCTGTGCGGGCCCGGTGGGCGACTCGGGGGCGAGGGCGCCCCGAGCCTGGTCGGCCGCCCGCACCCGCGGCTCGGTCCGCGTCCCGGGGTCCGCTGTGCCCGGGCCCGTCGTGGGCGTTTCGGTGTCCGAAGGACCGGGGTGGTCCCGTCCGTCCGCGTCCGGTCGTGCCGTCTCCCGGACCCGCGCCGGGTCTCCGGGCTCCTCGGCCGGGGCGGGGGCGGTTTCTCCCCGGACGTGCCGGTCGCCGTCCTGCGACGACGCAACGGGGCCGGAGTGCGTATCCTCTCCGGGCTCCCCCGCCGTGGGGGCCTCCACTGCGGCCGCCGACACCTCCGGACCCCTGCCCAGGGCACGCCGGCGGGCGGCGCGCGGGCCGCGGCCGGGGTGGGGGGCGTCGTTCGAGGTCATGGCCCCCGCAGGCTACCGCTAGCGTCCGCGCAGCCGTCGTACGAGGATGCTGGCGTCCCCGCGGGTCTCCAGGTCCGCCAGGACCACGGCGACCGCCTCGCGGACGATGCGGCCGCGGTCCACGGCCAGGCCGTGCTCGCCCCGGAGCACCAGGCGGGCGTGCTCCAGGTCCATCAGTTCCTCGGCGGAGACATACACGGTGATCTTCTCGTCGTGGCGCTCACGCCCGCTGGGGCGCCGTGCGGCGGCCCTGCCGCGCTTGCGGGGCCGGTCGGCGCCAGCGGCGGCAGAACCTTCCTGCGCGCCCGTCCCCGGCCCGGAGGGCCGTGCGGAGCGCTCCGTGCCCCGCGTGTGCGTCTCGCCCGCCGAGCCCGCCTCCGCGTCCGCCGCCGCGTGCTCCGCGCCCTCGCCGTCCCCGGCCTGCGCGGGCACCGACTGCGGTCCGTCCTCGGCGGCTGCCTGGTCGCTCTCCCCCGCCGGGGCCGGCACCCGGGCCTCGCCGCCCGCCGGTCGCCGCGGGGTGGACGCCTGGAGCGCCGTTCCCCCTGTCGTACGGAAGAGTTCGTCGGCCCCCGGCAGACTCACTCGGCGTGACACCGGGCGAGCACCTCCCTGGCGAGCTGGCGGTAGGCGGCGGCACCGACGGAGTTGGACGCGTACGTGGTGATCGGCTCACCGGCGACCGTGGTCTCCGGGAAGCGGACCGTGCGCCCGATGACCGTGTGGTAGACGTGGTCGTCGAACGCCTCGACGACCCGCGCGAGCACCTCGCGGCTGTGCACCGTGCGCGAGTCGTACATCGTGGCGAGGATGCCGTCGAGCTCCAGGTCGGGGTTGAGCCGCTCCTGGACCTTCTCGATCGTCTCGGTCAGCAGCGCCACACCGCGCAGCGCGAAGAACTCGCACTCCAGCGGCACGATCACCTTGTGCGCCGCGGTCAGCGCGTTGACCGTGAGCAGGCCGAGCGAGGGCTGGCAGTCGATCACGATGTAGTCGTAGTCGTCCATCAGCGGCTTCAGCGCCCGCTGGAGGGTGGACTCGCGCGCCACCTCGCTCACCAGCTGCACCTCGGCCGCCGACAGGTCGATGTTGCTGGGCAGCAGGTCCATGTTGGGGACCGCGGTCTTCAGCAGCACCTCGTCGGCCGCCATGCCCCGCTCCATGAGCAGGTTGTAGACGGTGAGGTCGAGTTCCATCGGGTTGACGCCGAGTCCGACCGACAGCGCGCCCTGCGGGTCGAAGTCGACGAGCAGCACCCGGCGCCCGTACTCGGCGAGCGCGGCACCCAGGTTGATGGTCGACGTGGTCTTGCCCACGCCGCCCTTCTGGTTGCACATCGCGATGATCTTGGCGGGGCCGTGCTCGGTCAGCGGGCCCGGGATCGGGAAGTACGGCAGCGGGCGTCCGGTCGGGCCGATGCGCTCGCGGCGCTGCCGGGCCGCGTCGGGCGCGAGCGTGGCGGCGTACTCGGGATCCGGCTCGTACTCCGCGTCCGGGTCGTAGAAGTGCCCCTCGGGCAGTTCGTCGTAGTCGGCGAAGTGGTTGCGTGGCGCGCCACTTCCGTCGCCGGCCATGGCGTTCACGTGTTGGCCATCCATACTCATGTGTGCTGTCCGAGTTGCCTGCGGACTCTGGTGGTCGGCTGCGGAGGTGCGTACAGCCACGGAGCCGACAGCCTCGAGACATCCGGGACCGCGGGTCCGTGCCGGCATTCCTGGTTGACCACCCCCGGGAGTAAATGTCGACTCATTCACAAGTCGTCTTACCTCCTTGGTGACCAGGGAACTTCTCGACAGGTCAGCGTGGCACCATGCCGACGTTCGGCGACTCTATGGCGTGTCGGCCGTCCGCAGCAACACAATCCGCCGGACCCGGCCCGATGTGTCGGCAATGAAACATCCCTCTGTCAAGGGCGTACGGCCGTCGCACAGCAGGTTTCACCGGTGCGCGAATCGGTTGAAGCGTTACGTTCGAGGCGAGTTGACCGAGAATCGCAAAGTGACCATACACACACCCGGCCGGACCTTGTCGGGCAAGGTCCGGCCGGGTGTGCGGGGTTGACGACGACTGTTGACGTATCGCCTTTGCCGTTTGATGACTTACGCGAGTGACGACTCAGGCGAGCAGAGTCGCCGGGTCGACATACTCCAGGCCGTGCGCCTCGGCGACCTCGCGGTAAACCACCTTGCCGTCATGGGTGTTGAGGCCCTTGGCCAGCGCGGGGTCGCGGCGCAGCGCCTCGGCCCAGCCGCGGTCGGCCAGCTCGACGATGTAGGGCAGCGTGGCGTTGGTGAGCGCGTTGGTCGAGGTGTTGGGCACCGCGCCCGGCATGTTGGCGACGCAGTAGAAGACCGAGTTGTGGACCCTGAAGGTCGGCTCGGCGTGCGTGGTCGGGTGCGAGTCCTCGAAGCAGCCGCCCTGGTCGATCGCGATGTCGACAAGGACACTGCCCGGCTTCATCCGGGAGACCAGCTCGTTGGTGACCAGCTTCGGGGCCTTGGCGCCCGGGATGAGCACCGCGCCGATGACCAGGTCGGCGTCGACGACGGCCTTCTCCAGCTCGAAGGAGTTGGACATGACGGCCTTGACCTTGGTGCCGAAGATCTTGTCGGCCTCGCGCAGCTTGTTGATGTCGCGGTCGAGCAGGGTCACGTCGAAGCCCATGCCGACGGCGATCTGGGTGGCGTTCCAGCCGGAGACGCCGCCGCCGATGACGACGGCCTTGGCGGGGGTCACGCCCGGCACGCCGCCGGGCAGCACGCCGCGCCCGCCGTTGGGGGCCATCAGGTGGTAGGCGCCGACCTGCGGGGCGATCCGGCCCGCGACCTCGGACATCGGGGCCAGCAGCGGCAGCGCGCGGCCGGGCAGCTCGACCGTCTCGTAGGCGATGGCGGTGGTGCCGGACGCGATGAGCGCGTCCGTGCACTCCTTGGAGGCGGCCAGGTGCAGGTAGGTGAAGAGCGTCTGGTCCTTGCGCAGGCGGTGGTACTCCTCCGCGATCGGCTCCTTGACCTTCAGGAGCAGGTCCGCGGTGGCCCACACCTCGTCGGCGGTGCCGAGTATCCGCGCGCCGGCCGCGACGTACTCCTCGTCGGGGATCGAGGAGCCGACGCCGGCGTTGTGCTCGATGACGACCTGGTGACCGTGGCGCACCAGCTCGTGCACGCCGGCGGGGGTGATGGCCACCCGGAACTCGTTGTTCTTGACCTCGCGGGGGATGCCGACCTTCACGTGGATCACGGTCCTTGGCTCAGAGGATGGGCTATTACAAGGCATACCCGCTCAAGCGCGGGCACACCGGGAGAGACCGCAGGAGAACGTGCGGCAGAGCCAGTCTAATGAAGGTGTTCCCTCTGTCTAGCCTTTCAAAGCATTAATCTTCAGACGATGTGCTGCGGATTTCGCAGGCATCTGCGGGATCTTCCCTCAGCATCCGTTCGGCCACGCCCCGCTCCAGGCCGGCCGCGGTGGGGTCGCCGAGCCGGTCCAGCGTGTCGGCGAGCCGCAGGTGCAGCGCGGCCTGGAGCCGTACGTCCTCGGCCCGGCGGGCCCAGTCGACGGCCTCCCGGCAGGTGCGCAGCGACTCCTCGGGGCGCCCGGCGTACTCCTGGACCCGGGCCAGCTCGGCCAGTGCCCGCGCGTGCGCCGCCACGTCCCCCGCCTTGCGGTGCCCGGCCGCCGCGGCGCGCCAGGACCGCACCGCCTCGCCGTAGCGTCCGGCGTAGGTGTGGGCGGTGGCGAGGCGGCCGTAGACCCGGGCGGCGTCGGCGCGCTCGTCCCGGGCGAGGCGCTGGGCGAGGGCCCGGCCGAACCAGTCGGCGGCGCGGTCGTAGTCCCCGAGCTCCAGGTGGGCGCCGCCGACGGATTCCATCGCGCGGCCGGTCGCGTACGGGTCGTTCGCCTCGCGTCCGGCGTCCAGCGCGGCCCGGTAGCGCACCAGGGCCTCGGCGGTGCGGCCGGTGCGGGCGTCCAAATCGGCCAGGTTCAGCAGGGCCGCGGCCTTCTCCCGGGGCAGCTCGCGGCGCTCGGCCACGTCGAGGACGAGGCGGTGGACGCCGTACAGGTCGGGAGCCGCGGCCTGGGTGCCGAAGTGGGCGACCATGGCCCGCACCAGCTGGGACATCAGTCTGCGGGCGAGGGTGTCCAGCTCGCCGTCGGCGACCGCGAGGCGGGCCGCGGCCAGCAGGGCGGGGCGCCGGGCGCGCAGCCAGTCGGCGGCGGCCCCGGGGTGCGGGAAGCGCAGGTCGCGCGGCGTGGCGAGGAGCCTCTCGCGGGCCTGCGGGCTGTCGGTCTCGGTGACCGCCCGGCAGGACTGGAGCAGCCGCACGGTCCGCTCCAGCATGCGGGCGCGGGCCAGTTGCAGCTCGGCGGGCCGGTCGTGCTTGCGGGCGAGGGCGCTCAGCCGGCCGTGCAGGCACCCGGGGACCTCGTACTCGGGCAGCGGCGAGTCGACGGCGCGCAGCAGGCCGAGGCCGACGAAGTCGTCCAGGGTGGTGCGGGCGCCGCTCACCGAGCAGCCGGCGAGCGCGGAGGCGGTGTGCGGGTCGACCCGGCCCGCCGGGGCGAGGGAGAGCAGCCGCAGCATGCGGGCGGCGGTGCTGGGCAGCGACGCGTAGACGAGGCGGAAGACGCGGTCGAGCGCGCTCCCCTCGTCGCTCTCCGCGTGCACGTGCTTGGCCAGGTCGGCGACGGCCGCCTGGGGACGGGCCGCGAGCCAGCCGCCGGCCAGGGTCAGCGCGGCGGGCTGGGCCTGGCACAGCTCGACCAGTTGTTCGGCGGCCCGGGGGTCGACGGTGATGCGGACCGAGCCGGTGTGGCGGGACAGCAGTTCCACGGCCGACTTGGTGTCCAGGCCGCCCAGCGTGCACGGGCGGACGTCCGCGATGCCGGTCAGCGGGCCCTCGGCCACGGCGACGGCCAGGCAGTCCGGGGTGTCCGGCAGCAGGGCGTCGACCTGCTCGGCGTCGGCGACGGCGTCCAGCAGGAGCAGGACCCTGCGGTCGGCGAGCGCGGTGCGCAGGGTTTCGGTCAGGTCGTCCTCGTCGGCCCCGGGCGGCGCGGTGCGGTCCAGTGCGGTGAGCAGGTCCCGGGCGACGCGTGCGACGGGGACGCGGGAGCCGTCCGGCTCGCTCAGCCGGGCCCGCAGCACGCCGTCCGGGTAGTCGTCCGCGACGCGCGCGGCCAGTTCCTCCGCGAGCGCGGTGCGCCCCGAGCCGGGACGGCCCGCGATCAGCAGCACGCGCGCGCGGGGGGCCTTGCGGCCGGAGAGGGTGTCGAGGCCGGCGCGCTCGATGTCGGCGCGCAGCTCCTTCAGCTCCCGGGTGCGGCCCAGGAATCCGCTGTCCGCAGCAGGGTCCTGCGACAGTCGTACGCCGTCCGTGTCCACCGCCTGATCCGTCACGGGCCACACTCCCGATCCCACCGCACGCCGGTGCCCGCCGGAAGCCCGGTTCGGGCGTTTGAGAGCCTAGTTCACGCTCTGCGACGTTCCCGGTGGAGCGCGGCGGGCAGATCCCCCGATCGGATCAGCCGATGGTCACACCAGTAGGGGCTCCGAGGGCACTCTCAGGCCTCGAAGGGGCGGGCCGGCCACGGCGCCTGGGCCGGACGCAGGGCGTCGAGCCCGTCGCCCTGCTCGGCGGCGACCAGCGAGAGCACGCCCACGACCAGGCAGTTGTTGTGCAGCTCGCCCGCGAGCACCCCCCGGACCAGGTCGGCCACGGGCACCCGCGCCAGCTCCATGTCGGCCTCTTCGTCCTCGACCTCGAAGCGCTCGCCGGCGGCCTCGGACAGGTCCCGGGCGAGGAAGATCCGTACGGCCTCGTCGCAGCCGCCGGGGGTGGTGTACACGTCGGTCAGCACCCGCCAGTCCTCGGCCTTGACGTGCGCCTCCTCGTACAGCTCGCGCTGGGCGGCGTGCAGCGGGTTCTCGCCGGGGACGTCGAGCAGGCCGGCCGGGATCTCCCACAGCTTCTCGCGCACCGGGTGCCGGTACTGCCGGATGACCAGCACCCGGCCCTCGCCGTCCAGGGCGAGGACGGCGACCGAGCCGGGGTGGACCTGGTAGTCGCGGGTCACCACGGAGCCGTCGGGCATCACCACGTCGTCCGTGCGGACCGAGGTCTTCTTGCCCTGGAAGGGGGTCTGGCTGCCCCGGATCTCCCACTCCTCGGGAGTGTCCTTGATCATGCTGCCCGTCATTGCCTGACCTGCCCTTCCAGACGTACGCGAAAGCCGGGGCCCGCGCCGTCGAGTGCGCGTGCCCCGGCCACCGTACAACTGGTGTGTTACTTCGACGTCTTCCGCTCGACCGCGGCCTTGACCAGCCCGGCGAAGAGCGGGTGCGGGCGGGTCGGGCGCGAGCGCAGCTCCGGGTGCGCCTGCGTGGCGACCAGGTAGGGGTGGACGTCGCGCGGGTACTCGACGTACTCGACGAGCTTGCCGTCCGGGGAGGTGCCCGAGAAGAGGAGGCCGGCCTTCTTCTCCAGCTCCGCGCGGTAGGCGTTGTTCACCTCGTAGCGGTGGCGGTGCCGCTCCTCGACGTACTCCTTGCCGTCGTAGACCTCGCGCACGATGGAGCCCTCGGCCAGCTTCGCCGGGTACATACCGAGCCGCATGGTGCCGCCCATGTCGCCCTCGCCGGCCACGATGTCCAGCTGCTCGGCCATGGTGGAGACGACCGGGTGGGCGGTGGCGGGGTCGAACTCGGTGGAGTTGGCGTCCGCGATGCCGGCCAGGTTGCGCGCGGCCTCGACCACGATGCACTGGAGGCCGAGGCAGAGGCCGAGCAGCGGGACGCGGTTCTCACGGGCGTACTTGATCGCACCGACCTTGCCGGTCACGCCGCGCTCGCCGAAGCCGCCGGGGATGCAGATCGCGTCGACGTCGCCGAGCTGCGCCTTGGCACCGGCCGGGGTCTTGCAGTCGTCGGACGTGACCCACTTGATCTTCACGCGGGCCTTGTTGGCGAAGCCGCCCGCGCGCAGCGCCTCGGTGACCGAGAGGTAGGCGTCGGGCAGGTCGATGTACTTGCCGACCAGGGCCATGACGATCTCGTGCTCGGGCTTGTGGACGCGGTCGAGCAGGTCGTCCCAGGTCGTCCAGTCCACGTCGCGGAACGGCAGGTCCATCTTGCGGACGACGTAGGCGTCCAGGCCCTCGGTGTGCACGACCTTGGGGATGTCGTAGATGGAGCGGGCGTCGGGGCAGGCCACCACGGCCGCCTCGTCGACGTCGCACATCAGCGAGATCTTGCGCTTGATCGCGGTCGGGACCTCGCGGTCGCAGCGCAGCACGATCGCGTCCGGCTGGATACCGATGTTGCGCAGGGCGGCGACGCTGTGCTGGGTCGGCTTGGTCTTCAGCTCGCCCGACGGGCCGATGTAGGGCAGGAGCGAGATGTGCACGACGAACACGTTGTCCCGGCCGACCTCGTGCCGGACCTGGCGGACGGTCTCCAGGAACGGCAGCGACTCGATGTCGCCGACCGTGCCGCCGACCTCGGTGATCACGACGTCGACCTCGTCCGTCGCCATGCGGCGGATGCGGTGCTTGATCTCGTTGGTGATGTGCGGGATGACCTGGACGGTGTCGCCCAGGTACTCGCCGCGCCGCTCCTTGGCGATCACCGTGGAGTACACCTGGCCGGTGGTGACGTTGGCCGAGCCGTCGAGGTCGCGGTCGAGGAAGCGCTCGTAGTGGCCGATGTCCAGGTCGGTCTCGGCGCCGTCGTTGGTGACGAACACCTCACCGTGCTGGAACGGGTTCATCGTGCCGGGGTCGACGTTCAGGTACGGGTCGAGCTTCTGCATCACGACGCGCAGGCCCCGGGCCTTGAGCAGCATGCCGAGGCTGGAGGCGGTGAGCCCCTTGCCGAGCGAGGAGGCGACACCCCCGGTGACGAAGATGTGCTTGGTCGTCGAAGATTTGGGCGGCATGGCCAAGAGGGGGCTCCCGTGGTCGCGGTCTGGGGTGCGGTGCGTTCGTCCTCCGCCCCGGTCGTCCGGGGGTCGTCGGCGGCGCCGTCGCTGCGGTTCCGGGGTTTTTCTCCCACCGGTCCACGGGCTACCAGCGTATCAGCGCCTCGGGGCGATGGCGTCCGGCCACCCTCCGCGCACGCCCGGACACGCAGGTGGGACCGTTACCGTTTCCTCACCCGGTGGTCACCCGTTCGGCGGACCCGGGTTGCCCGGAGCGGCACACAGATCATCTACGTGCGTCGTATCCTGCTCGGACGTTCGCTGCCGAGCCCGCCCGGCGACACGGCACCACCCCTCGCCCGTCAGCACCGGAACAACGAGAGCTCGTCAGTTCGTTGAGCGACAATTGTCGTTCGGGGCACCCCGTTTGGCTGCACGGCCGGACGGCTGCTTTGCTTCATGGCTCAACGAGGCATGGCACACAGGACCGACATCCTCACCACATATTCCCTGACACACACCTCTGACCCCACCCTTGACCGCTGACCGCACTAGCGACCGCCCCCATGCGGGGTGACGTGGCCGTTCGACTGGAGTTGCACGTGGCCGGGCGCATCGAAGACTACGCACTCATCGGAGACATGCAGACCGCTGCCCTGGTCTGCCGGGACGGCACAGTCGACTGGCTGTGCCTGCCCCGCTTCGACTCGCATGCCATCTTCGCCGGCCTGCTGGGCACCGGGGAGCACGGATTCTGGCGGCTCGGCCCCGCGTACGCGCCCGGCGCCGAACCGCCCACCTCGACCCGCCGGACCTACCGCGGCGACTCCCTGATCCTGGAGTCCGAGTGGGACACCCCGCGCGGCACCGTCCGGGTGATCGATTTCATGCCACCGCGCGACGGCGCGCCGCAGCTGATCCGGATCGTGGAGGGCGTCTCCGGCCGGGTGCCGATGCGCTCGGAGCTGCGGATGCGGTTCAGCTACGGCCGGGTGGTCCCCTGGGTGCACAAGCACGAGGGCCGCACGGTGGCCGTCGCGGGCCCGGACTCCGTGTGGTTCGACACAGAGGCGGAGACCTACGGCAAGGCGCTCACCACGTACGCGGACTTCACGGTGGCGCCGGGTGACCGGATCGCGTTCACCATCTCGTGGGAGCCCTCGCACAAGGAGCCGCCGGCGCTGCCGGAGCCCGAGCAGTCGCTGGTGGCCACCGAGGACTTCTGGCGCGACTGGGTCGAGCACTGTACGTACCACGGTCCCTACCGGGAGGCCGTGGTCCGCTCCCTGATCACGCTGAAGGCCCTGACGTACGCCCCCACCGGCGGCATCGTCGCCGCGCCCACCACCTCCCTGCCGGAGGACATCGGCGGCGTCCGCAACTGGGACTACCGCTACACCTGGCTGCGCGACGCGGCGATCACGCTCTCCTCGCTGCTGCGCACGGGCTACCGCGAGGAGGCCCGCGCCTGGCGCGAGTGGCTGCTGCGCGCGGTCGCCGGCGACCCCGAGAACCTTCAGATCATGTACGGCATCGCGGGCGAGCGCGAGCTGGGCGAGGCGGAGCTGGACTGGCTGCCCGGCTACGAGGGCTCCGGCCCGGTCCGGGTCGGCAACGGCGCGGCCCACCAGCTCCAGCTGGACGTCTACGGCGAGGTGACCGAGGCCCTGCACCTGGGCCACATGACGGGCCTGGCCCGCAACGACTACGCGTCGGTGCTCCAGCTCAAGCTGATCCGGTACCTGGAGTCCCACTGGCACGAGCCGGACGAGGGCATCTGGGAGGTGCGCGGCCCGCGCCGCCACTTCGTGCACTCCAAGGTGATGGCCTGGGTCGCCGTCGACCGCACCATCAAGCTGATCGAGTCCGGCGACGCCGACGGCCCGCTGGAGCGCTGGAAGCAGCTGCGCGACGACATCCACCGGGACGTGTGCGAGAAGGGCTACGACAAGGAACGCAACACCTTCACGCAGTCCTACGGCTCCCAGGAGCTGGACGCCTCCCTGCTGCTGATCCCGCAGATGGGCTTCCTGCCGCCGGACGACAAGCGGGTCATCGGCACCATCGAGGCCATCCAGCGTGAGCTGTCCACCTCGGACGGCTTCATCCTGCGCTACCCGACGGACGGCAAGGACGAGGGCGTGGACGGTCTGCCGGGCGACGAGGGGGCCTTCCTGGCCTGCTCGTTCTGGATGGCGGACGACCTGGCGATGATCGGCCGGGTCGACGAGGCGCGGAAGCTGTTCGAGAAGCTCCTCTCGCTGCGCAACGACCTGGGCCTGCTGGCCGAGGAGTGGGACCCCCGCCTGCAACGCCAGGTCGGCAACTTCCCCCAGGCCTTCAGCCACGTCCCCCTGATCGACACGGCCCTCAGGCTGACGGCGAGCGGGGCGTACGGCGGCTGAGCACGGGGCGCTCGGCGCCTGAACGGCAGCAGGTCCGTTGCGGGCCGTCCGGCCGCTGGACGTGCCCGGCGCCACGCCGGCCGGGCGCCCGGCCGCGTCACCCGCAAGGGCTCGTCGGGGGGAAGCCGGGTGGATGTCCGGGGCGGTGCCGCGCCGGGTAGCGTCCGGCCCATGGACAGCGGCATGAACAGCGGATTCGACACGCAGGGCGCCGGGATCACCGTGCGGCGGGCACTGGAGCTGCCCGGGCTGCGCAGCGGTCTGCCGGAGGTCCTGGCGGGCGCCGACCGCATGCAGCGCACGGTGCGCTGGGTGCACGCCGGTGAGGTACCCAACATCGCCTCGCTGCTCAAGGGCGGCGAACTGCTGCTGACCACGGGGTACGGCCTCGGCACCCGTCCCGCCGAGCAGCGGGCGTTCGTGCGCACGCTGGCCGAGCGGGGCATCGCGGCGCTCGTCGTGGAGCTGGGCCCGCGCTTCGCCCGGCTGCCGGCGGCGCTGGTCGACACGGCCCGCGCGGCCGGGCTGCCGCTGGTGCAGCTGCACCGCGAGGTGCCGTTCGTGACGGTCACCGAGGAGATCCACACCGAGATCGTCAACGGCCACTACGCGCTGCTCCAGCGTGCCGAGGAGGTGCACCGCCGCTGCACCGAGGCCCTGCTGGGCGGCGGCGGAGTGCCCCAGGTCCTCGCCATCCTGGCCGACTTCGCCGGCAACCCGGTCTTCCTGGAGACCACCGACGGCCGCCTGCTGTACGCCGCCGGTTCCGGGCCCGAGGGCGCCGACCCCCTCCAGGTCTGGGAGGGGCTGCGGGGCCCGCACAAGGAGGCGCCGCCCCCGGCGGGCTCGGTGCTCGTGGACGTGCCCGGCGGCGGACCGGGCACCGGGTCGGTCCGGGCCCGCCTCGCCCTGCTGCCGGTACGGTCCCCGCTGGCGCCGGTGCACCGGATGGCGGCGGAGCGGGCGGCGGGCATCCTCGCCGTGGTGCTGATGCAGGCCCGGCAGGAGGAGGAGCTGGCGGCGCGCGGGCGGGGCGACTTCCTCACCGACCTCGCCGAGGGCCGGATCACCGCCGAGGACGCCCCGGCGCAGGCCCGGGTCCTGGGCTTCAAACCGGGCTCGGGCCCCCTGCTGCCGGTGGTGATGCGGCTGGGTGACGCCCTGTCCCCGGCGGGCGGCGGCTGGGCGGTGCTGGCGCGCGCGGTCGCCGAGGAACTGGCCTCGGTGGGGGTTCCGGTCCTGCTGGGCGTGCGGCCGGTGGAAGGCCGGGTCCCGCTGCTGCTGGGGCTGCGCTCGGAGTCGGAGCGGGCGGCGGTCGCCGACCGGGTCGCGGCGGCGCTGCGGGCGGGCGCGGAGCGGGCCGGGATGCAGCGGCCGGGGGCGCAGCCGCCCGTCGTGGTCGTCGGGGTCCCCGGCGGCTGGGCGGCGGCCTCGGCGGGCCTCAGGCACGCGGCGGAGACCGCGACCGCGGCGCAGGGCCTGACCGACCGGCCCTGGTACGACGCCCGGCGCCTGGACATCGACCTGCTGCTGTGGCGGCTGCGCGAGCACCCGGACCTGGCGGCGTTCGTGGACCGGGCGATCGGCCCGCTGCGGGACCACGACGAGCGCGCGAAGCCGCCCCTGCTGCCCACCCTCCAGACGTACCTGGCCCACGCCGGCCGCAAGGCGGAGACGGCCCGCGAACTCCACCTCAACCGGCAGACGCTCTACAACCGGCTGGCGAGGATCGGGGAGTTGCTGGGCACGGACCTCGACGACCCGCAGACCGTACTGGCGTTGAGCCTGGCCCTGCGCGCCCGCCGGCACGTGCCCTAGGGCCTGTCCGGCGGAGCCTGTCCGGCGGAGTCCGAGGCGGGTGCCTAGAGCAACGGCGTGGGCTGCGTCAACTCGTCGTAGATGCTCAGCACCTGGGCGACGGTCTCGTCCTCGGTCGGCCAGGTGGCCGTCTGCCGTGCGCCCCGCTCCCGCAGCTCGTCCCGCCGCGCGGGGTCGGCGAGCAGGCGGACCACGGCGTCGGCGAGCGCCCGCGCGTCCCCCGGTGGCACGAGTTCGGCGGCGTCGCCGACCAGCTCGGGGATGCCGCCGGCGGCACCGGCGACGAGCGGCACGCGCGCGTGGAGTGCCTCCTGGGCGAGGAGGGAACGCCCCGGCTCCCGGCGGCTCGGCAGCAGCGCCAGGTCGGCCGCCGCCAGCAGGTCCGGCACGTCGTCGCGGCTGCCGACGAGCACCACCGGCAGTCCCTCGCCCTCGATCCGCCCCTGCAACTCGCCGCGCAGCGGCCCCTCCCCGGCGACCACGACCAGCGGTGCCGGGTCGAGGCGGCGCCACACGCGGGCGGCGTCGAGCAGGACGTCGTAGCCCCGGTGCGGCTCCAGGGAGCCGACGGCGACGAGCAACGGGCGGTCGATGACGCCGAGTTCGGCCCGGACCTTGGGCCGCAGCCGGTCGGGGTCCTCGGGACCGGCGGGCCGGTCCGGCCGGGCGGGCAGTGCGACGGGGCCGAGCCGGGCGTCCCGCGCGCCCGTCCGCCGCGCCCCGTCGACCAGTTCGGAGGTGGCGCCGAGCACGACGGTGGCGGCCTTCATCACCCGCCGCTCCAGCACGCGCAGCAACTGGCCGCGGGCTCCCTCGGCGTGCGCCCGGTCGTGCCAGGTGACGACGAGCGGTGTGCGCACGCGCCGCCCGCCCAGGGCCAGGGCGGCCCGGAAGGAGGCGTGCAGCCCGTGCGCGTGCACCAGGTCGGCCTCGGCGCACACCGTGCGCAGCGCGGCCACCGAGACGGGATCGCTGCTGCGCGGCACGGGCACGTGGTCGGCCCCGGCGCCCGTGAAGTCGTAGATGCGCTCCGCATCAAAGGGGGCGCACACCGTCACTTTCACGCCCCGTGCGACGAGCCCCGCGGCCAGCGAGCGCACGTGCGCGCTGCTGCCGGCGTTGCCGCCGCCCAGCACCTGCACGGTGCGCAGGGGCGACTGGCCGTGCGGTGAGTGGCTGCTCACGGGGGTCACCTGGCCGCGGCTCCTGGTTCGGCGGGGGGACGGTCACGAAGAACGTACAGAAGGATGGTGCGGACGGGGCGCGCCGGGCGGATTCCGGTGCGCCGCTCCGTCAAGGATGCCAGGCCGCACGGGTGTTCCGGGAACGACGACCGCCGCGCCCGGACGGCCGACGGGACAACGACACGGAACCGCCTCACTCGTACGAGTGAATGTCACGCCGTCGCACCGGCCCGTCCGGGGCGTACGTCCGGGAGCCCCGTACGCCCGCTCGGACGCCGGAGTGCTACTGGTCGGCCCGGGCCGTCTCCAGCAGTTCCTCCGCGTGGGCGCGGGCCGTCTCCGAGTCCTCCTGGCCGGCGAGCATCCGGGAGAGTTCCCGCACCCGGTCCTCGCCCTCCAGGACCTTCACGCCGGAGCGGGTGACCGAGCCGTCGTTCGTCTTCTCCACCAGCAGCTGCCGGTCGGCGAACGCGGCCACCTGCGGCAGATGCGTGACCACCACGACCTGCGCGCTCTTCGCCAGCCGCGCCAGCCGCCGCCCGATCTCCACCGCCGCCTTGCCGCCGACCCCGGCGTCGACCTCGTCGAACAGGTACGTCGGCACCGGATCGGTGCCCGCGAAGACCACCTCCACGGCCAGCATCACGCGCGACAGCTCACCACCGGAGGCGCCCTTGGCGATGGGCCGCGGCGGCGCCCCGGGGTGCGGGGCCAGCAGCAGCTCCACCTCGTCGGCGCCCGACGGGCCGCAGGCGACCGTCCGCCCGCCGACCTCGACGCCCTCCGGGTCCTCGGTCTGCCGGATCTCGAACGACACGCGCGCGTGGGGCATGGCCAGTGACGCCAGCTCGGCGGTCACCGCGGCGGCGAACCGCTCGGCGGCCTCGGTACGCGCGTCGGTCAGCGCCTGGGCGAGCCCGCCCAGCTCCGCCCGCAGCGCGTCCCGCTCGGCGGTCAGCTCGCCGATCCGCTCGTCGTCGCCGTCCAGCTCGGTCAGCCGCGCGGCGCTCTGCTCGGCCCAGCTCAGCACGGCCGCGATGTCCTCGCCGTACTTCCGGGTCAGCGCCGTGAGCGCGGCCCGGCGCTCCTCGACCGCCGCCAGACGCAGCGGGTCGGCGTCCAGGTCGTCGGCGTACCCGGCGAGTTCCCCGGCCACGTCGCGCAGCAGGATGCCGACCTCACCGATCCGCTCGGCGAGCGCGGCCAGCGCCGGGTCGTGGGACCGTACGGCGTCCAGGGCCCGCTGCGCGCCCGCGACGAGCGTGGAGCCGTCCACGCCCTCGGGGTCCTCCGGGTTGCCCGCCAGGGCGGCGTGGGCGGCCGTGGCGGCCGACGCGAGCGCCTCGGCGTGCCCCAGCCGCTCCGCCTCCTCCGCCAGCTCCACGTCCTCACCGGCGCGCGGCTCGACGGCCGCGATCTCGTCGAGGCCGTAGCGCAGGAGGTCGGCCTCCTGGGCGCGCTCACGCGCACGCGTGGTGATCTCCTCCAGCTCCGTGGTGACGGCCCGCAGCCGGCGGTACGCCTCGGCGTACTTGGTGAGCGGGACGGCGACCGCGTCGCCCGCGTACCGGTCGAGCGCCTGCCGCTGCCGGGACAGCTTGAGCAGCCCCTGCTGGTCGGTCTGCCCGTGCACGGCCACCAGCTCGTCGGCCAGCTCGGCGAGCACCCCCACCGGCACCGACCGCCCGCCCAGATGCGCCCGCGAGCGCCCCTCGGCGGAAACGGTACGGCTGATCAGCAGGGCCCCGTCGTCCAGCTCGGCCCCGGCCTCCTCGGCCCGGACGGCGGCCGCGGCGTCGCCGGGCACGGCGATGCGCCCCTCGACGACCGCGTTCTTCGCCCCGATCCGCACGAGCGCCGCGTCCGCGCGTCCGCCCAGCAGCAGCCCCAGGCTGGTGACCACCATGGTCTTGCCGGCACCCGTCTCACCGGTGACAGCGGTGAACCCGGGCGACAGCTCGACCACGGCGTCGTCGATGACCCCGAGCGACCGTATCCGCATCTCCTCAAGCACGGACACGACCATACGAGGTCAAGGGCAGGAAGCGCACACAGGCCGCCCTTTCAACGCCGTGCAGTGCACGCCGCTCAGGGGCGCGGGGAACTGCGCGACCAGCCACAACGCACCCGCAGCCCGCGAGGCACCGAAACCACCCCTTCGAGACCGCTAGTGCGGCGCCCCGCGCCACCCCGACACCGGCAGCGCGAACTTCGCGACCAACCGATCAGTGAACGACGCATGGTGCAACCGAGCCAACCGCACCGGCACCGCCCCCCGCCGCACCTCCACCCGCGCCCCCGGCGGCAGCTCCACCGTCCGCCGCCCGTCACACCACAGCACCCCCGGCGGGACATGCGGCAGCACCTCCACCGCGAGCACCGAGTCCGGCGAGGTCACCAGCGGCTTCGCGAACAGCGCGTGGGCGCTGATCGGCACCATCAGCAGCGCCTCCACCTCGGGCCACACCACCGGGCCCCCGGCCGAGAACGCGTACGCCGTCGACCCGGTCGGCGTCGACAGCACGATGCCGTCGCAGCCGAACCCGGTCACCGGCCGGCCGTCGATCTCCAGCACGACTTCCAGCAGCTTCTCCGCGCCCGCCTTCTGCACGGCCGCCTCGTTCAGCGCCCAGTCGGTGTGCACGATGTCGCCGTTGCGGTGCACGACGACGTCGACCGTCATCCGCTCCTCGACCTCGTAGGCCCGGCTCACCACCCGGTCGACGACCTTGTCCAGGTCGTCGCGCTCGGCCTCCGCGAGGAAGCCGACCCGGCCGAGGTTGACGCCGAGCATCGGCACGCCGGAGGCGCGGGCGAACTCGGCGCCGCGCAGCAGCGTGCCGTCGCCGCCCAGCACGATCAGCAGCTCGCATCCGTCCAGGCACTGCGGCGTGGCCTCGCCGACCAGCTCCACCTCGCCCGGCAGCGGCAGGTCGCGCGCCTCGGCCTCCAGGACCCGTACGCCGATCCCGGCCCGCTGCAGCCCCTTGACCACCAGCTCGGCGCTGCGGATGGCAGCGGGGCGCCCGGTGTGGGCGAGCAGGAAAACAGTACGCGCTCGGTTCTGTGTCAACGCGGCCCCTCCGCCACTGCACGGTCAACGTCGGCCGGGTCCAGTTCACCGGCACCGGCCCGCAGCCACAGAAAGTACTCGACGTTCCCGGAGGGACCGGGCAGCGGACTGGCGGTGACCCCCTTCACCCCGAGCCCCAGCTCCCAGGCCCGCCGCGCCACCGCCCGCACGGCCTCGGCCCGCAACTGCGCGCTGCGTACCACTCCCCCGCTGCCGAGACGTTCCTTCCCCACCTCGAACTGCGGCTTCACCATCATCACCAGGTCGGCGTCCGGCCGGGTGCAGCGCACCAGTGCGGGCAGTACCAGCCCGAGCGGGATGAAGGACAGATCCCCCACGACCAGGTCCACGGGCTCCCCATCGATCGCTTCCGGCGTCAACTCGCGTACGTTCGTACGGTCCTTGACGGTGACGCGTTCATCCTGCCGGAGACTCCAGGCGAGTTGCCCGTATCCGACGTCCACGGCGACGACGTGCGCGGCGCCCGCCCGCAGCAGTACGTCGGTGAAGCCGCCGGTGGAGGCACCGGCGTCCAGGGCCCGCCGCCCCTCGACGACGAGGCCCTGCGGAACGAACGCCGACAGCGCCCCGGCGAGCTTGTGGCCGCCGCGCGAGACGTAGTCGGGGTCGTTGTCGTCCGCGGTCACCACGATCGCGGCGGCGGTCTCGACCTGGGTGGCGGGCTTCGTCGCGACGGTCTTGCCGACGGTGACCCGCCCGGCGGCGATCAGCTGGCTCGCGTGCTCGCGCGAGCGCGCCAGCTTGCGGCGGACCAGCTCCGCGTCGAGACGGCGGCGTGCGACTCCTGCCACGTTCGGTTCAGCTCCTGTGTTCGTGCGGGGACGGGGGCGCCGGTGGTCCCGGGCGGGCGTCGAGCGCGGTGAGCGCGTCGCGCAGCCCCCGGTGTACATCCTCGTACACCTCGACATGTCCGTCGGTGGCCAGGTGGTCGGCGTCGGCCAGCCGCGCCAGCCGGGCGTCGACCTCGGCGTTCCCGGTGGGGGTGCGGGAAACGTCCAGCGGGGCGGGGGCGGCCGGCTCGTACCCGGGGTCCGGGCGGGCGCCGGGCTCCGTCTCCTCGGGCTCCGGCTCCGGTACTGCGTCGCTCATGCCCCGACGCTACCGCGTGGTGCTGGGGTACGGTCGGTCCCGATGGCGACGACTGAGGAGTGCCGTGCCGCACTCGACAAGCTCTCGGACAGCATGCGCGGCGCCGAAGGGGACGTGCGGTCGGCCACGGAGCTGGACCGCTCGGTGAGCTGCCACATCACCGACCTGGACGTCACCTTCGCCGGACGCATGGCGGACGGCCGCATCGACGTGCGCGAGACCCTGAAGGGTCCGCCGCGCGAGAAGGCCGAGATCAGGCTGGCGATGACCGGCGACGACCTGGTGGCCCTGGTGGCGGGCGAACTGAACTTCGCCAAGGCGTGGGGCTCGGGCCGGGTGAGGCTGGAGGCGGGCCTGCGTGACCTGTTCCGGCTCAGAAAGCTCCTGTAGCGGCTGTTTGCGCCGGCTTGGTACGCCCCTTGCGCGCGGCCGGCACCACCAGCGGCGTCCCCGTCTCCGGGTCGTCGATGACCTGGCAGCGCAGTCCGAAGACCCGCTCGACCAGGTCGGCGGTGACGATGTCCTTCGGCGCGCCCTCGGCGATGATCTCCCCGTCGCGCAGGGCGATGAGGTGGGTGGCGTAGCGGGCGGCGTGGTTGAGGTCGTGCAGCACGGCCACGAGGGTGCGGCCCTGCTCCTCGTGGAGTTCGGCGCACAGGTCGAGGACGTCGATCTGGTGCTGGATGTCCAGGTATGTCGTCGGCTCGTCGAGGAGCAGCAGCGGGGTCTGCTGGGCGAGCGCCATGGCGATCCACACGCGCTGGCGCTGTCCGCCGGAGAGTTCGTCGACGTAGCGGTCGGCCAGTTCGGAGATGCCGGTCTGGGCCATCGACTCCTGGACGACCCGCTCGTCCTCGGTCGACCACTGGCGCAGGATGCCCTGGTGCGGGTAGCGGCCGCGGCCGACGAGGTCGCCGACGGTGATGCCGTCGGGCGCGAGGGAGGACTGCGGGAGCAGGCCGAGGGTCCGGGCGACCTGCTTGGCGGGCATCGACTGGATGACCGACCCGTCGAGCAGCACCCGGCCCTCGCTCGGCTTGAGCATCCGGGACAGGGCGCGCAGCAGGGTGGACTTGCCGCACGCGTTCGGGCCGACGATCACCGTGAAGGAGTGGTCGGGTATCTCCACCGACAGCTTCTCCGCGATGACCCGCTGGTCGTAGGCGAGGGTGACGTTCTCGGCGGTCAGACGGTTCACGTTGCTCCTTCGGTTCTTGGGCCCGCCGCGGTGGCCGGTGCCGGCGCTCATATCCGGCCCGCCTTGCGCTCGGTGACCAGCAGCCACAGCAGGTAGACGCCGCCGAGGACGCCGGTGACGACGCCGACGGGCAGCTGGTCGGCGCCGAAGACCCGCTGCGAGAGGAAGTCGGCGCCGACCAGCAGGGCGGCGCCCATGCACAGGGACGGCAGCAGGTTGGGGCCGGGCGAGCGGGTCAGCCGCCGGGCGAGCTGCGGCGCGGTGAGCGCGACGAAGCTGACCGGTCCCGCGGCGGCGGTGGCCGAGGCGGTGAGCAGGACGGCGGCCACCATCAGCAGCGCCCGCACCCGCTCGACGCGCACCCCGAGGGCGTACGAGATGTCGTCGCCCATCTCCATCATGCGCAGCGCCCGCCCGTTGGTGAGCACCAGTGGGACGAGGACGGCGCACAGCGCGAGCAGGGGCCAGACCTGGTCCCAGTCGCGGCCGTTGAGGGAGCCGGTCATCCAGACGACGGCGCGGGAGGCGTCGACGATGTCGGCGCGGGTCAGCAGGTAGCCGTTGACCGCCGTGACGATCGCGGACACGCCGATACCGACCAGGACCAGTCGGTATCCGTGCACGCCCTGCTTCCAGGCGAGCAGATAGATGGCGAGACCGGTCACCAGGCCGCCGACGAGCGCGCCGACGGTGACCTGGGCCGCGCTGCCGGAGAACAGGACGATCATGATGAGCGCACCGGCCGTGGCACCCTGCCCGAGGCCCAGGACGTCCGGACTGCCGAGCGGGTTGCGGGAGATGGCCTGGAAGAGCGCGCCGCCGACGCCGAGGGCGCCGCCGACCAGCAGTCCGACCAGGACCCGCGGCAGCCGCAGCTCGTTGACGATGAACTCCTGCCCGGCGTTGCCCCGGCCGACCAGGGTCCTCAGCACGTCGGCGGCCGGTATGTCGAAGTCGCCGGTGCCGATCAGCAGCACGCTCGCGGCGAGCGCGAGGAGCAGCAGCAGGGCGACGACGACCACGGCCCGGACGTCCAGGCGCAGGGACAGTCCGCCCGCGGTGCGCACGGCACGGTTGCTCTTCACGGTCTTCACGGTCTTCCCGTTCTTCACAGCTGGGCCGTCCTCCGCCGTCGTACGAGAAAGATGAAGACCGGCCCGCCGAGGACGGCGGTGACGATGCCGACCTGGAGTTCCGAGGGCCGGGCGACGATCCGGCCGAGGACGTCCGCGCCGAGCAGCAGCACCGGGGACAGGATCGCCGCGTACGGCAGGATCCAGCGCATGTCGGGTCCGGTGAAGGAGCGGACGATGTGCGGGATCATCAGCCCGACGAACACGATCGGCCCGCAGGCGGCGGTCGCGGCGCCGCACAGCACGGTCGCGGCGAGCATGGACAGCGCCCGGGTGCGGTTGAGGTGGGCGCCGAGGGCCTGGGCGGTGTCGTCGCCCATTTCCATGGCGTTGAGCGGCCGGGCGAGCGCGAGGGCGAGGACCGTGCCCGCCACGAAGAACGGCAGCACTTCCCTGATGGTGCCGGTTGTCGCCGAGGCGAGCGAACCGACCGTCCAGAAGCGCATCCGGCCCAGCGCCGCGTCGTCCATGATCATCACGGCCTGGAGGTAGCCGAAGAGCGCGGCGCTGATCGCGGTCCCGGCCAGCACCAGCCGCACCGGCGTGGCTCCCCGGCTGCCGCCCAGGAACCAGACCAGTGCGCCGACCCCCGCCGCACCGGCGAAGGCGAACCACACGTACCCGGACAGCGAGGTGACGCCGAAGAAGGTGATGCCCGTGACGACGGCCGCCGAGGCGCCCGCGTTGATGCCGAGCAGTCCGGGATCGGCCAGCGGATTGCGGGTCAGCGCCTGGAGTACGGCGCCCGCGAGGCCGAGGGCGGCCCCGGCCAGCAGGCCGAGGACGGTGCGCGACAGACGCTCACCGACCACGACGTCGCCGTAGGTGCCCGAGTCGTGGAAGAGGCCGTGCCAGACCTGGGCCAGGGACAGGTCCTTGGCGCCGATCGCGATGCTCGCCAACGCGAGGAACACCAGGACCGCGACGGAGACGGGCAGCCCCGCGGCACGCAGGACGCGGCGCTTGGCGGGCGGCGCGGGAGCGGTCTCCGCGCGCTGTTCGGGGGGACTGTCGACCAACACGCAGTTAGGTTAGCCTACCCTGCCAATCGATCACGATTCCCGAGGGCTGCCCGGAGGCCGCCGGCCCGCATCCGTCCCACTCGTGAGCTTCGTGAACGGGCGTCTTCCCCGTACGCCGCCGTCACAACCCCAGCCGCGCCAGCGCCTTCCCGGAGTCCAGCCCGCAGCCCCGCTCGCCGCCCGCCGTCCAGGCCGCCGCGCACAGCGCGCGCAGCCCGTCCAGCGCCGCGCCCTCGCCGTCCAGTTCCAGCCGCTCCTCACCCGCCGTCGCCGTCCAGCCTCCGCAGCGGAAGCCTTCCTCCGCGTCACCCGTGACCTCCGGCTGCCCGGTGAGCAGCCCGCGCAGATCGGCGTCCACGTAGGTCGGCCGGTGCTGCGGCGGCGCCGCGAGCAACTGCGGCCCGTCGGTCACGCCGGTCAGGACGAGCAGCGAGTCGACCTCGCCGTTGAACGCGCCCTCGATGTCCGTGTCCAGCCGGTCGCCCACCACCAACGGGCGCTGGGCGCCGGTCCGCAGGATCGTCTCCCGGTGCATGGGGGGCAGGGGTTTCCCGGCGACCTGCGGCTCGGCGCCGGTCGCGATCCGCACGACCTCCACCGCCGCGCCGTTGCCCGGGGCGATTCCGCGGGCGCCGGGGATGGTCAGGTCGGTGTTGGAGGCGTACCAGGGGACGCCCCGCGCGATCGCGTAGCAGGCCTCGGCGAACCGGCCCCACGGCAGCTCGGGACCGCCGAACCCCTGCACCACGGCCGCCGGATCGTCCTCGGCCGACTCCACGGGCTCGAGACCGCGCTCACGCAGCGCCACACGCAGCCCCTCACCGCCGATCACCAGCACCCGCGCCCCCGGGGGCAGCTGCTCGGCGATCAGCCGGGCCACCGCCTGCGCCGACGTGATGACGTCTTCGGCCCCCGTCGGTATGCCCAGCTCGGTCAGGTGCGCGGCCACCGCGTCGGGGGTACGGAGCGCGTTGTTGGTGACGTACGCCAGGCGCATGCCGCCGTCGTGGGCCGCGGCGAGGGAGTCGACGGCGTGCGCGATCGCGTGCCCCCCGGCGTACACCACGCCGTCCAGGTCGAGCAGCGCCGTGTCGTAGGCCTCGTGCAGCTCCCGCCCACTGCCCTCGGGCCTCGTCCTGACGCTCCGGCTCATTCCGCATCGCTCCTCGTTCGTCGCCTTTCCCCCGATCATCCCCCATGCCACCGACACACGTACGATGCCGGGATGAACTCTGCAGGTCACCCGGAAGCAACGGCGCGCCGGGGCCTGGAACTCACCCCGTTCCGAGGCCTCCGTTACGACCCCGACCGGGTCGGCAGCCTGGCCGCCGTGACCTCCCCTCCCTACGACGTCGTGGTCCGCCCCGACGGCCTGCTCCACCTCGAGTCCGCCGACCCGTACAACATCGTCCGGCTGATCCTGCCGCAGGCCGCCACGCCCGAGGAGCGCAACGAGCAGGCCGCGCGCACCCTACGGCGCTGGACGGCGGAGGGCGTCCTGACCACCGACCCCGAACCGGGCCTGTACGTCTACGAGCAACGCGACCGCGACGGCATGGTGCAGCGCGGCGTCATCGGCGCCCTGCGCGTGTCGGACCCCGCCGAGCAGGTGGTCCTGCCGCACGAGGACGTCATGCCGCACGTCGTCGCCGACCGCGCGGCGCTCATGCGGGCCACCCGGGCGAACCTCGAACCGCTGCTCCTGACCTACCGCAGCGACGGCGAGGCGCCGGCCACCACCGCCCTCGTGGAACGCACCGCCGAACAGCCGCCGCTCCTCTCCACTACAACGGAGGACGGCCACTGCCACCGCCTGTGGTCGGTCACGGACCCGGACACCGTGGCCCGCGTCCAGGCCGAGCTGTCCCGGCACCAGGCCCTCATCGCCGACGGCCACCACCGCTGGGCCACCTACCGCACCCTGCGCGCGGAACACCCTTCGCCCAGCCCGTGGGACCACGGCCTGGTCCTCCTGGTCGACACGGCCCGCTACCCGCTCCGCGTCCGCGCCATCCACCGGCTGCTGCACAACATCCCGGTGCACGACGCCGTGGCCGCCCTGGACGGCCACTTCCGCGTCCGCCGCCTGGGCACGCCGCTGGACGCGGCCCTGGAAACGCTGGCGAAGGCGGCCGCCGCGGGCAACGCCTTCCTCCTCGCCGGCGACGGCGACTTCCACCTCGTCGACCTGCCGGAGCCCGGCCTGCTGGCCCGCACGGTCCCCACCGACCGGCCCGAGGCCTGGCGCACCCTGGACGCCACCGTCCTGCACGCCACGCTCCTCGCCCATGTCTGGCGCGTCCCCGACGACTCGGCGGCCCACATCTCCTACATCCACGACACGGCGGCCACCGTCGAGAAGGCGGAACGCGACGGCGGTACGGCGGTGCTGATGCACCCGGTCCGCGAGGAGGTCGTCCGCGACCTGGCCCGGCAGGGCGTCACGATGCCCCGCAAGTCCACGTCCTTCGGCCCGAAACCGGCCTCGGGCCTGGTGCTGCGCACCCTCGACACCTGAGAGGGCCTGACACGCCGAAGGGGGCGGGCCCGTGAACCGGTCCCGCCCCCTTCGACACGCCGTCAGACGATCAGCCCGTCAGCCGTCAGTCCTTGTCGTCGTCTTCGTCCTCGACCTCGACCTCGTCCTCAACGGAAGGGCTCGCCCCGCCGTCGCTCTCGGACTCACCCTCGTCCAGGGCGTCCATGAACTCCACGCCGTCCAGTTCGGCGAGCCGGTCTGAGGCGTCCGTGCTGCCGTCCCGGTCCGACTCCACGGCCTTCGCGAACCACTCCCGCGCCTCCTGCTCCCGGCCCGCGGCCAGCAGCGCGTCGGCGTAGGCGTACCGGAGCCGCGCGGTCCACGGCTGTACGGAGTGGGAGGCCAGCTCGGGGCTCTGGAGCGTCACGATGGCCGCGTCCAGCTGCCCCATGTCACGCCGGGCACCGGCCGCGACGAGGCGCATCTCGACCTGACCGGCCTTGTCCAGCTTGTGCACCTCGGGGGCACCGGCCATGTCCAGCGCCTTCTCCGGCCGGCCGAGCCCACGCTCGCAGTCGGCCATGACCGGCCACAGCTCCACGGACCCGGTCATCCGCCGCGCCGCCCGGAACTCCGCCAGCGCCTCCCCGTACTTCTGGTTGGCGTACGCGGCGAACCCGGCCGCTTCCCGTACGGCGGCGACGCGGGACGCCAGGCGCAGGGCCACCCTGGAGTAGCCGTACGCGGCCTCGGGGTCCTCGTCCAGCAGCCGGGCGACCATCACCAGGTTCCTGGCGACGTCCTCCGCGAGCGTCTTGGGCAGGCTCTGGAGCTCCTGCCGTACGTCCTTGTCGATCTCGTCGCCCGTGACTTCCTCGGGGATCGGCAGGCGCTTGATCGGCTCGCGGTCCCGGTCACGGTCGCGCTCCTCACGGAAGCGGCCACCGCCGCCACCCTGCCGGTCGTCACGCCCCCGGTAACCGCCGGGCCGCCCGCCCCGGTCGTCACGACGGGGACCACGGCCTCCGCGGTCGTCCCGCCCACGGAACCCACCGCGGTCGCCACCCCGACCGTCGTCACGCCGCCCGAACCCGCCCCGCTCACCACGGTTGTCGTCCCGACGGAAACCACCACGGTCGTCACGGCGATCGTCACGCCGGTCATCCCGCCGGAAGGGAGGACGCTCGCCACCCCGGTCATCACGGCGGTCGTCACGGCGGAAGGAGGGACGCTCGTCACGGCGGAACGAGTGACGGTCGCCGCCCCGGTCGTCACGCCGGTCGTCACGCCGGAAGGGAGGACGCTCGCCGCCCCGGTCGTCACGCCGGAAGGAGGGACGGTCACCGCCCCGGTCGTCCCGACGGTCGTCACGCCGGAAGGAGGGACGGTCACCGCCCCGGTCGTCCCGACGGTCGTCACGGCGGTACGAGGGACGGTCGCCCCCACGATCGCGGTCGTCACGGCGTCCGTAACCGCCACCACGGGAGTCCTCACGACGACCGTCACGCCGGTCATCCCGCCGGTCGTCACGGCGGAAGGGGGGACGCTCGTCACGCCGGAACGAGGGCCGGTCAACCCGACGGTCGTCGCGCCGGAAGGGAGGACGCTCGCCACCCCGGTCATCACGCCGGTCGTCACGCCGGTACGAGGGACGGTCACCGCCCCGGTCGTCCCGACGATCGTCACGCCGGTCGTCACGCCGGAAAGTCGGACGATCGCCCCCACGATCGCGGTCGTCACGGCGAGGCCCACGGTCGCGGTCGTCACGGCGGAAGCCGCCACTCTGTCCGCCACGGGCATCACCCCTGCGGTCGTCACGGCGGAACCCACCACGGTCACTGCGCTGACCTCGGCGGTCACCGCGGTCACCACTGTCCCGTCGCCGCTGGTCGCGCTCCGGTCGGTCCTCGGGAGAGTTGGTGGTCATCGGTGACTCCTGTCTTCGGTACCGCAAGTCATTCTCGCGCAGCCGGCTACCCGGTGCGCCCTGGAAAAACGAAAGGACCCCTGGTCCCCAGCTGAACGCTGGGGACCAGGGGTCCTTCCCAAAGATTGTTCGGCGGCGTCCTACTCTCCCACAGGGTCCCCCCTGCAGTACCATCGGCGCTGTAAGGCTTAGCTTCCGGGTTCGAAATGTAACCGGGC
>NZ_JBIWJU010000020.1:0-105112 GCF_044765285.1 Streptomyces sp. NPDC102490
ACTGCAGGGGGGACCCTGTGGGAGAGTAGGACGCCGCCGAACAATCATTGCGAGGAAACCCCGCACCGGAAACGGTGCGGGGTTTTCTGCGTTCAGGGGTCGGTGAAAAGAGTTGGGGCGGGGCCTTTTGGCCCCGCCCTTTTTTACAGGCGGCCTGCCGCTTTGAGTTCCAAGTAAGCGTCTGCGAGTGCCGGGGGAAGCTCGTCCGGGGTCGCGTCGACGACCGTCACGCCGTGCCGGCGTAGTCGCTCGGCGACGTGGTGGCGTTCCGACTGGGCCTGGGCGGCCGCCGCGGCCTCGTAGACGGCGTCCGTGTGGCCGCGGGCCTCGGCCATCCGCGCGACGTGCGGGTCGGCCACCGAGGCCACCAGGACCGTGTGGCGTTGGGTCAGCTGCGGCAGGACCGGGAGCAGTCCCTCTTCGACCGGGGCCGCGTCGAGTGTCGTGAACAGCACGATCAGGGACCGGCGGGGGGCCGACCGGAGAGCGGTGGCGGTGAGACCGCGCGCGTCGGTCTCCACCAGCTCCGGCTCCAGGGTCGCCATGGCGTTGACCAGGGCGGGAAGGAGGTCACCCGCCGTCCGGCCCTGGAGCAGGGCGCGTACGCGGCGGTCGTAGGCGAGGAGGTCGACGCGGTCGCCCGCGCGGGAGGCCAGGGCGGCCAGGAGGAGGGCGGCGTCCAGGGCGGCGTCGAGGCGAGGGGCGTCGCCCACGCGACCGGCGGAGGTACGGCCGGTGTCGAGGACGAGCAGGATGTGGCGGTCGCGTTCGGGACGCCAGGTGCGGACGGCGACGGTGGAGTGGCGGGCCGTCGCGCGCCAGTCGATGGACCGGGTGTCGTCGCCGGGCACGTACTCGCGCAGGCTGTCGAACTCCGTGCCTTCCCCGCGGGTCAGGACGCTGGTGCGGCCGTCGAGTTCGCGGAGCCGGGACAGTTTGGAGGGGAGGTGCTTGCGGCTGGTGAACGGAGGGAGGACGCGTACCGTCCAGGGGACCCGGTGGGTGCCTTGGCGGGTGAGGAGTCCCAGGGGGCCGTAGGACCGGATCGTGACGCGGTCCGCGTGGCGGTCGCCGCGACGGGTGGGGCGCAGGCGGGTGGTCACGCGGCGGCGCTCGCCGGCGGGCACCGTCAGGCTGTGCCGGGAGGCGGCCGTCTCGGTGCCGGGCCGCCAGCTGCTGGGCGGCCAGGCGTCGCGCAGACGGGCTCGGAGCGGGCGGCCCGACGGGTTGGTGACCGTCAGGGTGACGTCGGCGGTCTCGCCCAGGCGGGCGGAGGTGTCGCCGGAGCGGGTCAGGCCGAGGCGCCGCACGGGGGCGGCCAGGGCGAAGTCGCAGGCGCAGGCGGCGGCCAGCGGGGCGTTGACCGCGAGGATGCCCGTCCAGCTGGGGTCCCAGATGCCGATGGGGACGGAGCCCAGGGCCGCGATGAGCGCGGCGCGTCCGGTGAGTGCCATCAGCGGGGAACGGGGACGTGGGCGAGGATCGCGTTGATGACCGAGTCCGTGGTCACGCCCTCCATCTCGGCCTCCGGGCGGAGTTGTACCCGGTGCCGGAGGGTGGGGAGGGCCAGGGCCTTCACGTCGTCGGGGGTGACGTAGTCGCGGCCCGTCAGCCAGGCCCACGCGCGGGCGGTCGACAGCAGCGCCGTGGCGCCGCGCGGGGAGACGCCGAGGGTGAGGGACGGCGACTCACGGGTGGCGCGGCAGATGTCGACGACGTACGCGGTGATCTCCGGGGAGACGGTCGTCTTGGCGGCCTCCGCGCGGGCGGCTTCCAGGTCGGCGGCACTCGCGACGGGGCGTACGCCAGCTGCGTGCAGGTCGCGCGGGTTGAAACCGGCGGCGTGGCGGGTCAGGACGTCGATCTCGTCCTGGCGGGTCGGGAGCGGGACGGTGAGCTTGAGGAGGAAGCGGTCCAGCTGGGCCTCCGGGAGGGGGTAGGTGCCCTCGTACTCGACCGGGTTCTGGGTGGCCGCGACGAGGAAGGGCTCGGGGAGCGGGCGGGGCGTGCCGTCCACCGTGACCTGGCGTTCCTCCATGGCTTCGAGGAGGGAGGACTGGGTTTTCGGGGGCGTGCGGTTGATCTCGTCGGCGAGGAGGAGGTTGGTGAAGACCGGGCCGGGCTGGAAGGAGAACTCGGTGGTGCGGGCGTCGTAGACCAGGGAGCCGGTGACGTCGCTCGGCATCAGGTCGGGGGTGAACTGGACGCGTTTGGTGTCGAGTTCGGTGGCCGCGGCGAGGGTGCGGACGAGGAGGGTCTTGGCGACGCCGGGGACGCCTTCGAGGAGGACGTGGCCGCGGCAGAGCAGCGCTACGACGAGACCGGTCACGGCGGCGTCCTGGCCGACCACGGCCTTGGCGATCTCGGCGCGCAGGACTTCGAGGGCGGCGCGGGCGTTGCCCGGGGCCGCGGTCTGCCCGGCGTTGTCAGTGGTCGGGTCCATCATGGACGGCGTACCTCTCTTTCGAGGGCGTCGAGTTGGTCGGCGAGTGCGATGAGGGCGGCGTCGTCGCCGGGCGGCGGGCCGAAGAGGAGGGTGTGCAGGGCCTGTCCGTCGCCGTGTGCGCCGTGGAGGTGGGCGGACAGGGCGGGGAGCAGGGACTCGGGCGTGTGCGCCTGGGCGACGGGGACGCCTACGAGAGGGGCGAGGCGGGTGCGGGTGGCGGAGCGAAGAGCGGTGGCGGCGCGGTCGCGGGCGTTCGCCTTGCGGTAGAGGCGGGCGCGGCCTTCGACGGTTTCGGAGGCGCGGATCGCCACGGGGAGTTTTTCGGGCACCAGGGGGCCGAGTCGGCGTGCCCGCCACAGGGCGGCGAGGGCGGCGGCGATGAAGAGCTGGAGGGTGCCCCAGAGCCAGCCGGACGGGAGCAGGTCGAAGAAGCTCCGTTCGTCGTCCGGGTCCGGGAGGTCGGAGAGGGAGGGGAGGTACCAGACCAGGTGGTCGCGGGAGCCGAGGAGTTGCAGGGCGAGCGAGGCGTTGCCGTGCTCGTCGAGGCGGTCGTTGAAGAGGATGTCGCGGGCGCCGAGGACGACGGTGTCGCCCGGGGTGCCTTCCGCCGGTGCCTTCGCGGACGGGTCGGGGATGCGCAGCAGGGTGGCCAGTCGCCGGCTGGGGTAGCAGGTGTCGGCTTCGAGGTGGGTGATGTAGCGGATGCCGCCCGTGTCGGCGTTGCCCGCGCGCCGTGCGGCGGGCAGGTTGCAGGCGGGGGCCAGCGTCGAGTCGAAGCTGAGTGCGGGGTCGGCGGTGACGCCGGGGGCGAGGCGTTCGACGGCGCCGCCGCCGGGGGCGACGAGGACGGTGCGTCCACCGGAGCCGGTCGTCGCCGCGTGCAGTCGCCTCTGCTGGCGCTCCGTCAGGAGATCGGGCACGGCGACCAGCAGGGTGGTGTCCGGGCCGGCCGCGGCCCGCGCTTCCTCCAGGGTGGTGACCACGCGCGTGGAGACCCCCCGGTCGGCGAGGAGTTCGGCGACGGCACGGCTGCCGTAGGGGTCGGCGGAGCGCGGGTCGAGTTCCCCGTGCCGGGTGTCGGAGCGGACGACCGCGATGGCGACGGCCCCGACGAGCAGCAGCACGAGGGCGAGCGCGATGCCCCGCGCGCGGGTCCACACCTGGCGGGCGGTGGGCGAGGCCGCGGTGGTGGGGAGCGTGGCCTCGGTGGTCATTCGGCGGCTCCACGGCGGGTGTCCCGGTCCGCGCGCCCCGTGGGGCTGCCGGTCGCGCTGCCGGCCAGGTGCGGCTTGCTGCGTTCCAGGGCGTGGTCGAGTTCGGCGAGGCGCCGGTACGAGGGTTCGCTGCCGGAGCGGCCGCCGTACGCGACGTCGTCGAAGTCCCGGGCGGCGGCGCGCAGCCGGTCCCGGTGGGCGGGCAGGGCACGGCCCGCCTCGGTGGCCGCCTCGTCGGCGGTGCGGCCGGGGCGGATGTCGAGCAGGGCGCGTTCCTCGAGGGCGCGGACGACGGCCCGCATGCGTTCCTGGACGGCCTGGCTCCAGTGTCCTTGGGCGGCGTGTGCCTCGGCGGCGGCTCGGTGGTCGGCGGCGCTGCGGGGGCGGTCGTCGAAGAGGGCGGGGGCGGAGACGGGACCGCGACGGGGGGCGCCCAGGCGCCACCAGAGGGCACCCAGCACCGCCACGACGGCCACGATGACGACGACCAGGCCGAGCGTCCCCCCGGGAGTCGCGGTGGACGCCCTGCTGAACAGCCCTTCGATCCAGTCCCAGAAGGCGTTCAAGGCCCGCTGGAACCAGCCGGGGTCGTTCTCGTGGTACATGCGTTTGGACAGCTCGCGCCGGGCAGCCTCCCGTGCCGGGTCGCGCGGGATCGTCACCGGCGGTTCGTCGCCGGAGCGCGCCACCGTTCGTACGGCGGCGCGTGACAGCACCTCGGTGACAGCTCCCCCCGCCGGACCCACCCCGTCAGCTCCCCGGAACGGCGCCGGAGGCGCCGGAGCCCTGGGTGCCGGCGGCGCGGGCCAGTTCGAGGTCGAGGGCCTCGCGGCGGATGCGCTGGTCGATGTAGAGCAGCACGGTCACGCCCGCCGTGATCGGGAAGGTGATCATGGAGCCGATCACCGAGCCGATGCCGCTGACGACGAGGAACGTCCAGCCGAGGTCGCCGGTGCCCTCCAGGAAGCCGCCGACGCCGTCGCCGCCGAGGGCCGCGGCGAGGAAGGCGAAGGGGATCACGATGATCGACGCGACGACGTTGGCGATGACCGTGGCGAGCAGCTGGATGCCGAAGACGCGCCACCAGGAGCCACGCACCAGCTTCACCGAGCGGCCCATGGCCTTCTTGATGCCCTGCTTCTCCAGCATCAGGGCGGGGGACGCCAGCGAGAAGCGGACCATGAGCCAGATCGCGACGACGCCGCCCGCCAGGAAGCCCAGGGCGGTCAGAGCCACCCCGGCCTCGCCGCCCGCGGTCGCCGTGACCAGGAGACCGGGTGTCATGCCGGCCATGAGGAGTCCGGCGACGATGAGCAGCAGCAGGACGATCAGGCCGAACAGCTTCAGCACCCGGGGGCGGGCGTCCCGCCACGCCTCGCCGGTGGTCACCGGCCTGCCGAGTACGGCGCGGCTGGTGACGCTGGTGAGCAGGGCGGTGGCCAGGACGGTGCCGATCAGGGAGATCAGGAAGATGACGCCCGAGTTGATCGTGGTGTCGGCCAGCGCGTCGCCGAGTTCGCTCAGGGTGGCGTCGGGGTCGTTGAGGACCTCGCTGCTGGAGTCGTCCAGGACGAGTCCCTGGAGCAGTACGACGATGACCTCGGTGAAGATGGCGACGGTCAGGGAGATGCCGAGGACGGTGCGCCAGTAGGTGCGCATGGTGGAGACCGCGCCGTCGAGGATCTCGCCGACACCGAGCGGGCGGAGCGGGATCACGCCGGGCTTGGCCGCGGGCGGGGGACCGCCCCAGCCGCCTCCCCAGCCGCCGGGGGCGCCGTAGCCGCCGTAGCCCCCGTGCCGGCCGCCGGGACCTCCGTGGCCGCCGTAGCCGCCTCCGGGGGGTGCGGGTGGCGGGGTGCCCCAGCCCGGGCCCGGCGGTGGCGGAGGCGGGGCCTGGCCCTGGTCCGCGGGGCCGGTGGGCGCGGACCACTGGCCGGGGGGCGGCTGCTCCTTGGACCACTTCGTGCCGGGGCTCGTCGGTTCCGCGCCCGGCCGGTCCGCGGGCGGCGCGGGCTGATCGGGGCCGGCGGGGCGGTCGGCGGGCCCGGCGGGGCCGGACGCGCCGGGCTCGTGCCCGTCGGACGGGGCGGATCCGGGCGATGCCCAGCCCGGAGTGTCGTTCATCGTCGCTCCTTCACGGTGCCCGTCCGCGGTCGCGGCGGCAGGTTGGCAGCCATCGTGCCATGGGGGCGTCGGGTGCGGACCGGGCGCGGTAGGGGCTCGGCACCTTCAATTGTCCGTCGTACACGGGGCAGACTGACCGCATGGCTGATCAGGACGCGCGAAACGGTGAGGACAAGCGGCCGACCGGAATACCGGTCCTTCGCTGGGAGGAACCCCCCGAGGGCCCGGTGCTGGTGGTGCTGGACCAGACCAGGCTGCCGGCCGAGGAGGTCGAGCTGGTGTGCACGGACCCGGCCGTGCTGGTGGAGGCGATCCGCTCGCTCGCCGTGCGCGGGGCACCGCTGCTGGGCATCGCGGGCGCCTACGGGGTCGCGCTCGCCGCCGTGCGCGGCTTCGAGGTCGAGGAGGCCGCGGCGGAGCTGGCGGGCGCCCGCCCCACCGCGGTGAACCTCGCCGTGGGAGTACGACGGGCGCAGGGCGCGCACCAGGAGGCGCTCGCCAGGACCGGTGACCCCCGGCAGGCGGCCGCGGCGGCGCTGGCCGCGGCGCGGGCGCTGCACGAGGAGGACGCCCGGGCCAGCGCCCGGATGGCCGTGCACGGGCTGGCGCTGCTCGACGAGCTGCTGCCCGCCGGCGGGCACCGCGTCCTCACGCACTGCAACACCGGTTCGCTGGTGTCGGGCGGTGAGGGGACCGCCTTCGCGGTGGCGCTCGCCGCGCACCGGTCGGGGCGGCTGCGACGCCTGTGGGTGGACGAAACGCGTCCCTTGCTGCAAGGTGCTCGCCTGACGGCATTCGAGGCGGCCCGCAACGACATGGCGTACACCTTGCTCACCGACAACGCGGCGGGTTCGCTGTTCGCGGCGGGAGAGGTGGACGCCGTGCTGGTCGGCGCGGACCGCATCGCGGCCGACGGTTCGGTGGCGAACAAGGTGGGGAGCTATCCGCTCGCGGTGCTCGCGCGGTACCACCATGTGCCGTTCATCGTGGTGGCTCCGGTCACCACGGTGGATCCGGGCACGCCGGACGGGGCGTCCATCGAAGTGGAACAGCGCCCCGGACATGAGGTGACCGAGGTCACAGCACCCCAGGTGTCGGTGGCGGGAGCGGGAGGCGGGATTCCGGTGGCACCCCTGGGGACCCAGGCGTACAACCCGGCGTTCGATGTGACTCCGCCCGAACTGGTGACGGCGATCGTCACCGAGGAGGGCGTGGTTTCGCCCGTGACGGCCGAGGCCCTGGCCGCGCTGTGTGCCAGGTCACGCCAGGTAACGATTAGCTAATGGGATGATGTCGTTTATGAAGGGACGAGTCCTTGTCGTCGACGACGACACCGCACTGGCCGAGATGCTCGGCATTGTGCTGCGTGGTGAGGGTTTTGAGCCATCTTTCGTAGCCGACGGCGACAAGGCGCTGGCCGCCTTCCGGGAGACCAAGCCCGACCTGGTACTGCTCGACCTGATGCTGCCCGGCCGGGACGGCATCGAGGTGTGCCGCCTGATCAGGGCGGAGTCGGGTGTGCCGATCGTGATGCTGACGGCGAAGAGTGACACCGTCGACGTCGTGGTGGGTCTGGAGTCCGGTGCCGACGACTACATCGTGAAGCCGTTCAAGCCGAAGGAGCTGGTGGCCCGCATCCGGGCGCGCCTGCGGCGGTCGGAGGAGCCGGCGCCGGAGCAGCTCGCCATAGGCGATCTGGTCATCGACGTGGCCGGTCACTCCGTGAAGCGGGACGGGCAGTCGATCGCGCTGACGCCGCTGGAGTTCGACCTGCTGGTGGCGCTGGCCCGCAAGCCGTGGCAGGTGTTCACGCGCGAGGTGCTCCTCGAGCAGGTCTGGGGCTACCGGCACGCCGCCGACACCCGCCTGGTCAACGTGCACGTCCAGCGGCTGCGCTCCAAGGTCGAGAAGGACCCGGAGAAGCCGGAGATCGTGGTGACCGTCCGCGGCGTCGGCTACAAGGCCGGACCGAGCTGACATGGCCAGGGACAGTGCCGCTTCGGCGCCCGGGTCCGAGGCCCGTGCCGGACGGCCTGTCGGCCACCGGAGCGCCGGCTCCCGCTTCTTCGGCCGGGTGCTGGAGGGCGGGCTGCTGCACGGCGGGGTGCAGGGCAGCCCGGTGCTCCGTCTGTTCGTGCGCTGGGTGCGCCGTCCGCTGCTGCCGGTCATGCGGCTGTGGCGGCGCAACATCCAGCTCAAGGTCGTCGCCACCACCCTGCTGATGTCGCTGGGCGTGGTGCTGCTGCTCGGCTTCGTGGTGATCGGTCAGGTCCGCAACGGCCTGCTGGACGCCAAGGTGAAGGCCTCCCAGAGCCAGGCCACCGGAGGTTTCACGGCGGCCAAGCAGAAGGCCGAGGAGGCGGCGAGCGCCAACGGCGACGACGGCACCCCCGCGGACGGGCGCCCCGCGCAGAACGTCATCCAGTGGATGAGCGAGCTGGTGAAGTCGCTCTCCAGCGGCGGCCAGAGCGCCTTCGACGTGGTCACCCTCCCCATGGGCGGGGAGAGCGGCAGCGGACGCGGTCCGCGCGCCTCCGGGTCGGTCGACTGGGCGGTCAGCGTCCCCGAGGACCTGCGGGAGCGGATCGACGGCGACACCGCGGCCGCCCAGAGCTACACCCGGATCGTCTACAACTCCGACCAGGCGTCCCAGCCCGGACTGGTCATCGGCAAGCAGGTCAACGACCCGAACGGCGAGCCGTACCAGCTGTACTACCTGTTCCCGCTCACCCAGGAGGAGAAGTCGCTCAGCCTGGTCAGGGGCACGCTGGCGACGGCCGGGCTCTTCGTCGTCGTACTGCTGGGGGCCATCGCCTGGCTCGTGGTGCGCCAGGTCGTCACGCCGGTACGGATGGCGGCGAGCATCGCCGAGCGGCTGTCCGCGGGACGGTTGCAGGAACGGATGAAGGTCACCGGCGAGGACGACATCGCGCGGCTCGGCGAGGCCTTCAACAAGATGGCGCAGAACCTGCAGCTGAAGATCAGCCAGCTGGAGGACCTGTCGCGGATGCAGCGGCGGTTCGTCTCCGACGTGTCGCACGAGCTGCGGACGCCGCTGACGACCGTACGGATGGCGGCCGATGTCATCCACGACGCGCGCGTGGACTTCGATCCGGTGACCGCGCGGTCGGCCGAACTGCTCGCCGACCAGCTGGACCGGTTCGAGACGCTGCTCGCGGACCTGCTGGAGATCAGCCGCTTCGACGCGGGCGCCGCCGCCCTGGAGGCGGAGCCGATAGACCTCAGGGAGGTCGTACGGCGCGTCGTCAGCGGTGCGGAGCCGCTCGCCGAGCGCAAGGGCACGGGGATACGCGTCGTCGGCGACCAGCAGCCCGTCGTCGCCGAGGCGGACGCCCGGCGCGTGGAACGCGTGCTGCGCAACCTCGTCGTCAACGCCGTCGAGCACGGTGAGGGCCGGGACGTCGTCGTCAAGCTCGCCGCCGCCGGGGGCGCGGTCGCCGTCGCGGTGCGCGACTACGGCGTCGGACTCAAGCCGGGTGAGGCCACCCGGGTCTTCAGCCGCTTCTGGCGGGCCGACCCGGCACGCGCGCGTACCACCGGCGGTACGGGGCTCGGCCTGTCGATCGCCCTGGAGGACGCGCGGCTGCACGGCGGCTGGTTGCAGGCCTGGGGCGAGCCCGGGGGCGGCTCGCAGTTCCGGCTGACGCTGCCCAGGACCGCGGACGAGCCGCTCAGGGGTTCGCCGATACCGCTGGAGCCGAAGGACTCGCGCCGCAACCGCGGGCTCCACGACGCGGGCCTGGACAACGCCGCGGTGGCGCACGGCGCGGACCGGCCGGTCGGCGTCCCGGCGCAGGCGTCGGCCGGGCAGGCCGCCGCGGTGCCCGCGCGGGGCCCGATAACGCCGCGGTCTTCTGCGGTGGCCCCGACGGCCGATCCGACGGCGCTGCCGGGCAACGGCGCGCGCGTGGTGCCCAGGCCCGCGTCGGGCGCCCGGAGACAGGACGACGGGCCGGCGGCCGAGGCGGCGAACCGCCCGGACACCGCTCCCGAGGACACGAGCAGGCAAGGGGAGGCATCTCGTGGGCGCTGACCGCGGGAGGGGCGGTCGGCGCGGGCCGGCCCGCGTGGTGGCGTGCGCCGTCGGCGGTGTCCTACTGCTGGCCGGATGCGCGTCCATGCCCGACAGCGGGGACCTCCGGGGCGTGGAGTCCACGCCCCGGCAGGACCCGCAGGTGCGGGTGTTCGCGATGCCGCCGCAGGAGGACGCGCCGCCCTCCGACATCGTGCAGGGCTTTCTGGAGGCGCTGACCAGCGACGACCCGCACTACGAGACGGCGCGCAAGTACCTGACCGGCGCCGCCGCCAGGAACTGGCGCCCGGACGAGTCGGCGACGGTGCTCGCGGGCGGCCCCGGAACGGAGTCCGACCACTCGGGCAACCGCGAGGACGCCAACGACTACTCGGTGACCCTGACCGGCACCAAGGTGGCCACGGTGGACGGGCAGCAGTCGTACGCGCCGGCCGGCGGCGCTTACCGCGAGTCGGTGCACCTCAGCCGGGACGGCAAGACCAAGCAGTGGCGCATCGACGTGCTGCCGCAGGGCGTCGTCATGGGCAAGTCCGACTTCCAGCGCAACTACATGTCGGTCAACCGGTACTACTTCGCCTCGAACACCGCGGTGCGCGCGGACGCCGATTCCGGACCGGTCCGGGAGCCGGCCGCCGTCGCCGATCCCGTCTATGTGCGCCGGCGCGTGGACCCGATGACCCAGGTGGTGCGTTCCCTGCTGAGCGGGCCGACGAGCCTGCTGGGCCCCGTGGTCAGGTCCAGCTTCCCGACCGGGACGGCGCTTGCGAAGGACGACGTCTCGCTGACACCCGACGACCGCAGCAAGCTGGTCGTTCCGCTGAACGACAAGGCGGCCCGGGCCGGCGCGGACAAGTGCGACGAGATGGCCGCGCAGCTGCTGTTCACGCTGCGGAACCTCACCCCGGCGGTGGAGGAGGTCGAGCTGCGCTCGGGCGGGGAGCAGTTGTGCTCGCTCTCCGAGGACCGCGCCGAGACGGTGGCGACGCGCGGCTCGGCGCAGCGGCCCGACTACCTGTACTTCGTCGACGAGAAGGACCGCCTGGTGCGGCTCGCCGCCGGCAGCAACGGGACCCGGGCCGAACCCGTGCCCGGCCCGCTGGGGGAGGGCCACCGGGCCCTGCGGTCGGTGGCGGTGTCGCGGGACGAGCACAGCGCGGCCGGGATCGGTCTCGACAACAAGTCGCTGTACGTCGGTTCGCTGGCGTCCGGCGGTTCGCTCGGCGACCCCGTGCTGACCAGCCAGGGCAAGTCGGAGACGGACCGGCTGACCCCGCCCAGCTGGGACACGCAGGGCGACCTGTGGATCGCCGACCGCAACCCGGCCGATCCGCGGTTGCTGCTGCTGAAGGACGGCACGGGCGATCCGGTGGAGGTGCGGACACCGGGGCTCGACGGGCGAGTCCAGTCCGTGCGGGTGGCCGCCGACGGGGTGCGGATCGCGCTCGTCGTGGAGAAGGACGGCAAGCGCTCGCTGCTCATCGGACGGATCGAACGGGACGGGAAGGCGGGCGAACCGTCCGCGGTCACCGTGCTCGAACTGCGCTCCGCGACCCCCGAACTGGAGGAGGTCACGGCCATGTCCTGGGCCGGTGACGCCCGGCTCGTGGTGGTCGGCCGGGAGCGCGGGGGCGTACAGCAGATCGGATACGTCCAGGTCGACGGCTCGACGCCGGAGGCATCGGTGCCCGCGGCGCTGACCGGCGTCAAGGAGATCGCCGCGACCGAGGACGAGCAGCTGCCGCTGGTGGCGTACTCGGAGGACCTGATCGTGCGGCTGCCGTCCGGGCTCCAGTGGCAGAAGGTGACGGAGGGGACCGCGCCGGTCTATCCGGGGTGAGGTGTCCGGCCGGGTGGGGGCCGACCGGGTTGTCCACAGGACGCCGGGCCGGGTTTTCCACAGGCCTGGCAGGTCTCCGCGTACGTGGGCACAGTGGTGGCCATGCGGGGATTACGGACAGTGCGGACAGTGCGGGCATGGTGGGCGGACGTCACGGACCTGGTGCTGCCGGCCGAGTGCGGCGGCTGCGGCAGGGCTCGCGCGGTGCTGTGCCTCCGGTGCCGTACGGCGCTGAGCGGAGACCCGCCGCGCCGCGCGCGTCCTGATCCGGAGCCGCCCGGTCTACCTGCGGTGTACGCGGCCGCGCCGTACGCGGACGAGGTGCGGGCAGCGCTGCTCGCCCACAAGGAGCGGGGCGTGCTGGCCCTCACGGCACCGCTCGGCGCGGCACTGGCGGGAGCGGTGCGGGCGGGGCTCCGGGAGGCGCGGGCGGCGCCGGGCGGCGCGGGGGCCGATGACGCGGGTGGCCCACGGGCGCGGGGGCCGGTGCTGCTGGTGCCCGTGCCGTCGGCACGCAGAACGGTGCGGACGCGCGGGCACGATCCGGCGCGGCGGATCGCCCTCGCGGCGGCGGGGGAGCTGCGGCGCACCGGGGCGCCGGTCCGGGTGCTGGCGGTGCTGCGGCAGCGGTACGCCGTGGCCGACCAGTCCGGCCTCGACGCCCGGCGGCGGCTGGACAACCTCGCGGGCGCGCTGGCGGTGGCTCCCGGCGGTGGCGGGCTGTTGCGCGGTGGGACGGTCGTCCTGGTCGACGACCTGATGACGACGGGGGCGTCGCTGGCCGAGGCGGCCCGCGCGGTGCGTGCGGCGACGGCCGCCGCCGTTGAGTCGAGGGCCTGGCCGGGCACGTACGGGAGGGCGAGATCGGCTGTGTATCCGGCGACGGCGGGGGAAGGCAGAGAAGAACGGAAGACCGGGCCCCGAATGGCGGGTCAGTACGGAGGCGGTGGCGTGACCGGCGTGACCAGTGAAGCGATCTGCGCGGCAGTGGTCGCGGCTTCACCAGATGCCTTCGAAATAAACCGGAACTGACTGAGGACTTACGTCGTTGCAGGTAATGAGAGAGCCAATTCACCGGAACGGAGGTACGCGGCGGTAGAGGGTGACGACATCCGTCCGGGCGAGATATGTTCGGTTGTGAGGCAAAGCCGCAGGCCACACCTCTCATATCCGAATGCCGTGCTGCGGGTTTCACCGTCATCACCCGCACCGGTGGAGTGGAGATCTCGCCCGCGGGGGAGGAGGTGGACGTCACCGAGTCCGAGGTTCCGGGATGGACCGGAACCTGGTGCAAAAGGGAGATGCTCCGCCGTCGAAGCGGAGCGATCCGGGAACGGAGTTCTGCGTGGACATCGTCGTCAAGGGCCGCAAGACCGAGGTGCCCGAGCGGTTCCGGAAGCACGTGGCCGAGAAGCTGAAGCTGGAGAAGATCCAGAAGCTCGATGGCAAGGTGATCAGCCTCGACGTCGAGGTGTCCAAGGAGCCGAACCCCCGGCAGGCCGACCGCTGTGACCGAGTGGAGATCACGCTCCGCTCCCGCGGTCCGGTGATTCGGGCGGAGGCGGCGGCGAGCGACCCCTACGCGGCGCTCGACCTGGCGGCGGAGAAGCTCGGCGCACGGCTGCGCAAGCAGCACGACAAGCGCTTCTCGCGCCGCGGCGCGCGCCGGATCTCGGCGGCCGAGGTCGCCGACCACGTACCCGGCGCGGCGACGCTCAACGGGAACGGCGACGTCGTCCCGACGGAGAAGCAGGACGGCGTACCCACCAAGAAGATCGGCTCGCTGGAGGTCCAGGGCGACGGCCCGCTCGTCGTCCGGGAGAAGACCCACGTAGCCGCACCGATGTCCCTCGACCAGGCGCTCTACGAGATGGAGCTGGTCGGGCACGACTTCTACCTGTTCGTCGACTCCGAGACGAAGGAGCCCAGCGTCGTCTACCGGCGGCACGCCTACGACTACGGCGTGATCCACCTGACCACGGACACGATGGTCACCCAGGCGCACGCCCCCGACGCGGGCGACGCGCTCGGCGGCTGATACACCCCGCCGGGTGACAGCTGTGCGGTGCCCCTGGAGCGCGTGTGCGCCCCCAGGGGCACCGTCGTGCGACGGTGCGTGAGGGTGTGCGACCCCAACGCTGCCCGTTCGGTCACCCCGCTGTCCGCCGGACATGGAATCATGGCGGCAACGGCCCAACCGGTGGGTCGTTGCTCTGGGTTGGCGATGGCTCAGGACCACGTGCCACAGCCTTCAGGGGGAGGAACGATGGCGGACAGTTTCGGACCGATGCGGGGCGCGGGCGTCGACCACGGGATCGGCGACGGGGCCTCCGGCATGGGCCCGGACGCGGACGCGGGCTCCGCACGCGAGGAGCCGATCAGGGTGCTGGTCGTGGACGACCACGCCCTCTTCCGCCGCGGCCTGGAGATCGTGCTGGCGGCCGAGGAGGACATCCAGGTCGTCGGCGAGGCCGGTGACGGCGCCGAGGCCGTGGAGAAGGCCGCCGACCTGCTGCCGGACATCATCCTGATGGATGTGCGGATGCCCAAGCGGGGCGGTATCGAGGCCTGCACCTCCATCAAGGAGGTGGCACCCAGCGCCAAGATCATCATGCTGACGATCAGCGACGAGGAAGCCGACCTCTACGACGCGATCAAGGCCGGTGCCACCGGTTATCTCCTCAAGGAGATCTCGACGGACGAAGTGGCCACCGCCATTCGCGCGGTGGCCGACGGGCAGTCCCAGATCAGTCCCTCCATGGCGTCGAAACTGCTCACCGAGTTCAAGTCGATGATCCAGCGGACCGACGAACGGCGACTGGTGCCCGCGCCGCGGCTCACGGACCGCGAGCTGGAGGTCCTCAAACTCGTCGCCACCGGGATGAACAACCGCGACATCGCGAAGGAACTGTTCATTTCCGAGAACACCGTCAAGAACCACGTGCGCAACATCCTGGAGAAACTGCAACTGCACTCCAGGATGGAGGCCGTGGTGTACGCGATGCGGGAGAAGATCCTCGAAATCCGCTGAGCGGTCCCGGTCCAGGTCTCGGCCCAGATCCGGCCCCGGCCCGGTCCTCGGTCAGGCGAGCAGCCGGGCCAGTTCCCGGGTGAGGGGCTCGCGCAGTTCCGGTGCCTCGACCCGCTCCACGCGTACGTCCGTGCAGTCCACCCAGCTCGCCGCCTCGACCAGCGCCTGGGCGACTGCCGGGGCCGCCTTCGGGCCGTCCAGCGTGACCTGCTTGGCGACCAGGGTGCGCCCCTCGCGGGCCGGGTCCACGCGGCCGACGAGCCGTCCGCCGGCCAGGACCGGCATCGCGAAGTAGCCGTGCACCCGCTTCGGCTTGGGCACGTAGGCCTCCAGCCGGTGGGTGAAGCCGAAGATCCGCTCCGTGCGCGCCCGTTCCCAGATGAGGGAATCGAAGGGTGAGAGCAGCGTCGTGCGGTGACGGCCGCGCGGGGGAGTCTCCAGGGCCGCCGGGTCCGCCCAGGCGGGCCGGCCCCACCCCTGCACCGTGACCGGCACCAGGCCCGAGTCGGCGATCACGGCGTCGACCTGCTCGGCCTTGAGGCGGTGGTAGTCCGCGATGTCCGCGCGCGTGCCCACGCCCAGGGACTGACCGGCCAGGCGGACCAGGCGGCGCAGGCACTCGGTGTCGTCCAGGTCGTCGTGGAGCAGCGCGGCCGGGACCGCGCGCTCGGCCAGGTCGTACACCCGCTTCCAGCCGCGCCGTTCCACGCACACCACCTCGCCGTACATGAGCGCGCGCTCGACGGCGACCTTCGTGCCCGACCAGTCCCACCACTCGCTGGTCTTCTTGGCGCCGCCCAGCTCCGTCGCGGTGAGGGGGCCCTCGGTGCGGAGCTGCTTGACGACGCGGTCGTAGTCGCCGTCGGGGAGGTGGTGGTTCCAGTGCGGGCGGTTGCGGTAGGCGCGGCGGCGGAAGGCGAAGTGGGGCCACTCCTCGATGGGGAGGATGCAGGCGGCGTGCGACCAGTACTCGAAGGCGTGGGTGTCCGTCCAGTACGCGTCGTCGACGGTCCGGCGGCCGACCGCGCCCAGGCGGGCGTACGGGACGAGTTCGTGGGAGCGGGCGAGGACCGAGATGGTGTCGAGCTGCACCGCGCCCAGGTGACGGAGGACGCCGCGGACGCCTGCGCGGCGGTCGGGGGCGCCGAGGAAGCCCTGTGCGCGGAGGGCGAGGCGGCGGGCCTCGTCGGCGGACAGTTCCGTGGTGGGGGGCGGGAGGGTCGTCATACGTCCGCACGATAGGGGGTGGGTCTGACAGTGGGGGTGGTGTGGGAGTGGGTGCGGGGAGGGGGAGGTGGGTGCGGTGGGCCGGGGTTCAGGTGGCACCCGGGGGGAGTGCGGGGGCGGGGGGCGCGGGCCGGCGCTTGCCGGGTGCCGCTGCGCCCACCCGTGCCGCCCCAGCGGCACGACTGCCCGCAGCGACGGGGGGATGGGGGAGGCACGGCTGCCCGTAGCGACGGGGCGGCGCGGCTATGCCTGGGCCGGCAAGTACGGGGACGTGGAGGGGAGGGCGAGGTCTGAGGGGAGGAGGGAGCCGACCCAGCAGTCGCGGCGTACGCCCTTGTTGTTGAGCGCGGAGCGCAACGTGCCCTCCATGGTGAAACCCGCGCGTTGGGCCACCGCGCGGGAGGCCGTGTTGCCGACCTCGGCGCGCCACTCCAGGCGGTCCACGGCCCGCTCGGTGAAGGCCCAGCGGGCGACGGCGACGGCTGCCTCGGTGGTGTAGCCCCGGCCGCGGTGCTCCTTGGTGCCCCAGAACCCGATCTCGCCGACGCCCAGGGAGATCATCGTGACGCCGAGCATGCCGACCAGGTCCCCGGCGGGGAGGAAGAGGCCGAAGGTGAACATGGAGTCGTTCGCCCAGCCGTCGGGGACCAGCTGCTCCGCGAAACTCCGCGCGTGCTCCGGGAGGTAGGGGGCGGGGACCGTCGTCCAGCGCTGGATGTCGGGGTCCTGGCAGGCTGCGTACACGGCGTCGATGTCCTGCGGGCCGACCGTGCGCAGGACGAGGCGGTCGGTGGTGAGCGTGACGGGTTCCATCGGCCGATTCTGCGCGGAGCCCGGTGGCGGCGCCAATGCTTTGCCGTGCGTGAACGTCCGGTCACCTCGCGTGTGATTCGCCGGAGGGGTGCGGCACCATCCGCGGGGCCCGGACGTTGAAAGGGGTGACAGCAGACAGGGATGCTGGATGTGAGGAGTGGACGACGGTCCCCGTTGCGGCAGGCCTCCCGGGGCGGCGGGGTCCTCGCATACGATGGCCGTTGCTCAGTCCGTCACAGGAAACCGACCGTCCCAGGCCCGACCGGCAAGGAGACCAACCCCCGTGTCCGTCCTCTCCAAGATCATGCGTGCAGGCGAAGGCAAGATCCTGCGCAAGCTGCACCGCATCGCGGACCAGGTCAACTCCATCGAAGAGGACTTCACCGACCTCTCCGACGCCGAGCTGAGGGCCCTCACCGACGAGTACAAGCAGCGCTACGCCGACGGTGAGAGCCTGGACGACCTGTTGCCCGAAGCCTTCGCCACGGTCCGCGAGGCCGCCAAGCGCGTCCTGGGCCAGCGCCACTACGACGTGCAGATCATGGGCGGCGCCGCCCTGCACATGGGCTACGTGGCCGAGATGAAGACCGGTGAGGGCAAGACCCTCGTCGGCACGCTGCCCGCCTACCTCAACGCCCTGTCCGGCGAGGGCGTGCACATCGTCACGGTCAACGACTACCTGGCCGAGCGCGACTCGGAGATGATGGGCCGCGTCCACAAGTTCCTCGGTCTGGACGTCGGCTGCATCCTGGCCAACCAGACGCCGGCCCAGCGCCGCGAGATGTACGCCTGCGACATCACCTACGGCACGAACAACGAGTTCGGCTTCGACTACCTGCGCGACAACATGGCGTGGTCCAAGGACGAGCTCGTCCAGCGCGGCCACAACTTCGCCATCGTCGACGAGGTCGACTCCATCCTCGTCGACGAGGCCCGTACGCCGCTGATCATCTCCGGCCCGGCCGACCAGGCCACCAAGTGGTACGGCGACTTCGCCAAGCTGGTCACCCGCCTGAAGAGGGGCGAGGCGGGCAACACCCTCAAGGGCATCGAGGAGACCGGTGACTACGAGGTCGACGAGAAGAAGCGCACCGTCGCCATCCACGAGTCGGGCGTGGCCAAGGTCGAGGACTGGCTGGGCATCGACAACCTCTACGAGTCGGTGAACACCCCGCTGGTCGGCTACCTGAACAACGCCATCAAGGCCAAGGAACTGTTCAAGAAGGACAAGGACTACGTCGTCCTCGACGGCGAAGTCATGATCGTCGACGAGCACACCGGCCGTATCCTCGCCGGCCGCCGCTACAACGAGGGCATGCACCAGGCGATCGAGGCGAAGGAAGGGGTGGACATCAAGGACGAGAACCAGACGCTCGCCACGATCACCCTCCAGAACTTCTTCCGCCTCTACAAGCGCCACGACCACAACGGCAAGGAACAGCCCGGTCTGTCCGGCATGACCGGTACGGCGATGACCGAGGCCGCCGAGTTCCACCAGATCTACAAGCTCGGCGTGGTGCCCATCCCGACCAACCGGCCGATGGTCCGCAAGGACCAGTCGGACCTGATCTACCGCACCGAGGTCGCCAAGTTCGAGGCCGTCGTCGACGACATCGAGGAGAAGCACCGCAAGGGCCAGCCGATCCTCGTCGGCACCACCTCGGTCGAGAAGTCCGAGTACCTCTCGCAGCAGCTCAGCAAGCGCGGTGTCCAGCACGAGGTGCTGAACGCCAAGCAGCACGACCGGGAGGCGACGATCGTCGCCCAGGCGGGCCGCAAGGGCGCGGTGACGGTGGCCACGAACATGGCCGGCCGCGGTACGGACATCAAGCTCGGCGGCAACCCCGAGGACCTCGCCGAGGCGGAGCTGCGCCAGCGCGGCCTCGACCCCGAAGAGCACATCGAGGAGTGGGCCGCGGCCCTGCCCGCCGCCCTGGAGCGGGCCGAGCAGGCGGTCAAGGCCGAGTTCGAAGAGGTCAAGGAGCTGGGCGGCCTCTACGTCCTGGGCACCGAGCGGCACGAGTCGCGGCGCATCGACAACCAGCTGCGCGGTCGTTCCGGCCGTCAGGGCGACCCCGGCGAGTCCCGCTTCTACCTCTCCCTGGGCGACGACCTGATGCGGCTGTTCAAGGCCCAGATGGTCGAGCGCGTGATGTCCATGGCGAACGTGCCGGACGACGTGCCGATCGAGAACAAGATGGTCACGCGCGCGATCGCGTCCGCCCAGTCGCAGGTCGAGACCCAGAACTTCGAGACCCGTAAGAACGTCCTGAAGTACGACGAGGTCCTCAACCGTCAGCGTGAGGTCATCTACGGCGAGCGTCGCCGCGTCCTGGAGGGCGAGGACCTGCAGGAGCAGATCCAGCACTTCATGAACGACACGATCGACGCCTACGTACAGGCCGAGACCGCCGAGGGCTTCCCGGAGGACTGGGACCTCGACAGGCTGTGGGGCGCCTTCAAGCAGCTCTACCCGGTGAAGGTCACCGTCGAGGAGCTGGAGGAGGCGGCCGGCGACCGGGCCGGCCTGACCGCCGACTACATCGCGGAGTCCATCAAGGACGACGTCATGGAGCAGTACGAGGCGCGCGAGAAGCAGCTCGGCTCCGAGATCATGCGCGAGCTGGAGCGCCGGGTCGTCCTGTCGGTCCTGGACCGCAAGTGGCGCGAGCACCTCTACGAGATGGACTACCTCCAGGAGGGCATCGGCCTGCGCGCGATGGCGCAGAAGGACCCGCTGGTCGAGTACCAGCGCGAGGGCTTCGACATGTTCCAGGCCATGATGGAGGGCATCAAGGAGGAGTCCGTCGGCTACCTGTTCAACCTGGAGGTCCAGGTCGAGCAGCAGGTCGAGGAGGTCCCGGTGGAGGACGCGGCGCCGTCGCTGGACAAGGGCGCCCAGGACGCGGTCCCGGCCCAGGCGGGCGCCCGTCCGGAGATCCGGGCCAAGGGCCTCGACGCGCCGCAGCGCCGGGACCTGCACTTCTCCGCGCCGACCGTGGACGGCGAGGGCGGTGTCGTCGAGGGCGAGTTCACCGACGGCGAGCCCGCGCAGGCCCAGTCGGACGGACTCACGCGCGCGGAGCGCCGCAAGCAGGCCAAGGGCGGACGGCGCCGCAAGAAGTGACGGTGCGGTGCCTGCGGGCGCCGCGGCGGTGGGAAGGGCCGGTCACCTCGGGTGACCGGCCCTTCGGCCTGCCGGGGCGGTCAGTCGTCGTCCGCGCGGGGCCTCGGCGGGCCGCCCAGTTCCACCGCCGTGCAGCGCCAGCGCAGGTCCCGGCCCTGCTCCAGGCGGAACGCCAGGGCGCGGAGCCGGTCGCCCGCGCCGATGCGTGCGAAGACCTCCAGGGCGCCCGGCCGGGGCTCGAAGTAGCCGATGTCGCGGACGACGGGGGCGGCGCCGCGGGTGCGCAGCGGGCCTCGTTCGGCGAGGTGGGCCAGGTCGTCGTAGGCGCGGCCGAGGGTGTGGCGGAGCATCGAGTGCACGGGACGCCGTCCGCTGAGAACGCCCACGAGGAGCTCGGCGAAGTGGTCGGTGGGCCGCAGTTGCGGGACGGGCCGGCGGGGCGTCTGAGCGGGGACGACAGGCGCCGCGGAGGGCCGGGTGACCCGTCGGTGGCCCTCCGGTGCGGTCCGCCCCGCTACGGGGGCCGTGGCGGGGGCCGCGGGGAGGGCGAGGGCCCAGGCCGTGACGGGGCCGGGGGTGGGGCCCGTGGCGGGGGCGGCCGGCCCGGTGGGGGGACCCGGCCTCGTGCCACGGCCGCCGGGTCCGGCCGTGGGCGGACGGGTGTCCGCCGGCCGCGTACGGGACCGCTGGGACCGGCCCGGAGCCCCGGGCGGCCGCCCACCGGACGCCGCGGCACGCGCTCCACGCACCCCCGGCCTGCGGGGCGGCATCCCGCCGGGCGCACGGGGCGCGGTGTCCCCGGGCTGGTCGGAGGGGGCGGCGCCGGGCATGTGGCGTGCGGTGTCTCCGGACGTGCGGGTTGGCACGCGGCCGGGTCCGCCGGACGGGGCGTGGCCGGGGGCGGCGTCCGGGGACGCGTGACCGGGCGGGGGTACCGGGCCTGCGTCGGTGGCGCGGGGGCGCCCTCCGGGTCCGCCGGACGGAGCGCGGCCGGGGGCGGCGCCCGGGGACGCGGAACCGGGTGGGGACACCGGGCCTGCGTCGGTGGCGCGGGGGCGCCCGCCGGGTTCGCCGGCCGGGGCGCGGCCGGGGGCGGCGCCCGGGGACGCGTGACCGGGCGGGGGTACCGGGCCTGCGTCGGCAGCGCGAGGGAGTCCGCCGGGTCCGCCGGAGGGTGTGGCTCCGGGGCCGTAGGGCGGGGGTGGGGTGAGAGGGCCAGTGGGTGTGGGGCGGAGTTGGGTTCTGGTCATGACCTTGCGCATGGGGTCCCCGTTCGGCGGCCCGGGTGATACCGGGCGGTAACTTCGTGGTCGGTGATCTTGTACGGGCTGGAGGGGCGGCACGGCAAGGAGGCGGGCGACCGCGTCGAGGGGGCGGAGAAGTTCACCTATCCGAATGACCCGGGCGGCCGGAGAGCCCGCGACGCCAGGGGTGGACCGGGTGAATACCGGGCCCGGGGTGGACGCGTCGGACGCCCTGGGTGGGGACCCGAAAGGGGACACCCGCACGTATCCTGAAGGCTCTCCCGCCGGGCCGCCGAGCGCTCCGGCGGCGTCCCCGACCACGAAAGCGGCAGACTCATGCGCGTCTACGTCCCCCTGACCCTGTCCGGCCTCGCCGAGGCGCACCGGGCGGGGGAGCTGGGGACCGGGCCGCTCGTCGCCTACGCCGTCACACCGGCGCTGCGCGAGTGGTACCTGTCGGACGACATCGAGGAGCTGGAGTACGCCGCCCTCGGCCGGGCCGCCCTGGCGTCCCTGCGGCTGCTGGCGGCCGACCCGGGCGCGGCACGGCGCCGGGTCGTGGTCGCCGCCGACGTACCCGACGGCGCCGCCGCGGCCGATCCGGGCCGGGGACTCGACCCGGCGGCGCTGGGCGAGGTCCGGGTCGCCGGGCCGCTGCCGCTGGCCAAGGCGGCCGCGGTGCACGTCGACTCCGCCGACGCGGAGGCGGACGTGAGCGCCGCGGCCGAGGCCCTCGCGGCGGCGGACGCCGGGGACGACGACGCCCGGTTCGTCGTGGACGGCGCGGAGGACCACGAGCTGCTCTGGTACGCGACGCAGGAGCTCCCGAACCTGGTGTGACCAGGCACGTCGTAGCGCGGTGTCCCGATTGTCAGTGGCGGCGGGTACGTTTTCGGGCATGGGGATGCAGACGGGCGCACACATCGTGTGGGACTGGAACGGCACGCTGTTCCACGACAACGACGCGATCATCGGGGCGACGAACGCGGCCTTCGCCGAGCTGGGGCTGGCGCCGATCACGCTGGAGCGGTACCGGTCGCTGTATTGCGTGCCGGTGCCGAAGTTCTACGAGCGGCTGATGGGGCGGCTGCCCACCGACGCCGAGTGGGAGGTCATGGACGCGACCTTCCAGCGCTACTACACCGTGCACCGCAGCCGGTGCACGCTCGCCGAGGGGGTCACGGAGCTGCTCGCCGGGTGGCGGTCGGCGGGGCGCAGCCAGTCCATCCTCAGCATGTACGGCCACGACGAGCTGGTGCCGCTGGTCCGGGGGCTCGGGATCGAGACGCACTTCATACGCGTCGACGGACGGACCGGGCCGTCCGGGGGCAGCAAGGCCGAGCACATGGTGCGGCATCTCGCGCAGCTGGCGCAGGACGGGGTGGAGCCCGCCCGCACGGTGGTGATCGGGGACGCCGCCGACGACGCGGTGGCGGCGCACCACGTGGGTGCGGGTGCCGTGCTCTACACCGGGGGGTCGCACAGCCGGGCCAGCCTCGAGCAGGTCGGCGTGCCGGTGGTGGACACGCTCGGGGAGGCCGTGGCGGTGGCGGAGCGGCTGGCGGGATGACGGCGGCGTCCGGTGCCCCGGACCACACCGCCACCCGGACGTAGCTGTGCGGAACGTCCAAGTCGAGGGCCCGGTTTTGTACACATGCGGCTCATGACGGGGTGCCCTCGGAGGGCGATAGCCTTGTGGCGTGATCAGCGCGATAGTTCGCGGGGGCACTGGTGCCCCCGCCCCGCGCCCGGCGCCCACGGACGACATCCGTGGCCGGGCGGCGGTCGCTGATCCTCGCGGGCGGGACGGGGCATCGAAGACCCCCGGTACGGCGCCGCGCACTCCCCGGACGGTGACGGCGAGAGCGAAGTCACACCCGGTGGGAGCGGCGACATTGGCTGATATGCCCCCGCTCCTCTCATCTTGCGGCATAGCGTCGGAGAAGACCGGACACCCCGTGTCCCGACGTCATGCCGGAAGGCAGGAGACCGAACTTCCTTCTACGTCACGCAACGGCGCGCGACAGGAGTCAGAGGACAATGCAGACCAAGCTGGACGAAGCCAAAGCCGAGTTGCTCGAGAGGGCTGCGCGGGTAGCTGAGAACAGCCCGGTCGGGGGGCACCTACCGACCGGGACGAGGGGCGAGGGAACCCCGGACACCCCGGACGGCCCGGACGGCGCCCCGGACTACGCGTCCGTGTTCGCGTTCCTCCAGCGCTACTACCGGCACACCGCCCCGGAGGACCTCGCCGACCGCGACCCGGTCGACGTCTTCGGAGCCGCCGTCTCGCACTACCGGCTGGCCGAGAACCGTCCGCAGGGCACGGCGAACGTCCGGGTGCACACCCCGACGGTCGAGGAGAACGGCTGGACGTGCAGCCACTCCGTCGTCGAGGTGGTCACCGACGACATGCCCTTCCTCGTCGACTCCGTGACGAACGAGCTGACCCGCCAGAGCCGTGGCATCCACGTCGTCGTCCACCCGCAGATCGTGGTGCGGCGCGACATCGCCGGCAAGCTCGTCGAGGTGCTGGCCGGCCGGCCCACCGCCGACCTGCCGCACGACGCGCACGTCGAGTCCTGGATCCACGTCGAGATCGATCGCGAGACCGACCGCGGTGACCTGAAGCAGATCACCGCCGACCTGCTGCGCGTCCTGAACGACGTCCGCGAGACCGTCGAGGACTGGGGCAAGATGCGCGACGCCGCCGTCCGCATCGCCGACCAGCTGTCGGCCGAGGCCACCCCGGAGGACCTCCCGGCGCGCGAGCTGGAGGAGGCCCAGGAGCTGCTGCGCTGGCTGGCCGACGACCACTTCACCTTCCTCGGCTACCGCGAGTACGAACTGCGCGAGGACGACTCCCTCGCCGCCGTCGCCGGCACCGGCCTCGGCATCCTGCGCTCCGACCCGCACCACGCGGCCGACGAGAGCCACCCGGTCAGCCCCTCCTTCGAGCGGCTGCCCGCCGACGCCCGGGCCAAGGCCCGCGAGCACCGGCTGCTGGTGCTGACCAAGGCGAACAGCCGGGCCACCGTGCACCGGCCCTCGTACCTGGACTACGTCGGCGTCAAGAAGTTCGACGAGAACGGCAACGTCGTCGGCGAGCGGCGCTTCCTCGGCCTGTTCTCCTCCGCCGCCTACACCGAGTCCGTGCGCCGGGTGCCGGTCGTGCGGCGCAAGGTGGAGGAGGTGCTGGAGCGGGCCGGTTTCTCGCCCAACAGCCACGACGGGCGGGACCTGCTGCAAATCCTGGAGACCTACCCGCGCGACGAGATGTTCCAGACCTCCGCCGAGGAGCTGGAACCGATCGTCACCTCCGTGCTCTACCTCCAGGAGCGCCGCCGCCTGCGGCTCTACCTGCGCCAGGACGAGTACGGGCGCTACTACTCGGCTCTCGTCTACCTCCCCCGCGACCGCTACACCACCGGTGTCCGGCTGCGGATCATCGACATCCTCAAGGAGGAGCTGGGCGGCACCAGCGTCGACTTCACGGCCTGGAACACCGAGTCGATCCTGTCCCGGCTGCACTTCGTGGTCCGGGTCCCGCAGGGCACCGAGCTGCCGCACCTGTCCGACGCCGACCGGGAGCGCGTCGAGGCCCGTCTCGTCGAGGCCGCCCGCTCCTGGGCCGACGGCTTCGGCGAGGCACTGACCGCCGAGTTCGGCGAGGAACGCGCCGCGGAGCTGCTGCGCCACTACGGGTCCGCCTTCCCCGAGGGCTACAAGGCCGACCACGGTCCGCGCTCCGCGGTCGCCGACCTCGGCCACCTGGAGCAGCTCGACGAGGAGAAGACCTTCGCGCTGAGCCTGTACGAGCCGGTCGGCGCCGCGCCCGAGGAACGGCGCTTCAAGATCTACCAGAAGGGCGGCTCGGTCTCCCTGTCCGCCGTGCTGCCGGTGCTCAGCCGGCTCGGCGTCGAGGTCACCGACGAGCGGCCCTACGAGCTGCGCTGCGCGGACCGCACCACGGCCTGGATCTACGACTTCGGCCTGCGCATGCCCAAGGCCCCGGCCGGCGGCGCCGACTACCTCGGCGACGACGCCCGCGAGCGCGTCCAGGATGCCTTCGCCGCCACCTGGACCGGCAAGGCGGAGAACGACGGCTTCAACGCCCTCGTGCTCAGCGCCGGGCTGACCTGGCGCGAGGCGATGGTGCTGCGCGCGTACGCCAAGTACCTGCGGCAGGCCGGTTCGACCTTCAGCCAGGACTACATGGAGGACACCCTCCGCAGCAACGTCCACACCACGCGCCTGCTCATCAACCTGTTCGAGGCGCGGATGGCGCCGGAGCGGCAGCGGGCCGGGCGGGAGATCGTCGACGCCCTGCTCGAAGAGGTCGACGCCGCCCTGGACCAGGTGGCGAGCCTCGACGAGGACCGGATCCTGCGGTCCTTCCTCACCGTCATCAAGGCGACGCTGCGGACGAACTTCTTCCAGGAGGCGGCGGGCGGCAAGCCGCACGACTACGTCTCCATGAAGTTCGACCCGCAGGCCATCCCCGACCTGCCCGCGCCGCGCCCGGCGTTCGAGATCTGGGTGTACTCGCCGCGCGTCGAGGGCGTGCACCTGCGCTTCGGCAAGGTCGCGCGCGGTGGTCTGCGCTGGTCGGACCGCCGGGAGGACTTCCGCACCGAGATCCTCGGCCTGGTCAAGGCGCAGATGGTGAAGAACACCGTCATCGTGCCGGTCGGCGCCAAGGGCGGCTTCGTCGCCAAGCAGCTGCCCGACCCGAGCGTCGACCGCGACGCGTGGCTGGCGGAGGGCATCGCCAGCTACAAGACGTTCATCTCGGCGCTGCTCGACATCACCGACAACATGGTGGCCGGCGAGGTCGTGCACCCCGCGGACGTCGTCCGGCACGACGAGGACGACACCTACCTCGTCGTCGCCGCCGACAAGGGCACCGCGAAGTTCTCCGACATCGCCAACGAGGTCGCCGAGTCCTACAACTTCTGGCTCGGCGACGCCTTCGCCTCCGGCGGCAGCGCGGGCTACGACCACAAGGGCATGGGCATCACCGCCCGCGGCGCCTGGGAGTCCGTGAAGCGGCACTTCCGGGAGCTGGGCGTGGACACCCAGACCCAGGACTTCACGGTCGTCGGCATCGGCGACATGTCCGGCGACGTCTTCGGCAACGGCATGCTGCTCAGCGAGCACATCCGCCTGGTCGCCGCCTTCGACCACCGGCACATCTTCATCGACCCGACGCCGGACGCGGCCACCTCGTACGCCGAGCGCCGCCGGCTGTTCGAGCTGCCCCGCTCCTCGTGGGAGGACTACGACACCGGGCTGCTGTCGGCGGGCGGCGGCATCTTCCCGCGCACGGCCAAGTCGATCCCGGTCAACGCGCACATCCGCGAGGCCCTCGGCATCGAGCCCGGCATCACCAAGATGACCCCGGCCGAGCTGATGAAGGCGATCCTCAGCTCCCCGGTGGACCTGCTGTGGAACGGCGGCATCGGTACGTACGTCAAGGCGTCCACCGAGTCCAACGCGGACGTCGGCGACAAGGGCAACGACGCCATCCGCGTCGACGGCAAGGACCTGCGGGTCCAGGTCGTCGGCGAGGGCGGCAACCTGGGCCTGACCCAGCTGGGCCGGATCGAGTTCGCGCTTAAGGGCGGCCGGATCAACACCGACGCCATCGACAACAGCGCGGGCGTGGACACCTCCGACCACGAGGTGAACATCAAGATCCTGCTCAACGGTCTCGTCAAGGACGGCGACATGACCGTCAAGCAGCGCAACAAGCTGCTCGCCCAGATGACCGACGAGGTCGGCGCGCTGGTGCTGCGCAACAACTACGCGCAGAACACGGCGATCGCCAACGCGCTCGCCCAGTCCAAGGACATGCTCCACGCCCAGCAGCGCTTCATGCGGCACCTGGTCAGGGAGGGCCACCTCAACCGGGCCCTGGAGTTCCTGCCCACCGACCGCCAGATCCGTGAGCGGCTGGGCAGCGGACACGGCCTGACCGGTCCGGAGACGGCCGTGCTGCTGGCGTACACGAAGATCACGGTCGCCGAGGAGCTGCTGCACACCTCGCTGCCGGACGACCCGTACCTCAAGGGTCTGCTGCACGCCTACTTCCCGTCGGCGCTGCGCGAGCAGTTCCCCGAGCAGGTCGACAGCCACCCGCTGCGCCGCGAGATCACGACGACCGTCCTGGTCAACGACACGGTCAACACGGGTGGTACGACGTATCTGCACCGGATGCGCGAGGAGACCGGCGCGTCGCTCGAGGAGATCGTGCGGGCGCAGACCGCGGCCCGGGCGATCTTCAGCTCCTCCCCGGTGTGGGACGCGGTGGAGGCCCTGGACACCAAGGTCGACGCCGCCGTCCAGACCCGGATCCGGCTGCACTCGCGCCGGCTGGTCGAGCGCGGCACGCGCTGGCTGCTCAACAACCGGCCGCAGCCGCTGGAGCTGGCCGAGACGGTGGAGTTCTTCGCCGAGCGGGTCGAGCAGGTGTGGTCGCAGCTGCCGAAGCTGCTGCGCGGCGCGGACGCGGAGTGGTACCAGCACATCTACGACGAGCTGACCGCCGCCGGGGTCCCGGACGAGCCGGCCACGCGGGTGGCGGGGTTCTCCTCGGCCTTCGCGACGCTGGACATCGTGTCGGTGGCCGACCGCATGGGCAAGGAGCCGCTGGACGTCGCCGAGGTGTACTACGACCTCGCCGACCGGCTCGGCGTCACCCAGCTGATGGACCGGATCAGCGACCTGCCCCGGAACGACCGCTGGCAGTCCATGGCCCGCGCGGCGATCCGCGAGGACCTGTACTCGGCGCACGCGTCGCTGACCGCGGACGTCTTGGCGGTGGGCAACGGCACGTCCACGCCGGAGCAGCGGTTCAAGGCGTGGGAGGAGAAGAACGCGGCGATTCTCGGGCGGGCGCGGACGACGCTGGAGGAGATCCGGGGGTCGGACGAGTTCGATCTGTCCAATCTTTCGGTGGCCATGCGGACGATGCGGACGTTGCTGCGCACGCATTCGTAGGCGGTGCGGTGTAGCGGCGTTCGCGCCGTTGTGCCGTGTGAGGCGCCCCGGGCCGGGTTCGGTCCGGGGCGCCTTGGCGTCTGTGGCGGGGTGGGGGCTGGGCGGGAGTGGGGACGCAGCCCGGCGTGGCGGGGTGCCGCCTGCGCCCACCCGTGCCGCCCCAGCGGCACGACTGCCCGCAGGTGCGGGGGCGGGTCAGCGGAGGATGTTCGCCACCAGGCGGGCCGCTCTTCGTGTTCTCGGGGTGGAGAGGCGGCGGGCTGCTGGGCGGAGTAGTGCGGCGGTGGGGCCCACCGGCTGCCAGGTGATCTGTAGGCGGCCCGGGTTGTGGCCCTCCGGGCGGAGGGTGACGCGGTGGGGGGTGAGGCCGGCGCGGTAGGGGACGCGGGCCGTGAGGGGCGGGAAGGCCGGCGGCGCCAGGAGGATGCCCGTGTGGGTGCGGCCCCGGTGGCGGAGGCGGAGCACGGGATGGCGGGTGCCGGCGAAGCCGTGAAGCGGGAGACGGGCCGCCGCCAGGTCCAGGCGGACGCGGCCCTCGAAGAGGCCGGGGCGGACCGGCGAGAGGCGGAAGGCGATTGTGAGACGGCGACGGCCGGGGGCGAGGTGGAGCACCGCGCGCTGGGGGCCGACCGGCAGGCGCAGGGCCGGGTCGTAGGTGCGGACGGTGAGGTCGACCGAGGCACCGGGACCGCGCCTGACCTCCGTGATCTCGTGCCGGAGCAGGGCGGTGAAGAACGGGCGGGTGTCCAGCTCCAGGTCCGTCAGGTCCAGCTCGCGCCGGGCGTCGGGGGAATCCGGGACGCGCTCGCCCCAGTACACGCGGCCGCTCTCCTCGTCCGGCGTCACCCGGCGCGGTGCCACGTCGTGGCCGAGGCCCCGGGCGGCCGTGCGGACGTCGGACAGGCGCCGGTCGCGCAGCAGGCGCAGGACGACCCGTTCGGCGCGGGGCAGCCGGGCGTAGGCGCCCTCGGCGAGCGTGTCGAGGTAGGGGTTCATCAGGTCCGCGAAGGACGCCAGCCACGCGTCGTCCCGGTAGGGGAGGTCACCGGCGTACATCCGGAAGTCGTGCTTGAGGAACTTGAAGTCCTTGTCCTCGCGCAGCCCCTCGTGCCCGCTCTCGGCCAGGAACGCGTCGATGAGCCGCTGCACGTGGACGCGGTCGCGGACGTTGCTGAGCTTGTGCCGCTGGTTGGAGATGGAGGCGGAGTCGGAGGCGGCGTACGGGGCTATGTACCAGCGGTAGACCGGCTCGGGGACCACGGTGAAGGTCTTGGCCAGGCAGTACGCCTGCGCCGAGAAGAGCTGGTCCTCGTAGTGGATGCCCTCGGGGAAGCGCAGGCCGTGCCGGTCGAGGAAGGCGCGGGCGTACATCTTGCTGGTGGAGAGGTGCTCGAAGAACAGGCGCGGGTCGGCCTCGATGCCGTCGAGGGTGCGGCGCTCGGCGACCAGGTGTGGCATCCAGGTGGTACGGCGCCCGCCGTCCACGCGGATGCGGTGCACGGCGCCCATCGCGAAGTCCAGGTCGCGTTCCTGGTGGGCGGCGAGCAGGACCTCGACGGCCCGCTCGGGGAGTTCGTCGTCGCTGTCCAGGAACATCAGGTACGGCGCCCGGGCGATCTCCAGGGCGCGGTTGCGCGGGGCGCTGCACCCGCCGCTGTTCTCGGGCAGCCGCAGGTACACGACCCGCGGATCGTGGGCGGCCAGCTCGCGGGCCACCTCCTCGGTCGCGTCCGTCGAGTGGTCGTCGCTGATGACGACCTCGATGTTCGCCTGGGTCTGGCGCAGCACGGACGCGACCGCGCGGGGGAGGCGTTCGGCGTCGTTGTAGACGATGACCGTGACGGTGACGTCCGGGATGCTCAGGGGCGGCGGGAGCGTGCCCGTGGCGGGGCTCGTGGTGGCTGTCCTCATGACGCGCAGGCCTCCTCGGGGCTCGGGGCCGGGGTCCGGTCCTCGACCGGCAGGACCGGGGGCAGGGTCCGCTCGTCCTCGCCGAGGAAGACCCGGCGCACGACGCGTTCGGCGGCGCGGCCGTCGTCGTACTCGCAGAACCGGCGCCGGAAGGCGGTCCGCGCCTTGGTCGCGCGCTCGTCGTGCCAGGCGTCGGAGGTGAGGATCTCCGTCAACTCCGCCTGGGTGCGGGCGACCGGTCCCGGGGCCTCGGCCATCAGGTCGAAGTAGACGCCGCGGGTGGTGCGGTAGGTCTCCCAGTCGTCGGCGTGGATGACGATCGGGCGGTCGAGGTTGGCGTAGTCGAACATGATCGACGAGTAGTCGGTGACCAGCGCGTCGGCGGCCAGGCACAGTTCCTCGACGGGGTCGTAGGAGGAGACGTCGACGAGGCGGCCGGTGCGGCGCAGGCCCGCCAGCGGGGCCGAGAGGGCGGCGGCGCCGTCGTAGAAGTAGTGGGCGCGCACCAGCAGAATCGTTTCCTCGCCGAGTGACTCGGCGAGGGCGGCGAGGTCGAGGCGCGGGGTCCAGCCGGCCTCGTAGTCGCGGTGGGTGGGCGCGTAGAGGACCGCGCGGCGGCCGGGCGGGATGCCGAGGCGTGCGCGGGCCGCGCGGACCTCGGCGGGGCCGGCGGTGTAGTACACGTCGTTGCGCGGATAGCCGTGGTTGAGGGAGATGTGGCGGGACGGGTAGGCCCGCTGCCACATGCGGGTGGAGTGGCTGTTGGCGGAGACGCTGTAGTCCCACTTGTCGACGCGTTCCAGCAGGGCCTGGAAGTCCAGGCCGTGGGCGGCGGCGGGGTAGGGCAGCTGGTCCACGCCCATGCGCTTGAGCGGGGTGCCGTGGTGGGTCTGGAGGTGGACGGTGCCGGGGCGTTTGACCACCGCGTCGGGGAAGTTGACGTTGTTGACCAGGTATGTGGCGCGGGCCAGCACCTCCCAGTAGCGGCGGGTGCCGGGCACGACGTGGTCGGTGCCGGGCGGCAGCAGGGCCGCGCCCTGCGCCGTGACCACCCACACCGGGTGGACGCCCGGGGCGAGTTCGGCGAGTTTGGCGGCGATCGCGGCCGGGTTGCAGGCCACCCCGCGGTTCCAGTACGCCGAGAAGACCGCGAGGTGCGGGTCGAGGGGCCGGGCCAGGGCGCCGCGGTACTGGAGGGTGCGCAGCCGCGTGCCGGCCCGCCGTCTGCCGGTGCGCACGGCGGAGCGCACCCCGCGGCGGGCGTGGTTGGCGGTCTGGAGGGCGCGGTACTTGCCGTAGGCGCCCTCCTCCAGGAGCGACCGGCGTACGCCCTCCAGACCGGCCGGGCGCCGCAGCCCCTCGGGGCGGTGGCGCCGGGCGGTCACGGACGCCCGGTGGAAGAACTCCCGCGCCACGTCGTCCGGCATCCCGGCGCGGGCGAAGGTGTGCAGGCAGTCGCCGATCATCAGGTCGTACAGGACGCCGTGGACGGCGGGCCGGTCGGCGGTGAGGCCGAGGAGCGCCTCGTAGCGGTCGACCAGCGCGTACCGCTCGGCCGGCGTGGGCGGCGGGAGGCTCTCGGGGCGCAGCCGGCGGTCCTCGTACGCCGGGAGCGGCAGGCAGGCGACGCGGTCGGCGAGCAGCAGCGCGGCGTACGCGGCGAACGGCTCGTCCTCGGTGGTCAGGAGCCGCTCACCGGCCCGCCAGAAAGCGGCGCGCACCACGCGGTTGCCGAGCAGCGGGGTCAGGCGGAGCAGCGCCGCGCGGTCGTCCAGGGCGAGATCGGCGCGGCCCGCGCGGGCGAGGCGGGGGCCGTCGGGGGAGGGCAGGCCCGAGACCCGCCACGAGCTGCGGACGTGGTCCAGGAGCAGGACGTCCACGGTGTCGGGCAGGCCGCCGACGTGCTCGGCGACGGCGGACGGGGCGCCGACGGGCAGCCCGTCCTTGGCGTGCACGAAGTGCAGCCAGCGGCCGGACGCCCGTGCCGCCCCGGCCGCGCGGGCCGCCGCGTCACCGGCGCCCTCCGGCAGGGGCAGCACGGTGAACGCGGGGGCGTGCCGCTCGGCGGTCTCCCGTGCCCAGTCCCCCACGGCGGCGACGATCACCTCGACACCGGCGAGGGGGTGGGCGTCGAGGGAGTCGAGGAGCGCGGGCAGGTGGTCCTGGACGTTGGGGCCGTGGACGATGACGCTGAGTTCGGGGGTCTCGGACATCGCGGGGACTCCTTCGCCGTCGGCGCTCCCGGCACACTCCTGCTCGTTCGTCCGGCCATAGTGGCACTAATCAGGCAAAAGGGTTAACCGTACGTACGCCTTCCGGGCGAAGAGGCCCTTCGGGACGGGTCAGGCGGCGGCCTTCGCCTTGGGCGCGGGCTTGGGTTTCGCCGCCTTGTCCGGACCGCCGGTGAACTTCTCGTACTCCTTCAGCACCTCGTCCGTCGGCCCGTCCATGCGCAGCTCGCCGCGCTCCAGCCACAGCACCCGGTCGCAGGTGTCGCGGATGGACTTGTTGCTGTGGCTGACCAGGAACACCGTGCCGGCGTGCCGGCGCAGCTCCCGGATGCGCTCCTCGGACCGCTTCTGGAAGGAGCGGTCGCCGGTGGCCAGGGCCTCGTCGACGAGGAGGACGTCGTGGTCCTTGGCGGCGGCGATGGAGAACCGCAGCCGGGCCGCCATGCCGGAGGAGTACGTGCGCATCGGCAGGGTGATGAAGTCGCCCTTGTCGTTGATCCCCGAGAAGTCGACGATCTCCTGGTAGCGCTCCTTGATCTGCGCGCGGGACATGCCCATCGCCAGGCCGCCGAGGTACACGTTGCGCTCGCCGGTGAGGTCGTTCATCAGGGCGGCGTTGACGCCGAGCAGGGAGGGCTGGCCGTCGGTGTAGATCCGGCCGTTCTCCACCGGGAGCAGGCCGGCGACCGCCTTGAGCAGCGTCGACTTGCCCGAACCGTTGGTGCCTATCAGGCCGATGGCCTCGCCGCGGTACGCCACGAAGGACACGTTCTTCACGGCGTGCACCCGGCGCACGCCGGCGGCCTTCTCGGTCTTCTTCCGGCGCAGGATGCGGTTGAGGGCGGCGGTCGCGGAGCCGCGGCCGGCACCGGTGCCGTTGACCCGGTAGACGATGTCGACGCCGTCGGCGATGACGGTGGGTACCCGCTCGGCGGGGGTGTTGTCAGCCACGACCGTAGGTCTCCTCGGCCTTCCAGAAGTAGACGAAGCCGCCGATCCCGGCGACCAGGGCCCAGCCCACCGCGAGCGCCCACACATGGGGCGGCAGCTGGCTGCCCCCGAAGGTGTCGATCAGGGCGAAGCGCATCAGGTCGATGTAGACGACGGCGGGGTTGAGCTGGAGGGCGGTGCCGACCCAGGACGGCAGGCCGCTGTCCGGGCCGGTCATGTGCTCGATGCTGAACATGACGCCCGAGGCGTACATCCAGGTGCGCAGCAGGAACGGCATCAGCTGGGCCATGTCGGGGATCTTCGAGCCCACCCGGGCCATGACCATCGCCAGGCCCGCGTTGAACGCGAACTGCAGCACCAGCGCCGGGACCGCCAGCACCCAGGACGGGGCGGGCGGCACGCCGAAGGCCAGCAGGATCGCGAGCAGGGCCGCCATCGAGAACAGCAGCTGCTGGAGCTGCTGGAGGCAGAACGACACCGGCAGCGCCGCCCGCGGGAAGTGCAGCGCGCGTACCAGGCCGAGGTTGCCGGAGATGGCGCGGGTGCCCGCCATGACCGAGCTGTGCGTGAACGTCCACACGAACACGCCGGTGACCAGGAACGGGACGAAGTCCTCCACGCCGCGCTTGGTGTCCATCAGCAGGCCGAAGATGAAGTAGTACACCGCCGCGTTGAGCAGGGGCGTCATCACCTGCCAGACCTGGCCCAGCTTGGCCTGGCTGTACTGGGCGGTGAGCTTGGCGGTGGAGAAGGCGCCGATGAAGTGCCGGCGCGCCCACAGCTGGCGGACGTACTCGGGCAGGGAGGGGCGGGCACCGCTGACCGACAGCCCGTGCCGGGCGGCGAGCGCCGCGAGGTCGTGGCCGGCGGGGTCGGTGAGGGGGGCGGCCTGGGCCGGTGCCCGGGTCGGGGGTGGGGGGTCGAGGACCTGGCTCACATCCGGTGCTTTCGCTCGGGGGAGGGGGCGAGAGGGCGACGCCCGTCGTTCACCCGGGTGACCGCGGGTGTTCACTTACGTCGGGACGGCACCGTATCGTCGTAACGTGAGCGTAGGGCGTGGCGACGCCGGAACGCAACCGTTTCGTCGTGACGCCCTATGCTTGCCCCGTATGACGACCAACGCCGCCGCCGACGAGCCGACGCCGCGCCCGCGCCGCCGGGCCCCCGCGGGGGCGGCGGTGCTCCGTGAGGACGTGACGGAGGCCATCCGGGCGGCGGTCTTCGAGGAACTGGCCGCGGTCGGCTACGCCCGGATGTCCATCGAGGGCATCGCGCGCCGCGCGGGCGTCGGCAAGACCGCCGTCTACCGGCGCTGGCGCTCCAAGCTGCACCTGGTGCTCGACATCGTCTCCGCCCTCGCCGTCCAGGGCCTGCCCGCGCCGGACACCGGCTCCCTGGAGGGCGACCTGCGGCTGCTGTACGAGGTGACGTCCCGTGCCCTGCGCCACCCGCTGGCCTCGCAGGTCATCCCCGACCTCCAGGCGGAGGCGGCCCGCAACCCCGACATCGCCGAGGCGCTGCGCAAGACCCTGCGCGAGGGCCAGGACGGGGTGGCCAGCAGCATCCTCGCGGCGGCGGCCGAACGCGGCGAACTGGGTCCCGCCGTCGACACCGAGCTGGCCCTGGACCTGATCTCGGGCCCGCTGTACTGGCGCTCGGTGGTCGTGCGCAGCCCGAAGCTGCCGAAGGGCTACCTGGGCTCGCTGGCCCGGGCCACGGCGGAGGGCCTGAAGGCGCTCTGAGCCGGGACCGGCCGTCAGCGGCGCCCGGTCCGCCGCCTACGATCAGCCCGTGACGATCACCTACCAGTGGCGAGGAGAGGTCGACAACGCCCTCCTGGACGCACTCCACGCCGACGGCTTCGGGCACCCCGGCGAGCCGACCGACTGGCGCACCCGACTGGAGCGGCACAGCCTCGGCTGGGTCTGCGTCCGGGAGGACGGCTCGCTGGTCGGCTTCGTCAACGTCGCCTGGGACGGCGGGGCACACGCCTTCCTCCTGGACACGGTGGTGGCCCGGCACCGCCGCTCCCGCGGGGTGGGTGCCCGCCTGGTCGCGGTCGCCGCCGCACAGGCCCGGGCGGCGGGCTGCGAGTGGCTCCACGTCGACTTCGAGGACCACCTGCGCGGGTTCTACTTCGACGCGTGCGGCTTCCAGGAGACGGCGGCCGGCCTCATCGCCCTGTGACGCGCCGGGCGGGCGGCACACTGGTCCGATGATCCCAACTGATCCCAAGGCCGATCTCCGCTTCTACCTCCAGTCCGCCCGCGACGCCCTGCTCTGGAAGCTCGAAGGGCTCTCGGAGTACGACGTACGACGCCCGGCGACCCCGACCGGCACCAACCTCCTCGGGCTGGTGAAGCACGCCGCCACCGTGGAGCTGGGGTACCTCGGCGAGGTCTTCGGGCGGCCGGCGGAGGAACCGCTGCCCTGGATGGCGGAAGGGGCCGAGGCCGACGCGGACATGTGGGCCACCGCCGACGAGTCGCGCGCGTACGTCGTGGGGGTGTACCGGCGGGCGTGGGCCCACGCGGACGCGACGATCGACGCGCTGGCGCTGGACACCGTCGGCAGGGTGCCGTGGTGGGCCGAGGGCAAGGACGAGGTGACGCTGCACCACGCCGTGCTCCGCGTGATCGCGGACACCCAGCGGCACGCCGGGCACGCCGACATCGTCCGGGAGCTGACGGACGGTGCCGTGGGGATGCGCGAGGACAACGTCGGCGTGCCGACGGGCGACACGGCCTGGTGGGAGGAGCACCGGGACCGGCTGGAGCAGGCGGCCCGGGAAGCCGGGCGCCGGGAAGCAGCGGGCCGGACCCGGTGAGGCGGGCGTGGACGGGCCCGGTGCTGCTGCTGATCGCCGGAGCGGGGGCCGCGACCGGGCCGTTCGTCCAGGGGCGCCCGGGGACGGGCGCCGTGCTCCTGCTGCTGTTCGTGCTGCTGGCGGGGCTGACCTCGCCGCTGCTCCTCCCCCGGTCGGTCGGGGCGCCGGAGGCGCGGCGGCGCAGTGCCGCCGACGGGCGGCCGGTCGTCTTCTGGCGGCCGGGGTGCCCCTACTGCGTGCGGCTGCGCCTCCGGCTGGGGCGCACGGCCCGGCGGCTGCACTGGGTCGACATCTGGCGGGACGAGGCCGGGGCGGAGCTGGTGCGAGGGGCCAACGACGGCAACGAGACCGTGCCCACGCTGCTCGTGGCGGGCCGGCCGTACACCAACCCCGATCCCGCGTGGGTGCGTGAGCAGGTCTCCTCGGCCCGCTGACCGGGTGTCAGTCCCGGGCCGCCTCCGGGTGGAGCCGCACCCAGCCCGCCCAGGCCGACGTGATCATGTCCTCTACGTCGTACTTGGCCTTCCAGCCCAGTTCGACGGCGGCCCGGTCGGCCGAGGCGACGACCCGGGCCGGGTCGCCGGGACGGCGGGGGGTGACCGTCGGCGGCTGGTCGTAGCCGGTGAGGGCATTGATGCGGTCGATCATCTCGCGGACGGAGACGCCCTCGCCCCGGCCGATGTTGAGGGTGAGGGCACGGCCCGGGGAGGACCGCAGGGCGCGGGCCGCCGCCACATGGGCCTCGGCCAGGTCCACGACGTGGATGTAGTCGCGCACGCAGGTGCCGTCCGGCGTCGCGTAGTCGTCGCCGAAGATCCGGGGGGCCGCGGACTCCGTCAGCTTCTCGAAGACCATCGGGACGAGGTTGTAGACGCCGGTGTCGGCCAGCTCCGGGCTCGCCGCGCCCGCCACGTTGAAGTAGCGCAGGGACGCCGTGGCGAGCCCCGCGGCCTTGCCGGTGGCCCGGACCAGCCACTCGCCGGCCAGCTTGGTCTCGCCGTACGGCGACATCGGCGCGCAGGGCGTCTCCTCGGTCACGAGGTCGACGTCGGGCATGCCGTACACGGCGGCGGAGGAGGAGAAGACGAAGGACGGGACCTCGGCCTTCGTGACCGCGTCCAGCAGGACGCGCAGGCCCTCCACGTTCTCCCGGTAGTAGTGCAGGGGCAGGTCCACCGACTCGCCGACCTGCTTCTTGGCGGCCAGGTGCACCACGCCGGTGACCGAGTGGTCGGCCAGGGCGCGCGCGACGCGCTCGCCGTCCAGGACCGAGCCCACCACCAGCGGGACACCGTCGGGCACGCGCTCGGCGATCCCCGTGGACAGGTCGTCGTAGACCACGGCCTTCTCGCCCGCTTCGGTCATCGCCCGTACGACATGCGCCCCGATGTAGCCGGCGCCGCCGGTGATCAGCCAGGTCATTGCGGCCGTCCCCTTCGTTCAGTGTTCCTTGCTAGCCATGATCCGTCATCCCCGCGCCCGCCGGGCGCCCGCACCCCTCAGGACGGATCGGGGGCCGGATCGGTGCCGTACGCGTCCAGCGCCGCCGTGAGCCGGTCGAGGCGGGCGCGCAGGTCCCGGACCTCGGTGAGGTCCAGGCCGGTCGCCGCGGAGATCCGGCGCGGCACCTCGACGGCCCGCTCGCGCAGCGCCGCGCCCTGGCCGGTCAGCCGCACCTCCACCGACCGCTCGTCGCGCGCGCTGCGCTCACGCCGGACCAGACCGGCCGCCTCCAGCCGCTTCAGCAGCGGGGACAGTGTGCCGGAGTCGAGACGGAGGTGCTCGCCGAGCTTCTTCACCGGCAGTTCGCCGTGCTCCCACAGCACCAGCATGACCAGGTACTGCGGGTAGGTGAGCCCCAGGTCCTTGAGGACGACGCGGTAGACGCCGCCGAAGGCGCGCGACGCGGCGTTCAGGGAGAAGCAGATCTGCTGGTCCAGGCGGAGCCAGTCGGTCGCGGGCGTGGTCATGCGCTCCAGGGTAGCCGACCGTTTCCTGGCCCGCTATTAAGTTGCGCGCAATTCAGTTGCGCTCAATTCGAGAGCGTGCTCTACTTGCGGTTGTCAGGCACGCAGGTCTCCTCCCGAACCCCTGAAAGGGACGGTTCTCCCATGGACGCGCTCTACACCGCCGCCGCCACCGCCACCCACGGCCGCGACGGCCGCACCGTCAGCTCCGACGGCAAGCTCGACCTCGCCCTCGGCGTCCCCGTCGAGATGGGCGGCAACGGCGAGGGGACCAACCCCGAGCAGCTGTTCGCCGCCGGGTACGCCGCCTGTTTCGGCAGCGCCCTCGGGGTGGTCGGCCGGGCGGCGAAGGTGGACGTCAGTGATGCCGCGGTGACCGCCGAGGTCGGCATCGGCAAGCAGGGCGAGGGTTTCGCGCTCGCCGTCACCCTCCGGGTCGAGCTGCCCGAGGGGATCGACGAGGAGACCGGCCGCAAGCTGGTCGAGCAGGCCCACCAGGTCTGCCCCTACTCCAACGCCACCCGCGGCAACATCCCGGTCGACCTCGTCATCGAGTAACCGCCGGGGCCCCGTTCACCCGACCCGCGCCAGCACCTCACCGGTCCGTTCGCTCCACGCCACGACCACCGCCTCCTCGGGCACCGGGTGCCAGCGGGTCAGCAGCAGCCAGCGGACGCGGTAGCGGCGGGCGACGGCGGTGCGTTCGGCGCGGGTGGAGTCCGGCGCGAGGTACGCCTCGACGTCGGCCACCCGCCGCCCGCGCTCCCGCTCGTCCAGCGACGGGTCCGGCCAGGCGGGCGCCGCGAGGTTCGGCCCGTACCCGGCGATGGCGTGCCCGGCGTAGTAGCCGTCGGTGATCACCACCTCGCCGGGCCCGATGTGCCGGGCCGCCCACGCGTACGTCGGCCAGTTGGGCGGCTGCTCGAAGCCCACCGGGTCCAGCGCGCGCGGCACCACCGCCCCCGCGTGGACCGTGAGGAACCCCAGCAGCGCGCCGGCCGTCGCGGCCCAGCCCAGCGCCGCCCGCCACCGCCCCCACGGCCGGGGCGCCGCCAGCTCCACCGCCAGGGCGAACTGCACGGGCACCAGCGTGAGCCCGAGGATCCGGCCGTAGGTGTAGTGGCCGCTGAACCAGCCGTACGCCACCACCGCGCAGTCCAGCGCGAACATCAGCACCAGCGGGTCCCGCCGCGAGCGGCGCCCGCGCGCCCACAGGGCCGGCAGGCCGAGCAGGGCCAGCCAGAACTCCCCGGGCAGGTGGAGGTACAGCACCCGGTGCATGGCGTCCACGCTGCCGTCGCCGGCCAGCGCGAACACGTCGAAGTACGGCCAGGCCGCCGCCGCCCCCACCGCCACGGCGCCCGTCAGCGCCCACCGCCCCACGACCGGCCCGCGCCACCCGCGCTGCCACCCGGCCACCAGCGCCACCGCGCCGAGCACCGCCGCCACCGAGGTGATCGGGTGGACGAGGAGGATCAGGCCGTACAGGGCGCCGAGCCCCGCGTAACCGGGCAGGCCGCGCAGCCCGCTCGGCCCCACGTACCGCACCCGGCGCCGGTCCCGCGCCCGCGCGCCGGTCAGCGCCCAGGCCCAGAAGGTGAGCCCGATCGCGCACGTCGACGGGTAGCCGAGGTTGCCGGTCATCGACATCAGCCCGAGATAGCCGCTCCACCAGGCCCGCTCGGTCCCCCACAGCAGCGTCATCGCGCCCAGCGCGAGCACCGGCGCCCACGGCCGCGGGGTCAGCACCCGCACGAAGCGGCCGAGGCCGGTCAGCAGCACCAGCAGGTTCAGCGGCCCGGCGAGCCGCACCACCTCCCAGCCGCCCAGCCCCGTCAGCCGGGCGAACACGCCCTGTGCCACCGCGTACGGCGAGTAGTACGCGCTGCCCGCGCCCGGCAGGTCGGCCATCGGATGCCGGGGATGGAGCAGATTCGCCCTCAGGCGCTCGACCACGGCGGCGTGCTGGCCGGCGTCGCAGCACAGCGGCACCGCCCAGTACGCCAGCGTCAGCACGAGGAAGAAGAGGAAGCCGGCGGCCTGGTACGGGGTGGGACGCCAGGCGCGTCCGCCGCGCAGGGCCGTCGCGCCGCGCACCGGCCGCCGGACGAGGACGTCGGCGCTCACGACACAGCGGAAGTGTGGGGCATTCGGGACATTTGGCGTATGTTCCCGGCGGGGTTGCCCCGGTCAATCCCTCACCGGCCCAAGTCACCCGGGTAGCGGACGCTCAGCCGGTCGCGCCCGCCCGGTCCGGCTGGCCCTGTGCCGGCAGCGGCACCCGGCCGCCCCGCACCACCGGCTCCAGCAGCAGCGGCACCCCCACCACCGGCAGCAGCCAGGCCAGCACGATCAGCCGCTCGCCCCAGATGTTGATGTCCGGGTGCCCGGCCTGGGTGAGGAACCCGGTGCACGCCGCCGCGACCAGGAAGCCGCCGACCGCGCCGCCGCGCCGCAGGGCGCCCCACGCCCCGGCGGCCAGCGCCGCCACGAACAGCGGCTGCCACGCCTGCCTGCGCAGCCACTCCACCCAGAAGTTGCCCTGCAACTGCCAGAACTCCGGCCACGGACGCTCCCGGTCGGGACGGGCGAAGTGGCCGGTGAGCAGGTCCTGGAGGCTGTCCGCCTCGGACGGGTAGTGCAGCAGCCGCGCCAGCAGCAGGGTCGCGGCCGCGCCGGCCAGGCCCACGGCCGCGAGGGCCAGCACGTCCCGGAGCTCCGGGTCGCCCCGCCCCCGAAGCCGCCGAGCACGCCGCCGGTACCGGCGCAGGGCGATCAGCGCGCCCGCCGCCGCCAGGCACAGGCCGAGGAACAGCGCCTGGGAGTGCTTGACCGCGAACAGGGCAAGCAGCGACCCGGCGACCAGGGCGAGGCCCATCCGCCGCCGGCCCGCCCGCAGCACCAGCGCGCAGCCCCACACCGCCGCCAGGGTCAGCGCCATCAGCAGGCCCTCGGTCATCGGGCGCATCGCGGTCGTCCCGCACGGCAGCACGTAGTACAGCGCCTGCCCGGCCAGCGCGAGCGGCACCGGCACCGACAGGGTCCGCAGGATCAGGAAGACCAGGACGCCGCCCGCGCCCGCGATCACGACCCCCGCGGCCCACAGGCCCCACGTCGTGCCGAAGGCCAGGACGAACGGCACCAGGAACGCGGGATAGCCCGGCCGCGCCTCGAAGATCGCCATGAAGCGCTCCGACATGTACGGCACCGTGTGCCCGCCGGTCTGCCCGGCCGCCAGCCGCGGCTGCACCGCCGCCCACTCCCGCGCCCGGCAGTCGGCCAGCACCGCGGCGGTGGGGTCGGGGCGGTGGAAGCGGACCACGTGCACGCTCTGGTCCCGGCGGGCCCGCTCCGCCCGGCTCGCGCACACGTAGTCGATGGTGGCCGTGGCCGCCCCGCGCTTGTCCTTCCCGGCCAGGCTCAGGGCATACGACAGGTAGTTCCTGGTGTCGGGCGTGTCCCGGCCGGTGACGTTCGCCAGCTGGAGCGCGGCGAACACCGCGACCAGGAGGCACACCCCCAGGACCGGGCCGCGGGGTCTCATGTGGAGGGCAGCAGGTCGCGTCCGGACGGGACGGCGCGGGCACCGGGCACGCCGGAGGGCTCCGGCGCGGGCATCGGCTCGCCGAGGAGCAGCGTCCGCACCACCCGCTCGGCGGCCCGCCCGTCCTCGTACTCGCAGTACCGGGCCCGAAAGGACGCCCGCAGCCGCGCCGCCTCCTCGTCCCGCCACGCCCCGGACGCCAGCAGCCACGCCAGCTCCCGGTAGGAGCGCGAGACGTGCCCGGGCGCCTCCTCGGTGATGTCGACGTACGTGCCGCGGGTCGCGGTGTACGGGCCCCAGTCGTCGGCGTGGATCACGACCGGCCGGTCCAGGAGGACGTAGTCGAACATCAGGGCGGAGTAGTCGGTGATCAGCACGTCGGAGGCGAGCATCAGGTCCTCCACGTGCGGTTCGTCCGTCGCGTCGATCACCACGCCGCGCCGGTGCAGCTCCGTGAGGCCCAGACCGCGCGCCGGGCCGGTGGCGAGGGACGGGTGCAGCCGCACCACCAGGGTGTGGCCCTCGCCCAGGTCGGCGGCGAGCCGGGCCACGTCGAGGCGCTCGACGAGCCCGCCGCGCCGGTACTCGCGGCGGGTCGGCGCGTACAGCACGACGGTGTGGCCCTCCGGGACGCCGAGCCGCTCGCGGACCCGGCGGCCCGCCTCGGGACCGGCGCCGACCAGGGCGTCGTTGCGCGGGCTGCCGGTCCGCGCGGACGTGAAGTGGCAGGGGTAGGCCCGCTCCCAGATCCGCTCTGCGTACCGGCTCGCGACCAGGCTGTGGTCCCAGCGGTCGGCCCGGCGCAGCATCTGCGGCACGTCCAGACCGTGCCGGGCACCGGGCCTGCCCAGCAGGTCGACGCCCATGTACTTGAGCGGGGTGCCCTGGTGGGTGTGGATGTGGACGCTGCCGTCCCGCTTGGCCACCGTGCCCGGCCAGTTGACGTTGTTGACGAAGAACGCCGCCCGCTCGGTCACCCGGCGGTAGGCGGCACTGCCCAGGATCACGTGCTCGGTGCCCGGCGGCACCAGGGCGGGGTCCGCCGCGCACTCCTCGTCCCGCACCACCCACACCCCGCGCAGGTGCGGCGCCAGTTCGCGGGCCGCGCGGTGGATCGCGCCGGGGTCGCCGAGCACGCCCCGGTGGGAGAACGCCGAGTACACCACGAGGCCGGGGTCCAGGGCGCGGCGGGGGAGCACGGCGGCGACCCGGCGGGCCCGCGCCGCGAGAGCGCCGCGCGCCTGCCGGGTCCGGCGCTCCGCCTCCCGGGCCGCCCGCCCGGACTGCCGGCGCAGCCGGTAGGCGGCGTACGACCCCTCCAGCACCCGGAGTTCGGCCGGGGTCGCCGTGTCCTTCGGCCGGTACGCGCGGAACATCTCGGCGGTGCGGTGGAAGAACTCGGCCCGGTCGGACGGCGGCAGCCGGTCCGGCTTGGACAGGATGTCCAGGCAGTGCTCGCCCATCTTGGCGTGCAGGAACGGCCGCCACCTGGCCGCCGCCTCCGGGCGGGCGTCGAGGAAGGCGAAGACCCGCTCGTACTGCGCGTGGACGTCGAAGTGCTTGCGGCTGGTGGTGGACAGGATGTTGCCCTGGCGGCGCTGGCGGTAGTTCAGGCAGATCCGGTCCAGCGTCGCGATCCGCTCCGCGCTGAACATGACCGGGAAGGTCCAGGGCGTGTCCTCGTAGTAGCCGGGCGGGAAGGTGAAGCCCTCCCGTTCGACGAAGTCGCGCCGGTACACCTTGTTCCACACCACCATCAGCAGATCGAGGATCTCGGGGTGCTCGGCCGCCGTGAACGTGCCCTCGCCCGCCTCCGCGAGCACCCGGGCCAGGACGTTGCGCCGGGTGCCGCCCCACCAGTAGGTGCGCGCGTAGTCGAAGACCAGCACGTCCGGATCGTCCGTCTCCGCGAGCCGGTCGGCCATGGCGCGCAGCGCGCCCGGGGTGAGGGTGTCGTCGCTGTCCAGGAAGAAGAGGTAGTCGCCGCCGGCGTGCGGCAGCCCGGCGTTGCGGGCCCGGCCGAGGCCGACGTTCTCCTCCAGGTGCAGCACGCGCACCCGCTCGTCGCGGGCCGCGTACTCGTCCAGGATCGCCCCCGAACCGTCCGGGGAGCAGTCGTCGACGGCGATCACCTCGATGTCCCGGAAGGACTGGTCCAGGACCGAGTCGAGGCACTCGCGCAGGAAGCCCTGCACCTTGAAGCAGGGGACGATGACGCTGAAGCGGGGCACGGCGGGGTCAGCTCCTTACGAGGGTGGCGGCGGCGGGGGCCGGGACGCGCTCCGCGAGCGGGATCACCGGCGGCAGCGCCTCGGGCGGCTCGCCGAGCAGCACCCGGCGCACGACGCGCTCGGCGGCCCGGCCGTCGTCGAACTCGCAGAACCGCTCCCGGAAGGCCGCCCGCAGCGCCGTCGACCCCGGGCCCGCGTAGCTGCCGTCGGCGAACACGCGGGCCAGCTCCTGCGGGGTGCGCGCCACCGGTCCCGGCGGGGCCGCCATGAGGTCGAAGTAGACGCCCCGGGTCTCCCGGTAGACGTCCCAGTCCTCGGCGTACACGACGATCGGACGGTCCAGGTTGGCGTAGTCGAACATGATGGACGAGTAGTCGGTGACCAGCGCGTCCGCGGCCAGGCACACGTCCTCCGAGGAGCGGTGCGCGGTCACGTCGATGACCCGGCCGGTGCCCGTCCGGCTCCCGCCCCGGTCGTAGAAGTAGTGGGCGCGCAGCAGCACCACGACGTCCTCGCCGGCCGCCTCGCAGAACGCCTCCAGGTCCAGGCCGCCCGCGCCGAAGCCGGTCTCCCAGTCCCGGTGCGTGGGCGCGTACAGGACCGCCGTCTTCCCCTCCGGGACGCCCAGTTCGCGGCGGACGCGGGCCACGTCCTCGGCGGTCGCCGTGCAGTAGACGTCGTTGCGCGGATAGCCGTACTCCAGGTGCTCGTAGGAGCCCGGGAAGGCGCGCTCCCACATCTGGGTGGAGTGCCGGTTGGCGGACAGGTTGAAGTCCCAGCGGTCCACGCGGCCCAGGAGCTTGGTGAAGCTGCCGGTGGCCGCCGCCACCACCGGGTACGTCGACTGGTCCACGCCCATCGTCTTCAGCGGGGTGCCGTGCTGCGTCTGCACGTGCACGCTGCCGGGGCGCTTGACGACGCCCTCGGCGAAGTTGGCGTTGTTCACCAGGTATGTGGCGCGGGCCAGCACCTCCCAGTACCGGGGGCTGCCGATGACGGCGTGGTCGACGCCCTTGGGCACCGTGTGCGCCTGGTCCGGCTCGACCAGGAACACCGACTTCAGGTGCGGGGCCAGTTCGCGGGCCCTGGCGTGGATCGCGGCCGGGTTGCAGGCGTAGCCGCGGCCCCAGTAGGCGCAGTACACGACGAGGTTCGGGTCCAGCGGGCGGCGCAGATGGCGGCGGTAGCGCAGGCGGGTGCGCAGCCCCCGCGGCCACGGCAGGCGGCGCAGCAGGCCGGTGGCCGCCCGGTTGGCGGCGCGCAGCGCGCGGAAGCCGGTGTACGACCCCGACGCCAGCAGCCGGTGCTGCACGCCGAGCCGTCCGCCCGGCGGCCGGAAACCGGCGGGGCGGTGGCGCCGGTACAGGCGGCTCGCCCGGCGGTAGAAGGCCCGGCGGGCCCGTCGGGGCAGGCGCCGGGGGTGGGTGGCCGTCTTCAGGACCACCGCGAAGAGCTGCTCGAACAGCGGTCCGAACCGCTCGGGCGGCAGGCCCAGCCCGGCGGCGTGGGTGAGCGCCAGTTCGGCCTGGTCGAGCAGGTCCGCGTGGTGCTCGCCGGGCAGGTTCAGCCGGCTGCCCTGGCGCCGCACCCGGTGCCGTACGACCACCTCGCGCAGCACCGCCACGCGCTCGGCGCGCGCCGCGACCCGGGCGCCGAAGCCGAGGTCCGTGTAGTGCCCGGCGGGGAAGTCCAGCCCGCGCTCGGCGAGGAAGGTGCGGCGGTGGACCGCGCTCCACGCGGGCAGGTGCACGCCGGTCAGCCGCGGGGCGCGCTCGGGGGTGAAGGCGCCGTCCGGGGCCTTCGCCAGCAGCGGGGCGGCCGGGTTGGTGGTCTCGCCCTCCCACCAGGGCACGCGCTCGTACTCGAAGTACAGGACGTCGACGCCGCCGGTGTCCGCGAGCCGCGCGTCGAGGGCGGTCAGCGCCCCCGGCACCAGGGTGTCGTCGCCGTCGAGGAACAGCAGGTAGGCGCCGGTCGCCGCCCGCATCCCGGCGTTGCGCGCCCCGGCCAGACCGGCCGACGGCGGCGCGTGCACGAGCGTCACCCGGGAGTCCCGCCGGGCGTGCTCCCCGGCGACGTCCGCCGCGGTGCCGTCCGGGCCGTCGCAGACCGGGATCAGCTCGAAGTCGCCGAAGGACTGGCCGAGGACCGAGTCCAGTGCCTGGGAGAGCCGCCCCGCGACCCCATGGGACGGGACGATGATGCTGAAGCGGGGCATACTGCTCTTTCTCTCGTGGTCCTGGTCCGACGCGTCCTGTCCGACTCGTCCTGTCCGACTCGTCCGGGGACCAGGGGGGAACTCCCAGTGGGACAACGGTGGTCAGAGGCTGTCGGTGACGGTGCGGGGCCCCGCGGGTTGCGGCACCGTGGCCAGCGGGGTGCGGGCGAGGACCGCCGCGGCCGAGGGGGCGGGGCGGCGCTCGGCGAGCGGGACGACCGGCGGCAGGTCCCGCTCGCCCAGGACGACTCTGCGCACCACGCGTTCGGCGGCGCGGCCGTCGTCGTAGGGGCAGAACCGCTCGCGGAAGGCGGCCCGCAGCCGCGCCGACCGGGCGCCCTGCCACTCGCCGCTCGCGAACAGGCCGATCAGCTCGTCCTCGTCCCGCGCGATCGCGCCCGGCGGGAAGGAGCGCAGGTCGACGTAGGTGCCGCGGACCGCCTCGTACGCCTCCGGCTCGTGGGCGTGGATCACGACCGGGCGGTCCAGGCCCGCGTAGTCGACCATCAGGGACGAGTAGTCGGTGACCAGGGCGTCCGAGGCCAGGCACAGCGACTCCACGTGCGGGTGGCCGCCGACGTCGAGGACCCGGCCGCCGGACGCGGCGAGCGGGCCGCCGTGCCGGGGATGGGCGCGGGCCAGCACCACGAAGCGCGGGCCGAGGCGGCGCACGACGCGCTCCAGGTCCAGGTCGGCGCGCTGGGTGCGCCGGTAGTCGCGGTGGGTGGGCGCGTACAGGATCGCGACCGTGCCCTCGGGGATGCCGAGGGTCTCGCGCAGCCGGGCCACGTCCGCCGCCGTCGCCCGCTGGAGGACGTCGGTGCGCGGCTGGCCGCACTCCAGGGTGGTCCAGCCGCCCGGGTGGACGCGTTCCCAGGTCAGGGTGGAGTGGCGGTTGGCGGAGACCACGTAGTCCCAGGAGCCGGCCTCGCGCAGCAGCCGGGCGAAGTCGGTGCCGCGGGCGGCGGCCGGGCGCTGCTGGAGGTCCAGGCCCATGTGCTTGAGCGGAGTCCCGGACCGGGTCTGGACCAGGACCTGTCCCCGGCGCCTGACCAGGCCCGCGTCGAAGTCCGCGTCGCACACCAGGTAGCGGGAGCGGGCCAGGGCGGTCCAGTGGGCGGCCGTGCCCGGGGTCAGGCGGCGCGTGCCGGGCGGGACGGTGTGGTGGTGCACCGGGTTGGCGGCCCACGCCGTGCGCACGTGCGGCGCGAGACGGCGGAACGCCGCCTCCAGCGCGCCCGGGTCGCGGCCGTACCCCCGGTGCCCCTCGACGGCGAAGACGGCGCGGTCGGCGCGCAGCGGCAGGCAGCGCTGGACGCGGTAGTGCAGGCGGAGGGCGCCGGTCCGGGCGGCGCGCAGCAGCCTCCCGGTGAGCTGTGCCGTACGGCGGCGCAGCGCGGACGCGAGGCGCAGGGCGCCGTAGGTGCGGCGCAGGCCGAGGCGGAGCAGGGCGTGGCGGAGGCGGACGGGCAGCGGGGCGCGGGCGCCGGGGGCCCGGTAGCGGCGGCAGTGCACGCGGGCCCGGCGCAGGAACTCGGCGCGCAGCGAGCGCGGGAGGCGGTCGGGGCGGGTGTACACCGTCGTCAGGTGGTCGGCCATGCGGCGGTACAGGACCGGCCGCCAGCGGGCCAGCTCCTCGCGTGACTCCGGATGCGTCTCCATGCGCGCCTGGAGGAACGCGAAGACGCGGTCGTACTGCGTGAAGACGTCCAGGTGCCGCTCGCTCGGCGTGCCCAGGATGCTGCCCCGCAGGCGCTGCCGGTAGTGGACGCAGACCCGGTCCAGGGTGGCGACGGACCCCGCCGTCAGCAGGACCGGGTACGTCCACGGCGTGTCCTCGTAGTAGCCCGGCGGGAAGGCGAAGCCCTCGCGCTCGGCGAACTCCCGCCGCACCGCCTTGTTCCAGGCCACCATCAGCAGCTTCAGCAGCCCCGGCCGGTCGGTGAGCCGGAACGGCGCCGGGCCCCGCTCGGTGAGGTGCGCGGCGGCCCGGTTGCGCACCGTCTCGCCGGTCCAGTACGTGCGCGCGTAGTCGTAGACCAGGACGTCCGGTTCGCCGGTCTCCTTGATCCGGTCGGCGATGCCGCGCAGCGCGTGCGGGGTGAGGGTGTCGTCGCCGTCGAGGAAGACCAGGTAGTCGCCGCCCGCCCGTTCCATCCCGGCGTTGCGGGCCGGGCCCAGGCCCTCGTTGCGCGGCAGGCGTACGACGCGGACGCGCGGGTCCAGGGCCGCGAACTCGTCGGCGATCGCGCCGCAGGCGTCCGGCGAGCAGTCGTCGACCACGATCACCTCGAAGTCCGGGTACGACTGGGCCAGCACCGACTCCAGGCACGCGTGCAGATACGCCTGCACCTGGTACGCGGGAACGATGACACTGAACCTGGGCACGGGGACATCCATCGGTCGGCGGGATCGGTGCGGGCGTTCGGCCCGGCAACGGCCGTCGGAGCGACATGGTTACGGTCCCCGGGGCATTCGGGGGACGTTGTGCCCGTACGGATGAGGGGGCGGACCGGAAGACCGGCCCGCCCCCTCAAGGGTGTTTTCCTCCGCGGCTACTTGACGGCGCCCGCCATCACGCCGGAGACGAACTGCCGCTGGAAGGCGAAGAACACGGCCAGCGGGATCACCATGGAGATGAACGCGCCCGGCGCCAGCACGTCGATGTTGTTGCCGAACTGCCGTACCTGCGTCTGGAGAGCGACCGTGATCGGCTGGTTCCCGGAGTCCGAGAAGATCAGCGCGACCAGCATGTCGTTCCACACCCACAGGAACTGGAAGATGCCCAGGCTCGCGATCGCGGGCCCGCCGAGCGGCATCACCACCCGCGCGAACAGCCGCAGTTCGCCGGCGCCGTCCAGGCGGGCCGCCTCCAGCAGCTCCCTCGGGATCTCCGCGAAGAAGTTCCGCAGCAGGAACACCGCGAACGGCAGACCGAAACCGACGTGGAAGAGGATCACGCCGAGCATCGACCCGAACAGGCCGATCTTGCCGAAGAGTTCGGCGATCGGGATCAGGGCGACCTGCACGGGCACGACGAGCAGCCCGACCACGGCCAGGAACCACCAGTCGCGGCCCGGGAACTCCATCCACGCGAAGGCGTAGCCGGCCAGCGCCCCGATGACCACGACCAGGACGGTCGCGGGGACGGTGATCAGCGCCGTGTTGAGGAGGGAGGAGGTGATGTCGCCGTTCTCGAGCAGCTTCTCGTAGCTCTGGAAGGTGAGCTGCGACGGCTCGGTGAAGACCTTCCACCAGCCGCTCGCCGCCATGTCCTCGGGCGCGCGCAGCGAGGAGAGCAGCAGCCCGATCGTCGGGACCAGCCAGAACAGGCCCACCACGATCAGGAACACCCGGACCACACCGCCGCTGACGGCCTCGGCGAGCCGGGACCCCAGGGACCGCCGCGCCTTGACGGCCGTCTCGGGCGGGCGCGTTGCCGCCGGGGTGAGGGAACCCGCGTCCGCGGTCATCGCCGCACCTCCCGCCGAAGCCGTCGTACGTTACTGCGCCATCCCGGGGGGTAACCCCCGGACCCCCAGCCGTCTCCCTGCGGAAGCGACTTCATCGCCGCACCTCCCGCCGAAGCCGTCGTACGTTGAACCACATCACCGGGATGACCAGGAGCAGCAGGAAGACCGCGATGGCGCTGGCGACGCCCGGCTGGTCCGAGGCGAAGCCCTTGCGGTACAGCTCCAGGGCGAGCACGTTCGCGTCGTCCTGGGAGGAGCCCGGGGCGATGATGAACACCAGGTCGAAGACCTTCAGCACGTTGATCATCAGGGTGACGACTACGACCGCGAGGACCGGCGCCAGGAGCGGCACCGTGACCCGTCGGAAGACCTGCCACTCGTTGGCGCCGTCCACCCGGGCGGCCTCCAGGAGCTCCCGGGGCATGCCCGCCAGCCCCGCCGCGATCAGCACCATCGCGAAGCCCGCCCACATCCACACGTACGATCCGATGATCGCCGGGGTGACCAGGGAGGGGCCGAGCCAGTTCAGGCCGTTGTACGGCTCCTTGAAGTTGTCTGCGGGCAGTCTGAGCAGCGCCCCGTCGGCCGCCGCGGGCAGCGTGAAGGTGCCGTCCCCGGCCGCCGTGGCCGACGCCACGACCTCGCCGTCCTTGACCGCCTCGATCTTCATCCCGGCGTAGCCCAGTTCGGCCGCGTCGACGCCGCCCAGGGTGCCGACGCCCTTGCCGCGGGTGAAGTCCTGCCAGGTGGTGCCGGTGACCTTGCCGTCCGCGGGCTCGGCGGTCGCGGCCTTCTTCGCGCCGTCGGGCATCAGGTCGGGGGCCACGCCCACCAGGGGCAGGACGACCGGAGTGCCCGCGCTGACCGGCTGCTTGGTGATGAACGCGCCGCCGCCGGCGGGCTTCAGCGGCGAGTCGCGGCCCGGGTGCGCCTTCGGGAACGCGGACGACTCGGCGAACGAGTCGTGCACCCCGACCCACACCGCGTTGGCGACGCCCTTGTCCGGGTCCTGGTCGTACACCAGGCGGAAGATGATGCCGGCCGCCAGCATCGAGATCGCCATCGGCATGAAGACGACCAGCTTGAACGCGGTGCCCCAGCGGATGCGTTCGGTCAGCACCGCGAAGATGAGACCGAGCGCGGTGGCGACCGTCGGCGCGAACACCACCCAGATGACGTTGTTCTTCAGGGCGGTGCGGATGCCGTCGTCGGTGAAGAGCGTCTCGTAGTTGTCGAACCCGGCGAAGGAGTCGCCGGACTGGTCGTAGAAGCTGCGGATCAGCGAGTACCCGATCGGGTAGACCACGAGCGCGCCGAGCAGCACCAGGGCGGGCAGCAGGAACAGTGCCGCCACGGACCTGCGGGTGCCGGTCACGCTCTTGCGCGACTTGGGTGACTTGGGGGCGGCGGGGCCCCGTGAGGCTCCCGCCGCCGTCGCCGACGCCATCGCGTCAGCCCCCGTAGGCGGCGGCCGCGTCCGCCTCCAGCTTCGCCTGGGCGCCCGCGACGTCCTTCGGGTTCTTCAGGAAGTCCTGCAGCGCCTTCCACTCGCCCTTGCCGGGGGTGCCGCCGAAGGCCTGCGGGGCCTGGTCCGACATGTCGAAGCGGAAGTCGTCACCGGCCGCGATCAGCGCGTCGGCGATCTTCTTCTGCACCTCGTTCGGATACACCGAGGAGTCGATGCTCTTGTTGGGCGAGAGGAAACCGCCGAGCTTCGCCTGGATCGCCGCGGCGTCGGGCGAGGCCAGCCAGGTGGCCAGCGCCTGCGCCGCCTTGGAGTCCTCGAGGACCACGGCCGCGTCGCCGCCGGACACCACCGGCGCGGTGTCGCCCACGGTCGGGAACGGGAACACCTTCGCGTCCGTGCCGACCTTCGCCTTGGTCTCGCCGATGTTGACCTGGGCGAAGTCGCCCTCGTAGACCATGCCCGCCTTGGGCTGGTCGCCGCCGGTGAAGGTCTGCGTCACCGAGGCCGGGAACTCCGTCTGGAGCGCCCCGGACGCGCCGCCCGCGACGAAGTCCTTCTTGCCCCAGATCTCCGCGAGGGTGGTCAGGGCCTCCTTCACGGACGGGTCCGTCCACTTGATCTTGTGCTGGGCGAGCTGGTCGTACTTCTCCGGGCCCGCCTGCGACAGGTAGACGTTCTCGAACCAGTCGGTGAGCGTCCAGCCGTCCGCGCCGCCCACGGAGAACGGGGTGACGCCCGAGTCGTAGACCATCTGGGCCGTGTTGAGCAGCTCCTCCCAGGTCTTCGGCTCGGCGGCGCCCGCGTTCTCGAAGACCTGTGCGTTGTACCAGATCAGCGACTTGTTGGCGGCCTTGTAGTACACGCCGTACTGCTTGCCGCCGACCTTGCCGATGTCCTGCCAGCCCGGCGAGTAGTTCTCGCCGAGTTCCTTGGTCGCCTCGGCGCCCAGCGGCTTGGCCCAGCCCTTGTCCACGGCCTGCTTGATGGCGCCGGGCTGGGGGAGCATCGCCACGTCCGGCGGGGCGCCGCCCGCGATCTTCGAACCGAGGAAGTTGATGATCGGGTCCTGGGCGGGCACGAAGGTCACCTTGGCGCCGGTGCGCTTCTCGAACTCGGCGAGGACCTTCTTGAAGTTCTCCTGCTCGGTGCCGGTCCAGACGGCGGCGACCTCCAGGCTCTCGCCGTCCAGCTTCGGGAGGGTGACGGAGGCGCCCGGCTGCTTGGTGCCGCCCTTGTCGCCACCGCCGTCGCCGCCGTTGTCGTCGTCGCCGCCGCACGCGGTGAGCGAGAGCGCGAGCGCCCCCGCGGCGAGGGTGGCGGACACCCTGGCTGCCCTCTTGCCGGTTCTGCGTGTCCGGATGCTGCTGCTCGTGCGCATTACTGCCCCGTTCTTCGTTCCTCGTCGAACGCTCGGCGCTGTCCCGTGCGCTCTGGTGTACGCCAGGGGGGTGAGGGCGGCAAGGGCGCGTCCGCTGTCAAGTGGGGTTTTGTGACCGCGTCGTGACCATGATCAGACGTCCGGCGTCGGTGCGGGCGTCTCGGGGGCTGCCGCCCCCGGGCCCCCGCTTCGGCCCGGACGGCCTCGTCCTCGAACGCCGGACGGGCTTGCGGGGACCGGCGTTCACAGCAGCGACGGGACCTCGGCCGCCGAGACCTCCCGGGCCGCCCGCTCCAGCGCGCTGGCCAGCAGGGCCAAGTCGGTCGGGCCGTTGCCCAGTTCGCGCACCGGGCGACGGGTGGGCGGGTCGCCCATGCGGTGCCACTCCAGGGGGACCACGGTGGGGCGCAGGGTCGCCGTGCGCGGGATGCGGCCCGTGACGCGGCCGCCCTGGAAGGCGGTGGTGCGTCCGTCGGGGTGCGCCAACCGCCCGCGTCCGGGCGTCGGTTCGTCCGGGCCCGGGGCCGGCGCGTCCAGCGTGATGCGCAGGGTCGCGCGCAGGGCGGGCTCGGTACGGTCCGTACGGCCGCCGGGCGCCGTGGCGGCCACCAGGTGGACGCCGAGCCGCTCGCCCTCCCGCGCGACGGCCTCCAGCGCCCGCATCACCGAACCCGCCGCCGGCCGCCCGGGGGAGCCGAGCGGGGGCGTGACCAGGCCGTCGAGGTCGTCGACGACCACGACCAGACGGGGAAGGGGCGGAACGGGTCCGGTCCGGCGCCCGGCGGCGGCCGGGCGCAGCCGCAGGGTGGAGCTGGGCGGGGACTCGACGTCCCCGGAGTCGGAGACCGGGGCGGGCCCCGCGGGCGTCGGCGCGCGCTGGGCGACGAGCCGGCCGGACACCTCGCGCCCGGTGTGCCACTCGGCGAAGTCCGACCGCCCGAGCAGCTCGGCGCGCCGCTTCAGCTCGGCGCTCAGGGACTGGGCGAACTCCCGCATCCGCACGGGGTCGTTGGCGGTGAGGTGGGTGGTGACGTGCGGTACGTCCGTGCACACGCGCAGGCCCTCGCCGTGGGCACCGCCCGAACTCACGCTGTCGCGGCCGTCCATGAGGACGACGCCGAGCCGGTCGGGGCGTTCGGCGGAGGCGAGCGAGGCGACGACCGCCCGCAGCAGCTCGGTGCGGCCGCTGCCGGGCGGTCCCTCGATCAGCAGGTGCGGGCCCTCGGCGGCCAGGTCGACCAGGACGGGGCCGCGCGGACCGGCGCCCAGCACCGCCTGCGCGCGTCCCCCGAGGGACTCCGTGTCGTCGGCCGCGGCGGCCCAGCGGGCCATCAGGGAGGCGGGGGTGGCGCGGGCCAGGCCCAGCTCGTCGAGGAGCCGGGCCGCCTGGGGCAGCGGCGCGGACACGCGCGTGTGCCGCTCGCCGCCGGTGGCGGTGTCGGTGCGCAGCGGGGCCAGGGCGCGCGCGAACCGCTCGGCCCAGGGCAGCGAGACGGCGTCCACCGTGCCCAGGGTGCCGTGACCGACCGGGCCGGGCGGGGTGCCCGGGGCCGCGCCCGCGCGGGCGACGCGCAGCAGGCGCAGGGTCGTCGCCACGTCGCCGCTGAGCAGCGCCACGGCACCGCAGTCGCGGAAGACCGGCGACACCGCGCAGGCCGCCTCGTACGTCCGGGTCACCGGGGAGGTGGGGGAGGCGGCGGCCGTCTCGGCGAGGCACACCACGTGGACACCGGCCCGCGGTCCCTCCAGGGCGAGCCGCGCCACCGCCTCGCGCACGTCGGCGCCGCCGGGGTCCCCGTCCACGACGACCACCGTGTACGGCCCGGTGAAGGCGCCGGAGGGGTCGGTGCCGGGGTCGGGCCGCGCCCAGGAGGGCTGCGGGCGGACGGCGCCCGTGGCCGCGGCCGGGTCCGGGTCCGTGGTCCTGTCCGGGGTCGTGCCCTGGGGGCGGGCTCCGGGCCGGGCCTCGTCGGCGAGGTGGTCGTCCAGGCGGCGCAGGAGTTCGGCGGCGCGGGCCGTGGCCTGTTCGCGGTCGTGGGCGAGCAGCAGGCGGCAGTCCTGGCCGTGCCCCGGGCGCACCTGCGGCAGCCAGCCCAGCCAGGACCACTCGGCCGTCCGCTCGGCCAGCGGCCGGGAACGGTCCGCGCTGATCAGGACGATCTCCAGGGTGTCGGCGGAGTGCAGCGCGGCGAGCTGCGCCAGCACCGAACGGGCCAGCCCGGCGAGCCGCTCCCGCGGGCCCGCGAGGCCGAGCGCGCCGACCTCGCGCAGGTCGGCGGTCACCGGCACGGCGGGCAGCGGGGCGTTGCCGCCCGGCACCACCCGGTCGGCCGTACCGAGCCGCACGGTCAGCGCCTCCGGGTGGCCCGGGCCGCGCTCCCACAGCCGCGGCCCCGGTCCCAGCGCCGTCAGCAGCAGCGACGCGGGGTCCGGCCAGGTCTCCTGGGCGTGCGAGGCGCCGGACGGGGCCGCCGGCGCCGGTCCCGGCCCCGCCTCGTCGGGCGCGTACGTGCCGGGCTCGGTGGCCTCCTGAGCAGTTCCGCGCCCGCTGGTCAGCCGCCGCGCCCACGCTCCTATCCCACCGCGCCTGCGCACCTCCTGCGGCACGTCGGTACCGCGCAGGGGAGTCCCCTTGCGTCCGGAGCGGGCGCCCGGAGCGTCGTCACGGCCGGTGCGGGGGTCCGGGCCGACGCCCTCGTCCCGGCCGGGCGCGGTGGCGGTACGGCGGGCCGCCGCACCGGTCGCGCCGGTACGGGAAACGGCGGCGCCGGACGTGCCCGCGCGGGCGGCGCCCGCGTCGGCTGTGCCCGGGACGGTCGCGTCCGGCCCGCTGCCGCGTGGGATGCCCGCGTCGGCCGCGTCCATACGGGCCGCGCCCGGCGTGGCAGGGCCCTCGCCGTACGCGTCCCGGCCGGGTGTCCGCGGGGACGCGCCGCCGTGGCCGTCCGCGCCGGGACCGCCGGTCGCGTACGTGCCCGCGCCCCGCGCGCCGCCGTGGGTCTCGCCACCGGCGGGGGACCGGCGGGGCAGGCCCGCCGCGGGGCCGGTGCCGTGGCTCTCGATGCGGGGCGCGCCGCCCTGGCCGGGGACCTGCGGCGGCTCGACGGGCACCCGGCCCGCCCTGTACCCCGAGGTGCCGTACGCGTGGTGGGTGCGGCCGTGGGGCCGGGGCGTGCCGTCCGGCCCGGTGGCGTGGGGCGCGGTGTCCGGCGCGGTCCCGTCCGCCGCGGCGGTCCGGTGTCCGCCTCCACCGCCCGCACCGGTCACCCCGGCGAAGCCCGCCGGTCCGTCCGGTCCGTCCGGTCCGTCCGGTGCGATCGATCCGGACGGCCGGTCCGCGGGGCCGTGGACCGGGCCCGGCGCGCGGGAGCGGCCCTCCGCGGCGCGCACCTGGCCCTCGGCCCCGTCCGCCACGCGCGCGTGGGCCACCGTGTCGCCGTCCCCGTCGCCCGGCGGGGGCGTCCGGGGCCCGGACAGCCGTACGTGGCCCTCCCCGTCCGGCGTCGTCTCCACCCGCGCCTCCGCGGCCGACGGCACCGGCATCAGCCGCAGGGCCGACTCGCCGATCCGCAGCAGCGCGCCCGGCGCGAAGCGGACCGGGCGGTCGGCCACGCGGGCGCCGTCCAGGGTGGTGCCGTTGGTGGAGCCGAGGTCGGCGACCGAGACGCGGGCGTCGGGACCGACGGTCACGGCGCAGTGCATCCGGGAGACGTCCGGGTCGTCGAGCGCCACATCGGCGTCGGCGGAGCGGCCGAGCCGGATCTGGCCGCCGTGCAGCAGATGGACGCCGCCCGCGTCGGGGCCCGCGACCACGTGGAGCTGGGCGGGGACGTCGGCCGGCTCGGTGTGCGGGTCGGGCTCGCCCGGGGCGCCCAGGAAGAGCACGGCACCGTCGATCAGCGGGGGCTCGCCCAGGGTGCTGCGCTGGGCGTCGAGGCGCTGCGCACCGGCGTACAGCACCACCTGGCCGGAGCCCGGGCCCTCGCCGGGGAGCGCGGCGGCCAGCGCGGAGGCGACCGCGGCCAGGGCGGTGCCGGCCGGAGCGGTGACGAGCACGTCACACCGCGCGGCGCGGTCCCCCGCCGAAGCGGACGGAGCGGCCGGAGCATGCGGGCCCAGCGGGTCTACGACGGTCAGCCGGATCTGCATCGCCGTAAGCGGTCCCTTCGCGCGGGCGCCCGCACGCCGGGACAGAAGCCGTCACCACGGTCCCCCACCGCGGACTTCCCCCACCGTCACACGAGCACGTCGGCCAGTACTGCACGCATCCTCGCACCTGCCACTGACAACGCGCCCGCCCCCCGCCTTCAAATGATCTTGATTGGTCGGCTCTGCCCCCAAAAATGCCTGCCAGGTGCCCCGCGGATGATCGAATGCCGCCCGCTTGAGATCGGTCACGTACGGGCAGCGGCAACCACGGGACCGGGTCGAGCGTCTTTCCTTCGAACATGGCCCGGGGGGCGGCACTACAGTTGGGTCCGACCGGGACCGACCCGTTCTGGAACAGTGGGTCCGAACAGCCAGCAAGCAACTAGGAGCGCATGACGTGCGGCCGGTAGGCAGCAAGTACCTCCTCGAGGAGCCCCTCGGCCGCGGCGCCACGGGCACGGTCTGGCGTGCCCGCCAGCGCGAGACCGCGGGCGCCGAGGCGGCCGTGGCCGGGCAGCCCGGCGAGACCGTCGCGATCAAGGTCCTCAAGGAAGAGCTCGCGAGCGACGCCGACATCGTGATGCGCTTCCTGCGCGAGCGCTCCGTCCTGCTCCGGCTCACCCACCCCAACATCGTCCGGGTCCGCGACCTGGTCGTCGAGGGCGAGCTGCTGGCCCTCGTCATGGACCTCATCGACGGCCCCGACCTGCACCGCTACCTGCGCGAAAACGGGCCGCTCACCCCGGTTGCCGCCGCCCTGCTCACCGCGCAGATCGCCGACGCGCTCGCCGCCAGCCACGCCGACGGCGTCGTCCACCGCGACCTGAAGCCGGCCAACGTCCTGCTGAGGCAGACCGGCGGCGAGATGCACCCGATGCTCACCGACTTCGGCATCGCCCGCCTCGCCGACTCGCCCGGCCTCACCCGCACCCACGAGTTCGTCGGCACGCCCGCGTACGTCGCGCCGGAGTCCGCCGAGGGCCGCCCGCAGACCTCCGCCGTCGACGTCTACGGCGCCGGCATCCTGCTGTACGAGCTGGTCACCGGCCGCCCCCCGTTCGGCGGAGGCTCCGCCCTCGAGGTGCTGCACCAGCACCTGAGCGCCGAACCGCGCCGCCCCTCCACCGTCCCCGACCCGCTGTGGACGGTCATCGAGCGCTGCCTGCGCAAGAACCCCGACGACCGCCCGAGCGCCGAGAACCTCGCCCGCGGCCTGCGCGTCGTCGCCGAGGGCATCGGCGTGCACGCCAACAGCGCGCAGATCGGCGCCGCCGAGAACGTGGGCGCGCTCCTGGCCCCCGACCCGGCGCCCGCACCGGTCCCGGACGCCCCCGGCGCCGCCTACGACCCGAACGGCGCGACCAGCGTCCTGCCGCACACCTCGGGCCCGGCGGGCGCCGCCGACCCCACCGCCGTCCTGCCGAGCACCGGGGCTCCCGACCCGACCGCCGTCATGCCGCCGGTGCCGCCGGGGCAGCCCGGCGCCCCGGGACAGGGCGGACCCGAGGACCCGCACCCCTGGCAGAACCAGCTGCGCGCCGCCCGCGACCGCAACGAGCAGACACAGGTCCAGTACCTCGACCCGAACCAGGACCCGCTGCGCCGCCGCCCCCAGCGGCAGGTCTCCCGCCAGCCGCAGCAGCCGCGCCAGGCCCCGCCGCCCCAGCAGCCCGGCTACGGCTACCCGCAGCAGCAGCAACAGCCGCAGCGCTACGCCACCCCGCAGCCCCAGCCCCAGCAGCCGCAGCGCCCCCAGCCGCAGCGGTACGCCCCGCCGCCCACGCCCGAGCCGCAGCCGCCTCGGCGCGAGCCCAGGCCGCCGCGCCAGCGCAGCGCCAACCCGATGCGCATCCCGGGCCTCGGCTGCCTCAAGGGCTGCCTGTTCACGCTGGTCATCCTGTTCGTGGCCGGCTGGCTCGTGTGGGAGCTGAGCCCGCTCCAGGACTGGATCGGCACCGGCAAGGGCTACTGGGACCAGCTCACCGACTGGGTCACCACCGTGACCGACTGGATCGGGGACCTGGGCGGCTCCAGCGGAGGCTGAGTCTGGAGACTTGTCGACATCCGGAGGGTGATTTCCGCCTCCACGGTGAAGGCCGGCTCCTCGGACGCGTACTTTTAGGCGCAACACGCGTCGGTAGGAGCAGTCTTGGCACGGAAGATCGGCAGCCGGTACACCGCCCACCAGATCCTCGGACGGGGCAGCGCCGGCACGGTGTGGCTGGGCGAGGGTCCCGACGGACCCGTCGCGATCAAGCTGCTGCGCGAGGACCTGGCGTCCGACCAGGAACTCGTCTCCCGCTTCGTGCAGGAGCGCACCGCCCTGCTCGGCCTGGAGCACCCGCACGTCGTCTCCGTGCGCGACCTCGTCGTCGACGGCAACGATCTCGCGCTGGTCATGGACCTGGTCCGGGGCACCGACCTGCGCACCCGCCTCGACCGGGAGCGGCGCCTGGCGCCCGAGGCCGCGGTCGCCGTCGTCGCCGACGTCGCCGACGGACTGGCCGCCGCGCACGCCGCCGGGATCGTGCACCGCGACGTCAAGCCCGAGAACGTGCTGCTCGACATGCAGGGCCCGCTCGGCCCCGGCGGCGCGCACCCGGCGCTGCTGACGGACTTCGGGGTGGCCAAGCTCATCGACACCCCGCGCCGCACCCGCGCCACGAAGATCATCGGCACGCCCGACTACCTGGCCCCGGAGATCGTCGAGGGCCTGCCCCCGCGCGCGGCGGTCGACATCTACGCGCTGGCCACGGTGCTCTACGAGCTGCTGGCCGGCTTCACGCCGTTCGGCGGCGGCCACCCCGGCGCCGTGCTGCGCCGCCATGTGACCGAGACCGTCGTCCCGCTCCCCGGCATCCCCGACGAGCTGTGGCAGCTCCTCGTCCAGTGCCTCGCCAAGGCCCCGGCCTCCCGGCTGCGCGCCTCCGAGCTGAGCGCCCGGCTGCGCGAGCTGCTGCCGATGCTCGCCGGAATGGCCCCGCTGGACGTGGACGAGCCCGACGCCGAGCAGCAGGAGGACGACTCCGACGCGTCCCCGGCGTCCCCGGCCGCCCCCGCGTCCGCCGCCGAGCCGGTACGGCGCCGGGGAGCGGTGCCCCTGGTGCCGGGGGCCAAGCCGGCCGACTCCAACCGCGACACCCACACGTCGATGCGCGTCCCCGCCCCGGACGAGCTGGCCGGCGGTGCCCGCGGCACCGCCCGGGCCCCGCGCGCCGCGGGCGCCCCGCGCCCCGGCTCGGCCCGCAACCGCGCCACCGCGCGGCGGCGCCGGATCGCGGTGGGCGCCGGCGCGCTCGCCCTGGTGGCGGCGATCGGCGTCGGTACGTGGCTGGTCACGGGCGGTGACGAGGACGGCGCCGGGCCCCAGGACACGCGGAACTCGGCACCGGCCGCTCCCTGAGGCCGGACCGCCCCCGGCGCCCGTGCCCGCACCCGCCGGGCGTGGACCGCCGGCCGGAGCCGTTACGCTGGACGCGTGGCAGTCGTCGATGTATCCGAAGAGCTGAAGTCCCTCTCCTCGACCATGGAGTCGATCGAGGCCGTCCTGGACCTCGACAAGCTGAGGGCAGACATCGCCGTGCTCGAGGAGCAGGCGGCCGCGCCCTCCCTGTGGGACGACCCGGACGCGGCGCAGAAGATCACCAGCAAGCTCTCCCACCTCCAGGCCGAGGTGCGGAAGGCCGAGGCGCTGCGCGGTCGGATCGACGATCTCGCCGTCCTCTTCGAGATGGCCGAGGAGGAGGACGACCCCGACACCCGCGCGGAGGCCGAGTCCGAGCTCACGGCCGTGAAGAAGGCGCTGGACGAGATGGAGGTCCGCACCCTGCTCTCGGGCGAGTACGACGCGCGTGAGGCGCTCGTCAACATCCGCGCCGAGGCGGGTGGCGTGGACGCCGCCGACTTCGCCGAGAAGCTCCAGCGCATGTACCTGCGCTGGGCCGAGCAGCACGGCTACAAGACCGAGGTCTACGAGACGTCGTACGCGGAAGAGGCCGGCATCAAGTCGACCACCTTCGCCGTGCAGGTGCCGTACGCCTACGGGACCCTCTCCGTCGAGCAGGGCACGCACCGGCTGGTGCGCATCTCGCCCTTCGACAACCAGGGGCGCCGCCAGACCTCCTTCGCGGGCGTCGAGATCCTCCCCGTGGTCGAGCAGACCGACCACATCGAGATCGACGAGTCCGAGCTGCGGGTGGACGTGTACCGGTCCTCCGGCCCCGGCGGCCAGGGCGTGAACACCACCGACTCGGCGGTGCGCCTCACCCACATCCCCACCGGCATCGTCGTCTCCTGCCAGAACGAGCGCTCCCAGATCCAGAACAAGGCCACCGCCATGAACGTCCTCCAGGCCAAGCTCCTGGAGCGGCGCCGCCAGGAGGAGCAGGCCAAGATGGACGCCCTCAAGGGCGACGGGGGCAACTCCTGGGGCAACCAGATGCGTTCCTACGTGCTGCACCCGTACCAGATGGTCAAGGACCTGCGCACGGAGCACGAAGTGGGCAATCCCGAGGCCGTGTTCAACGGCGAGATCGACGGTTTCCTGGAGGCCGGTATTCGCTGGCGCAAGCAGCGGGAGAAGTAACGCGAAGCGCAGTCGCCGCTTTGTCGACAAGGCAACTGCCGCCGTTCCGGCGGCGGTTGCCTTTTGTCTGCCGCCTGTTCGCCGATGATGTCTGGGTTTTGCATCACACTCACACCCATTGTGTCCGGCATACGTCCCGTACCTGGACATCGCGTACGCAATGGCCTTGACGTTGCTTTGAACATTAGGAATGGTGAGGCTCGGCATGCGTATTTCTGGGGCGCATGTGAACCGGGGGACTTGAGCACACACGCAGCCACCCCCGTCGATCACGGCCCCCGAGTGCGGCCTCACCGACTGAATCGGCTACTGGGGGTAGCAACTACATGACGAAGAAGACGCGCATCCGTGTCGCGCGCATAGCGGCCGGCGCCGTGATCGCGGCCGGTGCCTCCCTGACCGCCGCGGGTGCCGCTTCGGCGCTCGACATCGGCGTCAGCGCCAGCTCCGAGGACGGTCTCAACCTGAGCGTCCAGGGTGGCGAGGGCGACGGCGATCCCTGCGACATCGTCGTCGACCCCGCGTGCGAGACGGGCGGCAACGAGAACGGTGGCAACGGTGACGACGGTGGCGCCGGTAACAACGGCGGCAACGGTGACGACGGTGGCGCTGGCAACAACGGCGGCAACGGTGACGACGGCGGTGCCGGTAACAACGGCGGCAACGGTGACGACGGCGGTGCCGGTAACAACGGCGGCAACGGTGACGACGGCGGTGCCGGTAACAACGGCGGCAACGGTGACGACGGCGGTGCCGGTAACAACGGCGGCAACGGCGACAACGGTGGCGCCGGCAACAACGGCGGCAACGGCGACGACGGCGGTGCCGGCAACAACGGCGGCAACGGCAACAACGGCGGTTCCGGCAACGGCGGCGGAAGCGGCGACAACGGTGGCGGCAACGGCGGCAACGGTGGCAACGGCGGAAACTCCGGTGGCACCGGCGGCGGCGACAACACCACCCCCGACGGCGGCGGCAACGACAACGTCGCTCAGGAGGAGGGTTCCTCCGCGCTGACCGACACCGGCGAGGAGGCCCCGGCCTCCGCCGACACCGCCGCCCAGGGCAGCGGTGAGGAGCTCGCCGAGACCGGCGCCGCGGAGACCACGTTCCTGCTGGTCGGCGCCGCGACGATGATCGCCGGAGGCATCGGCTTCCGCTTCCTGCCGCGCCTGATGAGCGGCCGCGGCGGCGCCGCTGCCTGACGGTAGCGGTCGGCGTACGCAGCGCGCACGCAGACGAAGGGGCCCGGAGCGTCACCGCTCCGGGCCCCTTCCCTGTCCTCTGTGTGCGCCTGTGCGTGCGGCCCTCAGGGCCGCTCCCGGCGCCTCAGACGGTCTGGTGCGTCAGCAGGACCACCGCCGCGACCAGCACCGCCAGCAGCGCGATCAGCGTCATCGGATTCAGCCCCGCGAAGAAGTTGCTCTCCTGCTGCAACCGCTCGCGGTTGGCCCGGCACACCGGGCACCTGCCCTCACTCACGGGCGCCGCGCAGTTCGCGCACACCAACCGGTCGTACGTCATGCGCTCGCCCTCCTTGCCACCGGCTCCGTTCGGAACAACGCCCGCGACGACACGAACGTTCCCCCTCCACTGTGCCAGGTTCCGAGGGGCCCCGCGCGCCCTCCCGTGGGGACAAAACACACAACTGATACGCAACCCCGACCGGTGACTGCGGTCGGCTCCCCGGTTCGCGTAAGGTCACGCTCATCTACCCCCGGCGACCCGTGGTGCATCCGTGATCCGATTCGACAACGTCTCCAAGGTCTACCCCAAACAGAGCCACCCAGCCCTCAGGGACGTCTCCCTGGAGGTCGAGAAGGGCGAGTTCGTCTTCCTCGTGGGGTCCTCCGGCTCCGGAAAGTCCACCTTCCTGCGGCTGATCCTCCGCGAGGAGCGGTGCAGCCACGGACAGGTGCACGTCCTCGGCAAGGACCTCGCCCGCCTGTCCAACTGGAAGGTGCCGCAGATGCGGCGCCAGCTGGGGACGGTGTTCCAGGACTTCCGCCTGCTGCCGAACAAGACGGTCGGCGAGAACGTCGCCTTCGCCCAGGAGGTCATCGGCAAGTCCCGCGGCGAGATCCGCAAGTCCGTGCCGCAGGTCCTCGACCTCGTCGGACTCGGCGGCAAGGAGGACCGCAGGCCCGGCGAGCTGTCCGGCGGTGAGCAGCAGCGCGTCGCCATCGCGCGCGCCTTCGTCAACCGGCCCAAGCTGCTGATCGCCGACGAGCCCACGGGCAACCTCGACCCGCAGACCTCGGTCGGCATCATGAAGCTGCTCGACCGGATCAACCGGACGGGCACCACCGTGGTGATGGCCACGCACGACCAGAACATCGTGGACCAGATGCGCAAGCGCGTCATCGAGCTGGAGAAGGGCCGCCTCGTCCGGGACCAGGCACGCGGTGTCTACGGCTACCAGCACTGACGAGCCACAGACGACGAGGAACGAAAGGCTTAACGAGACGCCATGCGCGCCCAGTTCGTAGTCTCGGAGATCGGGGTCGGTCTTCGCCGCAATCTGACGATGACCTTCGCGGTCATCGTCTCGGTCGCCCTGTCCCTGGCCCTGTTCGGCGGTTCGCTGCTGATGAGCGACCAGGTCAACAACATGAAGGGCTACTGGTACGACAAGGTCAACGTCTCGGTGTTCCTCTGCAACAAGAGCGACGCCGAGTCCGACCCCAACTGCGCCAAGGGCGCGGTGACCGAGGACCAGAAGAAGCAGATCATGTCCGACCTCGACGAGATGGCCGTCGTCGAGAAGGTGACCTACGAGTCACAGGACGAGGCGTACAAGCACTACAAGGAGCAGTTCGGCGACTCGCCGCTGGCCAGCTCCCTCACGCCGGACCAGATGCAGGAGTCGTACCGGATCAAGCTGAAGGACCCGGAGAAGTACCAGGTCATCGCGACCGCCTTCGACGGGCGGGACGGCGTGCAGTCCGTGCAGGACCAGAAGGGCATCCTGGACAACCTCTTCGGCCTCCTCAACGGCATGAACTGGGCCGCCCGCGCGGTGATGGCCCTCATGCTGGTGGTCGCCCTGATGCTGATCGTCAACACCGTGCGCGTCTCGGCGTTCAGCCGGCGCCGCGAGACCGGCATCATGCGCCTCGTGGGCGCGTCCGGCTTCTACATCCAGGCGCCGTTCATCATGGAGGCGGCGGTCGCCGGTCTGATCGGCGGTGGTGTCGCCTGCGGCTTCCTCGTGATCGCCAGGTACTTCATCATCGATCACGGACTCGCCCTGTCCGAGAAGCTGAACCTGATCAACTTCATCGGCTGGGACGCCGTCCTGACGAAGCTGCCGCTCATCCTGGCCACGAGCCTGCTGATGCCCGCGTTGGCGGCGTTCTTCGCGTTGCGCAAGTACCTGAAGGTGTGACGCATACCAAGGGGGCCGCGCGGTCAAGGGACCGTGCGGCCCTTACGCGTTGTCCTAGACTCACCGGCATGTCAGGTCGTGACCTGTTCTGTCAGCCCCGTCGCGCGCGCCACGGGGCCGCCCTGACCTTGGTGTTCGCGAGCGTGCTCGTCGCGGGCGCGGCCACCGGCTCGCTCCCCGGTCCGGACCGGAAGTCCGAGCCCGGCACGGCCCGTTCGGCCGCCCCCGTCGGTCAGCAGGCCCGCCACGACGACGTGGCCCGCGCGGCGGCCGAGGCCATGGCCGACGGCAAGTCCCCCGAGGAGGCCGCCGAACGCGCGGTCAGCCGCAGCGGGGACCGCTGGGGCGCCGTCTACTCCGAGGGCGAGTACGAGGAGTTGGAGGACGCCCTCGACGGCCGGTACACCGGCGTCGGGCTCTCCGCCCGCCGCGAGCGCGACGGCCGCATCCAGGTGACCCGGGTGCGCTCCGGCTCACCCGCCGCCGACGCCGGTATCCGCGAGGGCGACCGGCTGCGCAGCGTCGACGGCGAGCGGGTCGCCGGGCGGCCCGTCACCGAGGTCGTCTCCCTGCTGCGCGGCGACGCCGAGCCGGAGCCCGCCGGCACCGCCGTCCGGCTGGGCCTGGAGCGCGGCACGCGCGCGTGGACCGAGACCGTGCGCCGCGCCCGGCTGTCCACGGACCCCGTGACCGTCCGCACGCTCACCGACGGCCTCACCGTCGTCAAGGTCGCCTCCTTCACCAAGGGCGTCGGCGAGCAGGTGCGCGAGGCCGTGGCACGGGTGCCGTCCGGCGCCGGGGTCGTCCTCGACCTGCGCGGCAACTCCGGCGGCCTGGTCACCGAGGCCGTCACCGCCGCCTCCGCCTTCCTCGACGGCGGCCTGGTCGCCACGTACGACGTCGACGGCGACCAGCGGGCCCTGCACGCCGAGACCGGCGGCGACACCGCCAGGCCCCTGGTCGCGCTCGTCGACGGCGGCACGATGAGCGCGGCCGAGCTGCTCACCGGGGCCCTCCAGGACCGCGGCCGGGCGGTCGTCCTGGGCTCCCGCACCTTCGGCAAGGGCTCGGTGCAGATGCCGAGCCGGCTGCCCGGGGGTTCGGTGGCCGAGCTGACCGTCGGGCACTACCGCACCCCCTCCGGGCGCGGCGTCGACGGCACGGGCATCACGCCCGACCTGGAGGTCGACCCGGCGGACCCGGCCGCCCTCGCGCGGGCCCGTACGGTGATGAGCGGGCTCGGGCCCACCGCGTAATCGCTTTCCGCCCGGCCCCTCCGTAGTGCCAAAATGGACCGCACTATGGCTAAGGAAAAAGGGCGCAAGCTGATCGCGCAGAACAAGAAGGCGCGGCACGACTACCAGATCCTCGACACCTACGAGGCCGGCCTCGTGCTGTCCGGTACCGAGGTGAAGTCGCTGCGCCAGGGGCGGGCCTCGCTGGCCGACGGCTTCGTGCAGCTGGACGGTCACGAAGCGTGGCTGCACAACGTGCACGTGCCGGAGTACAGCCAGGGCACCTGGACCAACCACAGCGCCCGCCGCAAGCGGAAGCTGCTGCTGCACCGCGTGGAGATCGACAAGCTGGAGTCGAAGTCCCAGGAGAGCGGTCACACGATCGTGCCGCTGGCGCTCTACTTCAAGGACGGGCGGGCCAAGGTCGAGATCGCGCTGGCGCGGGGCAAGAAGGAGTACGACAAGCGGCAGACCCTCCGGGAGAAGCAGGACCGCCGCGAGGCGGAGCGGACGATCTCGGCGATCCGGCGCAAGCAGCGGGCCTGAGCCGCGGGGAATAGGCTGGCACGTGCGTGCGTTGGTCACGTACGATGGTGCTCGCACCCCAGGTCGGGTGCGAGAGATTGAAAAATCAACATGGGGATGATCGGTTTCGACAGCGGCTGTCGAAGCAGGGGAAGCGTGTCGAGGAAGCGGCCATGATCTCGTAAACCACAGGCCGAAAAAAATAATCGCCAACACCAAGCGCGATTCCTCCCAGCAGGCCTTCGCCCTCGCTGCCTGATCTCAGGTAGCGAAGCGAGCCTCCTACTAAGGGAGTGTCAGCCCGGGGCTGTTCCCGACCCGGATCCTGGCATCAGCTAGGGGACTAAACCTTGATCCCGGTCACGGGGTGAAGAGGGAAACCACACAGTGACTGAGCCCGTCGGAGACTTGTCCGCGTGATCTCCGGGGCTGAGAAAATCGAAGCGGACTGCACACGGAGAAGCCCTGATTCCGCACCGTTGGACGCGGGTTCGATTCCCGCCATCTCCACATTCCCAGGGAACCCCCTGGGTCACCGGCCACGTGTCGGGGACCCGGGGGGTTCCTGCGTTCACAGTGCTCTCCGGGTCGGCGGCAGGGTCAGGAGGAGGGCCGTCGCGGCTGCCGTGAGCGGTAGGCCGTAGGCCGCGGTGGGGGAGAGGTGCTCCACCGTCCAGCCGCCCGCCGCGCTGCCGCAGGCGATGCCGCCGAGCAGGCCGGTCACCGCGAGGGTCATGCCCTCGTTCAGGCGGTCCTCCGGGGTGCGGTGCTGGACCAACGTCATCGTGGTCACCATCGTCGGGGCCGTCGCCATCCCGCCGGCCAGCAGCGCGAGCGCCAGCAGCGGCAGTGAGCCGCCGAGGGAGGCCGCGAGGAGCGGCAGCGTCAGCAGGGCGGTCATCGCGGCCACGCACCACGGCAGGCGGTGCCCGGCCGGTCCGGCGGGCCTGACCGCGCCGTAGAGCAGACCCGCCGCGCAGGAACCGGCCGCCTGGAGGGCGAGGACGACTCCGGCCGCCGCGCGGTGGCCCTGTGCGTCCGCGAAGGCGATGGTGGCGACTTCCAGGGCGCCGAACACCCCGCCCATCGCCAGGCACACCACCAGCAGCGACGGGATGCCCGGGGACCGCAAGGGCGCCTTCGCCGTCGGGCGCGGGCGGGCCGGGGGCTCGGTCGAACGCCGGGCGGTGAACAGCAGCATGCCGGTCACCAGCAGCACCACGCCCACGAGCGTGCCCGCCTCCGGGAACAGCGCGGTGCACAGGAACGCCGCGAGAACCGGCCCGAGCATGAAGCACAGTTCGTCCGCGGCCTGTTCGAAGGAGTTCGCGGTGTGCAGCGCGTCGGCGTCCCCCTTCAGCAGATGGGCCCAGCGGGCGCGGGCCATGCCGCCGGTGTTGGGCGTCGTCGCGGTCGCGGCGTACGCGGCGAACAGGGTCCAGGCGGGCGCCCCGTAGCGCACGCACAGCAGCAGCGCGAGGGAGCCCAGCGCGGCGCACAGGGTGGCGGGCAGGGCCGCTCTCGCCTGGCCGTACCGGTCCACGAGCCGCGCGGTCCACGGGGCGACCAGCGCCGTCGCCGCCAGCCCGGTCGCGGTGACGGCACCGGCGAGGGCGTAGGAACCACGGGTGCCGGCGATCATCACCACGGCGCTGACGCTGAACATGCCCATGGGCAGCCGGGCGATGAGGTTCCCGATCGTGAACGCGCGTGCGCCGGGCGTGGCCAGGAGGCGCCGGTACGGGCCGGGCGGCCGGCGTCCGGTGCGGGGGCGGAAGTCGGCCGCGACCAGGGTGTCGGCGGTGACGGCCAGGAAGAGGGCGGGCCGAGCGGGACGGGACGGGGGTGCGGGAGTCGGTCGCGGCATGCGTCCACCGTCGCCCGGAGGCGGTCAGGGGGTCCAACACCTACTCCGTGGTCATTGACGCACCGGCGTTGTAAGTTCGCCGGATGCCCGCACCCGCCCACCTGGACCCGCGCCTGCTGCGCGCCTTCGTCGCCGTGGCCGAGGAGCTGCACTTCACCCGGGCCGCCGCCCGTCTCTACGTCGCCCAGCAGGCGCTCAGCAGGGATGTGCGGCGCCTGGAGCGGGAATTGGGCGCCGAGCTGTTCGTCCGGACCACCCGGCAGGTGACGCCGACGGCCGACGGCGAGCGGCTGCTGCCGTACGCCCGCCGGGTCCTCCAGGCGCAGGACGACCTGCTGGCCGCCTTCGGACAGGCCCGCCCGCTGCTGGTCGACCTCAACTCCCCGGGCCTGGCCACCGGTCGCCTGGTCCTGGAACGGGCCCGCGCGCTCGTTCCGGAGCAGGAGCTGATGGCGCGTTACGAGAGCGGACTGACCCACGCAGCCGGTGAACTGGTCGCGGGCCGCCTCGACGCCTCCTTCGGCCGGTTCGCGGGACTGCCCGCCGCCCTGCGCGCCGGACTCGGTCACCAGCCGGTGCGCCTGGAACCCATGGCGGTCGTCCTGCCCGAGGGCCATCCGCTGGCCCGGCGGGCGGAGGTGCCGCTCTCCGCGCTCGCCGGAGAGACCGTGTACGCCGGGGTCGGCAACCCGCGCACGCCGGAGTGGACCGACCTCGCGCACCGTCTGTTCGAGGGGCGCGGCATCCACATGGCGCCCCCCGCGCCGCTGGCGGTCGGCGAGGAGGAGTTCCGGCGCATCATGGACAAGACGCGCAATCCGATCCTCGCCGTGGAGAGTTTTCCGGCCATGGCCTCGACCGTGGTGCGCCCCCTCGTGGACCCCGTGCCGCTGTCGCCGGTCTCGCTCGTGTGGCGGAAGGGACTGGCGCATCCCGGGCTCGACGCGCTGCGCCGGGCGGCGTCGCAGGTAGCGACCGAAAAGGGTTGGTTGGAGGTCCCCGACGATGGATGGTTTCCGGCCGTCGACGCCGCTGTGATGTCCGTCCACAAGTGACACTCGGCCACCACACATCCTCCGCGTGCGCTACATTCTTTGCCTGAGCACGGTGTGATACAGGGGGCGCTCGAACCTGGTGGGGGCCGTTTCGGCCGACGAGTGCTCGGAGTCGTATGCGCACCCGGAAGTGTTCCGTGGGGGGAAGTGCGCGCGCGTGAATCATTGGCAAAAAGACGCCCAACCGGAGTGGCCCGAGGTCGAGTCCGGGGGTCGTGATCTCCCGGAGGCGAGACGAGATGCGGACGCCACCGAACTGCTGCCTCCGGCCCGCTCCTTCCCCCCGGCCGGGAACCCCCCGGTGACCGCGTCGGGTTCGGGGTGGTTCGGCGATTCCGGTGAGACCCCGCGTGGCCGCGGGAGTTCCGGCGCCGACCGCACCGACGTCCTGGGCTCCCGAAGAGGCGGCCCCGCTGCCCACGGGCGGGGCCCGGACCCGCTGGCCCAGGGGCGGATAACCTGGGGCATATCCGGCCCGGCCGGGCCGAACCCCGGCTACGCCGCCCCGACACCCGGGACCGGTCACGGCCACGCCCCCGGTCACGGCGCCGTCCCCGGCCATGCCCACGCCCACGGCACTGGCCATGCCCACGGCCCCGGCCCCTTCCCGGACCCCGACCGGACGGACGTCCTCCCGACGCCCGGTCCCGCCGCCCCGGTCGCTCCCACCCGTGCCGTCCCCGCACCGGCGCCCTCGCCCGTGCCCCCGCCCGGACCCGCCACCGCCGTACTCCGCGACCCCTGGCAGGAGTTGCCGGACACGGACGGCGACGCGGGCGCCGCCGCCGGGCACACCCACGATCCGCACGAGGTCACCGTCCAGCTCGACGCCGTCCACCTCGGGGACGGCGTGCTGCTGCGGGCCGACCGCGGACACCGCAGGAGGGGCCCCGAGCCCTCCGACGGGCCCGTCTTCGTCGACGCGTCCGGCCGCCGCAGCCGCCTGTACCGCCGCCTCGGCATCCTGATCGGCGTCGCCTGCGCGGTCTACGCCGTCGTCATCGTCTCCACGCTGCTCTCCGGCGACTCCGACGCGCCCTGGATGCCCGTACCGGGCCAGCAGGAGGGAGCGCCGGCCGGTCAGGTCGACACCACCCCGCTGCCCTCCCGGTCGGGGCCGCCCTCCGGCACCGGCGCCGCGGACCCGCAGGCCACGCCCTCGGCCGGCGCCGGCCCGGCGGCCGAACCGGGCGCCGAGGCACCCGCGTCCGGTACGTCCGGCGTGACGGGCGGCTCCGCGCGGCAGTCCGGTACGAGCACCGGCACCGAGACCTCGGTGCCCGCGACCGACCGGAATCCCGGCGGTGGCGGCGCGAGCGGCACGAACCCCACGCAGTCGACCCAGGCCCCGCCCGCCGACACCACGGACCCGTCGGCCCCGACGGGCGGCGGCGGCACCTCCGCCGACCCGTCCGGTCCCACCGGCGGCACCCTGGGCACCGATCCGGGGGCGGGCGGCACCGACGCCCACGGCGCGAGCGCCCCGGACGCCCTCGCGGGCCGGGCCGGCGCACCCGTCGTGCTCGCCGGTCCCGCCGACACCTCCACGTCCCCTTCCCTGTCCCCGGAGAACACCCTCTGATGGCATCCCGCACCCGCCGTCACGGGGCCGCACGCCGCCCCCGTGAGGGCTCCCGCCGTCGTGTGCCCTTGCGTCTGCTGCTCCCACTGCTCGTCCTGGTCGCCCTGGCGGCGATGCTCATGCTGCGCGGATACGTGCACAGCGAGATCCTCGCCGACCACCGCGTCCAGCCGCCCGCCGGCACCACCGGCGTACCCGAGAAGATCCTCGAGGGCGGCCCGGTCATCGACGTGCGCGGCGGCCGCACCGAGAGCCTGAGCGTGCCCGACCACCGGCTCGTCCTCACCTTCGACGACGGTCCGGACCCGACCTGGACGCCGCGCGTGCTGGACGTGCTGAAGAAGCACGACGCGCACGCGGTCTTCTTCGTCACCGGCACCATGGCCTCCCGCTATCCCGACCTCGTCGAGCGCATGGTCGACGAGGGCCACGAGGTGGGCCTGCACACCTTCAACCACCCCGACCTCTCCTTCCAGTCCGAGAAGCGCATCGACTGGGAGCTGTCGCAGAACCAGCTGGCGCTCACCGGCGCGGCCGGGGTGCGCACCTCGCTGTTCCGCCCGCCCTACTCCTCCTTCGCCGACGCCATGGACGACAAGTCCTGGCCGGTCACCGAGTACATCGGCAGCCGCGGTTACATCACCGTCGTCAACAACACCGACAGCGAGGACTGGAAGAAGCCCGGCGTCGACGAGATCATCCGCCGCGCCACTCCGCACGGCGGCAAGGGCGCCATCGTCCTGATGCACGACTCCGGCGGCGACCGCCACCAGACCGTGCAGGCCCTGGACAGGTTCCTGCCCGACCTGAAGAAGAAGGGCTACACGTTCGACAACCTCACCGAGGCCCTGGACGCGCCCAGCGCCATGACCCCGGTGACCGGCGCCGAACTGTGGAAGGGCAAGGCGTGGGTCTTCCTGGTCCAGGCCTCGGAGCGGCTCACCGACGTCCTGGTGGTGGGCCTGGCGCTCATCGGCACGCTGGTCATCGGACGCTTCGGCCTGATGCTGCTGCTCTCCGGCGTCCACGCCCGCCGGGTCCGGCGCCGGCGCTTCCGCTGGGGACCGGCGGTCACCGAACCGGTCACGGTGCTGGTCCCGGCGTACAACGAGGCCAAGTGCATCGAGAACACGGTGCGTTCGCTGGTGGCCGGCGACCACCCGATCGAGGTCATCGTCATCGACGACGGCTCCAGCGACGGCACGGCCCGCATCGTGGAGGGCCTCGGCCTGCCCGGCGTCCGGGTGATCCGGCAGCTCAACGCGGGCAAGCCGGCCGCGCTCAACCGGGGCCTGGCCAACGCCCGTCACGACATCGTCGTGATGATGGACGGCGACACCGTCTTCGAACCCTCCACCGTCCGCGAACTCGTCCAGCCCTTCGGCGACCCGAAGGTGGGCGCCGTGGCGGGCAACGCGAAGGTCGGCAACAAGGACAGCCTCATCGGCGCCTGGCAGCACATCGAGTACGTGATGGGCTTCAACCTGGACCGCCGGATGTACGACGTCCTCGGCTGCATGCCGACCATCCCCGGCGCGGTCGGCGCCTTCCGCCGCTCCGCCCTGGAGCCCATCGGCGGCATGAGCGACGACACGCTCGCCGAGGACACCGACGTCACCATGGCGCTGCACCGCGCCGGCTGGCGGGTCGTCTACGCCGAGAACGCCCGCGCCTGGACCGAGGCCCCGGAATCCGTCGGCCAGCTGTGGTCCCAGCGCTACCGCTGGTCGTACGGCACCATGCAGGCGATCTGGAAGCACCGCCGCGCGGTGATCGAGAAGGGCCCCTCCGGCCGCTTCGGCCGCGTCGGCCTGCCCTTCGTCTCGCTGTTCATGGTCGTGGCCCCGCTGCTGGCCCCGCTGATCGACGTCTTCCTGCTCTACGGCCTCGTCTTCGGCCCGACCGACAAGACGATCGTGGCCTGGCTCGGCGTCCTGGCCATCCAGGCGGTGTGCGCGGCGTACGCCTTCCGGCTCGACGGGGAGAAGCTGACCCCGCTCATCTCGCTGCCCCTCCAGCAGATCGTGTACCGCCAGATCATGTACGTGGTGCTGCTCCAGTCCTGGATCACGGCGCTCACCGGCGGCCGGCTGCGCTGGCAGAAGCTGCGGCGCAGCGGCGGGGTGTCCGCGCCGCCGCCCGGCGCCGACGGCATCCCGTCCCAGCGGCGGTCCCGCGCCATGGACGGGAGGCCGGTCGGATGACCACCCCGCCGTACGACCCGACGCGGCCGGCCCCCGCACCCGCCGTGCCCGTCCCGACCCGGAGCGCCCCGCACATGACCGCACCACCCCTCCACCCGCCCGTCGGCGCGGGCACCGCCGTACCGGTGCTGTCCGAGCAGAAGCAGGCCCGGCGCGCGCCCGTGCGCGACCGGTACTTCGACCTGCTGCGGGCGGTGGCCCTCTTCCGCGTGGTCCTGTACCACCTGATGGGCTGGGCCTGGCTGCCGGTGGTGTTCCCGTCCATGGGCGTGATGTTCGCCCTCGCGGGCAACCTGATGGCCCGCAGCCTCAAGCGGCCGGCCGTCCAGGTCGTCCGCGGCCGCATGCGCCGCCTGCTGCCCCCGCTGTGGCTGCTGGGCGCGGTGTGCGTGACCGGCATGCTGCTCCAGGGCTGGGGACCGAGCGAGGACGAGCACCCGGGCTGGTGGTGGTTCCACCTCCTCTACTGGGTCCTGCCGTTGAGCGATCCGCCGTTCGCCGAGAGTCTGCCGGGCATCCACGGCGTCCTGGGCGAGGACTGGGCCGCGGAACTCGCCGGGCCGCTCTGGTACATCCGCGCCTACCTCTGGTACGTGCTGCTCTCCCCGGTCCTGCTGCGCGCGCTGCGCGTCCGGCCGTGGCTGACGATCCTGGCGCCGCTCGTGCTGTCGGCCGCCTTCCAGTTCGACTACCTCGAACTGCCGGGCGAGCGCCTCCCGTCCGAGCTGACCGACTTCAGCACCTTCGGCGCCTGCTGGGTGCTCGGCATGGCCCACCAGCAAGGCGTCCTGAAACGGCTGCCGCGCTACGTCGTGCCCTCGGTCGCCCCGGTGATCGCCGCGCTGGGCCTCTGGTTCGCCTTCCGGGAGGGCTTCAGGACCGGGTACGACCTGGACTCCATCCCCTTGGCGCAGGCCGTCTGGTCCTTCGCGACGGTGCTGCTGCTCCTGCACGTCAGCCCGTCGTGGACCGAGTGGCCGCGCCGGCTGCGCCGCTGGGACCGGCTGATCACCCTGCTCAACTCCCGGGCGGTGACGATCTACCTGTGGCACAACGTCTGCATCCTCGTCGCGGCCACGCTGTGGGACCGGCTGTGGGGCTTCGACGTCCTGGGCGAGCACGTCCCCTGGCTGCTGGACAGCCCCTGGCCGGTCCTGGTCATCACCTGGCTGCTCATCGGGAGCTGCATCGTCTGGTTCGGCTGGATGGAGGACGTGGCCGCCAAGCGCACGCCCCGGCTGTGGCCGGACGGCGGCAAGCGCCCGGCACCGAAGCCGCCCAGGACCCGCGCCGCGCACGCGCACCGGGGCTGACCGGCACCGGGGCTGACGGCTGTCGGCCCTCCGTGCGAGACTGCCCCGGTTGCGGAAGTGAACAGGGTGGCGTGAGCCGGTCAGGGGGAGCAGCGGGATGAGCAAGCGGCAGACACAGAAGATGCTGCGGTTGATGGCGAGCGGGGAGGCGGTCCAGCTCACCAGCCGGATGTCGTCCGTGAAGAAGCTCGCCAAGCTCGCCTTCGTCGCCCAGCAGTTCGGGTACGAGTACGCCGACGTGCGCCAGAGCGGCGGGAACAACGCCGCGCTCACCATGCTGCTGGTCCCCGACCCCAGCCCGCAGGCCCGCACCCGGGCCGCGCAGACCTGGGCGCAGTACCCGAACGCCGGTGACGGCGTGTCGCTGCCGCCGCTCGTGCCGGACGCCTTCGAACTGCTCAAGGCGCGGATCAACTTCGACCTCACCGGCAAGAACGCCCAGAAGAACATGGGCTACGGCGCGCTCGGCGGCACCGTCGCGTGTGTGGTCATCGCCTTCCGCGAGGGCGGTTCGTCCGACGACTTCCTGATCTCCGGGATCATCTGGCTGGTCCTCATGGCGGCCCTGGGCCTCGGCTTCCTCGTCACCCGCAAGCGCAACGCCAAGTTCGCGGCCCGGCTGGGGGCCGCCGGGTTCGTGCCGATCACCGACGAGACGGGGCGGGTGCGGTACCTGCCGCCCGGCGGGCAGCTGCCGGGGCACGGGAACCCGTTCGGCGGCACGGCACCCGGCGGCTACGGGCAGCCGGCCCCCGGCCCGTACGCTCCCCAGCCGCCGCAGCAGCAGCCGTACGGCGTGCCGCCGCAGGCCCCGCAGCCGTACGCGCCCCAGCCGGCCCAGCAGGCCCACCAGTCCTACGCGCCCCAGCCGGCCCAGCAGCCCTACCCGCCGCAGCAGCCCCCGCAGCCGTACGGCCAGCAGCCGTACGCGCCGCCGCAGGTCCAGCAGCCCTACCCGCCGCAGTCCTACCCGCAGCAGAACCCGCACTGGCAGCCCCGGCCCCCGCAGGGCTGAGCGCGCGATCTCTCACCCCGCACCGGCGCCGGGTGAGAGCAACGTTCCCTTCCGGTCATCCACAGCCCCACCGGCCCGAAACGCGGCCTGCCTAGCGTCGGTGCAACCGAGCTGTGGAGCACCGTGGAGGCGTGATGACAGTCCCTGGCGGCCGCTGGATCGAGTACTGGGATCCCGAGGACGAGACCTTCTGGAAAGAGACGGGGGAGCGGACCGCCCGGCGGAACCTGTTCTTCTCCGTCCTCTCCGAGCACATCGGGTTCTCCGTCTGGACGATGTGGTCCGTGCTGGTGCTCTTCATGGGCCCGGAGTACGGGCTGACACCGGCCGACAAGTTCCTGCTGACGTCCGTGGTGACGCTGGTCGGGGCCGTCGTGCGGGTGCCGTACACCTTCGCCGTCGCCGTCTTCGGCGGACGGAACTGGACGATCGTCTCCGCCGGGCTGCTGCTCGTGCCGACCGTCGCGGCCTTCGCCGTCATGGAACCGGGGACGTCCTTCTCGACGTTCCTCCTGGTCGGGATGCTGGCCGGGATCGGCGGCGGCAACTTCGCCTCCTCCATGACCAACATCAACGCCTTCTTCCCGCTCAGGAAGAAGGGCTGGGCGCTCGGTCTCAACGCCGGGGGCGGCAACATCGGCGTGCCCGTCATCCAGCTGGCCGCGCTCGCCGTCATCGGTGCGAGCGGCGGGCCGCGGGTGCTGCTCGGCATCTACATCCCGCTGATCCTGGTGGCCGCCGTCCTCGCCGCGTGCTTCATGGACAACCTCGCCTCCGTGAAGAACGACACCGGGGCCGCCAAGGACGCGGCGCGGGACACCCACACCTGGATCATGTCCGTGCTGTACATCGGCACGTTCGGCTCGTTCATCGGCTACAGCTTCGCCTTCGGGCAGGTGCTCCAGAGCCAGTTCGGGCGGACCCCGCTCCAGGCGGCGTACCTGACCTTCATCGGACCGCTGCTCGGCTCCCTGATCCGTCCGGTGGGCGGCAGGCTCGCCGACCGGTACGGCGGCGCGCGGATCACCCTGTGGAACTTCGTCGCCATGGCCGCCGCCACCGCCCTGCTCGTCGCGGCCGGCATGGCGAAGTCGCTGGGGCTGTTCGTGGCCGTGTTCGTGGTGCTGTTCGTGCTCAGCGGGCTGGGCAACGGCTCGACGTTCAAGATGATCCCCGGGATCTTCCAGAACAAGGCGCTGGCCAAGGGGCTGCGGGGCGAGGCCGCGGTGGCCTACGGGCGGCGGCTCTCCGGGGCCTCCATGGGGCTGATCGGCGCGGTGGGCGCGCTCGGCGGCGTCGCCATCAACCTCGCCTTCCGGCAGTCCTTCCTCTCCTTCGGCACGGGCACCGGCGCCTTCCTCGCCTTCCTCGCCTTCTACGCCGTGTGTCTCGTCGTCACGTGGGCGGTATACCTTCGCCGACCGGCCGCGCCGGCGCTCACCGACGCGGCAGAGCCGGCCCGCCCGGCCGAACCGGCCGCCGCGGAACGGGCCGAGGCCGGGCTCAGCCGTGCCGAGGTGTGACGTAACACTGGTGACATGCGGGTGAACCGAGCCCGTCACGCACGGTTGACAGGCTCGGTCGCCACGTGACTGTGCACGTGGATGTGAACGGATCGGAGCGCGGCGAGCGATGGACGACGTAAGCGAGGTGGGCGGCGTGGGCGACGAACCGCAGCGACCCGACCACGGCCCGCTGGCCGGGTTCACCGTGGGCGTGACCGCCGCCCGCCGGGCCGACGAACTGGGCGCGCTGCTCCAGCGGCGCGGTGCCACCGTCCTGCACGCGCCGGCGCTGCGGATCGTGCCGCTGGCCGACGACGGCGAGCTGATGGCCGCGACCAAACGCATCGTCGACCAGGTGCCGGACGTCGTCGTCGCCACCACCGCCATCGGGTTCCGGGGCTGGGTCGAGGCCGCCGACGGCTGGGGGCTCGGCGAGACGCTGCTGGAGCGGCTGCGCACCGTGGAGCTGCTGGCGCGCGGGCCCAAGGTCAAGGGCGCGGTGCGGGCCGCGGGACTGACCGAGCGGTGGTCACCGGCCTCGGAATCCATGGCCGAGGTCCTGGACCGGCTCCTGGAGCAGGGCGTGGAGGGCCGCCGGATCGCCGTACAGCTGCACGGTGAGCCGCTGCCGGGGTTCGTGGAGGCGCTGCGGGAGGGCGGCGCCGAGGTGGTGGGCGTGCCCGTGTACCGGTGGCTGCCGCCGGAGGACCTCGGTCCGGTGGACCGGCTGCTGGACGCCGCCGTGTCGCGGGGCGTGGACGCCGTGACCTTCACCAGCGCGCCCGCCGCGGTCTCCCTGCTGGGCCGGGCCGAGGAGCGGGGCCTGCTGCCGGAGCTGCTCGCCGCGTTCGGCCACGACGTGCTGCCCGCCTGCGTCGGCCCGGTCACCGCGGTGCCGCTCCAGGCGCACGGCGTCGACACGAGCCAGCCCGAGCGCTTCCGGCTCGGGCCGCTCGTCCAGTTGCTGTGCCAGCAGCTGCCGGCCCGCGCCCGCGCCCTGCCGGTCGCCGGGCACCGGCTGGAGATCCGCGGGCACGCGGTGCTCGTCGACGGGGAGCTGCGGGCCGTGCCGCCCGCCGGCATGTCCCTGCTGCGCACGCTCGCCAAGCGGCCCGGCTGGGTCGTGCCCCGCGCGGAGCTGCTGCGCGCCCTGCCGGGCACCGGCCGCGACGAACACGCCGTCGAGACGGCCATGGCCCGCCTGCGCACGTCCCTCGGCACCCCGAAGCTGATCCAGACGGTGGTGAAACGCGGCTACCGCCTCGCCCTGGACCCGGCCACGGACGCCAAGTACACGACCGACTGACCCCAGACGGCGCGGCCGGTCCAGTGGAGTGTGCTCAGGATCTGCCGGGTGTTTCAGCGGGGCGGCGTGGGCCGCCGTGTCGGACGGCCGCGGACCGCCGATCCCCAGGCCAGGCATGCCGTCGCCAGCGTCGACAGCACGGCGCGTACGACGTTCCAGGCCACCCACGGGTCCTCGAACCGCTCGCGGAGCGCCGCCGGGTCGCCGGGTCGGGCCAGGGCGTCGTTGAGGGGGATGTTGCCGGCCACGGTGACCAGGAAGGCGAGCGCGTACGCCGTCGCGCCCGCCCAGACCCACCAGCGGCCCGGCGTCCGGCGCGACTGCCACCCCGCGACGCCCGCGAGACCGAGCGCGCCCATGAAGACCAGCAGGAACACCGGGTTCTGGATCACGTCGTCGATGTCGCGCATCACGTCGACGTACACCCGGTCCTCGCTGCGCGCCAGCGCCGGCATCACGGCGCAGGCGAAGACGTAGAAGGTGCCGGCCATCAGGCCCGCGGCGACCGTGGCCGCGACCAGTACTCCACGCGCGGTCCGGGACCGCCGTTCCCCGTCGATGTCTGTCATGCGTCCAGTCAACGGGCGCCGCGGCGCGCCGGACATGGCCCGGGCGCGCGGGCGCATGCGCAAGCGTCCACGCGGGAGCGGTACGAGGGGTTCCGGGCGCGGGGGTGGGCAGGCACTGTAGAGGGGAGCGGACCGCAGGCGGCCCGCGCGCGGTCTCCCTGCTCCCCTTCCCGGGCCCGTGCCTCGGCGGGCAAGCCCTAGGCGGTGACAGGAACATGGCACTGGGTACGGCCACCGACCCGTACGAGCTGCGCTTCGACACCGGGCGGATCTGCCTGGACCTCATCGCCACCACCCACCCCGCGGAACGCCTCGACTCCCTGGACGCGCTGCGCGCCTGGATCACCGGCTCCGGGCTCGTCCCGCCCGGCACCCCGCTGGCCCACGCCGACCCCTCCTGGCTGACCGGCTTCCGCGAACTGCGCGGCGAGACCGCCCGGTTGGTGCGCACCCGGCCGGTGCCCCGCACCCGCCCCTACGCACTCGCCCTCGCCCGCGTCAACGAACTCGCCCTCGCCGCACCCCCCGCACCCCGCGCGGTGCCCGGCGAGGACGGCGCACTGGTGCGGGAGCTGACCGGCCCGCCCCGCTGCGCCGCGCTGCTCGGCGCCCTCGCCCGGGACGCCGTGGACCTGCTCACCGACCCGGTCGCGCGGGCGAGCCTGAGGCAGTGCGCGGGCGACAACTGCCCCATCGTCTACGTGGACACCTCCCGCGGCCGCCGCCGGCGCTGGTGCTCCAGCGAGATCTGCGGCAACCGCGAGCGCGTCGCCCGCCACCGCCGCCGTGCCGCCCTCGCCCGATAAGCACCCGTAGATTCCCCGGAGTCCCGTTCGTCACACCGCCGTCGAGAAAACTCTCCTCCCGGTTTGAACACGCCGCACTTCGCGTCCGTACCGGATGGGCGAGCGACCGACTGGGGGAACCCCCGGACATCGGAGGTGGGCGTGCGCAAGGATTCCGTCGTGGCCGGTGAACGTGGTGCGAGGGCCCGACATCGCATGTCGCAGTCCTCCTCGGAGCCCGACGAGGAGCTGATGCGCGCGCTGTACCGCGAGCACGCCGGCCCCTTGCTGGCGTACGTGCTGCGGCTGGTCGCGGGGGACCGCCAGCGCGCCGAGGACGTCGTCCAGGAGACGCTCATCCGTGCCTGGAAGAACGCCGGTCAGCTCAACCGGGCGACCGGATCGGTACGCCCCTGGCTGGTGACGGTCGCCCGGCGCATCGTCATCGACGGCCACCGCAGCCGGCAGGCCCGGCCGCAGGAGGTCGATCCGTCGCCGCTGGAGGTCATCCCCGCGGAGGACGAGATCGACAAGGCGCTGTGGCTGATGACGCTGTCGGACGCGCTCGACGACCTGACCCCGGCCCACCGGGAGGTCCTCGTCGAGACGTACTTCAAGGGGCGTACCGTCAATGAGGCGGCGCAGACACTGGGCATACCCAGCGGCACCGTTCGCTCCCGGGTGTTCTACGCCCTGCGTTCGATGAAGCTGGCTCTGGAGGAGCGGGGGGTGACGGCGTGATGAGCGGGTACGGGGGAGTTCAGGGGTTCGGCGGGGGATTCGGCCCGGGTGATCCGGGTAATCCTGCCCCCATGCAGGGTTCACCGGCGCCGAACGAGCACGAGACCGTCGGCGCCTACGCGCTCGGCATTCTCGACGACGCCGAGGCGACGGCCTTCGAGGCCCACCTCGCCACCTGCGAGTGGTGCGCCCAGCAGCTCGACGAGCTGGCCGGCATGGAGCCGATGATGGCGGCGCTCGCCGACCTGCCGGGCACCGGTACGCCCGCGATCGCCGAGGCGCTCACCGCGAAGCCCAGCCCACGGCTCTCGGAGAAGCTCGTCGACGAGGTCGCCGAACGCCGCGCGAGCAAGCGCCGCCGCAACTTCTACCTGGTGGGCACCGCGGCCGCGCTGATCATCGGCGGCCCGTTCGCCGCCGTGGCGACCACGGGCGGCGGCGGTGGCGACGACGACGGAGGCGGCCGCAAGACCGAGGCGTCGCAGCAGGCCGCGAGCCCCGCCGAGTCCGCCTTCGCCGCCATGCCGGACCGGGTCACCGCCACCGACCCGGCCACGCAGGTCAGCGCGACCGTGGCGCTGGAGAAGAAGGCCTGGGGCACCGAGACGGTCCTGGAGCTGAAGAACCTCAAGGGCCCCCAGAAGTGCTCCCTGATCGCCGTCGGCAAGAACGGCGAGCGGGAGACGCTCAGCTCCTGGACGGTCCCCGACTGGGGCTACGGCATACCGGGCGCCACCACCGAGAAGGCCAAGAAGCCGCTCTACGTGCACGGCGGCGCCGCCTTCGCACCCAACCAGATCTCCCACTTCGAGGTCATGACCTTCGACGGGAAGCGACTGGTGGAGGTCGACGCGTAGCCCCGGCGCCAGGCGCGGCGTAGCTTCCCGGGCCCCCTTCGCGTATTTTTGACGGCTGCCCAGCACGTCAGAAGGGGGCCCGGTGGCCGCACAGGCTCAGCAGGATTCGGCGGTCGACTCGGAGCACGACTCCGTACGGGACCGAGAGATCGCCGTGGAACAGGCACACCTCGACCGGGTGTACCGACGCCTCGAGGAGAAGATCCACGAAGCGGAGTTCCTCATGCACGACGCCGCCCAGCGCGGCCACGTCGGCACGCCCGGGGCCCTGGCCGAGCGCGACGCGCAGGTCTTCCGGGCCGGTATCCACCTCAACCGCCTGAACAACGAATTCGAGGACTTCCTGTTCGGCCGCATCGACCTGCTCCTCGGCAAGGACGGCAAGAAGGGCCCGGACGGCGCGTACACGGCCGTGGAGCCCGCCGAGGGCGCCCTCGGACCCGACGGCACCGCCGACATCGCCGAGACCCTGCACATCGGCCGGATCGGCGTCCTGGACGAGGACTACGCCCCGCTGGTCATCGACTGGCGGGCGCCCGCCGCCGCCCCCTTCTACCGGTCCACGCCGGTCGACCCGGGCCGGGTCGTGCGCCGCCGGGTGATCCGTTCCAAGGGGCGGCGCGTCCTCGGCGTCGAGGACGACCTCATGCGGCCCGAGATCACCGCCCGGCTGGACGGCGAGGAGCTGGCCGTCGTCGGCGACGGCGCCCTGATGGCCGCCCTCGGCCAGGCCCGCACCCACTCCATGCGGGACATCGTGGCCTCCATCCAGGCCGAGCAGGACCAGGTGATCCGCGCCCCCGCCGCCTCCGTGACCTACGTCGAGGGCGGCCCCGGCACCGGGAAGACCGCCGTCGCCCTGCACCGGGCGGCGTACCTGCTCTACCAGGACCGGCGCCGGTACGCGGGCGGCATCCTGATCGTCTCGCCGACCCCGCTGCTCGTGGCCTACACCGAGGGCGTGCTGCCCTCGCTCGGCGAGGAGGGCCAGGTCGCGATCCGCGCGATCGGCTCCCTGGTCGACGGCGCCGAGGCCACGCTGTACGACTCCCCGGCCACCGCCCGCGCCAAGGGCTCCTCCCGGATGCTCCGGGTGCTGCGCAGGGCCGCGCGCGGGGCGCTGGAACCGGCCGACTCGCCGACCCTGCTCAGGGTCGTCGCCTTCGGCCGCCGCCTCGAACTGGAGGCCGAGGAGCTGGCCGGCATCCGCCGCACCGTCCTCGGCGGCACCGCGCCCGTCAACCTGCTGCGCCCCCGCGCCCGCCGGCTGCTCCTGGACGCCCTGTGGGAGAAGTCGGGCGCCGGTACCCGGCACACCGACCCCGAGCTGGCCGCCGAGCTGCGCTCCTCCTTCGACGAGGACGTCACCTCCGAGGACTCCTTCATCGCCTTCCTCGACGCCTGGTGGCCCGAGCTGACCCCGGGCGCCGTGCTGGCGGCCATGGCGGACGAGCGCCGCCTCGGCCGCTGGGCACGGCGCGTGCTCAACCCGGGCGAGGTGCGCAAGGTGGCCCGCTCGCTGCGGCGCGAGGGCCACTCCGTGCACGACATCGCGCTGCTCGACGAGCTCCAGGCGATCGTCGGCACCCCGGCCCGCCCCCGCAAGCGGCGCGAGGCGGACCCGCTGGACCAGCTCACCGGCCTGGAGGAGCTGATGCCGCAGCGCGAGGAGACCCAGTGGGAGCGCGCCGAGCGCCTCGCCCAGGAACGCACCGAGTACGCCCACGTCATCGTCGACGAGGCCCAGGACCTGACCCCCATGCAGTGGCGGATGGTCGGCCGCCGCGGCCGGACCGCCACCTGGACGGTGGTCGGCGACCCGGCCCAGTCCTCCTGGTCCGACCCCGAGGAGGCGGCCGCCGCCCGTGACGAGGCCCTGGGCACCCGCCCGCGCCGCCGCTTCGAGCTGACCGTGAACTACCGCAACCCGGCCGAGATCGCCGAGCTGGCGGCGAAGGTCCTCGCCCTGGCCATGCCCGGCTCGCCGTGCCCGTCGGCCGTGCGTTCGACCGGCGTGGAACCGCGCTTCGCGGTGGTGCGGGACTCCCTGGCCCAGACGGTCCGCGCGGAGGCGGCCCGGCTGCTCGGCCTCGTCGACGGCACCGTCGGCGTCGTGGTCGCCATGAACCGGCGCGAGGAGGCCCGGCGCTGGCTGGCCGGGCTCGGCGACCGCGTGGTGGCGCTGGGCAGCCTGGAGGCCAAGGGCCTGGAGTACGACGCCACGGTCGTCGTCTCCCCGGCCGAGATCGCCGACGAGTCGCCCGCCGGACTGCGCGTGCTGTACGTCGCCCTGACCCGGGCCACGCAGCAGCTGACGGTCGTCTCGTGCGAGCGGGACGAGCCGGACGCCTCGGGGGTGCCGGACCTGCTGCGCGACTGAGCGCCGGGCCGGGGGACCGGCCCGGAGACATGCGAAGGGCCCGCGCCGTCCGACGGCGCGGGCCCTTCGCATCTTCACGTGTTGAGTGGCACCGACCCGCCATGCTCGCCTCGCGGCAAGTGGTCGCTCGTAGCGACGAAGGTTGGGCCCGGGGGCTTGGATCGAGCCGGTGCCACGTCCAAGGTAACAAACGATCCCCGCAAGACAATTCCCGTCCCGCGGGTTCCTTCGACGACCCGGGCGTGTTCCGCCCGCAGCTTGCGGTGCCCCCTTCCCCCGACGGGCTACTTCTCGTATGGTGGAAGTCGTTTTCCGAAACCGGGGTGAACAAAAAGTTCGCAATCCGGGGCGGCTACCGCGTACCCAGTGGTAGGTGCGACGATCGGACGGCACAACCCAGTTACACGGTGAAAGCAGAGGAAGTCGGCCATGGCAACGGCGCCCAGCGTCTCCTACTCGATGACGGTCCGACTGGAGGTGCCCGCGGGCGGAACCGCCGTCTCGCAGCTCACCACAGCGGTGGAGTCCGCCGGCGGCTCGGTCACCGGCCTCGACGTCACGGCCTCCGGCCACGACAAGCTCCGGATCGACGTCACCATCGCGGCCGGCTCGACCGCGCACGCCGACGAGATCGTGGAGCAGCTGCGCGGCATCGAGGGCGTCAGCCTGGGCAAGGTCTCCGACCGTACCTTCCTCATGCACCTCGGCGGCAAGATCGAGATGCAGTCCAAGCACCCCATCCGCAACCGCGACGACCTGTCCATGGTCTACACGCCCGGCGTGGCGCGCGTCTGCATGGCGATCGCCGAGAACCCCGAGGACGCCCGCCGCCTGACCATCAAGCGCAACTCCGTTGCGGTCGTGACCGACGGCTCCGCCGTGCTGGGCCTGGGCAATATCGGCCCCAAGGCCGCGCTGCCGGTGATGGAGGGCAAGGCGGCCCTGTTCAAGCGGTTCGCCGGCATCGACGCCTGGCCGCTCTGCCTGGACACCCAGGACACCGACGCGATCGTCGAGATCGTCAAGGCCATCGCCCCGGGCTTCGCCGGCATCAACCTGGAGGACATCTCCGCGCCGCGCTGCTTCGAGATCGAGGCCCGGCTGCGCGAGGCCCTCGACATCCCCGTCTTCCACGACGACCAGCACGGCACCGCCATCGTGGTGCTCGCCGCGCTGACCAACGCCCTGCGCGTGGTGGACAAGCCCATCGAGAACGTACGGGTCGTCATGTCCGGCGCTGGCGCGGCCGGTACGGCCATCCTCAAGCTGCTGCTCGCCGCCGGGGTCAAGAACGCCGTCGTCGCCGACATCCACGGCGTCGTGCACACCGGCCGCGCCGACCTGGTGGACGCCGCGCCCGAGTCCGCCCTGCGCTGGATCGCCGACAACACCAACCCCGAGGGCCTCACCGGCACCCTCAAGGAGGCCGTGCACGGCGCCGACGTCTTCATCGGCGTCTCCGCCCCCAACGTCCTGGACGGCCAGGACGTGGCCGCCATGGCCGACGGCGCGATCGTGTTCGCGCTCGCGAACCCGGACCCCGAGGTGGACCCGGCGATCGCCCGCGAGACGGCCGCGGTCGTCGCCACCGGCCGCAGCGACTTCCCGAACCAGATCAACAACGTGCTGGTCTTCCCGGGTGTCTTCCGCGGCCTGCTGGACGCCCAGTCCCGCACCGTCAACACCGAGATGATGCTCGCCGCCGCGCACGCCCTCGCGGACGTGGTGACCGAGGACGAGATCAACCCGAACTACATCATCCCCAGCGTCTTCAACGACAAGGTCGCCGGTGCCGTCGCGGGCGCCGTGCGGGAGGCGGCGAAGGCCGCCGGAGTGGTGGCGTAGGTTCCCCCGGCCGGGGAAGGCGGCCTGTGGCGTGGTGGTGAGGATCACCACGGCGGGCCGCCCCTCCGGCGCGTCGCGGGATGTCGGGCCTCGGATCGCCCTCTAGGGTTGCGCAAGGCTCAGGCCCTCTCGGCGTGTGACTCCCAAGGGTGTTCTCACGACTCCTGGGGGTGCCGGATTGGCTTTACCGCCGCAGGTGGAGGCAGGATGCCTCCCTGGGCGCGAGGGTCTGACGACCGACCCGGGTCCGGGGAATGTCAGAGGGCCCTGGCAGCATCGGCATCGCTGTGCCCAACATGCGGCTCCGCCGCGTGGCACGCCTCAACGGCAAGAAGAACACGGGAGTAACAACATGAACCGCAGTGAGCTGGTGGCCGCGCTGGCCGACCGCGCCGAGGTGACCCGCAAGGACGCCGACGCCGTGCTGGCCGCGTTCGCCGAGGTTGTCGGCGACATCGTCTCCAAGGGCGACGAGAAGGTCACCGTCCCCGGCTTCCTGACCTTCGAGCGCACCCACCGTGCCGCTCGCACCGCCCGCAACCCGCAGACCGGCGAGCCGATCCAGATCCCGGCCGGCTACAGCGTCAAGGTCTCGGCGGGCTCGAAGCTCAAGGAAGCCGCCAAGGGCAAGTAGGCGCTCCGCTGGGAGTGCCGGGGGCTGTGCGGGGCGTTCGTTCGGGATGCGGTCGGTTTTGCGGCTGCGGGTCGGATGTGGCTGGTCGCGCAGTTCCCCGCGCCCCTTCGGGGGCGCTCGACTCAACGCCGATGGGGCGGTCACCCGAGTCCGGGTGACCGCCCCATCGGCGTTCGTGTCGGCGGCTAGCCGAGTGCCTTGCCGGGCAGTTCGACCTTCGCGCCAAGCTCCACGAGCTTGTCCATGAAGTTCTCGTAGCCCCGGTTGATCAGGTCGATGCCGTGGACGCGGGAGGTGCCCTGGGCCGCGAGGGCGGCGATCAGGTACGAGAAGCCGCCGCGCAGGTCGGGGATGACCAGGTCGGCGCCCTCCAGCTTGGTCGGTCCTGAGACCACGGCCGAGTGCAGGAAGTTGCGCTGGCCGAAGCGGCAGTCGGAGCCGCCGAGGCACTCGCGGTAGAGCTGGATGTGGGCACCCATCTGGTTGAGCGCGGAGGTGAAGCCCAGCCGGGACTCGTAGACCGTCTCGTGGACGATCGACAGGCCCGTGGCCTGCGTCAGGGCGACCACCAGGGGCTGCTGCCAGTCCGTCTGGAAGCCGGGGTGCACGTCCGTCTCCAGGGCGATGGACTTCAGCCGGCCGCCCGGGTGCCAGAAGCGGATGCCCTCGTCGTCGATCTCGAACGCGCCGCCCACCTTCCGGAAGGTGTTCAGGAACGTCATCATCGAGCGCTGCTGGGCCCCGCGGACATACACGTTGCCCTCGGTGGCCAGCGCCGCGGAGGCCCAGGAGGCCGCCTCCAGGCGGTCCGAGAGGGCACGGTGGGTGTAGCCGCCCAGCTCGTCCACGCCGGTGACGCGGATGGTGCGGTCGGTGTCCATGGCGATGATCGCGCCCATTTTCTGCAGGACGCAGATCAGGTCCTCGATCTCCGGCTCCACGGCCGCGTTGGACAGCTCCGTGACGCCCTCGGCGAGCACCGCCGTCAGCAGCACCTGCTCGGTCGCGCCGACGGACGGGTACGGCAGCCGGATCTTGGTGCCGCGCAGCCGCTGCGGAGCCTCCAGGTACTGGCCGTCCGCCCGCTTCTCGATCTTCGCGCCGAACTGGCGCAGCACCTCGAAGTGGAAGTCGATGGGCCGGCCGCCGATGTCGCAGCCGCCCAGGCCGGGGATGAAGGCGTGCCCGAGGCGGTGCAGCAGCGGGCCGCAGAACAGGATCGGGATGCGGGACGAACCCGCGTGGGCATCGATGTCGGCGACGTTCGCGCTCTCCACGTGGGAGGGGTCGAGGATCAGCTCGCCGGGCTCCTCACCCGGACGGACGGTCACCCCGTGCAGTTGCAGCAGCCCGCGTACGACCCGCACGTCGCGGATGTCCGGCACGTTGCGCAGCCGGCTCGGCGCGCTGCCCAGCAGGGCCGCCACCATCGCCTTCGGCACGAGGTTCTTCGCACCGCGGACCCGGATCTCGCCCTCCAGGGGGGTCCCGCCGTGGACAAGCAGTACGTCATCAGCGCCGTTGACGGTCATGAATCTCGCGTTCCGTGGTGTTGGGCAGGGGCCAGAAGGGAAAGGGTAATCGTCTTGTACCCCCCTTCATGGCGCCTCCGCACGGTCCGGCAACGTCATGGATTTGTCACAACACGCGGTGTTCACCGGCGCGCACAGGGGGTCACGATCGAGGGCCGTGCGCGGGTGCGTGTTCACTCCCGTGCCCCCGATTGCCTCCCCACGGGAGGGGAACATGCGGGATCATGTCTGGCATGACCGAGGTGTCCTCGCTCACGGGGCGGCTGCTCGTGGCAACGCCCGCCCTGGCGGACCCGAACTTCGAGCGTGCGGTGGTGCTCCTCCTCGACCACGACGAGGAGGGTTCCCTCGGTGTCGTCCTCAACCGTCCCACGCCGGTCGACGTGGGCGACATCCTGGAGGACTGGGCGGACCTGGCCGGCGAGCCGGGCGTCGTCTTCCAGGGCGGCCCGGTGTCGCTGGACTCGGCCCTCGGGGTCGCCGTCGTCCCTGGCGGGGAGTCCGGTGAGCGGGCGCCGCTGGGCTGGCGGCGGGTGCACGGCGCGATCGGCCTGGTGGACCTGGAGGCACCGCCGGAGCTGCTGGCGTCCGCCGTGGGCGCCCTGCGGATCTTCGCCGGGTACGCGGGCTGGGGACCCGGCCAGCTGGAGGAGGAGCTGACCGAGGGCGCCTGGTACGTGGTCGAGTCCGAGCCCGGCGACGTCTCCTCGCCGTTCCCGGAGCGGCTCTGGCGCGAGGTGCTGCGCCGGCAGCGGGGCGACCTGGCGATGGTGGCGACGTATCCGGACGACCCTTCGCTCAACTGAAGCGTGTGAGCTTCAGTACCCTTGGCGGTTATGAGCACTCTCGAGCCCGAGCGCGGGACAGGTACGGGAACCCTCGTCGAGCCGACGCCGCAGACGTCCCACGGCGACGGCGATCACGAGCGCTTCGCGCATTACGTCCAGAAGGACAAGATCATGGCGAGCGCCCTCGACGGCACCCCCGTCGTGGCGCTGTGCGGCAAGGTCTGGGTACCGGGCCGCGATCCCAAGAAGTATCCCGTCTGCCCCATGTGCAAGGAGATCTACGAGTCCATGAGCGGCGGCGGGGACGAGGGCAAGGGCGGCGACAAGAAGTAGGCGTCGAGACGTAGCGCCCCCTGCCCGTACAGACCTCTCAGATCGTCCCGAAGGCCCCCGGAGTGTGCCCGCGCGCACTCCGGGGGCCTTCGTGCGTCTTCGTGCGTCGGGACTGATTGACAAAGAGGTTGACGAATTGGTTCAGACCTCTTGTGGGCAGGTTCATGTCTCCCTACGCTCCTGGGTGTTGTGCAGAGCGAAACCGTCATTGCATATGTTGCAACGCACGCCCGGAGGAAAGACTCCATGAAGCTCGCCCCCCGCCTGGCCGTACTGCTGGCCGCGGCCGTCGTCGCCGCGACCGCCTGCGCACCCCAGACGTCCGACAACTCCTCCTCCGGCAAGGACGAGAAGCGCGGCACGTTGCGCGTCTGGCTGTTCCAGGAGGTCAACAACAAGCCGAAGGAGAAGGCCGTCGACGCGGCCCTCGCCGACTTCGAGAAGGCGCACGAGGACACGAAGGTCACCGTGGAGTACATCCCGGTCGAGACCCGCGCCCAGCGCATCAAGGCCGCCTTCAACGACCCGAAGAGCGCCCCCGACGTCATCGAGTACGGCAACACCGACACCGCCGGCTACGTCAAGGACGGCGGACTCGCCGACGTGACGAAGGAGTTCGCGGCCTGGGACGAGGCCAAGGACACCGACCCCACCGCCCGCCAGTCGGTCACCGTGGACGGAAAGGTCTACGGCGCCCCGTACTTCGTCGGCGTCCGCGCGCTCTACTACCGCACCGACGTCTTCGACGAACTCGGTCTCGAACCTCCCAAGTCGCTGGCGGAGCTGGCGTCCACCGCCAAGAAGGTGCACGCCGAGAAGCCCGGCCTCTACGGCATCGCGGTCGGCGGCGCCTACACCTACGGCGCGATGCCGTTCATCTGGGCCAACGGCGGCGAACTCGCCACCGGCAAGGGCGGCTCGTACGCCTCCGCCATCGACAGCGCCGCTGCCCGCAAGGGCATCGAGGCGTACACGTCCCTCTTCGGGGACGACAACTGCCCCGCCGCCAAGTGCGCCGGCATGGGCGGCAACGACACCGTCACCGCCTTCGCCTCCGGCAAGGCGGCCATGGCCATCGGCGGCGACTTCAGCCACCAGGCCGTGGAGGCCGGCTCGGTGAAGGGCACGTACGCGGTCGTGCCGCTGCCTGGCGTCACGTCCGGCTCCATCGCCCCCGCCTTCGCGGGCGGCAACAACATAGGCGTGCTCAAGAGCACCTCGCACCGCACCCTCGCCGTCGACCTGATGAAGCGGCTCGCGTCGAAGAAGGCGCAGGGCGAACTGTTCGACGCGATGGGCTTCCTGCCGACCTTCACGGACGTACGGCAGCAGGTGGCGGCGAAGGAGCCGTTCGTGAAGCCGTTCGTCGACACGCTCGCCGCGGGCACGAAGTTCGTGCCCGCCTCGCCCGCGTGGGCGACGATCGACTCCTCGCAGGTGCTGCCGACGATGTTCCAGGAGGTGGTCAGCGGCAAGAAGAAGGTGGGCGCTGCCGCGGGGGACGCCGCGAAGAAGATGGACGACGCGTTTGGCTCCGCCGGATGAGTGTGTCGCCTTCCAGCCCGGGGGGTGCGGTGCGTTCGCGGGTGCGGCGGCGTCGTGGCTTGTCGCGCAGTTCCCCGCGCCCCTTCGGGCGCTCCTCCGCCACCCCCTGGATCTATCTCGCGCCCGCTCTCGTCGTTCTTGGTGGGCTGCTGGTCTACCCCGTCTATCAGCTTGGGCTGATCTCCTTTCTGGAGTACACGCAGGCGCAGGTGTCCGGTGGGGAGCCGGCGACCTTCCAGGGGTTCGGGAACTACGCCGAGCTGTTCGGGGACGGGGAGTTCTGGCGGGTGCTGCTCGCCACCGTGGTGTTCGCCGCCGCCTGTGTGGTGTCCACGCTGGCCGTCGGGTGTGCGCTGGCCGTGCTGCTGACGCGGGTGCGGGCCGTGCCGCGGCTGGCGTTGATGCTGGCGGGACTGGGCGCGTGGGCGACCCCGGCGGTCACCGGGTCCACGGTCTGGCTGCTGCTGTTCGACCCGGACTTCGGGCCCGTCAACCGGATGCTGGGCCTCGGCGACCACTCGTGGACGTACGGGCGCTACAGCGCCTTCCTGCTCGTGCTGCTCGAAGTGGTCTGGTGCTCCTTCCCGTTCGTCATGGTGACCGTCTACGCCGGGATACGGGCCGTACCGTCCGAGGTGCTGGAGGCCGCCGCGCTGGACGGGGCCTCGCAGTGGCGGATCTGGCGTTCGGTGCTCGCGCCGATGCTCCGGCCGATCCTGGTGGTCGTCACCATCCAGTCGGTCATCTGGGACTTCAAGGTCTTCACCCAGATCTACGTCATGACCAACGGCGGCGGCATCGCCGGCCAGAACCTCGTCCTCAACGTCTACGCCTATCAGAAGGCCTTCGCGTCCTCGCAGTACAGCCTCGGCTCCGCGATCGGCGTGGTCATGCTGCTGATCCTGCTCGCGGTGACGCTGGTCTACCTGCGGCTGCTGCGCCGCCAGGGGGAGGAGCTGTGAATCTTCCGCGCGCGCGGGTGCGCCGTCCGTGGCGGCTCGCGGCCGAGGTGTCCGCGCTGCTGATCGCGGTGGTCGTCGCCTTCCCGCTGTACTGGATGGTGCTGAGCGCCTTCAAACCGGCCGGGGAGATCGAGTCGAGCGAGCCCCGGCCCTGGACGCTGACCCCCTCGCTGGATTCCTTCCGGCGGGTGTTCGAGCAGCAGGAATTCGGCCGCTACTTTCTCAACAGCCTGATCGTGGCGGGGTGCGTGGTGATCGCCTCGGCGCTGATCGCGTTCCTCGCGGCGACCGCGGTGACGCGATTCCGGTTCCGTTTCCGGACCACCCTGCTGATCATGTTCCTGGTGGCCCAGATGGTGCCCGTGGAGGCGCTCACGATCCCGCTGTTCTTCCTCATGCGGGACTTCGGCCAGCTGAACACGCTGGGTTCGCTGATCCTGCCCCACATCGCGTTCTCGCTGCCCTTCGCGATCTGGATGCTGCGGGGCTTCGTGAAAGCGGTGCCGGAGGCCCTGGAGGAGGCCGCCTACATCGACGGGGCGAGCCGGAGCCGCTTTCTGTGGCAGATCCTTTTCCCGCTGGTCCTCCCGGGGCTCGTGGCCACCAGCGTCTTCTCCTTCATCTCGACCTGGAACGACTTCCTGTTCGCCAAGTCGTTCATCATCAGCGACACCTCCCAGTCGACGCTGCCGATGGCGCTGCTGGTCTTCTACAAGCCGGACGATCCCGACTGGGGCGGCGTCATGGCCGCGTCCACGGTGATGACGATCCCGGTGCTGGTCTTCTTCGTACTCGTACAACGACGACTCGTCTCCGGCCTCGGCGGAGCGGTGAAGGACTGACAACGTGACCGACGTGACGCACGCGACCGACGTGATTCCCCAGCCGCGTCAAGTGGCGGCCCGGGACTCCGACGCCTTCTTCGAGCTCGGCCCGGACACCGCCCTGGTGGCCGGCGAAGGCGCCGAGCACACCGAGCGCTGGCTGCGCGCCACGCTGGGCGCGGCCACCGGCCTGGCGCTGGCACCCGGGGCGGGCGGCGGCGGCCTCGTCCGGCTGTCCCTCGACGGCGAACTGGCCGAGGAGGGCTACCGCCTCGACGTCGCGCCGGAGGGCGCGCACCTCACCGGCGGCGGTCCGGCCGGCCTGTTCTGGGGCGCCCAGACACTGCGCCAGCTGCTCGGCCCGGACGCCTTCCGGCGCGCCCCGCTGCCCGGCCGCCGGTGGCGGCTGCCGCTGGGCCGCATCGAGGACGCGCCCCGCTTCCGCTGGCGCGGACTGATGCTGGACGTCTCCCGGCACTTCACGCCGAAGGAAGGCGTCCTGCGCTACCTGGACCTGATGGCGGCCCACAAACTCAACGTCCTGCACTTCCACCTGACGGACGACCAGGGCTGGCGCGTCGAGATCATCCGGCACCCGAAGCTCACCGAGACCGGTTCCTGGCGGTCGCGCACCAAATTCGGGCACCGGGCCTCGCCGCTGTGGGAGGACAAACCCCACGGCGGTTACTACACCCAGGAGGACATCCGGGAGATCGTCGCCTACGCCGCCGCGCGGCACATCACCGTCGTCCCCGAAATCGACGTACCCGGGCACTCGCAGGCCGCCATCGCGGCGTATCCGGAACTGGGCAACACCGATGTGATCGACACCACCGCCCTGTCCGTCTGGGACACCTGGGGCGTCTGCCCGAACGTGCTCAACCCTTCCGAGAACACCCTGCGCTTCTACGAGGGTGTGTTCGAGGAAATCCTGGGGCTGTTCCCCTCGGAGTTCGTCCACATCGGCGGCGACGAATGCCCCAAGGACCAGTGGCGGGCCTCCGCCACCGCGCAGGCGCGGATCGCCGAACTCGGCCTCGCCGACGAGGACGAACTCCAGTCCTGGTTCATCCAGCACTTCGACACCTGGCTCAGCGCACGCGGACGCCGGCTCATCGGCTGGGACGAGATCCTGGAGGGCGGACTCGCCAAGGGCGCGGCCGTGTCCTCCTGGCGCGGCTACGCGGGCGGGATCGCCGCCGCGCGCGCGGGGCACGACGTCGTGATGTGCCCCGAGCAGCAGGTGTACCTGAACTTCCGGGAGGACGGCGGCGAGGACGAACCCGTGCCGATCGCCTACGTGCGCACCCTGGAGGACGTCTACCGGTTCGAGCCGGTTCCGGCGGAACTGACCCCTCAGGAGTCCCGACATGTGATCGGCACCCAGGCGAACCTGTGGACCGAGGTGACGGAGAACCAGGAGCGGGTGGACTACCAGCTCTTCCCGCGGCTCGCCGCCTTCGCCGAGGTCGCCTGGAGCGCCCTGCCCGCCCCCGCCGACCGGGACTACGGCGCCTTCGAGCGGCGGATGGCCACCCACTACCGGCGGCTCGACGCCCTGGGCGTCGCCTACCGTCCGCCCACCGGCCCGCGGCCCTGGCAGCGGCGGCCCGGAGTGCTCGGCCGGCCGATGGACGGGCCGCCGCCGAACAAGTGAGCAGGCGGCCAAGTGAGCGGGTGGTCAAGTGAGCGGGTGGTCAAGTGAGTACGTGAGCAAGCAACGGAAACGCCCCTAAACGTCACCGAAGAGTGGCAACTCGTGCGCATCACGCGTAGCTCCGATCGTCGGATATCCCGTGTGATAACGGGCCATCTCGCCGACGAGGCGGGCGAATGCCTCCTAGCGGACCCCTGCGTTCGGGCCCTGCGAAGATGTGCCAGAGTTGCCACGTCCGCCCTGTCAGGTCGTACCGTACGGCCACATGGGCGGGACCAGGTGGGACAGCGGGAAGGGGCAGTCGGTTTGACCACGCACGCACCGCAGGCGGCGCAGGCCGTCACGCTGCCCACGACACTGGACGAGGCCGTGGCGGCGCTCACCGCGATGCCCGCGGCGGTTCCGGTCGCGGGCGGCACCGACCTGATGGCGGCCGTCAACTCCGGCCAGCTCAGGCCCGCCGCGCTGGTGGGCCTCGGCCGGATCAGCGAGATCCGCGGCTGGCAGTACCAGGACGGGCACGCGCTGCTCGGCGCGGGCCTCACCCACGCCCGCATGGGCCGCCCCGACTTCGCCGCGCTCATCCCGGCGCTCGCCGCCGCCGCGCGGGCCGCCGGACCGCCGCAGATCCGCAACGCCGGCACCCTGGGCGGCAACATCGCCTCGGCCGCCCCCACCGGGGACGCGCTGCCGGTGCTTGCCGCCCTGGAGGCGACCCTGATCATCGCGGGTCCGGACGGCGCCCGCCGGGAGATGCCGGTCTCGCACCTGCTGGCGGGCATGGAGATGCTCCGCGCGGGAGAACTCATCGGCTACGTGCGCGTGCCGCTGCTGCACGCGCCGCAGGTCTTCCTGAAAGCGACCGGCCGCACCGGACCCGGCCGCGCCACGGCCTCCGTGGCGCTGGTCCTCGACCCCGCCCGGCGCGGGGTGCGGTGCGCGGTGGGCGCCATCGCGCCGATGCCGCTGCGGCCCCTGGAGGCCGAGCAGTGGGTGGCCTCGCTCATCGACTGGGACAACGGCCGCGCCGTCGTCCCGGAGGCGCTGCACGGATTCGGCGAGTACGTCGCCGCGGCCTGCATCCCCGACGCGGCCCCGGAAGAGGACGGCTCCGTGCCGCAGCTCCCGCCTGCCGTACTGCACCTGCGGCGCACCGTCGCCGCGCTGGCCCGACGAGCACTGGGGAGGGCGCTGTCGTGACCGACGACCAGCACGGCGACCCGCACGGAGATCAGCACGCGGGGGGCACACCCCCCGGCGGCAGCCGCTGGGACCCGCTGCCGCAGGGCGACTACGACGACGGCGCCACCGCCTTCGTGAAACTCCCCGAGGGCGGCGTGGACGCGCTCCTGGCCTCCTCCGAGAGCCCGCTCGCCGCGCCCGGGCACGGCTACGTGCCGCCCCAGATCACGGTCACGCCCGCCACCACCGCCGGCACCGACCCGGCCGCCACCGGCTCCTGGACGATGCCGTCGGCCCCGTCCGCGCCCGTGGACGGCACCCAGTGGCAGACCCCGGACGCCGGTCAGGACCCCGCCGCCCACCAGGGGTACGGCGACTACGCGGCCCAGCAGGACCCCTACGGCGGGGCGGCGCCCTACGGCGGGCACGCCGGGCCGGGCGTCCCCGGGCACGACGACCGGTTCGCCTACCCGCCCGGCGCCACCGGCCAGTGGGACTTCTCGCACGGCGCGCAGGCCGACACGGACGCCGCGGCGGCCCGGCCCGCGCCGGGCCAGGACGTGACCGGGCAGTGGTCCATCCCCGTGGCCGACGGCGACCTGCCGGACGAGTCGGGCGAGTTCACCACGTCGTCCCTGGCCGAGCAGTGGGGCACCGGCGCTCCCGCCACCCTCCCCGGCGGCGCTCCCGCGCCCTGGGCGACCCAGCCGCCCGGTCAGCCGTGGGGCGAGAGCCCGGCACAGGACCGGCCCGCGGAGGACCGGGGCACACCGTCCGCCCAGCCTTGGGGCGAGGCCACGGCACCGACCGGACCCGCCGAGGACCGGGGCGCACCGTCGGACCGGCCCGCCGCCCAGCCTTGGGGCGAGGCCACGGCACCGACCGGACCCGCCGAGGAGGAGCGGCCCGCCGCCGGCACGCACGGGCCTGGCCCCGCCGCGAGCGGGCACGGATACGACTCCGGCGCAGCGGGGCACGGGCACGGGCCCGACGCCGCCGTCGGCGAGCACGGCCCCGATGTCGCCGCCGGACCGCACGAGCCGGACGCGACCACGTCCGCGCACGGGCCCGGATACGACACCACCGCAGTTGGACACGGGCACGAGCACGGGCCGGACGCCGGCCTCGGCGCGGGCCACGGGCCCGACTCCGCCGTCGTCGACGGGCACGGCCCGGACGTCGCCGCCGGACCGCACGAGCCGGACGAGTCCGCGCCCGGATACGGCTCCACCGCAGGTGGGCACGGGCACCGGCCCGACGCCGCTGCCGCTCCGCACGAGCAGGACGCCACCGCGTCCGCATCCGCGCACGAGCCAGGCCCCGCAGCGAGCCCCGACGGCCCCCGACCCGCCGACGGCCCGTACGACCACGCGCCCGGCGACGCCGCCGAGCCCGTGACCGAAGCCGCCGCCGACCCCGGCGTACCGGCGGACGACGCGTCCGCCGGACGGGCGACCGGGCTCGCCGCCGGAAGCGGGACGGTCACCGACGGGCCCCGTGGGGCCGAGGAAGCCCCTGAGGGACCGACAGGGCCCTCGCCGGTCCCCGCCGAGGCGGCGAGGGCGGAGTCCCACCCGGAGGTCGCTGAAGGCCCCCTGGCGGGCCAGGGCCGGGAACCCGCCGCCGGTGGGGAGCCCATGCCCGAACCCACCCAGGAGCACGGCCCCGGGGACGACGCGGCCGACGCCCGTACCGGCGCGGACGGAGACGGGGCCGACGCGGGTGCCACCGAGGCCGACCCCGACGGCGCCCAGGAAGCGGCCCCCGCCGGTCCGCAGGACGAACACCCCCTCGCCTCCTACGTGCTGCGCGTCAACGGCGCCGACCGGCCCGTCACCGACGCCTGGATCGGAGAATCGCTGCTGTACGTGCTGCGCGAGCGGCTCGGTCTCGCGGGCGCCAAGGACGGCTGCTCACAGGGCGAGTGCGGCGCCTGCAACGTGCAGGTCGACGGACGGCTCGTCGCCTCCTGCCTGGTCCCGTCCGTGACCGCGGCCGGCAGCGAGGTGCGCACCGTCGAGGGCCTGGCCACCGACGGACAGCCGTCGGACGTGCAGCGGGCACTCGCCCGGCGCGGCGCCGTGCAGTGCGGCTTCTGCGTGCCCGGCATGGCGATGACCGTGCACAACCTCCTGGAGGGCAACCCGGCCCCGACCGAGCTGGAGGCCCGCCAGGCCCTGTGCGGCAACCTGTGCCGCTGCTCCGGCTACCGGGGCGTCCTGGAGGCCGTCCAGGAGGTCGTCGCCGAACGCGAGGCGCACGCCGACGCCGACGCGCAGGCGGGCGCCGACACCGAGGAGCCCCGCATCCCGCACCAGGCGGGCCCCGGCGCGGGTGGCGTCAACCCGGCGGCGTTCGAGTCCCAGCCACCGCCCGGCGCGCAGGACTTGGCAGGACCGCACGACCGGCCGCCCTATGGCGACCACGGAGACCACGGCACCCACGGCCGGGACGGAGGCCACGCGTGAGCAACGACGCCGCGACTGCGGAGGCCGAGGGAACCGCCGAGGCGGCCACCCCCGTCCCCGAGCCCATCCCGCACGGCATCGGCGCGTCCCTGCCGCCCGCCGACGCCCGCGCCAAGACCGAGGGCACCTTCCCGTACGCCGCCGACCTGTGGGCCGAGGGCCTGCTGTGGGCGGCCGTACTGCGCTCACCGCACCCGCACGCGCGCATTGTGTCCATCGACACCACCCACGCGCGCGAGATGCCCGGCGTACGGGCGGTCGTCACCCACGAGGACGTGCCCGGCACCCCGCTGCACGGCCGCGGCGGCCACGCCGACCGCCCCGTGTTCGCCTCCGAGGTCGTACGCCACCACGGCGAGCCCCTCGCCGCCGTCGCCGCCGACCACCCGGACACCGCGCGGATGGCCGCCGCCGCCGTCATCGTCGAGTACGAGATGCTCGACCCGGTCACCGACCCGGAACAGGCCTTCGAGGCCGAGCCGCTGCACCCCGACGGCAACCTGATCCGGCACATCCCGCTGCGCCACGGCGACCCGGAGGCGGCCGGCGAGATCGTCGTCGAGGGCCTGTACCGCATCGGCCGCCAGGACCCGGCGCCCATAGGAGCCGAGGCGGGTCTGGCCGTACCGCGCCCCGACGGTGGCGTGGAGCTGTACCTGGCCTCCACCGACCCGCACGGCGACCGCGACATCGCCGCCGCCTGCTACGGCCTGCCCCCCGAACAGGTGAAGATCGTGGTCACCGGGGTGCCGGGCGCCACCGCCGACCGCGAGGACCAGGGCTTCCAGCTGCCGCTCGGCCTGCTCGCGCTGAAGACCGGCTGCCCGGTCAAACTGACCGCCACGCGCGAGGAGTCCTTCCTCGGGCACACCCACCGCCACCCCACCCTGCTGCGCTACCGCCACCACGCGGACGCCGAGGGCCGGATCGTGAAGGTCGAGGCGCAGATCCTGCTCGACGCGGGCGCCTACGCGGACACCTCCTCCGACGCCCTGGCCGCCGCGGTCGCCTTCGCCTGCGGCCCCTACGTCGTCCCGAACGCCTTCATCGAGGGCTGGGCCGTACGCACCAACAACCCGCCCTCCGGCCATGTGCGCGGCGAGGGCGCCATGCAGGTGTGCGCCGCGTACGAGGCGCAGATGGACAAGGTCGCCAAGAAGCTCGGCCTGGACCCGGCCGAGGTGCGGCTGCGCAACGTCCTGGCCACCGGCGACGTGCTGCCCACCGGCCAGACGGTCACGTGCCCCGCCCCGGTCGCCGAACTGCTCCAGGCGGTCCGCGACTTCCCGCTGCCCGCGCTGCCCAAGGACACGCCCGAGGAGGAGTGGCTGCTGCCCGGCGGCCCCGAGGGCGCGGGCGAACCGGGCGCGGTGCGCCGGGGCGTGGGCTACGGCATCGGCATGGTGCACATGCTCGGCGCGGAGGGCGCGGACGAGGTCTCCACGGCCACCGTGAAGGTCCAGGACGGCGTGGCGACGGTGCTGTGCGCGGCCGTGGAGACCGGCCAGGGCTTCACCACGCTGGCCCGGCAGATCGTGCAGGACACCCTCGGCGTCGACGAGGTGCAGGTGGCGCCCGTCGACACCGACCAGCCCCCGGCCGGACCGGGCTGTAGGGGCCGGCACACCTGGGTGTCGGGCGGTGCGGTGGAGCGGGCGGCCAAGATGGTCCGCACCCAGCTCCTCCAGCCGCTGGCGCACCAGTTCGGCATGTCGACCGAGCTGCTCCAGATCGCCGACGGCAAGATCACCTCCTACGACGGCGTGCTGTCGACGACCGTCAGTGAGGCGCTGGACGGCAAGGAGCTGTGGGCCACCGCCCAGTGCCGCCCGCACCCCACCGAGCCGCTGGACGAGGCCGGGCAGGGCGATGCGTTCGTCGGCATGGCCTTCTGCGCGATCCGCGCGGTGGTGGACGTGGACATCGAGATCGGCTCGGTACGGGTCGTGGAGCTGGCCGTCGCCCAGGACGTCGGCCGGGTCCTGAACCCGGCCCAGCTGACCGCCCGGATCGAGGCGGGCGTCACCCAGGGCGTCGGTATCGCGCTCACGGAGAACCTCCGCACCCCGCGCGGTCTGATCCGCCACCCCGACCTGACCGGCTACGCCCTGCCGACCGCGCTGGACGCCCCGGACATCCGGATCGTCAAGCTCGTCGAGGAGCGTGACGTGGTCGCGCCCTTCGGCGCCAAGGCCGTCAGCGCGGCACCGGTGGTGGCGTCCCCGGCGGCCGTCGCCTCCGCCGTGCGCGCGGCCACGGGACGCCCGGTCAACCGCCTCCCGATCCGCCCGCAGGCCGCGGTGGCCACCGGCCACTGAGCGGCAGCCGAACCGCTCGCGCGCGTGAGGCAACGGGTGCGGGGCGCGGCGCGTCCTACCGTGCGAACGGGGTCCGTGCGCAGGCGCGTTGTCAGTGGTGGCGCGTAGTCTCCGAAGGAGTGCGAACGGCAGCCGTCGGCACGGACGGCCCTACTTTCTCGGGGGAGACGATGCACGCGGTCACCGGCGGTACGACGGTCATGCGGGACCCGGCGGCACACGCGCGTGCGGCGGTGCCCTCGCTGCTGACCCGGGTCCGCCTCGCCACGTCGGTGGAGGACCCGTCGTGGACGCGCGGCGCCTCCCGCCGCCCCCAGGCGAGCTGCGAGCGGCCGTCGCTGTGGAACACGTCGGCGTTGATGGGCTGCCTGCTCCTGGCGGTGGGCCACCGCGCGGAGCCGGGCACCGCCCAGGAGCTCCCGGCCCGGTTCCTGGACCGGGAGTTCGGTCGTCGCCGGGTGACGCGCTTCGAGGACATCGACTTCCCCCGGACCCTCACCCACCAGCCCACCCGCCGCTTCCTGCGCGAGACGGGCCTGCCCGAGGACGCCCACCCCTTCCGGCTGGACGCGGACGACCTGCCGCTGCCGACGCTCGCGGAGTACGGCGAGGAGCACCCCGGCCACCCGGTCCCGGCCGCCGCGGAGCGCCTCGTACGCCTGGGACGCCTCGCGGACGGCGCCCACGTGGTCGTCGACGGCACCACGGGCACCGTCCTCACCTGGCGGACCCCCGACGGCCCCCTCCACCCCCTGGTCCCGGACGTCTCCGCCCTCGCCCTCACCCTCTGGGCACTGCGCCGCGCGGCGCTGCTGGAGGCCGTGGCGGGGATCGAACCCGCGTAACTCGCTTTGCAGGCGAGCCCCTCAACCACTCGGGCACACGGCCGTGTCCGACTTCGTGACTCGACGGTAGGCCGGGGCGGGGGAGGGGCTCAAGGAATCCGGGGAGGCCGCAACACGACTGCCATACCGCGTTCATGAACGGCGGGTGGTCGTACGACCAAGGTCCCGGGTCCGCATCGTCTTCGGACAGGGGTCACAGCGGGCCGTGGCCCTTACTCTGGCGACCATGACCGTCCCTGAGCCCCGCGACACCGAGGTCGCCGTCCCCGCCGAGCCCTCCCTCGGCACCGCCGCCCCCGCCGAGACCGTGCTGAGCCGTGCCTATCGGGCGCTGAGCGTCGGCATCGTCTCCGTCATCGTGCTGATCGCCTTCGAGGCGACGGCGGTCGGCACGGCGATGCCGGTGGCGGCGCGGGAGCTGGACGGGGTGTCGCTGTACGCGTTCGCGTTCTCGGGGTACTTCACGACCAGCCTGTTCGGGATGGTGCTCTCCGGCCAGTGGTCGGACCGGCGTGGGCCGCTGGCGCCCCTGACGACCGGCATCGCCGCCTTCGCGGCCGGTCTCGTGCTGTCCGGGACCGCAGGCGCGATGTGGCTGTTCATCCTCGGGCGGGCCGTGCAGGGGCTCGGCGGCGGGCTCGTGATCGTCGCGCTGTACGTCGTCGTGGGGCGGGCCTACCCGGAGCGGCTGCGGCCCGCGATCATGGCGGCGTTCGCGGCGGGCTGGGTGGTCCCCTCCGTCGTCGGCCCGCTGGCCTCCGGCGCGGTGACCGAGCACCTCGGCTGGCGCTGGGTGTTCCTCGGCATCCCGGTGCTGGTCGTCGTCCCGCTCGCCCTCGCGCTGCCGCAGATACGCAGCCGCGCGGCAGGTTCGGTGGGGGGAGGGGGCACGCCGGCCTCCTTCGACCGGCGCCGCATCCGTCTCGCCCTCGCCATCTCGCTGGGCGCGGGCCTGCTCCAGTACGCCGCCCAGGACCTGCGGTGGGTGTCGCTGCTGCCGGGTGCGGTGGGCGTGGCGCTGCTCGTCCCCGCCGTCCTCGGGCTGCTGCCGCGCGGCACCTACCGGGCGGTGCGCGGTCTGCCCTCCGTGGTCCTGCTGCGCGGGGTGGCCGCGGGGTCCTTCATCGCCGCCGAGTCCTTCGTCCCGCTGATGCTGGTCACGCAGCGGGGGCTCAGCCCGACCCTCGCCGGACTCTCCCTGGCGGCGGGCGGCGCGACCTGGGCCGCCGGTTCCTGGCTCCAGTCCCGGCCGCGGCTGGAACCGCACCGGGAGCGGCTGATGGCCCTCGGCATGCTCCTGGTCGCGGCGGCCGTCGCCACGGCGCCCAGCGTGCTGATCGACGCCGTCCCCGCCTGGACGGTCGCCGTCGCCTGGGGCTTCGGCTGCTTCGGCATGGGCCTGGTGATCTCCTCCACCAGCGTGCTGCTGCTCAAGCTCTCCGCCCCCGAGGAGGCCGGCAACAACTCCGCCGCCCTCCAGATCTCCGACGGCCTCTCCAACGTGGTCCTGCTGTCGGCCGGCGGCGCGGCCTTCGCGGCCCTCGGCGGCGGCACGGTGAGCCACGCGGCCACCGAGGCGACCGGCTCACACCCGGTGGCCTTCGCCGCGGTGTTCCTGCCGATGGCGGCGGTGGCGCTGGTGGGGGCGTGGGTCGCGACGCGGGTGCGGGAGAAGTGAGCCGGCCGCCCACGCCCCGACGGGACGGGCGGGGCGGCTGTGACGTCCGTCCCACCCGGGGGTGACCCGGCCCCGGGCGCGCGGTGATCGCGGCGGCCCGCCGGTAGGGTGGCCCGGTTGTCATACGTGGCCGAGCCGCTCTACCCCCTTCGGAGACCGTGACTACCACCGCCAGCTCCAGCACCTCGCACCACCTGTCCCCGGCCTTCCCCGGCCGTGCCCCCTGGGGCACCGCCGGCAAGCTGCGGGCCTGGCAGCAGGGCGCGATGGAGAAGTACCTCCAGGACCAGCCCCGGGACTTCCTGGCCGTCGCCACCCCCGGCGCCGGAAAGACGACCTTCGCGCTGACGCTGGCGTCCTGGCTGCTGCACCACCACGTCGTGCAGCAGGTGACCGTCGTCGCGCCGACCGAGCACCTGAAGAAGCAGTGGGCCGAGGCCGCGGCGCGGATAGGGATCAAGCTCGACCCCGAGTACAGCGCGGGCCCGCTCAGCCGTGAGTACCAGGGCATCGCCATCACCTACGCGGGCGTCGGCGTACGCCCGATGCTGCACCGCAACCGCGTCGAGCAGCGCAAGACCCTCGTCATCCTCGACGAGATCCACCACGCCGGTGACTCCAAGTCCTGGGGCGAGGCGTGCCTGGAGGCGTTCGAGCCCGCCACCCGCCGCCTCGCGCTCACCGGCACCCCCTTCCGCTCGGACACCAACCCGATCCCCTTCGTCGCGTACGAGGAGGGCAACGACGGCATCCGCCGCTCCGCCGCCGACTACACGTACGGCTACGGCTCCGCGCTCGCCGACGGCGTGGTGCGCCCCGTCATCTTCATGAGCTACAGCGGCAACATGCGCTGGCGCACCAAGGCCGGCGACGAGATCGCCGCCCGGCTCGGCGAACCGATGACCAAGGACGCCGTCAGCCAGGCCTGGCGCACCGCGCTCGATCCGCGCGGCGAGTGGATGCCGGCCGTGCTGCGCGCCGCCGACCAGCGGCTGACCGAGGTCAGGAAGGCCATCCCGGACGCCGGGGCGCTCGTCATCGCCGCCGACCAGGACTCCGCCCGCGCCTACGCCAAGCTGATCCGGGAGATCACCGGCGACCGGGCCACCGTCGTGCTCTCCGACGACGTGGGCGCCTCGAAGAACATCGACGCGTTCAGCCAGAGCACCGACCGCTGGATGGTCGCCGTCCGCATGGTGTCCGAGGGCGTCGACGTCCCGCGCCTCGCGGTCGGCGTCTACGCCACGACGATCTCCACCCCCCTCTTCTTCGCCCAGGCCGTCGGCCGCTTCGTCCGGTCCCGTCGGCGCGGGGAGACCGCGTCCGTCTTCCTGCCCACCGTGCCCGACCTGCTCACCTTCGCCAACGAGATGGAGCGCGAGCGCGACCACGTCCTCGACAAGCCCAAGAAGGAGGGCGAGGAGGACCCCTACGCCGAGTCCGAGAAGGAGATGGACGAGGCGAACCGGGAGCAGGACGAGGACACCGGCGAGCAGGAGCAGTTCGCCTTCGAGGCACTGGAGTCCGAGGCCACCTTCGACCGTGTCATGTACAACGGCGCGGAATTCGGCATGCAGGCCCACCCGGGCAGCGAGGAGGAGCAGGACTACCTCGGCATCCCGGGTCTGCTGGAGCCCGACCAGGTGCAGTTGCTGCTCCAGAAGCGGCAGGCCCGGCAGATCGCGCACAGCCGCAAGAAGCCCGACGAAGAGGCCGACCTGCTCGAACTGCCCGCCGAGCGGCGCCCGGTGGTCTCCCACAAGGAGCTGATGGAGCTGCGCAAGCAGCTCAACACCATGGTCGGCGCCTACGTCCACCAGAGCGGCAAACCGCACGGCGTGATCCACACCGAACTGCGCCGTGTGTGCGGCGGCCCGCCCAGCGCCGAGGCGACCGGCGGACAGCTGCGCCAGCGCATCGCCAAGGTGCAGGAGTGGGCGACACGCATGAAGTGAGGCGGGGGGCGCTGCGGCGCCGGAAGCGTGTGCGGAACGTACCGGGACAAACACCGGCAGTCGATAACGGTTGGCGCCCGGATTCTGGACGGAGCCTTCCGCTGAGCGGACCTGGTCGTTACTGTCCCGCTACGCACACGCCCCGTGGCAGCGCCGCCGCGGAGCGCAGCCGTGAAGCGACTGGGCCCGGGACAAGGCCGGGCCGTCAGCCGATCGGCGGCCTCTGAAGCGCGTCGCTGACGGGACTCGGCGACGCATAGCCGCGAGGAGGGCCGCCGACCTCACCACTAAGGAGTGGGCGTCGTGACCGCGGAGACCTCTCAGACGCTCGACCGGGGCCTGCGGGTCCTCAAACTGCTGGCCGATACGGACCACGGGCTGACCGTCACCGAGCTGTCCCACAAACTGGGCGTCAACCGGACCGTCGTGTACCGGTTGCTCGCCACGCTGGAACAGCACGCACTCGTACGCCGCGACCTGGGCGGCCGGGCCCGCGTCGGCCTCGGCGTCCTGGGCCTCGGCCGCCAGGTGCACCCCCTGGTCCGCGAGGCGGCGATGCCGGCCCTGCGCGCGCTCGCCGAGGACATCGGGGCGACCGCCCACCTGACCCTGGTGGACGGCGCGGAAGCCCTGGCCGTGGCCGTCGTGGAGCCAACCTGGACCGACTACCACGTCGCCTACCGCGCCGGCTTCCGCCACCCCCTGGAACGGGGCGCCGCGGGCAAGGCCATCCTCTCCGCCCGCCGGCCCACCCAGCCCCCCGGCGAGACCGCGGAGGCCCCCGGCTACACCCTCACCCATGGCGAACTGGAGGCCGGCGCCTGCGGCGCGGCCGCACCCCTGCTCGGCGTGACGGGCGTGGAAGGCAGCGTCGGCGTCGTCATGCTGGCCGACGTCGTCCCCGAACGAGTCGGCGAACGCGTGATGCACGCGGCCCAAGAGGTGGCGGAGGCACTGCGCTGAGACCCGGCGGCGCACGCCGCTGTCAGTGTGCGCCGCGTAAGCGGCGAAGTCGCCCACCGCCTTCCGGTTGGGTGCCCGTGACTTGTAAGTTCACGTGTGCGTACGGGTAGTTGCTGATGCGACGCGTGAGTTGACGGGGGTTGCGGGGATGGTGGGCCACAGGCCGAGTGACTGGCATGTCCTGGACCTGGACAAGGACCCGAC
>NZ_JBIWJU010000021.1:0-65397 GCF_044765285.1 Streptomyces sp. NPDC102490
GTACTGCAGGGGGGACCCTGTGGGAGAGTAGGACGCCGCCGAACAATCATTGCGAGGAAACCCCGCACCGGAAACGGTGCGGGGTTTTCTGCGTTTAGGGTCTCTGTATGCGCTACGATCTGGTGATCTTCGACAACGACGGGGTTCTCGTCGACAGTGAGCCGATCTCCAATCGGCTGCTCGCCGGCTATCTCACCGAACTGGGACACCCGACGTCCTATGAGGACTCGCTGCGGGACTACATGGGGGCCGCCATGCACCGCGTGCACGACCTCGTCCTGGAGCGGACGGGGCGGCGCCTGCCCGTGGACTTCGACGACGTGTTTCACGGACGGGTGTTCGCCGCCTTCGAGCGGGAGCTGGAGCCCGTTCCCGGGGCCGTCGGGGTGCTGGAGAAGCTGGCCGCGGACGGGGTGGCGTACTGCGTGGCCTCGTCGGGGAGTCATGAGCGGATCCGGGTGGGGCATCGGAAGACCGGACTGGACCGGTGGTTCGACGACGAGCGGATCTTCAGTTCCCAGGACGTGGGGCGGGGGAAGCCGGCGCCGGATCTGTTCCTGCACGCGGCGGAGCGGAGCGGAGTGTCGCCGGAGCGGTGTGTCGTGGTCGAGGACAGTCCGCTCGGTGTGCGGGCCGCCGTCGCGGCCGGTATGGACGTGTACGGGTTCACCGCGATGACGCCCGCCGACAGGCTCGCCGGGGCCACTCGGCTCTTCGGGGACATGGGGGAGCTGGCCGATCTGCTGCGCGGCTGACGCCTGACCCCTGACTCCTGACCTGTGTCGGTCGCTGGAAGCTGAGAAGAATTCATCTTTGGTTGGATCTACCCACGGGTAAGCCGGGGCCCTACGCTCGCCGCCATGACTGATGTGCTGCGGCGCGGCAGGGCCTCGCTCGCGTTCGGCTTCCTCGCCCAGGGGGTCGCCTTCGCGCTGCTGGTGACGCGTATCCCGGCCATCCAGGACCGGTACGGCGTCTCCGACGCGCTGCTGCCCGTCTTCCTCGCCGCCGTGCCGATCCTGGCCGGGGTCGGGAGTGTGGTGAGCGAGCGGCTGGTGCGGCGGGTGCGGCCGAGCCGGCTGCTGCGCTGGTCCCAGCCGGTGGTGCTGCTGGCGCTGCTCGGCGTCGGGGCGGGGGACCGGGTGGCGGTGCTGGCCGTCGCCCTGGCCGTCTTCGGGCTGGCCGTGGGCGCGCTGGACGCCTCGATGAACATGCTCGGGGTGAGCCTGCAACGGGCGTACGGGCGCAGCATCATGCTCGGGTTCCACGCGGCGTACAGCCTGGGCGGGATTCTGGGAGCCTCGCTGGCGTGGGCGGGCGCGCACTGGGACCTGGCGCTGTGGGTGTCGTATCTGCCGGTCGTGGTGCTGCTGTTGCCGGCCGCGCTGGTGGGGAGCCGGTGGTACGTCGACGGGGAGCGGGCCGGCGCGGAGAGCGGGAGTACGGGCGGGGGCGGCGGAGTCGGCGGGGGCGTCGGCTTGAAGGTGCTGCTGCCGCTGTGCCTGGTGATGACGTTCGCGTACATCGGGGACTCGACCGTCTCCAACTGGAGCGCGAAGTACCTCCAGGACGTGCTGGGGAGTTCGGAGCAGCTGGCCACCGTGCCGTACAACGTCTACATGGTGACCACGCTGGTGGGGCGGGCCGTCGGGGACTTCGGGGTGCGGCGGCTCGGCGCCGTGGCGGTGGTGCGGGGCGGGGCGGTCGTCGCGGCGGGCGGGTTCGCCGTGGTGGCGTCGGCGCCGGGGGCCTGGGCGGGGATGCTCGGGTTCACGCTGCTGGGTCTTGGACTGTGTGTGCTGGTGCCGCAGACGTTCGCCGCGGCGGGGCGGCTGGCGGCGGAGAAGGACGGTCGTCCGGGGGCGTCCGACGCCGCGGTCGCGCGGCTCAACGTGTTCAACTACGTCGGGTTCCTGGTCGGTTCGCCGCTGGTGGGGGCGCTGGGGGACGCCTGGAGTTATCGCGGGGCGATGCTCGTGCCGATGGTGTTGGTGCTGGTGACGGTCGTGTACGCCCGGTCGTTCGAGGTTCGGCCGGACCGATACGGTGGCGGTCATGAGCGGCCGCGCACAGCTGATGTGGGACGAGGCAGTAACGGGCTATGACTTTGGACCGGAGCATCCGATGGACCCGGTCCGGCTCGCCCTGACCCGGAGTCTGGTCGGTGCCCTCGGGCTCGACCGGGAGGTGGAGGTCGTCGCGGCACGGCCGGCCGGGGAGTCGACGCTGCGGCTGGTCCACCGCGAGGACTACATCGACGCGGTGAAGGCGGCGTCGGCCGACCCGGGTGCGGCGGACGGGTCGTACGGGCTCGGGACGATCGACGATCCGGCCTTCGCGGGGATGCACGAGGTGTCCGCGCTGATCGCCGGGCAGTCGGTGGGGGCGGCGGAGGCGGTGTGGCGCGGGGAAGCGTCGCACGCGGTGAACTTCGCGGGCGGGCTGCACCATGCGATGCCGGGCGCGGCGTCCGGGTTCTGCGTGTACAACGACGCGGCGCTGGCCATCGCGCGACTCCTTGAGCTGGGGGCCGAGCGGGTCGCTTACGTGGACGTCGACGTGCATCACGGGGACGGAGTGCAGGCGGCGTTCTGGGAGGACCCGCGGGTGCTGACGGTGTCACTGCACGAGCATCCGGCGACGCTGTTCCCGCAGACCGGGTGGCCGGAGGAGACGGGGGCGGACTGTGCCGAGGGGTCGGCCGTGAACGTCGCGCTGCCGGCGGGGACCGGGGACGCGGGGTGGCTGCGGGCGTTCCACGCGGTGGTGCCGGAGGTCCTGGCGGAGTTCCGGCCGCAGGTGCTGGTGACGCAGCACGGTGCCGATACGCACTTCGAGGACCCGCTGGCGCATCTGGCGGTGTCGCTGGACGCGCAGCGGGCGGTGCAGGTGGCCTGTCACGACCTCGCGCACGAGTACGCCGGGGGGCGGTGGGTGGCGCTCGGCGGGGGTGGATACGCCGTGGTGGAGGTGGTGCCGCGGTCCTGGACGCATCTGGTGGGGATCGCGGCGGGGCGGCCGGTGGAGCCGGAGACGGTGATTCCGGAGGGGTGGCGGCAGGAGGTGTTCGCGCGGACGCGGCAGCTGGGGCCGCAGCGGATGACCGATGGGCGGTGGCCGGTGTCGTACGCCTCGTGGGAAGAGGGGTACGACCCCGCGGACCGGTTGGACCAGGCGGTGCGGGCGGCTCGGCGGGCGGTGTTTCCGCTGCGGGGGTTGTTGGCGTAGCGGTGGGGTCGCGGGCCGGCGCTGGCCGGGTGCCGCTGCGCCCACCCGTGCCGCCCCAGCGGCACGATTGCCCGCAGCTACGGCGCTACGCCGACCGTGGGTAGATTCTTCCGTTTCCCGCTCCGCTCGCCGAGCGACACGGCAGCATCGGGGGTGTGCTGACCCGTGGAGCTCTTCGGGCTCATCTTCTTGATGTGCGGCTGGCCGGGGTGGTGGCGACCTCTCGGGAGGTGAGTCTGCGGAGTTACCGGTTGTTCGCCGCGCGGGACCCCCGGGTGCTGCTCGGGATCGATCCGGAGCGGGCCTGGGAGCCGCGGGAGCTGCTGGGACTGATGGCGGAGACGTGCGGGGTTTCGGCCGATCCGCGCGACACCTCGGGTCAGGACGTGATCGACCCGGACCGGACCCTCGCGGCGCTGGACGCCTTCGCCGACCGGCTCGCGGCGGTCGCCGGGCGTCGTGCCCCGGTGCTGCTCGGCACCGGGCATCCGCATCGACTGCTCGGTTTCTACGTCGCCTTGGCCGAGGCGCTGTCGGCGGCGGGATGTGCTGTCCTCACCCCGGCGCAGGGTCTCTGTGTCGACATAACGACCCGGTTCGGTCTACGCACGTACAACCTCGACTACGTCCGCGGAGTCGCGTTGGTGCGGGAGCCCGGCGCCGGGCGCGCCGGTGGTGAGCCCGGCGCACACACGCACTCGCCGCTGCCGGTCCGGGCCGCGCTGGCAGCCGCGGCGGAGGCCGGCGGGCCGCTGCCCGAGCTGGTGATCGGGGACCACGGATGGGCCTGCGGAGCAGGTCAGCTGGGGTTCGAGGCCATCGGGCCGGCCGATACGGACGATCCCGCGCTCTTCGTCGGTCAGGCCGAGGGGTCCGTGTCCGTCGCCGTTCCACTTGATGACGCCGTGCGGTCCGAGTACTACCGACCGCTTACCCGCTACGTACTCAATCGGGCGTGTCTGTCACGGTAGGGAAGCGATGGGTGCACCTCTTCCCCATTCGCATCACCCGCCCCTACATTGGGGAGTGAGCACGCAGCGACGAAGAGTCACCGGAAGGGGAAGCCGGTGGCCGTCGAGTGCGGAAGGTTCAGGTGTGTCATGGCTGAAGCTGGCGAAAGGCCTCTGAACGAGGTTCAGTTCCTTACCGTGGCGGAAGTCGCCTCGGTGATGCGCGTGTCCAAGATGACCGTGTACCGGTTGGTGCACAGCGGTCATCTGCCCGCGATCCGGGTGGGACGGTCGTTCCGCGTCCCGGAGCAAGCGGTTCACGAGTACCTCCGCGAGAGCTACGTGGGGGTGGAAACGGCCTGACGGCCCTCGATTACACCCTCAGCGCTCGGACCGGTAGGCTGACCCCTCGTAGGTCGTGTGGGCCCATGGCGCTCACCAACCGAGTGATGAGAAGTGAGCGAGGACTGTCGTGGGCTCTGTTATCAAGAAGCGGCGCAAGCGGATGGCGAAGAAGAAGCACCGCAAGCTGCTGAAGCGCACGCGCGTTCAGCGTCGCAACAAGAAGTAAGCGACGCTGCGCCGTCAGCGTGTCCTGTGGCCCTCCACCGCATCCGGTGGGGGGCCGCAGTCGTGTTTTCGTCATCTGCCGTGTCCGTCGGTCATCACCGGGCAACACCTACCGGCTAAGTTGGCCGGAGCAGGGCTGGGGCAGGGCTGGAGCAGGCGGAAGGAAGGCGCTGATCTTGGGCAAGGTCGTGCTCGTCACCGGAGTGGCCCGCCAGCTGGGCGGCCGGTTCGTCCGGCGCGTCCAGCGTGATCCCGAGGTGGAGCGGGTGATCGGCGTGGACGCCGTCGCGCCCGAGCATCATCTGGGCGGCGCGGAGTTCGTCCAGGCGGACATCCGGCAGTCGGCCATCGGCCGGGTGCTCGCCGAGACGCGGGCGGACACGGTGGTGCACCTGGACGTGACGGGGACGCCGCTGGGCAGCGGCAGCCGCACGTCGGTGAAGGAGACCAACGTCATCGGGACGATGCAGCTGCTCGGCGCCTGCCAGAAGTCGCCGACGGTGCGGCGGCTGGTGGTGAAGTCCAGTACGAACGTCTACGGGTCCGCCCCGCGCGATCCGGCCGTCTGCACCGAGACCACCACGCCCAAGTCCCTGCCCAGCGGCGGCTTCGCCAAGGACGCGGTCGAGGTCGAGGGGTACGTGCGGGGCTTCGCGCGCCGGCGGCCGGACGTGTCGGTGACCGTGCTGCGGTTCGCCAACATCCTCGGCCCGGCCGCGGACACGCCGCTCGCCTCGTACTTCGCGCTGCCGGTGCTGCCGACGGTGTTCGGCTACGACCCGCGGTTGCAGTTCGTCCACGAGGACGACGTGATCGAGGTGCTGCGGGTCTGCTCGCACGAGGCCCGGCGGGGCACGCTGAACAGCGGGACGTTCAACATCGCCGGTGACGGTGTGCTGCTGCTCTCCCAGTGCTCGCGGCGTCTCGGCCGTCCCACGGTGCCGTTGCTGCTGCCCGCGGTCACCTGGGCGGGTTCGCTCGTGCGTACGCTGGGGATGACGGACTTCTCCCCCGAGCAGATCCGGCTGCTCACCCACGGTCGGGTGGTGGACACCACGCAGATGCGCGAGACGCTGGGCTTCAGGCCGAAGTACTCGACGGCCGGGGCGTTCGCGGACTTCGCCCGCGGCCGCGGTGCCGGGCTGCTGCCGCCCGAGGCCCTCGCGGGGGCCGTCGACCGGATCGCGGAGCTGTCCCGGCGGGGCAGCGGTCACCTCCCGACGCAGAGCGCCAACTGAGGAGCGCATCAACGATGGCGGACGCCAAGGTCATTCCGTTCGACGACGACCGGTCGCGGGGGAGCCGCGGCGCGGGGAGCCGGCGCAGGGGCAGTGCGGCGGAGTCGGCGCCGGTGAGCGGCGAGGGGCCGGTGGGTGAGGTGCAGCCGCTGCCCGTACGGGGGGCCGCCGCCGAGGACCCCGCCCCCGAGCCGGACGAGTCGCCCGCGGCCCCGCCGGCGGCGGAGGGCGGCGGTGCGGACGGCGGCCTGGAGCGGCGTGTCGCGGCCGGCCTGTCCTTCCTGCGCCGCCGGCTCACCGGGGACTACGAGGTCGACGACTTCGGCTACGACGCCGAGCTGACCGACCAGGTGCTGATGTCCCTGCTGCGGCCGGTGTACGAGAAGTACTTCCGGGTCGAGGTGAAGGGCGTGGAGAACATCCCGGCCGAGGGCGGCGCGCTGATCGTCGCCAACCACTCCGGGACGCTGCCGCTGGACGGGCTGATGATGCAGGTCGCCGTGCACGACCACCATCCGGCCGACCGGCACCTGCGGCTGCTGGCGGCGGACCTGGTGTTCGTGCTGCCGGTGGTCAACGAGCTGGCGCGCAAGCTGGGCCACACCCTGGCCTGCGCGGAGGACGCCGAACGGCTGCTGGCGCAGGGCGAACTGGTCGGGGTGATGCCGGAGGGCTTCAAGGGCATCGGCAAGCCGTTCGGCGAGCGCTACAAGCTCCAGCGGTTCGGGCGGGGAGGCTTCGTGTCCACGGCCCTGCGGCAGGGTGTGCCGATCGTGCCGTGCTCGATCGTGGGGGCGGAGGAGATCTACCCGATGATCGGCAACTCCAAGACCCTGGCGCGGCTGCTGGGCTTCCCGTACTTCCCGCTCACGCCGACCTTCCCGTGGCTCGGGCCGCTGGGCGCGGTGCCGCTGCCCACGAAGTGGACGATCCAGTTCGGCGAGCCGATCCCGACGGACGGCTACGCGCCGGAGGCCGCCGAGGACCCGGTGCTGATGTTCAACCTGACCGACCAGGTGAGGGAACAAATCCAGCACACCCTCTACAAGCTGCTGGTGCAGCGGAGGTCGGTGTTCTTCTGACGAGCGGTACGACGCTGGGGCGCCCCCGGTGCCGGGGGCGCCCCACCGCTCAGTCCGCGTCCTCCGCCTCGATGCCCAGGCCGGGCAGGAGGCCCGGGAGGAGGGGCGGGAGGGTGACGTCCGGCTCCGTGGGCGGGGTGTTGCCGCCCGTGGGCGGGGAGGTGGAGCCGCGGTCGTCCTTCGGCGGGTCGAGCAGGCCGCCGGTGCCGCCGCCGAGCAGGCCGTCACTGTCGTCGCCGGACTCGGCGGACTCGCTGGGCCGGCCGGACTGGGAACGCCCGCGCTCGGACGTGCCGTCGTCCCCCGTGCGGGGCGGCGAGGAGTGACCGGAGCCGGGGGTGTCGGTGGTCGTCGAGCCGGAACCGCCGGGGCGGCCGCCGTCCCCGCTGTCGTCGTCCTCGGTGGGCGGCTTGGGCAGCATGGACTCCAGCGGGGCCACGTCGTCGTCTATGGCGTCGAACACCGACGACACCTGCTCACTGACGTCCCCGAGCTGCACGGGCAGCCGCTCGCGCAGTGCTCCCCAGGTCTCCCGGTGGGACTGGGAGAAGGCGGAGAGGGCCTGCATGGGCGCCAGCGAGTCCGGGTCGAGGGCGTAGGCCGCGCTGAGCAGGCGGTGGCCCTCGGAGGCGTCGTGCTGCATGCCGGACAGGGCGCGGCGGACCTCGCCGAGGGACTCGTGGTCGAGGGGGCCGCTGCGACCGCGCTCCATCAGCCGGCGTGCCTCGCTGAGCCGGGTCGAGGCGAGGTCCAGGTAGGCCCGGCCCCGCTCGTCGTTGCCGTCGGCGAGGCCGAGGCGGAAGTCCTCTATGCCGCGCTTGAGGCCGTAGAGCGAGTCGCCGGGCAGGGCGTCCGAACTGGCGGCGGCGACTCCGCCGAAGGCCCCGGCGGCCACGCTCACGCTCAGTCCGCCCGCGGTGAGGCCCTTGGCCAGCCGCGAACGGGGCCGGAACCTGCTCAGCGGAGCGGCCCGATGGGTGCCGCGCGCCCGGCGCTGTTCCGGTACCGACGTGTCCGCCGCCCCGCCGCTCGCGGTGCCCTCTTGCAGCATGGCCTCGAAGGCGGCCACGAGCTGGGCCCGCTGGACGACCTTGACCTCGGGGTCCAGCTCGGGCCGGGGCAGCGTCTCCAGACCATGGGCGAGGGTCACCAGCTGACCCTGCTCGGTCGGTTCCTCGCTGGCCCCGGCGGTCGCCGGCCCTCCGGACTGCTCGGCCGCCGCCCCGGGATCCGACTGCTCCTCCAGGGCCTGGGCGAAGGCGTTCGCCCGCCGGTGTGCCGATACGTTCGCGATCACTGGCGGCACCTCCTCTCGTCATCACGGTCGACTCCCCAGGGGGTCCTGAGGGTTGCACGCCCAGGCCGGAACCATCCGATCGGGTGATCGGAGTCGGCCAGGGAGTGACCACAGGGAGCCTGCATCCCGCACAACGAGCGGCGCGGCACTTGGGTTACGGACGGTGGGTGCTCGGACCGCGGACTCAACTGACCCTCACCGATGGTGACTTGGGGAATGCGAAGGGTGAGCGCCCTCGGGTGGGCGTCTCTCAGCGGGCGTCGTCCGGGAGCAGCCGGGCGAGGGTCCGCACGGCCCGGTACTGGAGCGTCTTGATGGCGCCCTCGTTCTTGCCCATGACACGGGCGGTCTCGGCGACCGAGAGGCCCTGGAGGAAGCGCAGGGTCACGCACTCCTGCTGTTGCGGGTTGAGCCGTCGTACGGCCTCCAGCAGGGCGGCGTTGGAGAGGGACTCGAGGACGGAGTCCTCGGGGGAGCGCTCGACCTCGTTGGCGTCGAGCATCTCGCCGGTGGTGACCTCGAGGCGGAAGCGGCTGGACTTGAAGTGGTCGGCGACCAGGTTGCGGGCGATGGTCACGAGCCAGGCGCCGAAGTCGCGCCCCTGCCAGGTGAAGGTGCCGATGCGCCTGAGGGCCCGCAGAAAGGTCTCACTGGTGAGGTCCTCGGCGGTGGCCTTGCCGCCCACGCGGTAGTAGATGTAGCGGTACACGGTGTCGCTGTACTGGTCGTAGAGCCGGCCGAAGGCGTCGGCCTCGCCGGCCTGGGCCCGCTCGACCAGCTCCATCATGCGGGCGCTGTCGCTGTCCGCGGCGGGGCGGCGGTGGGTGGTGGCGGCGGCCCCGGACGAGGACGACCGCGCCCGTCTGCCGACGGCGGCGCTTCCTTCGGCCAGTGCGTAGCACGGACCGGCGGGCGCGGTGGCCGCGGCGAGGGCGGGGACGGCATACGCGGTGGGGACGAAGCCGCGCAACAGGTCATGGGCTGATTTGACCGTTGCGCGCAGCGTAGCCAGGCCCGAGGCGTCAACCCCGACGTGTGGGTACACGGGACTCCCAGAGGCAGAGCTTCCATCACGTGCAGTACGGAACCATTCACCCGTCGTAGCGAAGGTGGGGTACCGGAATGCGTCTGAGGAGAATAACGCTTCGTGCAGGCACTGCTACGCCCAGTTGCTCAAATCATCGATTACGTCGCTTCTGTGCCCGATTGGCGCTCGATCAGCTGCGCCAGAATGATCGCTTGGTGACCGGAACGGTTCGGATTCCGGGTGACTACAGAGCGTGTTGTGCTCGATGTGAGTACAGGGGACTGGAGAGCCCGTCCCGGGGGTACGTCATCCCGATTGGGCCGACGGCCGGATCAGCGGCGGCGGCGGTGCAGCGCGATGGCCGCCGCGGTGCCGCCCGCCACCGCGCCGACGCCCGCGGCCGCCGGGATGCCGACCTTGGCCGCCTTGCGGCCGGTGCGGTAGTCGCGCAGGCGCCACTCCAGCTCGCGGGCGTGCTTGCGCAGCTTGGAGTCCGGGTTGATCGCGTACGGGTGTCCGACCAGGGACAGCATCGGGATGTCGTTGTGGGAGTCGCTGTACGCGGCGCAGCGGGACAGGTCCAGGGCCTCCGCCGTCGCCAGGGCGCGCACCGCCTCCGCCTTCGCGGGGCCGTGCAGCGGTTCGCCGACCAGCTTGCCCGTGTAGACGCCGCCGATCGACTCGGCCACCGTGCCGAGCGCGCCGGTCAGGCCCAGGCGGCGGGCGATCACCTGGGCGATCTCCACCGGGGCCGCGGTGACCAGCCAGACCTTCTGCCCGGCGTCCAGGTGGGCCTGGGCGAGGGCGCGGGTGCCGGGCCAGATCCGCTCGGCCATGTACTCGTCGTAGATCTCCTCGCCGATCGACTTCAGCTCGGAGACGCGGTGGCCCTTGACGATCGACAGGGCGGAGTCGCGGGCGTCCTGCATGTGCTCCGGGTCCTCGAACCCGGCCAGCCGGAACCACGCCTGCTGCCAGGCGAAGCGGGCGAGGTCGCGGGTCTCGAAGAACTTCCGCTTGTACAGGCCCCGGCCGAAGTGGAAGATCGCGGCGCCCTGCATCACGGTGTTGTCGAGGTCGAAGAAGGCGGCCGCCCGGTCGTCGCCGTGCACCGGGAACTCCGGCTCCGCGGTGCCGGCAGCGGCTTCCGGTGTTCTGTCTGCGGTCTCGGCGGCCTCCGCGGACTTGCGCGCCGCCTCCGCCGAGGCCTCGCCTGCCAACACGCTCCGCGCCGTGGCGGAGCGCCTACGGGGAGTGAGCCATCGAAGAGCGGCCATGCCCGTGAGCATAGCCAGTTTGTTCGGACGCTTCGGAATCGAGAGGTTCGCGGGCTGTGAACTCCGGGCGACCGTGCCGTTAAAGGGCCGCAGGCCCGGGGGTCGCCCGCGCGCGCGAGAATGGCCGGCATGAGCCCCCTCTTCCGCCGGAAGCCCGCGCAGCCCCCTGAGCACTCCGAGAACCATCTCGTCACCCTCGTCCGCAAACCCGGCTGCCATCTGTGCGATGACGCACAGCTCGTCGTCGAGAAGGTCTGTGCCGAACTCGGTGTCCCCTGGGAGGGGAAGGACATCACCGAGGACCGCGGGCTCCACGACCAGTACTGGGAACAGATTCCGGTCGTGCTGATCGACGGCCGGCAGCACACCTTCTGGCGTGTGAACGAGGAACGGCTGCGCAAGGCACTGACCGATCAGTACAAGTAGTCCGTATGGTCGCTTAGGATCGATGGCGACCAGGTCTCGGGGGCGTTGATCGTGAGGAGTGTGTGCGGCTTTGCCCCCGATGAGTGAGGAACGAGGGCGTGTACGCGCCGGTTCCCGTCCCGTGCGCCGGGGGTGCGTGACCCCGGTCACGTTGGCCGGGCAAATCGGACACCATCTTTGTGCACGCGTTCACAAAGACATAGCCTGCATTCGACGGGGCGGTCATGTAGGGACGTATGACCGCCTACAGCCCCGCTCTACCCGCAGGAGCACCGTGGCAACCAGCCGAGCACACCGACCGGCGACCCGCAGCCGAGGGATTCCCGAGGCCACCGTCGCCAGGCTTCCGCTGTACCTCCGCGCACTGACCGCGCTCTCCGAGCGCTCGGTGCCCACGGTCTCGTCCGAGGAACTGGCGGCCGCCGCGGGGGTCAACTCCGCGAAGCTGCGCAAGGACTTCTCCTACCTCGGCTCCTACGGAACGCGGGGCGTCGGCTACGACGTCGAGTATCTCGTCTACCAGATCTCCCGTGAACTCGGCCTGACCCAGGACTGGCCGGTTGTGATCGTAGGCATCGGTAACCTCGGCGCCGCGCTCGCCAACTACGGCGGCTTCGCCTCCCGGGGTTTCCGGGTCGCCGCGCTCATCGACGCCGATCCGGGGATGGCCGGAAAGCCCGTGGCCGGCATCCCGGTGCAGCACACCGACGAGCTGGAGAAGATCATCCAGGACGACGGTGTCTCCATCGGTGTGATCGCGACCCCCGCCGGTGCCGCCCAGCAGGTCTGCGACCGCCTCGTGGCCGCCGGTGTCACCTCCATCCTGAACTTCGCGCCGACCGTGCTGAGCGTTCCCGAGGGCGTCGACGTGCGCAAGGTCGACCTCTCCATCGAGTTGCAGATCCTCGCCTTCCACGAGCAGCGCAAGGCCGGCGAGGAGGCCGCCGCCGACGGCGCGGTGCCGCGCGTCGCCGCCCGCAAGCAGCAGCCCTCCACCGACCAGGGACCCGACGGGGACGTACCCGCCGTGATGCCGGCATGAGCCTCCTCGTCGTCGGGCTGAGCCACCGCAGCGCGCCGGTCAGCGTGCTGGAGCGGGCCTCGCTGAACGCGGACGCGCAGCTCAAGCTGCTCCAGGACACGGTCGCCGCCGAACCGGCCGCCGAGGCCGCGCTGCTGGCCACCTGCAACCGCATCGAGCTGTACGCCGACGTGGACAAGTTCCACGCCGGTGTCGCCGAGCTGTCCACGCTGCTCGCCCAGCACAGCGGGGTCGGCCTGGAGGAGCTCACTCCCCACCTCTACGTGCACTACGAGGACCGGGCCGTCCACCACCTGTTCTCGGTGGCCTGCGGACTCGACTCGATGGTGGTCGGCGAGGGGCAGATCCTCGGCCAGATAAAGGACTCGCTGGCCCGCGCCCAGGACCTGCACACCGCCGGACGGCTCCTGAACGACCTGTTCCAGCAGGCCCTGCGGGTCGGCAAGCGCGCCCACTCCGAGACCGGCATCGACCGCGCCGGGCAGTCCCTGGTCACCTTCGGCCTGGAGCAGCTGTCCGCCGGAGCCGACGTCCAGCAGTGGGCCCGGGGCAAGAAGGCCCTGGTCATCGGCGCCGGTTCGATGTCCTCGCTGGCCGCCGCCACGCTGGCGCGGTCCGGGGTCGCCGAGATCGTGGTCGCCAACCGCACCTTCGAGCGCGCCGAGCGGCTCGCGCGGATCCTCTCCGAGGGCGACGACACGGACGTGCTGGCCCGCGCGGTACCGATGGACTCGGTGCCGGGCGAGCTGACACGTGCCGACGTGGCCGTCTCCTGCACCGGCGCGACGGGTCTCGTCCTCACGGCCGACTCCGTGGCGGCGACGGTGGCGGGCCGCACCGGCGCGCCCGCCGTCGAGCCCGGCGCGGCGGCCGACGCCGGTTCCCCCGGCGTACGCCAGGAGCGGCAGGCTGCGGAAACGCCACTGCCGGGCACCGGTACCGCGGCCGGCGGCGACGAGAACTGCCCCCTGGACCTCTCCTCCGTGTCCTCCGTCCCGTCCGGCTTCTCCGTCATGGGCGAGGCCGCCGTGGCCGGCCTGGACGCCGCGACGCTGGAGCAGCACGGGGCGTGGGCCGCGGGCGGTACGGCGGTGGACCGGCCGCGTGAGACGGGCCGCACCGGTCCGGAGGCGGAGGCCGAGCTGATCGGCGCGCTCGCCGCGACCGCGACGCGCGTCGGCCGCATCCCCGAGCGCCGCCGCCCGGAGCCGGTCGCCGGGGTGCCGCGCCCCGAGCCCGTACTCTTCCTGCTCGACCTGGCGATGCCGCGCGACGTCGACGCCGCCGTGCACCGGCTGACCGGGGTGCGCCTGGTGGACATCGAGTCGCTCGCGGACGCCTCCGCCGACGCGCCGATGGCCGCCGACGTGGACATGGTCCGCCGGATCGTCGCCGACGAGGTCGCCGCCTTCGGCGCCGCCCAGCGCGCCGCGCACATCACGCCCACCGTGGTCGCGCTGCGCAGCATGGCCGCCGAGGTCGTCGCCGGGGAGATCGCCCGCCTGGAAGGGCGGCTGCCGGGGCTCGACGACAAGCACCGCGCCGAGATCACCCAGACCGTCAAGCGTGTGGTCGACAAGCTGCTGCACGCACCGACGGTGCGGGTCAAGCAGCTCGCCGCCGAACCCGGCGGTGCCGGGTACGCGGACGCGCTGCGCACCCTGTTCGACCTCGACCAGGAGACGGTGGCCTCCGTCTCCCGCGCCGGGAACAGCACCACTGAGAAGAACCGAGGGCCGGCATGACTGAGAAGGCACTGAGGCTGGGGACGAGGCGGAGCAAGCTCGCCTTGGCCCAGTCCGGGCAGGTGGCGGACGCCGTGAGCCAGGTGACCGGTCGGCCCGTTGAGCTGGTCGAGATCACCACGTACGGCGACACGTCGCGCGAGCACCTGGCGCAGATCGGCGGCACGGGCGTGTTCGTCGCCGCGCTGCGCGACGCGCTGCTGCGGGGAGAGGTGGACTTCGCGGTTCACTCGCTCAAGGACCTCCCCACCGCGCAGCACGAGGGGCTGGTCGTGGCCGCGATCCCGGAGCGCGAGGACCCGCGGGACGTGGTCGTCGCCCGGGACGCGCGCAAGCTGACCGACCTCCCGCGCGGGGCGCGCATCGGTACCGGGGCGCCGCGCCGCATGGCGCAGCTGAACGCGTACGCCCGCACCCACGGCATGGAGATCGAGACGGTCCCGATCCGGGGCAACGTCGACACCCGCATCGGATACGTCCGCGGCGGTGAGCTGGACGCGGTCGTGCTGGCCGCCGCCGGGCTCAACCGGGTGGGACGCATCGACGAGGTGACCGACTTCCTGTCGGTCGACACGGTTCTGCCCGCCCCCGGCCAGGGGGCACTGGCGATCGAGTGCGCGGCGGACAACGCCTCGCTGATCGCCGCGCTCGCCGAGCTCGACGACCCGTTCACGCGGGCCGCCGTCACGGCCGAGCGGTCACTGCTCGCCGCCCTGGAGGCCGGCTGCAGCGCACCCGTGGGCGCGCTGGCCGACCTTCTGGCCGACGGGCAGATTGTCAAGGAAATGCGCCTGCGCGGCGTCGTCGGCACGACCGACGGCTCGACGCTGGTGCAGCTGTCCACCACCGGTCCCGTGCCCGAGACGCACGAGGCGGCGCTGGCACTCGGTCGCGAACTCGCCACCGAGATGCTCGCCCAGGGCGCGGCCGGTCTGATGGGGGAGCGAGCACAGTGAGCCCCACCACCCTTCCCGCCGGTCCGGAACACGGGCACGTCACCTTCCTCGGTGCCGGACCCGGAGATCCGGGACTGCTGACTCTGCGCGCCGTCGAGGCGCTGGCGCACGCGGACGTCCTCGTCGCCGAGCACGAGGTGCTCGACGTCGTACGCACGCATGCGCGGCAGGGCGTGTCGGAAGTGCACACGGACGCCGATGCGTCGGATCCGGGCACAGGAACGCCCCAGCTGACGGTTGTTGACGGGGCGTCAACGGCCGTCGGCACCCCCGCTGTGCGGGATGCCGCACATCTTGTCATGGAGGCCGCGCGGGGCGGCAGGCGGGTCGTGCGTGCGGTGACCGGGGACCCCGGGCTCGACGCGTACGCCGCCGAGGAGATGCTGGCGTGCGCCGCCGCCGGGGTGCCCTTCGAGGTGGTCCCCGGTATCGCGAACGCCGTCGGTGTGCCCGCGTACGCCGGTGTGCCGCTGCGGGACGCGGAGGGCGCCGACGTGCGGTTCGTGGACGCCCGTACGGCGTCGGACCGCTGCTGGACCGAGGTGGGCGCCTCCGACGGCACGGTGGTCGTGTCGACGACGCTGGACTCGGTGGCCGCGGCGGCCGGCGAGCTGGTGTCGGCGGGCCGCAAGCCGGACACCCCGCTGACGGTGACGATCGCCGGTACGACGACGCGGCAGCGCACCTGGACGGCGACGCTCGGCACGGTCGCCCAGACGCTGAAGCAGGCGAAGGTGCTGCCGTCCCCGGACGGCGGCCGCCCGGTGATAGCCGTGGTCGGCGAGCGCTCCGCCCCCGCCCGGCGCGACCAGCTGTCGTGGTTCGAGTCCAAGCCGCTGTTCGGCTGGAAGGTCCTCGTGCCGCGCACGAAGGAGCAGGCGGCGTCGCTCTCCGACCAGCTGCGGTCCTACGGGGCCGTCCCCAGCGAGGTCCCGACCATCGCGGTGGAACCGCCGCGCACCCCGCAGCAGATGGAGCGGGCGGTCAAGGGCCTGGTGACGGGCCGCTACGAGTGGATCGCGTTCACGTCGGTCAACGCGGTGAAGGCGGTCCGCGAGAAGTTCGAGGAGTACGGCCTCGACGCCCGCGCCTTCGCCGGTATCAAGGTCGCGGCGGTGGGCGAGCAGACGGCGAACGCGCTGATCGCCTTCGGGGTGAAGCCGGACCTGGTGCCGAGCGGCGAGCAGTCGGCCGCCGGTCTCCTGGAGGACTGGCCGCCCTACGACCCGGTCTTCGACCCGATCGACCGCGTCTTCCTGCCGCGGGCGGACATCGCCACGGAGACCCTGGTCGCCGGTCTGATCGAGCTGGGCTGGGAGGTCGACGACGTCACGGCCTACCGCACGGTGCGCGCCTCGCCGCCCCCGGCCACCACCCGGGAGGCCATCAAGGGCGGCGGCTTCGACGCGGTGCTCTTCACCTCGTCCTCCACGGTCCGCAACCTGGTGGGCATCGCGGGCAAGCCGCACAACGTCACGGTGATCGCGTGCATCGGCCCGGCGACGGCCAAGACGGCCGAGGAGCACGGGCTGCGGGTCGACGTCATGGCCCCCGAGCCGTCCGTCCTCAAGCTGGCGGAGGCCCTGGCCGACTTCGGACTGCGGCGCCGGGCGGCGGCGCTGGAGGCGGGGGACCCGGTGACCCGGCCGAGCGAACGGCGGCCGGGGTCGCGCAGGCGGCGGTCGTCGACCTGAGGGTGCTGCGGGGCGTTCCCGGTTCGGGGACGCCCCGCGGTCGTTCCACCCGGTCTCCGCGCCGCCCGAGGCGGGCTGAACCGGTGTTCCTACCAGACCGTCGCGCCGCAGTCCTCGGCGCCGGTCGTGTAGTTCCACAGGCAGACGCGGGAGCCGGCGTTGTTGCCGTTCCAGTGGTAGCCGGTCGACTTCTTGGAGTTCAGGATCCAGTACGAGTGGGACACGGCCGTCCAGCCGTATCCGCCCGAGCCGACGCGCTTGCGCTGGAGCACGAACAGGCACTCGTTGTTGTTCCAGGACTGGCCGACGGCCTGTACGTCGCCGTCGGAGCGCCTGTTCAGCCACGCCTTGCACTGCCCGGCCACCGCGTCCGCGCCGGGAACGTAGCCCGAGGCGGACGCCTCGGACTGGCCGGTCTGCGCGGGTGCGGCCTGCGCCGTGCCACCGGCGAGGAGCGCTGCCGTGGCGGCCACGGTGGCGCCGATCGCGGCGGCGTGGGTACGGAGTCGACTCATGTTTTCCCCCTTGGTCGTGGTCGATGAGGTACGTACCGATCCTGCCAACGGGGCCACGTGAGCACGTCAAACGAGCGGCTGACTTCCTGTCCAACGACCGGGGTAGTCCCGCGGCGGTAGGAGGTCCAGCGCCGGGGCCGGGGGCAGGGGGCCCGGGCGGGACGGTGGGTGGGCCTGGAAGGACTGGAAGAGGTAGGTGAGGAGGCGGCGGGCGGCGGGGAGGGCCGTTTCGGGGGGCTGGGCGGCCAGGCCGCTCACCGCGAGGAGGAGCAGGGGGATGTCGGCCGGGTCGAAGTCCTCGCGGAGTTGGCCGGCGTCGCGGGCGCGCTGGACCAGGAGGGACAGGCGTTCCTCGGCGGCGGCGCGTTCCCGGTCGTAGTCCAGGGCCTCCGGGAAGCCGGCGATGAAGACCGTCTCGAAGCCGCGGTCGGTGACCACCGTGGTGCATATCTTTTCGAGGAGGGTGTACAGGCCGTGGCCCGGGTCGGGGTCCGCCATGGCCTCCTCGAACACGCTCGCGCACACGGCCAGCTGATCCTCGAAGGCGGCGGTGACGAGCGCCGAGCGGGTGGGGAAGCGGCGGTAGAGGGTGGCCACGCCGACACCGGCCCGGCGGGCGACCGCGCTCATCGGGGCGTCCACGCCCTGGGCGGAGAACACCTCGCGCGCCGCCTCCAGGACGCGTTCGCGGTTGCGGCGGGCGTCGGCGCGCAGCTCCGCCGGGGCTTCTCCGGCCGCCGGAGCGGACGGCTTGTGAGAGGGCTGGTCAGGCATGTTTCTCACTTCCGGGTAAGTGGAGGGTCTCGTCCACTTATGGCTCTAGCGTGAGCCTAGCAGCGGACGCGGGCCTCGCCTCCGCGCTTCCCGGACGCGAAACGGATCACGAGACATGGGTGAGATGAAGGCGGTTCTCTTCGACCGCTACGGGCCCCCCGAGGTGCTCTACGTCGGGCGGCGGCCGGTGCCGGCCATCGGCCCCGACGAGGTGCTGGTGCGGGTGCGGGCCGCCGCGGTCAACGGCGGCGACCTCCACGACCGGACCGGAAAGGTGCGCCTGGTGACCGGGCGGGCCTTCCCCAAGGGGTGCGGCATCGACTTCGCGGGGGAGGTGGCCGAGGTCGGGGCCTCGGTGCGAGGGGTGCGGGCGGGGGAGCGGGTGTGGGGGCTGCTGGGGCGGCGTACCGGCAGCATGGCCGAGTACGTCGCCGTCAGCCCGCGGCACATCGCGGCGGCGCCCGGGAACCTCACGCCGGAGGAAGCGGTCTCGCTGCTCGCGGGCGCGACCACGGCGCTGACCGCGCTGCGGGACAAGGCCGCCCTCCAGCCCGGCGAGCGGCTCCTCGTGCGGGGCGGCAGCGGAGGCGTGGGCAGCGTCGCCGTGCAGGTCGGCAGGCTGCTGGGCGCCCATGTCGTCGCCCTCGCGGGCGGGCGGAACCTCGACTTCGTGCGGGGGCTGGGGGCCGAGGACGCGCTGGACCACCGGAAGACACCCCTGTCCACCCTCGGCCGCTTCGACGTCGTCCTCGACACCGTCGGCACCCAGCAGGCCCGGGTGCGCCGGCTGCTGGCGCCGGGCGGGCGGATGGTCGCCGTCACCGTCGACTTCACCCGGCCGCTCGCGGGGATCGCCACGGTGCTCGGTTCCGCCGTGCACGGCAAGGGGCGCATCCGCTTCTTCAGCGGCAATCCCGACAGCGCGCTGCTCGCCGAGGCCGCCCGGCTCGCCGAGCGGGGCGATCTCGTCCCGGTCGTCGACACCGTTCACCCGCTCGACCGGGTCGCCGACGCCCAACGGGCCCTGGAGGCCGGGGGTGTTCGGGGCAAGCACGTCGTGCGGATCGCCGGGCAGGCCCCGGCGGCTGCCACGCCCTAGTCGGACTCCAGCAGCTCCTTGAGCCTCGCCAGGTCGGCGGTGACCATGTCCGCGTCGCGCTCGAAGTCGGCGTCGGTCGTCCCCGGCTGCCGGCGGAGGGTGAACACCACCTCGCTCCCGGTGCCGTCGGCGATCACGCGGACCGGGTTGTGGACGGTCTCCCCGGAGGGCAGCGTGACGTGGTGGTCGAGTACCCCCAGGTCGTTGCGCGGGGTGAAGGTCACCGTGACCCGGCCCAGGAGGGAGGAGTCCGCGATCCATTCACCCCCGATCCGCTCGACGGAACCGCCGAGACCGTGGGCCCACGCGGGCAGGTTGGCCGGGTCCGAGGCGTAGGCGTAGACGTCGGTCGCGCTGCGCTCGATGTGGACGCCGAGGTGGCGCGATTCCTTGCCGGTGCTGTTCATGCCGGTGACGCTAGCGGCCGCCGTCGCCGTTGCCTTGAAGGAATCGGACACGTCAGTGGTGCCAGGCCCGGCCGCCCGTGTTGTGGATGAAGCGCTGGAGCACCTTCATGGTGGTCAGGTACTCCTCGTCGGAGATTCCGGCGTGGCGTTCCGTCCACAGGTCGTCCTGGAGGGCGGCTGCCTTCTCGAAGAACGTCCTGCCCTCCGGAGTCAGGGAGAGCAGGCCGTCGGAGGCGGTCTCGGTGATCCAGCCCGCCGCGATCGTCGCGTCGATCTCCGACTCCATCGCCTCCGGGCCCGCGTCGAGGTAGTTCCGCAGGAGGCCGGAGACCTCGGCGCGGGTCTTCGGGGTGTCGGCACGGCCGACCTGGGCGAGGACCCACCACTGGGGCTGGGTCGTGCCCAGCTCGGCCAGGGCCGCCCGGGTCCGGGTGACGACGGCCTTGTACGCCGCCCAGCTCCAGTAGCCGATGGGCTGGCGGATCAGTTCGGCGTCGCCGTGTGAGTAGTCCATGGCGTCGACCGTAGAAGCTGAAGTCTGGTTGAGGTCAAGGGTTGCCCGGGGCCGGTCCGAGGCCGTTCCGCGCCGACTCGTCGTCGGCAAAGGCACGGGTGGGGCGGGCGTAGCGTAGGTGGTATGACGACGTACGGTTCTTTTCCCGGCACCCGGCCCCGGCGGCTGCGGACCACCCCCGTGATGCGTCGGATGGTCGCCGAGACCCGGCTGCACCCCGCCGACTTCATCCTCCCGGCCTTCGTCCTGGAGGGCGCGAGCGAGCCGGTGCCGATCGCGGCGATGCCCGGTGTCGTGCAGCACACGCGGGACTCCCTGAAGAAGGCGGCCGCCGAGGCGGTCGAGGCCGGGGTCTCCGGGATCATGCTCTTCGGGGTGCCGGAGGAGGGGAAGAAGGACGCCGCCGGTACGGCGGGCACCGACCCGGACGGGATTCTGCAGGTCGCGCTGCGTGACGTACGGGCCGAGGTGGGGGACGAGCTGCTCGTCATGTCCGACCTCTGCCTCGACGAGTTCACCGATCACGGGCACTGCGGGGTCCTCGACGACCAGGGGCGCGTCGACAACGACGCCACCCTGGAGCGGTACGCCGAGATGGCGCAGGTCCAGGCCGACGCGGGCGCCCATGTCGTCGGGCCCAGTGGGATGATGGACGGTCAGATCGGGGTCGTCCGGGACGCGCTCGACCAGATCGGGCGGGAGGACGTCGCGATCCTCGCGTACACCGCCAAGTACGCCTCCGCCTTCTACGGACCCTTCCGGGAGGCCGTCGGCTCCTCACTCAAGGGCGACCGCAAGACCTACCAGCAGGACGCCGCCAACGCGCGGGACTCGCTGCGGGAGCTGGCGCTGGACCTGGAGGAGGGCGCCGACATGGTGATGGTCAAGCCGGCCGGGCCCTACCTCGACATCGTCGCCAAGGTCGCCGAGGTCTCGGACGTGCCCGTCGCCGCCTACCAGATCTCCGGTGAGTACTCGATGATCGAGGCCGCCGCCGAGAAGGGCTGGATCGACCGCGACCGGGCCATCCTGGAGTCCCTCACCGGGATCAAGCGGGCGGGCGCGCGCAACATCCTGACGTACTGGGCGACCGAGGTCGCTCGCACACTGCGCTGAGCGACCGGTGGCGGCCCCGCACACACGGGGTGCGGGTGCGCGGGCCCCTTCAGTACTCGAGCGCGTTCGACGCGTCGGTCTGCCAGTAGGTGACCGTCAGCGCGGTGTCGACGTACACGCCGCCGGCGGGCAGCTTGACCGTGGCGACGGAGCCGTCCTCGAAGGGGATCGTGAGGGTGTTGGTCTCGTAGCCGTTCTCGCCGCTGCCGTCGCCGGAGGACAGCCGTACGCCCGCGTAGCCCGACTCGCCCGGGGCCAGCGTCGTCAGCGACTGCGGCTTGCTGGACTCCGCGACCGGCGGCACCGACTGGGCCTCGCCGAACCGGGCCGCCGGGTACTGCGGCAGCGCGCACGTCTTCGCACCGGTGTTGGTGGCGGTCAGCAGCAGGTGGTTGATCGGGCGGGGGGCGTTCGCCGCGGTGATCTGCACGTCGGACGCGGAGCACTCGCCGGGGACGTCCGCGTCGGAGCCGTCGGAGCCGGCGTCGGTCCCGGCCGCGGCGTCGGAACCAGAGTTGGAGCCGGAGCCGGAGCCCGACGCGTTGTCCTTCCCGGCGGAACCGTTCGAGCCGTTCGAACCGGTGGAGCCGGTGGAGCCGGTGGAGCCGGTCTTACCGGTGTCGCCCTTCGCGCTGCCCGCCGGCCGGGCGTTGTTCGCGTCGGCCGTCGCGGAGGCGGCGGAGTCGGGCGCCGGGGAGCCCGTGAGTTCGTCGCCCTCGCAGGCCGTGAGGGAGAGCGCGGCCAGCGCGACCGTGGTGGCGGCGAACAGACGGGTACGGGTGATGCGGCGTGCGGACATGGAAGGTCCCCCTGGGGATGCGAGAGTTGGGGCGAGCCGCTCGACCGTTCGACGGGAGCGGCTGCTTGGATGACCACAGCTTGCGGTCCTGATCGTCCCGGCCGCCAGCGATGGGGGAGCATGCGGGACGGTGGGACGCCTGGAACGCTCTGACCTGCGGGAACAACGTCCCTCTGGGATGCGGTACGGGGATGCGAGAAGAGGGAGGAACGGTGGCGGGGGACGACTTCGCGGGACTGCTTCGGGAGTTGAAGGAGCGGTCCGGGCTCAGTTACGGGGCACTCGGCAAGCGGCTGCACATGAGCGGCTCGACCCTGCACCGGTACGTCAGCGGGGAGGTGGTTCCGGTCGAGTTCGCGCCCGTCGAACGCCTCGCCCGCGTGTGCCGGGCGACGCCCGAGGAACTGCTCGAACTCCATCGCCGCTGGATCCGCGCGGACGCGTTGCGCGGTGTGCGCAAGGAGGAGACCGAGGGCGGCGGGGATGCCGAGGGCGCGGAGGGCGCGGAAGGCTCCGATGCTGCCGAGGGCGCGGAAGGTGCCGGGGGCGCTACGGGCGCGGAAAGCCCGGTCGCGGCCGGCGCATCGGCGGCTGCGGAGACATGGTCGGCCCCCTCGGTGCGGGAGGCGCCACCGGCCCCGGAGGGCCGCCGTCGGGTGCCGCGTGCCGCGCTCTACGCCGCGACCGGCGTCGTCGCCGTCAGCGCCGCCGTGGCGCTCGTGGCCAACCTCGTGTCGGGCCCGGACGACGACGGCCGGCACGGTCCGGCCGGGGCCGTCGCGCAGAGCTCCGCGTCGGTGACCGGGAGCGCGACCGGGCCGGGCTCGCCGAGCGCCGGCGCCAGCGCCTCCACGTCCTCACCGTCCGCCTCCGCCTCCGCGTCCCGGTCCGGGTCCCCCTCCGCGTCGCCGTCGCGTCCGGCCACCGCCACGCCGAGCCGCGAGGCACCCGCGGACGGGCCCCTGCTCACCGTGTCGACCACCCCGTACTACTGGGACGTGCCCTGCGACCACGCCTTCCTCGTCGACCGCAGTCCGAAGAACGTGCCCAAGCCGCCGCCCCAGCAGGACGCCGTCGGCTGGGCGACCCCCCTCAACGCGGTCTCCGCGAACCGGCAGACGGTCGTCCTCACCGTGCAGGGCACCGGCCCGCAGACGGTGGTCCTGGAGGACCTGCACGTCCGGGTGAAGCGCACCGGCCCGCCGCTGGGCTGGAACCAGTACGTGATGGGCAACGGCTGCGGCGGCCAGGTGCACACCACGGCCTTCGACGTCTCGCTCGACCTCGGCACCCCGACCGCGACGCCGATCGGGGGCCAGCGGGACTTCCCGTACAAGGTCAGCGAGACCGACCCCGAGGTCTTCCAGGTCGCCGCGCACACCAGCGGCCACGACGTCAGCTGGGAGCTGGAACTGGAGTGGTCCAGCGGCGGCCGGCACGGCACGACGCGCATCGACGACAACGGCAAGCCGTTCCGCACCAGCGCCTCCCGGGACGACTCCTCTTACGCATACCCCCTCGGCAGCAGCGCCTGGGAACTGGTCGAGGGCGGCTGAGACCGGCCGGACCGGGTGCGCCCTCCCGGGGGGCAGCGGGGCACCGGCAAGTGGGCGCGAGAGATAGGTTGTTGACCACCAAACCGGTTCGCTTCGTCAGGCGACATCCGAAAGGTGGGACGCGCATGCCCGGTGACGCCCTCAGCCAGGACCCCGCGGAGCTGCGGAGGAGGATCGACAGCAGCAAGGCGCACCCGGCGCGGGTCTACGACGTCTTCCTCGGCGGCAAGGACCACTACCCCGCCGACCTCGACGCCGCGGCCGCCGGGCTGGCCGCCAACCCGCGCGGCTACCTCGACGTACGGCACAACCGCGACTTCCTGCGGCGCGCGGTGACCGCGCTCGCCCGTCAGGACGGCATCCGGCAGTTCCTCGACATCGGCACCGGGCTGCCCACCGCCGAGAACGTGCACCAGATCGCCCAGCGCATCGCCCCCGAGTCGCGGGTCGTCTACGTCGACAACGACCCGGTCGTGCTCGCCCACGCCCGCGCCCTGCTCACCAGCGGCCCCGAGGGGCGCACGGACTACATCGACGCCGACCTGAAGAGTCCGGCGCGGATCCTCGAACAGGCCGCCGAGACCCTCGACTTCGACCGTCCGGTGGCGCTCTGCCTCGTCGCCATCCTGCACTTCGTCGAGGACGCGGAGGCGTACCCGATCGTCCGCGAACTGGTCGACGCGCTGCCCGCCGGCAGCCGTCTGGTGCTCAGCCACCTCACTGACGACCTCAACCCGGAGAGCATCCGCGCGGTCCAGCGGACGTACACCGAGCGGGGGTTCACCTTCGTGCTGCGCTCCCGCAAGGACGTGGAGCGGTTCTTCACGGAGAGCGGGCTGGAGTTGGCCGACCCCGGCGTCGTGCCGGTGCACCACTGGCGGCCGGACCACGCGGCGCCGGTGCCGGAGCAGCCGGAGGAGGCGTACCTCGCCGAGCTCGACGACATCGAGAAGGTCCGGTACAAGGACATCAACGACGTCACGGACGCGGACATCAACGTGTACGGCGGGCTGGGCGCCAAGGACTGACGGCCCGGCGGCGCCGCCGGTCGCACGGGTGTCCGGATCGCGGAAACTTTCCTGTAGGCAGCACGTACGTGCCTAGGCTGCGCGCATGACCGTGACTGAGACCGCGCCCGCCACCACCGCCGCCGCTCCGCTGCCGCCGCTCGCCGCGCGGGCCCGGTCGATCGGCGGTTCGCCGGTACGGGACATCCTCGCCGTCACCGCCCGCCCCGAGGTCATCAACTTCGCGGGCGGGCTGCCGGCCCCCGAGCTGTTCGACGCGGAGGGCATCGCCGCCGCCTACCGGGACGTCCTCGCCGAGACGCCCGCGCGGGCCTTGCAGTACTCCACGACCGAGGGCGAGCCCACCCTGCGGGCCGCGCTCGCCGCCCGCACCTCGGCGCGCGGACTGGCCACCGGCGCCGACGACCTCCTCGTCACCACCGGTTCCCAGCAGGCCCTGTCGCTCCTGGCCACCGCGCTGCTCGAACCCGGCGACACCATCCTCGTCGAGCGCCCCTGCTACCTGGCCGCGCTCCAGGCCTTCGGCTTCGCCGGCGCCCGGGTGGTGGCGGTGCCCGGGGACGAGGACGGGATCGACCCCGTGGCACTGGAGGAGCTGGTGCTGCGCGAGCGCCCCAAGCTGCTCTACACGGTCCCCACCTTCTCCAACCCCACCGGCCGGACCATGCCCGCCGCCCGCCGCGCCGCCGTCGCCGAGGTCGCCGGGCGGTGCGGGCTGTGGATCGTCGAGGACGACCCGTACGGCGAACTGCGCTTCGAGGGCGAGCGGGTGCCGTGGATCGCCTCCTACGAGGGGGCCCGGGACCGGACCGTGCTGCTGGGCTCCTTCTCCAAGGTCATGGCGCCCGGCCTGCGCCTGGGCTGGCTGCGCGGGCCCGCCGAGCTGCTGCGGGCCTGCGCGGTCGCCAAGCAGGCCGCCGACCTGCACACCCCGACCGTCAACCAGCTCGCCGCCGCCCGCTACCTGGCCGACCGGGACCTGGACGCCCACGTCGCCCGCGTCGCCGCCGTCTACGGAGAGCGCCGGGACGCCATGCTCGCGGGCCTCGCGGACGCGCTCCCGGCGGGGTCGGTGTGGACCCGCCCCGAGGGCGGCATGTTCCTGTGGGCCCGGCTGCCCGACGGGTACGACACCACCGCCCTGCTCCCCGAAGTGGTCCGGCACGACGTGGCCTACGTCCCCGGCGCCCCCTTCCACGCCGGCGAGCCCGACCGCGCCACGCTGCGGCTGTGCTTCGTCACGCAGACGCCGGACGAGATCGCGGAGGGACTGCGCAGGCTGGGCGAGGGACTGGGCACGGCGCGCCGGGCGACGCGGCTTCCGTCGTAGGACCGATGACGTCGTAGGACCAATGACCGAGGGCGGGGGCGCCGTCGCCGCACGTACGGTGAGGCCATGCCCGACAGCGCACGGACGACGACGCCCTTCTCCCTCGACGCCTACCTGGAGCGCATCGGCTGGCAGGGCGGGCGGCGGCCCGACGCGGCCACGCTCCGCGGGGTGCAGCTCGCCCATCTGCGGGCCATCCCGTTCGAGAACCTCGACGCCCTCGGCGGCCGGGCCCCCTCCCTCGACCTCGGCGACCTGATGGCCAAGCTGGTCCACGGCCGTCGGCGCGGCGGCTACTGCTACGAGCACAACACCCTGTTCGCGGCGGCCCTGGAGGCGCTCGGCGCCCGGGTGACCCGGCTGGCCGCGCGGGTCGTCGTCGGCGCGGACCGCTTCGAGGACCGTCCGCGCACGCACATGGCCCTCCTCGCCGAGCTGCCCGGCGACCCGCGGCCCCACCTGGCCGACGTCGGCTTCGGCGCCCTCGGCTCCCTCCTGGAACCGGTGCCGCTGCTGGCGGACACCGAGTTCCACGACGCCGGGCGCCGGCACCGGCTGGTGCACGCGCCGCGCCGGGGGCCGCTGGAGACCTGGGTGCTCCAGGCACACACGGCGGGCGGCTGGGAGGCGCAGTACGCCTTCACCCCGGAGCCGTTCGAGCCGTCCGACTACGAGGTGATCAACTGGCACATCGCCACGAACCCGCGGTCCCCGTTCGCCCGGCGCCCCTACGTCCAGCGCCTCACCCCGGACGCGCACCTGCTCCTCGACGGCGACCGCGTCACCGTCACGCGCGGCGACGACGGCACGGTCACCGAACGGAAGCTGTCCGACGAGACGCAGGCCCGCCGGGTCCTGGCCGAGGAGTTCGGCATCGACGCCCCCGCGGGCCTCACGCTGCTGCGATGAGGGCGCTCAGAGCCGCTCGGGCGTCCGGATGCCCAGCAGGGCCATGCCCCGGTGCAGGGTGCGGGCCGTGAGGTCGCACAGGAAGAGACGGTTCTCCACCTGCTCCGGCGTCTCGGCCTTCAGGACCGGGCACTTGTCGTAGAACGTCGTGTACAGCGACGCCAGCTGGTACAGGTACGCGGCCAGCTTGTGCGGGGCGTACTCCGCCGCCGCCTCGAAGACCGTGTCCCCGAACGCGTCCAGGTGCAGGCCCAGCGCGCGCTCCGCCCCGTGCAGCGCCAGCTCCGGGTGGGCGGCGGGGCGGACCTCGCCGGCCTTGCGGAGGATGGACTGGATCCGGGCGTAGGCGTACTGGAGGTAGACGCTGGTGTCGCCGTTGAGCGAGACCATCTGGTCCAGGTCGAACTTGTAGTCCCGGCTCGGCGACGTCGACAGGTCCGCGTACTTCACGGCCCCGATGCCGACCTGCGCGGCCCGCTCCTGGATCTCGTCCTCGGTGAGGTCCCGCGCCTTCTCCCGCACGACCTCCGCCGCCCGCTGCACGGCCTCGTCCAGCAGGTCCTCCAGCCGCACGGTCGCGCCCGCACGCGTCTTGAAGGGCTTGCCGTCGGCGCCGAGCACCGTGCCGTAGCCCATGTTGTGCGCGGTGACCTCGTCACCGAGCCAGCCGGCCCGGCGTGCGGTCTCGAAGACCATCTTGAAGTGCAGCGACTGACGTACGTCCACGACGTACAGCAGCGTGGTGGCGTGCAGCTCCTGGACCCGGTTGCGGATCGCGGTCAGGTCGGAGGCCGCGTAGCCGAAGCCGCCGTCGGCCTTCTGCACGATCAGCGGGACCGGCTGGTCGTCCTTGCCGCGGATCTCGTCGAAGAACACCACCAGCGCGCCCTCGGAGCGCACCGCGACGCCCATCTCCTCCAGGAGGCGGGCGGTCTCGGGCATGCCCTCGTTGTACGCGGACTCGCCGACGATCTCCTCGTCGCGGATCTCCATGTCGAGCTTCTCGAAGACGGAGTAGAAGTAGACCTTCGACTCGTCCACGAACTGCTGCCACAGCTCCAGCGTCTCCTTGTCGCCGGACTGGAGGGCGACGACCCGCTTGCGGGCCCGCTCCTTGAACTCCTCGTCCGCGTCGAAGACCGCCCGAGACGCCTTGTACACCCGGTTCAAGTTCGACATGGCCTGCTCGCCGTCGACGTCCTCGGCCGGGGCCAGCTCGCCGGGGTGCTCGAACAGGTACTGGATGAGCATGCCGAACTGGGTGCCCCAGTCGCCGATGTGGTGCCGGCCGATGGTCCGCTCGCCGGTGAAGTCGAGCATGCCGCGCAGCGCGTCGCCGATGACCGCGGACCGCAGGTGGCCGACGTGCATCTCCTTCGCCACGTTCGGCTGGGCGTAGTCGACGACCGTGGTGCCCGCGTCCTGCTTCAGCGGCACGCCGAGCCGCTCGCCGTCCGCGAGCCGCGCGGCGAGGTTCCGGGTGATCGCGCCGTCGCTGACGGTGATGTTCAGGAAGCCGGGCCCGGAGACCTCGACGTCCTTGATCAGCTCGTCACCGGTGGTGATGCGGGCGACGACCTCCGCCGCCAGCTCCCGCGGGTTGGCCTTCGCCTTCTTGGCCAGCGCGAGGATGCCGTTGGCCTGGTAGTCCGCCCGGTCGCTACGTCGCAGCAGCGGGTCGGCGCCGGCGGCCTCCGGCCGGGTGGCCGTGAGGGCGGACGCGAGCTGCTGCTGGACGGAGGCGGTGAGGGACGTGACCGAGGCCATGGAGTGGCTGCCGTTCTGCTCGGGTTCCTGGAGGTAGTACAGAAACCGAGTATCCCATGCGGTGAAAAGCGGTTTTCGCGGATGCGGGCCGGGCTGGGAGAATGGAGCGGCCAGCCGTGCGACCGTACCGGCTGCTCAGCAGAAGCTTCAGGGAAGAGGACGTGCCGATCGTGGCTCAGAGCACAGAGACCACCGACTGGGTCTCCCGTTTCGCGGACGAGGTCATCGCCGAGTCGGAGCGCCGTGCCCCGGGCAAACCTGTGGTCGTCGCGTCCGGACTCTCCCCGTCCGGCCCCATCCACCTCGGCAACCTGCGCGAGGTCATGACCCCGCACCTGGTCGCCGACGAGGTGCGCCGCCGTGGCCACCGGGTCCGGCACCTGATCTCCTGGGACGACTACGACCGCTACCGCAAGGTCCCGGCCGGTGTCCCCGGCGTCGACGAGAGCTGGGCCGAGCACATCGGCAAGCCCCTGACCTCCGTCCCGGCCCCGAAGGGCTCCCCGCACCCGAACTGGGCGGAGCACTTCAAGGCCGCGATGGTCGCCTCGCTCGCCGAGATGGGCGTCGAGTTCGACGGGATCAGCCAGACCGCGCAGTACACCTCCGGTGTCTACCGCGAGCAGATCCTGCACGCCATGAAGCACCGGCGGGACATCGACGCCATCCTCGACCAGTACCGCACCAAGAAGGCCCCGGCGAAGAAGCCGCAGCAGTCGCAGAAGCCCGTCGACGAGGCCGAGCTGGAGGCCGCCGAGGGCTCCGGCGCCGCCGCCGAGGACGACGGCAGCTCCGGCTCCGCCGGGTACTTCCCGTACAAGCCGTACTGCGGCAACTGCGAGAAGGACCTCACGACGGTCACCGCCTACGACGACGACTCGACCGAGCTGACCTACGCCTGCACCGCCTGCGGCTTCTCCGAGACCGTGCGGCTGAGCGAGTTCAACCGCGGCAAGCTGGTCTGGAAGGTCGACTGGCCGATGCGCTGGGCGTACGAGGGCGTCGTTTTCGAGCCCAGCGGCGTGGACCACTCCTCGCCCGGGTCGTCGTTCCAGGTCGGCGGGCAGATCGTCGGGATCTTCGGCGGCGAGCAGCCGATCGGCCCGATGTACGCCTTCGTCGGCATCAGCGGCATGGCCAAGATGTCCTCCTCCAAGGGCGGGGTGCCCACCCCGGCCGACGCGCTCCAGATCATGGAACCGCAGCTGCTGCGCTGGCTGTACGCCCGCCGCAGGCCCAACCAGTCCTTCAAGATCGCCTTCGACCAGGAGATCCAGCGGCTGTACGACGAGTGGGACCGCCTCGACGCCAAGGTCGCCGACGGCTCGGCCCTCCCCGCCGACGCCGCCGCGCACGCGCGCGCCGTCGGCACGGCCGCCGGTGAGCTGCCGCGCACGCCCAGGCCGCTGCCGTACCGGACGCTGGCCTCCGTGGCCGACATCACCGCCGGGCACGAGGACCAGGCGCTGCGCATCCTCGGCGAGCTGGACCCGGCGCACCCGATCGCGTCCCTGGACGAGACCCGGCCGCGCTACGACAAGGCGGAGGCGTGGATCAACACCCACGTCCCCGCCGAACAGCGCACCATCGTGCGCCAGGAGCCCGACGCCGAGCTGCTCAAGTCCCTGGACGAGCCGAGCCGGCAGTCGCTGCGGCTGCTGCTCGACGGGCTGGCCGACCACTGGTCCCTGGACGGGCTCACCCACCACGTCTACGGCGTCCCCAAGGTCCAGGCGGGCTTCCCCGCCGACGCCACGCCCAAGGAACTGCCGCCGGAGATCAAGACCGCCCAGCGGACGTTCTTCGCGCTGCTGTACCACCTGCTCGTCGGCCGCGACACCGGCCCGCGCCTGCCCACCCTGCTGCTCGCGGTGGGACAGGACCGGGTGCGGACCCTGCTCGGCGAGTAGGACCCGCCGGTACGGCGAAGGGGGGCGCCCGGTCCAGGACCGGGCGCCCCCCTTCGCCGTACGCGGTGCCGTCAGGCGATGTGCTCCTCCTCCAGCTCCGCGCCGTGCCGCTCCTGGAACCGCAGGACCATGCGCTTGGCGTCGGCGTCCAGCAGGGAGACGCCGAACGTGGCCTCGACGTCGTACGCGAACTCGCGCGGGGTCGGGTAGCCGCTGCCGTTGTTGAGCGACTGCTTGAAGACCTGGTAGTAGTCGTCCTCGCCCGGGCCCTCGGGCTCCGGCGTGCCACCGCCCTCCCCCAGCTCACGGGTGCGGTGCGGCCCGACCGGTATGGGGAAGCCGCCGGTCTCCTCCGGGGCGGGCTCCTGCGGGGGCGGCTCCTCCTCGAACTGCTGCCGGTACTGGTCGGCCTGCCGCTGCTCCGCCTCCCACTGGGCGTACTGGTCCGGGTCGTACGTCGGGTCGTAGTCGCCGTGGTACTCGACCGACTGCGGGTCCCTGGCGTGCAGCCACGGGTTCTGCTCCACCGGCGGCCCGTCCTCCCGCACCGGCTCCGCCTCCCGGGCGCCGACCAGCTCGGCCCGCTGCCCGGCCGGGGGCGCCGCCTGCGGGGCCGCCTCCTGGGGCCGCGGGGCCGGCGGGAGCAGGGACGGTTCGATGCCCGCCGCCGCCAGCCCGGAGGGGGCGGTCTGCGCCAGCGGGACGCCGTAGCGGGCCAGCCGCAGCGGCATCAGGGACTCCACGGGCGCCTTGCGGCGCCAGGCGCGGCCGAAGCGGGAGCGCAGCCGGGCCTGGTAGACCAGCCGCTCCTGCTCCAGCTTGATGACCTGCTCGTAGGAGCGCAGCTCCCACAGCTTCATACGGCGCCACAGCAGGAACGTCGGCACCGGCGAGAGCAGCCAGCGGGTGAGGCGGACGCCCTCCATGTGCTTGTCGGCGGTGATGTCGGCGATCCGGCCGATCGCGTGCCGGGCGGCCTCCACCGACACCACGAACAGGATCGGGATCACGCCGTGCATGCCCACGCCCAGCGGGTCGGGCCAGGCCGCCGCGCCGTTGAACGCGATCGTCGCCGCCGTCAGCAGCCACGCCGTCTGCCGCAGCAGCGGGAAGGGGATGCGGATCCAGGTCAGCAGCAGGTCGAGGGCGAGCAGTACGCAGATGCCCGCGTCGATGCCGATCGGGAAGACGTAACTGAAGTTCCCGAAGCCCTTCTTCAGGGCCAGCTCGCGCACCGCCGCGTACGACCCCGCGAAGCCGATCCCGGCGATGACGACGGCACCGAAGACGACCATCCCGATGAGGACCCGGTGCGTCCGTGTCAGCTGAAGTGGCGCGGCCACCCGTACTCCCCTCCCATTGCGTGTTGTTGCGCGCAACAGAGTGGCACATGTGTGCGGGGGACGGGTGGCCGGTGGGCCGAAGAGACCGTCAGCTGTCCTTCGCGGGCGCCTTCGAGGACGACGTGGACGGCGACTTCGACGAGCCCTCGGAGGGCGCCTTGGAGCCCGACTTGGAGTCCGACTTCGAGGGCGACGGCGTGGCGCTCGACTTGCCGTCGCCGGCGGTGCCGTTGGCCTTCGTCACCGCGGCCACCGCCTCCTTGGCCGCCTTCTGCGCGTCCTTCGCCAGGTCGTCGGCGTCCGGGGTCTTGTCGCCCGCCAGGCCCGCGCCGTTGAAGTCGACCGTGACGACGACGTTCTCCACCCGGGTCACGACCGTCTGCTGCTTGAAGGTGCCTTCCTTCTTCTTCAGGTCGTAGCGCACCAGCGAGGCCTCGTCGCCCGTGCCGCTCACCGGCGCGGTCTTGAGCTTCTTCGCGCCCTCCGCGCTCTGCACGTCCTTCAGCTGCTTCTCGTAGTAGTCGTGCGCCAGCTTGTTGCCCTCGCCGCGCGTCACATCCGACTCGAAGCGCAGCATCGACACGCTCAGCCAGCGGAACTGAGAACCCTTCACGCCGTTGTCGTCCAGGCTGTCCCAGGAGCAACTGGCCCGGGACGCCGTGTCGTTGGACGTGCCCTCCTTGCCGGAGTCGGCCTTGGGCACCAGGTCCTTCCGCGTCTTCTCGGTCACCACCGAGCACGGCTCGGGAAGCTTGTGGAACGCCGCCGCCCGCACCGTCGGTGAAGGGCTCGCGGACTGGGACGCGGCGGACTCCTCCGCGGCCTTGTCCTTGCCGTCGTCGGAGCCGGAGTCCGAGGAGCAGCCGGCTGCCACCAGCATCACGGGTACGGCGGCCGCGCCGACAAGGACGCGGGTGAGTCGCTTCGCTCGCTTCGCTTGCGGGTCTCGCTGGTCACGCTGGGCTCGTAGCTGCATGGTTCCTTCACTCATGGCACTCGTGGTTCCTGCGTTCGGAACGGGTCCGGGGGGCCACGGTACGCGGTGAAGAAGTCGTGCGGTCCCGCATCGCGGGCACCGCGCGCGGGCGCGGGGGAGCCCCGGCGGGACTCAGCCGCTCAGCGAATCCGCCAGCTGAGAGGCCAGTTTCCGCGCCATGTCCTGCATTTCCTCGCTGTCCGGCACGACGCCGAGCGTCGCCGACTGCTCCGCGTACTCGATGGTCACCATGACGTTCGACGTGCGGAACGCCACAGTCACCGTGCGTCGTTTCGCCGTCGAACCGGAGCTGCTGAGCGCGTCGTCCACGAACGCCTCGTCGCCCAGGTCGTCCAGGAGCCGGGGCTGGACCTCGGCGGGCGTGGCGTCGGAGGACGCGCTCGACGAGGACGAGGACGAGGAGGACGCGGCGGCGGAGGAGGACGACGAGGGCGTACCGCCCGCGCCGGTGGGCGGCTCCCCGGAGTCCTCGGCGTCCCCGGAGCCTCCCGCGGACGCCGACGGGCTGCCGGACGAGGACGACGGGGAGTCCTCGGCGGACCCGGACTCCGAGACGACGGGTTCGGGCAGGTCGGCGGCCTCCACCTGCTGGGCGAAGAGCTGCTCGGCCTCGCTGTCGTCGCTCACGGCGCTGTCGTACGACACCACCCGCTCGAAGCCGACGAAGAGATGGTCGGTGGCCTCGGCCGACTCCACCTTCCAGCGGCAGCCGACCTTGCGGTCGGTGTCGTACGCGAGCGTCGGCTCGCCCGCGTACGCCTTCTCGCGCTGCTCCTCGTCGGTGATCTCCTCGATGCCGGGCAGGAGGGAGTCGAGCGTCTTGGTGCCGACCGCGCCGCACGGCTCCGGAAGGGTGCGGTACTTGCCGGGCTCGGCCGCCTCGGTCACGACGCCGGGCTCGCCCGCCTTCGAGTCGTCCGAGGTGGCACCGCCGTCCGAGCCGCCGGTGCAGCCGGCCAGCAACGCCGCCAGGAGGGCGGCGACGCCGGGTACGTAGGCCTTCCGCTGCACGATGCGGCTCCTCTCGCCGGTGTGGCTGTGGTCGGTACTCCAGTGTCCCCGCTGGTTATTCGCTTGCCGCGCGGGGGCGTCCGCTGGAGACAATGTGTATCGCACGCGCCGCCGTGAACGCCGGTCAGCCGTCCCTTTGGCTGCCCTTGGCGCCGGTTTTGCGCTTTGAGACTTCTGTTTGTTTTCCGGGGGAATGAGGACGATATGTCGTACGTGGAGATGCCGGGCGCGAAGGTGCCGATCCGGATGTGGGCCGACCCGGCGACGGTCGAGGAGGGCGCGCTCCAGCAGCTGCGCAACGTCGCGACCCTGCCGTGGATCAAGGGCCTCGCGGTCATGCCGGACGTGCACTACGGCAAGGGCGCGACGGTCGGCTCCGTGATCGCGATGCGGGGCGCGGTGTGCCCGGCGGCGGTGGGCGTCGACATCGGCTGCGGGATGTCGGCGGTGAAGACGTCCCTGACGGCGAACGACCTCCCGGGCGACCTGTCCCGGCTGCGCTCGAAGATCGAGCAGGCGATTCCGGTGGGGCGGGGCATGCACGACAGCCCGGTCGACCCGGGCCGCTTCCACGGGCTGGCGACGGCCGGGTGGGACGACTTCTGGGGGCGGTTCGACGGGGTCGCGGAGGCGGTCAGGTTCCGGCTGGAGCGGGCTGGGAAGCAGATGGGGACGCTAGGCGGGGGCAACCACTATCTCGAACTCCTGTTCGATGAAGAGGGTGCTGTGTGGATCACGTTGCACTCAGGGTCCCGGAACGTCGGCAAGGAATTGGCCGAGTACCACATCGGCGTCGCCCAGAAGCTCCCGCACAACCAGGGTCTGGTCGACCGCGACCTCGCGGTGTTCGTCGCGGACACTCCGCAGATGGCCGCGTACCGCAACGACCTGTTCTGGGCGCAGGAGTACGCGAAGTACAACCGCACGCTCATGATGGCGCTCCTGAAGGACGTGGTCCGCAAGGAGTTCAAGAAGGCCAAGCCGGTCTTCGAGCCGGAGATCTCCTGCCACCACAACTACGTGGCGGAGGAGCGGTACGAAGGGATGGACCTCCTGGTGACCCGCAAGGGCGCCATTCGGGCGGGCTCTGGCGAGTACGGGATCATCCCGGGCTCCATGGGGACCAGCTCGTACATCGTGAAGGGCCTCGGTAACGAGAAGGCATTCAACTCCGCCTCGCACGGGGCCGGGCGGCGCATGAGCCGGAATGCCGCGAAGCGGCGGTTCACGGTGCGGGATCTGGAGGCCCAGACCAACGGGGTGGAGTGCCGGAAAGACTCCGGTGTGCTGGATGAGATTCCGGGGGCTTACAAGAACATTGACCAGGTGATGGCGCAGCAGCGTGATCTCGTCGAGGTCGTGGCCAAGCTGAAGCAGTTCGTGTGCGTGAAGGGCTGAGCGGGGCCCCCGGCGAGTCCGGGGGCCTCCTTCAGCTGGTCACTGTTGGCTGGGCCTGGGTACTTGGCCGGAGCGAAGACGCCACATGCGGAGATTGCAGCTCTGCGGAGTTCGCCCGAGCGCCTCGGCGGCCGCCGTCGGGCTGTTGAGCTTCAGCAGGATCCGGTCTTCTGTCGCGGTCCAGCGTCGCGCGGTGTACGCGGACCTCATTTCGGTCGGCCGCACCCATGCGGCGAGTGACTCGGCGGCAGCCTGCTTGCGCTTCAGGCACAGGCAGCCGCGGTAGTACAGGTCTGCTGCCAGACGCTGGGCCGCCTCCATAGCGTAGAGGACGTTGTAGATGCCCTCTCGTGCGTTGCGCTTGATCGTGCGCTGTACGCCGGCTACTTGCGTGCCGTAGTCGCAGAAATAGTGGCCGATGGCACTGCTGGCCGTGGTGAGGGAGACGAAAGGGAAGCCCTTTCCGGTGTAACCCACCGACCCGTCTGCGTCGATGACACCTCGGAGGTAGTCGCGGCCCGCGAACTCACCGTGAGGCGGTGAGATGGTTCGCGATTTGCGGCCGTATGGAAGGCCGAGCTTGCTGAGCAGGGTCCTGGCTTCCAGTGAGCACAGCGACCACACCGCCGTGTGAGAGGTCTCGGCGAAGTTGGTTGACCGTGTGCGCTCACTGACACTGCTGTAGAACGGCGTCAGCTCTTGGAACTGGCGGAGAAGATCGATGTCACGCACGCTGATCTCCGCGGACAAGCGGCCTTTTTGACCTGAGCCTTGAGAGAGATGTCCGTCCGCTTGCAGGAAGCCGAACAGGTACGCGTACTCGGGGACCCTCAGGTCCATGAACTGATGACCGCTAGGCTCGTGTTCAGCCACAGGTCCTGTGAGTTACCAACCGACGTCAGCCCTCCCGGTGCACCTTGGTGTTCGAGGCCTGGGCGCGGGGGCGGACGACCAGGAGGTCGATGTTGACGTGGGCGGGGCGGGTGACCGCCCAGGTGATGGTGTCGGCGACGTCGTCGGCGGTCAGCGGGTCGGCGACGCCCTGGTAGACCTTGGCCGCCTTGTCCTGGTCGCCGCCGAAGCGGGTCAGGGCGAACTCGTCGGTCTTGACCATGCCGGGCGCGATCTCGATGACCCGGACCGGGCGGCCGACGATTTCCAGGCGCAGGGTCTCGGCCAGGACGTGCTCGCCGTGCTTGGCGGCGACGTAGCCCGCGCCGCCCTCGTAGGTGGACAGGCCCGCGGTCGAGGAGACGACCACGACCGTGCCGTCGCCGCTCGCCTCCAGCTTGGGGAGCAGGGCCTGGGTGAGGTTGAGGGTGCCGATGACGTTCGTCTCGTACATGCGGCGCCAGTCGTCCGGGTCGCCGGTGGCCACCGGGTCGGCGCCGAGCGCGCCGCCCGCGTTGTTGACCAGGACGCCCACGGTCTTGAAGGCCGAGGCGAACTCGTCGACGGCCGCGCGGTCGGTGACGTCCAGGGGGTAGGCCGTCGCCTGGTGGCCGGTCGCCCGGATCTCCTCCGCCAGCGCCTCGATACGGTCCTTGCGGCGGGCGGTGAGGACCACGCGGTACCCGGCCTCGGCGAGCTGCCGGGCCGTCGCGGCGCCGATGCCGCTGCTCGCACCGGTGACGACGGCGATACGGGAGGCGGCGGACGGGGCGGCGGCTGCGGTGGCCATGGGCTGCTCCTCGGTCGGTGGTGCGGGTCGCCGCCCAGGTTAGTCAGCGCCGTGGTCAGCCGGCGTCGCGCGGGGCCCACATGATCAGGGACATCCCGGCGAGGCAGACCAGCGCCCCCGCGATGTCCCAGCGGTCGGGGCGGTAGCCGTCGGCGACCACGCCCCACAGGATCGAGCCGGCCACGAAGATCCCGCCGTACGCGGCGAGGATGCGGCCGAAGTGCGCGTCGGGCTGGAAGGTGGCGACGAAGCCGTAGGCGCCCAGGGCCAGGACCCCGCCCGCCGCCCACAACCAGCCGCGCTGCTCGCGCACCCCCTGCCACACCAGCCAGGCGCCGCCGATCTCGAACAGGGCGGCGACGACGAAGAGCGCGGCGGAGCGGAGCACGAACATGCGGGCAGCTTCGCACGCGCCGCGTCCCCGCCGGGCGGCGGACCTGCGGAATAACGGTCGGAGGTGCTCCGTTCCAGGGGTATAGTTGAACACTAAACAACCTGGAGGTTGAGCGATCATGCAGTTCGGCATCTTCACCGTCGGCGACGTCACGCCCGACCCGACCACGGGCCGTACGCCGACCGAGCGTGAGCGCATCAAGGCCATGGTCGCCATCGCGCTCAAGGCCGAAGAGGTCGGGCTCGACGTCTTCGCGACCGGCGAGCACCACAATCCGCCCTTCGTGCCCTCGTCGCCGACGACCATGCTCGGCTACATCGCGGCCCGCACCGAGCGGCTGGTGCTGTCCACCTCCACCACCCTGATCACCACGAACGACCCGGTGAAGATCGCCGAGGACTTCGCGATGCTCCAGCACCTGGCCGACGGCCGGGTGGACCTGATGATGGGACGCGGCAACACCGGGCCGGTCTACCCCTGGTTCGGCAAGGACATCCGCGAGGGCATCAACCTCGCCGTCGAGAACTACGCCCTGCTGCACCGGCTGTGGCGCGAGGACGTGGTGAACTGGGAGGGCAAGTTCCGCACGCCGCTCCAGGGCTTCACCTCCACCCCGCGCCCGCTGGACGGCGTCGCGCCCTTCGTCTGGCACGGCTCCATCCGCTCCCCGGAGATCGCCGAGCAGGCCGCGTACTACGGCGACGGCTTCTTCCACAACAACATCTTCTGGCCCGCCGACCACACCCGGCGCATGATCGAGCTGTACCGGGCCCGGTACGCGCACTACGGGCACGGCACGCCCGAGCAGGCCATCGTCGGCCTCGGCGGCCAGGTGTTCATGCGGAAGAACAGCCAGGACGCGGTCCGCGAGTTCCGGCCGTACTTCGACAACGCGCCGGTCTACGGGCACGGACCCTCGCTGGAGGACTTCACCGCGCAGACCCCGCTCACCGTCGGCTCGCCGCAGCAGGTGATCGAGAAGACGCTCGCCTTCCGCGACTACGCCGGCGACTACCAGCGCCAGCTGTTCCTGATGGATCACGCCGGGCTGCCCCTGAAGACCGTCCTGGAGCAGCTCGACCTGCTCGGCGAGGAGGTCGTGCCGGTGCTGCGCGCGGAGTTCGCCAAGGACCGCCCGGCGGACGTGCCGGACGCGCCGACCCACGCGTCCCTGCTGGCCTCCCGGAAGGCCGCCCCGACCGAGGAAGGAGTACGCGCATGAAGCTCGTCGTCGTCTCCGCGGGGCTGAGCGTGCCGTCGTCCACCCGGCTGCTCGCCGACCGGCTGGCCGCGGTCGCCGCCCCGGCCGCCACCGCACCCGAGCCCGCTCCGGCCGACGTCCGGGTGGTCGAGTTGCGCGACCTCGCCGTGGAGATCGCGCACACCTTCACCAACGGCTTCCCGGCACCGGCGCTCGCGGAGGCGTTCACCGAGGTCGCGGCGGCCGACGGGCTGATCGTCGTCACGCCGGTGTTCTCGGCGTCGTACAGCGGACTGTTCAAGTCGTTCTTCGACGCGCTGAGCGTCACCGACGAGGACGCCCTCACCGGCACGCCGGTGCTGATCGCCGCGACCGGTGGCACCGCCCGGCACTCCCTGGTGCTGGAGCACGCGCTGCGGCCGCTCTTCGCCTATCTGAAGGCGGTCGTCGTCCCCACCGGGGTGTACGCCGCCTCCGAGGACTGGGGCGCGCCGGGGCTCGACGCCCGGATCGAGCGGGCCGCGACCGAGCTGGCGGCGCTGATGGCCGGGCTGTCGGGGCCGTCGGGGTCGTCGGGACTGTCGAAGGGGCACACCCCGCCGCCGAAGCGGGACTCCTTCGAGGAGGTCACGCCCTTCGCGGAGCGGCTCGCCGCGCTCAGCGTCCCGGGCCCGAGCCCGGCGCCGTAGGACGGCCGTCGGCGGGCCCCGGACAGCCCAGGTTCACCGGATCGGGCGATGCCGGTCGGGACGGGGCCCGGGACGTGCCACCGGCGCCGCCGTGCGGTCGCGGACCGGCGCCCGATCAGCGCCGCGGCCCTGATAGGACGGCCGCCGGCGGGCCCCGGACGGCCCGGTTCACCGGATCGGGCGATGCCGGTCGGGACGGGGACCTGGGAAGCGTCACCGGCGCCGCCGTGCGGTCGCGGACCGGCGCCCGATCAGCGCCGCGGCCCTGATAGGACGGCCGTCGGCGGGCCCCGGACGGCCCGGTTCACCGGATCGGGCGATGCCGGTCGGGACGGGGCCCGGGAGGCGTCACCGGCGCCGCCGTGCGGTCGCGGACCGGCGCTCGATCAGCGCCGCGATCCTGATCGGAAGCGGTTCGGAAGCGGTGCGCCGCTGGTTCCGGAAGCGGCGTCGCTGGTGCCGTAGAGGTATGTCGACGTCACCGGCGGCCGTACGCCCCACCGCTGTCGCCGGCGCCGGCACCGGTGTCCTGGCTCCCGGTGCCGGCGCCGACGTCGGCGCTGGTGCCGTTGCCGGTGCCCGTGCGGGCGCCGGGGAGCCGCGCGGTGCGCAGATAGGTGCCGAGCACCGACAGGTCGGTCCGCTCCAGGTCGGCCGGGCGGATCACGACGCGCAGCTCCGGGGCGGTCGCCGGGTCGCGGCGGCAGTGTTCCGCGAAGCTCTCCACGATCATCAGCAGCAGCCGGGTGCGGTCCAGCTCCACGATCCGGGCGAGACCGGAGCCGATCAGGGGGATCGCGACCGGCCGGTACATGCCGTAGCGGGCGACGGCCGGCCACAGGGTGTCCAGGCTGGCCCGCAGGTCGGCCGGTCCGGAGCGGGCCACGAGGTCGTTGCCGAGCCGGGAGTAGGCCACGGCGAAGACCCGGCGGCCGTCCACCGTCAGCGGGACGGTGGTGCCCAGCGGATAGCGGACCCGGCGGCCGCGCGGCTTGTCCTGGACCCGCTCGGTGCGCAGCGGCCTGAACGCCCTCAGACCGGCCTGGAGCCGGTCGTCCAGCTGCTTGCGCTCGCCGCCGAACAGCCGCTCCACCAGCTGGCCCTGGACGCTCTCCCGGCTGATCACCAGATCCTGCTCGGTGGCGGTGTCGAAGGTGTCGGTGAACCCGACCACCAGATTGGCGTCCTCCTGGTCGAACAGGTCGCCGCGCACCACCACGAGGTCACCGGCGCCGGGGAACGGCTGCCGCAGCAGCTCCCGCCCGTGCCGCTCGCGCAGCCGGGCCCGCAGGGCGCCGAGCAGTTCGGCGACGTCCTGGTCGTCCGGCCGCTCCCGGGCCATCCGTTCGGCGACCGGCAGCGCGAGGTCGTGGCGGCCCAGGTCCATCCGGCTGCGGATCAGCTGGCGGCGGGCGGTCTCGTACAGCGCGGTGAGCAGGCGGACCAGCGGCCGGGCGAAGTCCGCGTCGCCCGCCTCGGCCAGCGGACGGCCGCGCACCAGCGCGAGCGCCGCCGCCAGCCGGTCGGCGGCCGACGCGGGGGCCGCGAGCAGCGCGGAGTCGACCAGCTCGGTGAACTCCGCGCAGTCCAGCTCGTCGGGTCCGAGCACCAGCCGGTACGCCGTCTCGGGCGCCGGGCCGGACAGCAGTTGCTCGGTGCGCAGCACCCGGGCGCCGTCACCGCGCTGCGCGGGATCGAGCGCGCGGCGCAGTTCGAGAACGCGTTTTTGCACCTCGTTGCGGTGGCGCTGGGCCGCGTGCGGCTGCTCGCCGTCGAGCGCCCACACGTCCCGGTGCAGCCGGCGCACCGGGACGGGCTCGCCGTCCGCCGCCACCAGGCGGACCAGCAGCCGTGTCGTCAGCGGGGTCAACCGGGCGGGTACGCCGTCGACTTCGAGCCTGGCCGGGCCCAGGACGCTCACACGGATACGCGCCATACAAGTGGTCTCCACTCGCTTCGCCCTGCCCCGACCGGTGGTCGCGGGGGAGGTTTCGGCAGCGTATCAATTGTCCGTTTGGGGGAGTTGTGGTTTCGGTCGGTTCGCGCGGGACCGGTCCGGTCGTCCGTCCGCCGCGGGGGAGCGGGCGGCTGAGCCGCCGGGGCCGGCGCGGCGCGTTCGGCGGCGCGCGGACCCGGCGGCTGTTCGTCGGCAGTGTGATGGCGGCCTTCGGCGGGGTGTCGGCGGTGCTGCAGTTCGTGGGGCAGCTGTGGCCCGGGGCCCTTCCCGGCCCGGCGCCGGTGGCCGCGGCGTCGGTGCTGCTGTGCCTGGCCTGGGCCGTGGTGCGCAGCAGGCCCACGGTGGCCGTGTGCCAGGAGTTCGGGCGGCCGCGGATGTCCGTGACCGTCGGTCCCGGCGACCTCTTCGACGAGTCCGCCCACCTCGTCGTCGGGTTCTCGGACACCTTCGACACGGACGTCCGCGACGGCGTGGTGATCAGCGCCGGCAGCGTGCAGGGGCAACTGCTGGAGCGCCGGTACGACGGTGACGTGCGGCGGCTGGACGACGAGCTGGACGCCGCCCTCGCCGCGGCGGTGCCGGTGGCCCGGGAGACGCGTGCGGACAAGCCGTACGGCAAGCTCGACCGCTACCCGGTGGGCACGGTGGCGGTGCTGGGCAGCAGGCCGCGGCTGGTCTTCGCGGTGGCGCACAGCCGGCTGGGCAACGACTGCGTGGCGCGCTCCAGCACCGAGGAGCTGTGGCTCAGCCTCGGCCGGGTGTGGGACGCCGTCTACCGGCACGGGCAACTGGACCGGGTCGCCGTGCCGTTGATCGGCTCGGGCCTGTCCCGGCTGCACGGGCTCGACGAGGAGAGCCTGCTGCGCCTGATCCTGCTGTCCTTCATCACCCACTCCCGGGAGCGGGTGATCTGCCGCGAACTGCGGGTCGTGCTGCGCCCCGCCGAGCTGGAGCGGGTCGACCTGACGGAGGTGGCGGCGTTCCTCGGGGTGCTGGCGGCGGCCGGCTCGGGCGGAGCCGCGTAGCGCCCCGGTCCGGGGACGGCGCCGGCCCCCGGGACACGTACCGCGGTGACGGGACGTGCCCCGGGGGCCGGTTGCGCCGGTCCCCCGAGCGGCGCCGGATCCGCCGGACGGTTAGGGGGTGTCGTTTGGATCAGGCCGACTCCGGTCGACGGCGCCTTGTTGCCGACCCCGGGGCCCCGGCAAGATCCAAACGATGCCCCCTAGGGCCGGCGGTGGTAGGCGGACAGGTGCTTGAACGGGTAGGTCTGGCGCCAGTCGGAGCCGGTGTCGTTGACCGTGCAGCCCGCCAGCTTCAGCCGCTCCACGACTTTGCCGAGCGCCGTCTCGGAGCCGTCGAAGCGGATGACGTTGCGGCCCGCGATGTCGGCGATCGGCCGGATCGCGCCGACCTCGACGATCAGCGTGCGCTCCGGGTAGGCCATCAGCACCATGCCCAGCTCGATGAGGACGTTGGGGCGCGGCTGGCCCACCGGCCGGGTCTCGTAGTCGGGTTCGTGGTGGCCGCGCAGCTCGGGGTGGAGGGTGACGACGTCGTCCGGGGTGAGCAGGACTAGTGCCGCCTGGGCCTGCGCGGGGGCTCCCGCGACCACGTCGCCGAGGAAGGGGGAGGCCTGGCCGGTCGCCCGGACCAGGTCCTCCCACTCCTTGGGCCGCAGGTCGAGGCGGCGCAGCAGCTCGTACATCTCGCGCCGCACCTGGTCGTCGCGGCCGTGCACGACGAAGACGCTCCGGGCCCGCTCGGCGTCCCCGGGCACCGCGGCGGCCGGGCGCCGCCATCCGTCGGCGTACGGCTGGGCGGGCGGGGTGGACGGTGCGGGCGGCGCGGCGTGGACGGGGGAGTCGTCGCCGAAGGTCTGGGTGGTGTCGGTGTTGCCGGCGCTCTGGTTGCCCCCGAAGTTGTTGGTGCTGCCCTGGCCGAAGCTGTTGCCGTGGAACCGCTGCCCGCTCATGCCTGCCGTGCCTCCCTGGTGACGCCGGAGTTGTTCCCGAAGGTCTGGGTGGTGTTGGTGTTGCCGACGCTCTGGTTGCCGCCGAAGTTGTTGGTGCTGTTGGCACCGAAGTTCTGCTGGAGGATGTTGGTCTGGTTCGCGTCGTGCTCGCGGGTGTCGACGTCGTGGTCGCGCAGGAAGTCGCCGACGATCTGCAGCAGGTGGCGCTCGATGATCTGGATGTACTTGATCGTGTCCGACTCCTGGAAGAAGTGGTGGAAGTCGTGATGGGGCGCCAGCTCGCGGACGCTGGTGAGGGCGCCGCAGTCCACCGCGGTCAGGGCGTAGCGGCCGAGCCGGAACTCGCTGGTGTCGGCGGGCTGGCCCACCAGCTTGCGCACGGTGTCGGTGCCGAAGCGGCTGGGCAGCCGCTCGCGCAGCGGGTTGGCGATCAGCCGCAGGAGTTCGCCGGGCGCGCTGCGGGTCACGTCCCAGGCGATGCGCAGCATGAGCTTGCCGTCGATCGCGGCCGGCAGCCGGTCGGCGAGGTGGAAGCTCTCCGGCAGGGGACCGAGCACGTAGGTGTAGAACTCGGTGTGCAGGGTGCTGCCCTTGATGTCGAAGCCGATGAACACCGAGGTGACCAGCTCCTGTTGCCAGGCGCCGATGCGGACGCACAGGTACTCGCGGCGGGCGTCGTAGTCCTCCCGCCAGTGCCCCGCGTGGTGGTCGGGCCGGTCCGGGTCGGGCGTGTCCAGGAGCACCGCGACGGGATCGCTGCCCTCGGCGGTCCGCACCGCCTTGGTGAACCGGCGCCGGTCGACGGAGAGCAGCTCGACGCGGTGGCTCGGCGCGGGCTTGTCGCGCAGTTCCGCGAGCATCTCCTCGCAGACCCGGGTGGTGATGTCGTCGACCGTGAACGGGATGATCGGCTTGCGTTCCGTCCGCCCGGTCCCGTCCGTGCCGTCCGCGTCGTCCGCGGGGCCGTGCTGGGCCGGGACGTGCCCGTTGAGCAGGCCCTGGCCGAAGGCGCCGGCCCGGGACTTGGGGACGCCGAGCAGCAGTTCCGCGTTGGCCCAGCGCTTGATCGAGTGGCCGGCGCCGACGAACGGCTTGTAGCCGCCGTAGTACACGGTGTCCGAGGCCTGCTCGCGGTTGATCTTGCCGACCAGTTCCGGGGTGAGGCGCGAGGTGACCGGGTGGGAGCCGTCGAACCCGGTGCGGTCGTCCGCCGGGGGCGCCAGGTGCTCGGCGAGGGTCTGGAGGATGGCGAGCCGGCGCAGGAACATCGTGGCCCAGGCGAGCCAGAAGACGAACAGGGCGGCCGTCCAGCCGCCCAGCACGTCCGCGGCCAGGAGCAGCGCGACGACGGCCGCGCCCGCGCCGAGGGCGATCAGCTGGTTGCGGCGCAGGTTGTGGGCGGCCAGCGCGTGCGCCAGGACGGGCGCGGCGTCGTAGCCGTAGGAGGGGGCCACCACGCGGTAGCGGTGGGTCAGCAGCTCCCGGATGACCCCTTTGCGGTAGACGGGGTCGAGGTAGGTGCCCGCGCACATCAGGCGGGTGGCGTTGCTGGTCGCGTCCGGGGGCGGCGGCGCGGCGTGGGTGGTCATGGCTGGCTCAGTTCCCTTCCCGCATGTCGGCCGCGGTGATGACGCCGCCGCCGACCGTGTAGGTGCCCACGTACGTCGTCTGCGAGCCGTCGGTCTCCCAGGCCACGACCGTGACCGAGACGTCGTCGCCGGACGTGCCGGTCACGGTGACGTCGTCCCGCTGGGTCGTGGCGAAGCCGGCGACGAAGGAGTCGTAGTCCTGGTCGAGGTTCTTGCCGCCCAGCTCCCACGCGGCGGCGAAGTCGCGGTTGTTGATGGCGTCGAAGTACGCCGTCACGGTCGCCTCCGGCCCGGTCTCGCCGGTGGTGGCCCCGTCGGTGGCGGTGTCGTCCGTGGGGGTGTCGGTGGGCGTGGCGTCCGTGGAGCCGTCGCCGTACGGGTCGTCGCCGTACGTGCCGCCGTCGTAGGTGTCGTCCTCGTACGGGCCGTCGCCGTACGTGCCGTCGGGGCCGGTGCCGTCGCCGGTCGTGCCGTCGTCGGATGTGCCGTCGTCGGTCGTGCCGTCGTCGGTCGTGTCGGACCCCCAGTCCGGCAGCGCTCCGCTGCCGTAGAGCCCGTCGGTGGAGGGTGCCCCGTCGTCCGGGCCGGTCGTGGCGAGCACGACGGCCAGCACGACTATGAGGACGAACGGGATCGCGATCAAGGTCAGGGCCTGGTTGCGTACGGGACCGGGCGTGAGTGCGAGCCCCGGTGCGGGGTAGGAACCCCGGGCGCCGGACGGGAAGCGTGTACTGCTCATCTGTCACCTCATTGCCGCCGGTATCCGGCCGGGCGGATACGGCACGCGTCCCGAGTGGGCCGATGTGCCATGTGCATCGACCGATCCGACCAGTGGCGGCGCTTCCGGAACCAGATTTCTGTAGTTCCGATGCGCTTCCGATCGGCTTCCGGTATGGCCCGCCGCGGCCGGTGACGGGCCGCTGCCCGCCCCCGTCGCTCCCCCTCGGCCGGCGGATGTGCTTGGCTCGACGGGCCACGACCGACAGCGAGAACCAGCGAGAACCAGCGAGAACCGCGGGAAGGGAGCCGGACCGCCGTGCACGTGCTGATCCTCGGCGGCACCACGGAGGCCCGCCGCCTCGCCGAACTGCTGGCGCCCGGCCCGGCGGGACCTGCCGGACCGCTGCCGGTGCTGCGGGTGACGAACTCCCTGGCGGGACGGGTCTCCGCGCCCAGGACACCGCCGGGCGAGGTGCGCGTCGGCGGTTTCGGCGGCGCCGAGGGACTCGCCGCCTGGCTCCGCGAACACGGCGTCGACCTGCTCGTCGACGCCACGCACCCCTTCGCCGGCACCATCACCTCCCACGCGGCACGCGCCGCCGCCACCGCCCGGGTCCCCCTCCTCGTGCTGCGCCGGCCCGGCTGGCGGCGGGGCGAGGGGGACGTCTGGCACGAGGCCGGTTCCCTGACGGAAGCCGCCGCACTGCTGCCCTCCCTCGGCCGACGGATCTTCCTGACCACCGGCCGCATGGGCCTGGCGGCCTTCGCGGATCTGGCCGACCCGTGGTTCCTCGTCCGGTCCGTGGACGCGCCCGAGGCGCCCTGCCCGCCCCGCATGGAGGTCCTGCTGGACCGCGGCCCCTTCACCCTCGACGGGGAGCGCGAGCTGCTGCGCCGGCACCGGATCGACGTCCTGGTCACCAAGGACAGCGGGGGCGCCGCCACGGCACCGAAACTGACGGCCGCCCGTGAGGCGGGGCTGCCCGTGGTCGTGGTGCGCAGGCCGCCGGTGCCCGCGGGAGTGCCGGTCGTGGCCGCACCCGAAGAGGCGGCGCGATGGGTCCGGGAGGCCGAGGCCGGACGCGGGCTCCCGTACTACTAGGTCACCTGCCCGGCCGTCGCCGGGCCGCCGTCACTCCTCTTCGCTGGCGATCGCGTTGATCGCGGCGGCGGCGAGCGCGCTGCCCCCGCGTCGGCCCCGTACGACGAGGTGCTCCACGCCCGAGGGGTGGGCGGCCAGCGCGTCCTTCGACTCGGCGGCACCGACGAAGCCGACGGGTACGCCGATGACGGCGGCCGGACGGGGCGCCCCCGCGTCGATCAGCTCCAGGAGCCGGAAGAGCGCGGTGGGCGCGTTGCCGACGGCGACCACGGCACCGTCCAGCCGGTCGCGCCACAGCTCCAGCGCGGCGGCGCTGCGCGTGGTGCCGAGCCGGGCCGCCAGCTCGGGGACGGCGGGGTCGGACAGGGTGCACACGACGTCGTTGTCCGCGGGCAGCCGCGCGCGCGTCACCCCGCTGGCCACCATCCGTACGTCGCACAGCACGGGCGCCCCGGCCTTCAGGGCCGCGCGGGCGCGGGAGACGACGCCGGGCGACCAGGACAGGTCGCGCGCCAGGTCGACCATGCCGCAGGCGTGGATCATCCGGACCGCGACCCGGCCGACGTCGGAGGGCAGGCCGGAGAGGTCGGCCTCCGCGCGGATGGTGGCGAAGGACTGGCGGTAGATGGCCGCGCCGTCCTTCTCGTACTCGTACTCGGAGTCGTACGGGGTCACAGTGCTCTTCTCGCTGCTCTCGGTCGGCGGACGGCCACGGCGGGGAGCATACCCACGCCGCGGTCAGTGGTAGGCGTGCACGACGGCGTGGCCCTTGCCGCGGCCGATCATCCACTTGTTGACCGGCGTGGTGATCACGAACGCCACGGCGAAGCCGCCCAGCAGGGCGTACCAGAACAGTCCGTCGGACAGGTGCGCGTCCATCGCGCCCGGCACGAGGGCGACGATGCCGTTGTCGACCAGTTCCATCACGGCGATGGAGACGGTGTCGGCGGCCAGCGCCACCTTGACCGCGGCCTTCATGGACACCCCGGCGCGCACCACCGCGAAGAGGGTGAGGGAGTAGCCGAAGACGAAGGCCAGGGCGATGGCCAGCACCATGGTCGGCACGTTGCCCCACATCAGCGCGGTACCGATGACCATGCCGAGGATCTCGCCGATGGCGCATCCGGTGAGGCAGTGCAGCGTCGCCCGCGTCGCGGTCGTCCAGGTGGCACCGTGCCCATGCCCATGCCCATGACCGGAGTGGTGGTGCGCGCTGTGGTCCATGACGGAAAACCTATACCCCTAGGGGGTATCCGGTCCAGAGGGAAACGCAGCCCTTGCCCTGTCAGGTCTCGCGCCCCTCTTGACGGCCAGGACGGCGATGACGGGGGCGGCAGGGTCGAGGTCCGCTGGGAGGCTGGCGACCTGGTGCTCTTCACGCTCCGCTTCGAACACAGCGGACGCGTGAAGGTGTTGGCGGTGGTCGTCCGACCCGAATCCTGACGGACGCGTGACGCGCGACGCACGCCGCAGCGGCTGACGGGGCCCCCTCCGTTGCCGCACGGCCCGCACCGCGTATGCGTGAGCGCGGAGAGCGCGGACCCCCCGCCGTGCGGGCAGGACGGGCCCGCCCTTGGGGCTCTGGCTCCGGTACGGAGCATTCCGGTGGGTCCCGGACGTCCGGGACCCACCGGCGGCTCACGTCCGAATGCGCTGCTTGTCCTACCAGCGGTACCAGCGGCCCCGCCGGCCCCCGCTGTCGGCGGAACGGACGACAAAGCCCAGCAGCCAGACCACCAGCACGATCACTGCGACCCACCACAGTGCCTTCAGCGCGAAGCCCGCGCCGAAGAGGACGAGGGCAAGCAGGAGAACGAGAAGCAAGGGAACCATGTCTATCAACCTCCGCCGCTCCTCGTGCCCGCCGAAAGACGGAACACACGGCCGAATCCCCGGGTTCCTTCACCACTTCTACGGCCATCGCACTCGGTTGCTCCAGCCGCGCCGACCGACGGACTCAGCGCGCCGTCCTTCGCGGTTCAGGGCCGAGTGGCGGCGTCGCTGTCGGGGTGAACGGGGAAAATCTGGTCGAGGCCGACCATGCGCAGCACACGGAGGGTGTGGGCGGGAACGGCGGCGAGCGCGATGTCCGCGTGGAAGGCGTCGGCGTGGTTGCGGGCCGCGATCAGGGCGGTGATGCCGCTGGAGTCGCAGAACGTCAGCCCGGCCAGGTCGACGACGAGGCGCTGGCCCGGCCGGAGGGTGAGGCCGGTGAGCCGTTCGCGCAGCTGGGCGACGGTGGCGTAGTCGAGGTCCCCGAAGATGCTCAGTACGGGACCGGTGGCGGCGTCTTGGGTGGTGATCCTCAGCGGGCTCATGCGGCTTTTCTTGTCTGTGAAAGTGAGGCGGGCACGCCGAGGGTGAGGAGGGCGGTGTCGTCGTCGAGGCCCTCACCCAAGTCGTCCAGCAAGTCCGTCAACGCGCGGATGACGGCCTGCGCGGACCGGCCCGCGTGACGGGCGGCGAAGGCGAGCAGGGCCTCGTCCCCGTAGAGGGAGGTACGGTCTTCGCCCGTGCGGGCCTCGGTCAGGCCGTCGGTGTACAGCACAAGGGTGTCGCCGGGACCGAGCGTGGTGGCGGCGGCGGTGAAGGGCGCGGTCGGCAGGGCGCCGACGAGGAGCCCGCCGGGGGTGGAAAGGAAGTCGGCCCTGCCGTCGGCGCGCAGGACGAGCGCCGGCGGGTGGCCGCCGGAGGCGATGCGGACGGTGACCTCCCCCCTCGTGGGGTGAGGCTCGAGGATGCCGAAGATGGTGGTGCAATAGCGCGGGTCGTCACCCGTGTAGCGCTCGTGAAGTGCGTGGTTGAGCGTCGTCAGGGCGCCCACCGGATCGGGGTCGTGCAGGGCCGCGGCCCGCAGGGTGTAGCGGATCAGTGAGGTGACGGCGGCAGCCTGTGGGCCCTTGCCGCACACGTCGCCGAGGAAGAAGGCGAAACGGTCGCCCTCGATGGCGAAGAGATCGTAGAAATCGCCGCCGAGCCGGTCGGGAGAGGCGGTGCGGTAATGGGCAGCCGCTTCCATCCCCGGCACCGTCGGCAGGGTGGCGGGCAGCAGTGACTGCTGCAGTACCGCGAGGGCGTCCTGCAGTCGGGCCCGGTCGGCCTCCGCCTGCTTGTGCGCCTGCTCGGCTGCTCTACGGGCCCGCAGGAGTTCCTGCTCGTACGCACGGCGGTCCCGGGCGTCGAAGACCGTGGTGCGGATCAGCATGGGCTCGCCGTTCTCGCCGTGCTTGACGACGGAGGACACGAGCACGGGTATACGGCCGCCTCCGGCCTGCTTGATCTCCAGGGCTATGCCGCTGATCTCGCCTCGCATCCGCAGCAGGGGCGCGAAGTGCGTCTCGTGGTACAGCTTGCCGCCCACGGTCAGCAGGTCGGTGAAGTGCATCCGGCCCACCACCGCATCGGCCTTCAGGCCGAGCCAGCGCAGGAGAGTGGCGTTGATCTTGGCGATGGTGCCGTCCATCAGCGTGGACAGATATCCGCAGGGCGCGTTTTCGTAGAGCTCCTCGACGCTGTCCTCCAGCAGGGCGGCGAATGACGGGGTCGACCCCTGCTCGCAGTCGGGTTCCGGCCCGTTGCGGCACATCACCGCAGGCGCGCAAGAAAGTCGGTGATCGCCCCGTTGGTGGCCTCGGGCGCGGAAAGGTGTGGACAGTGCCCCGTGGCGTCGAGCGTGACCAGCTCGGAGCCCGCGATCGTCTGGTGGACGAAGGCCCCGACCTCCCGCGGGGCGATCACATCCTGGGTGCACTCCAGGATCAGTGTCGGCACCGTCACAGCCTTCAGGTCGCCCCGCGAATCGGACAGGAACGTGGTGCGGGCGAAGACCCGTGCCATGTCCGGGTCGGTGGCGCAGAAGCTGTTCGTCAGTTCCTCACCGAGTTCCGGCCGGTCCGCGTTCCCCATGATCACCGGTGCCATCGTCGCCGACCAGCCCAGATAGTTGGACTCCAGGGACTCCAGCAGCTCATCGATGTCCTCGGCGCTGAACCCGCCCCGGTAGCCCGCGTCGTCGATGTACCGCGGAGACGGGGCGACCATCACCAGCGCCCCGATGCGCTCCGGGGCCATTGCGGTGGCCAGCACGCCGATCATCGCGCTGACCGAGTGGCCCACGAACACGGCGTCGCGCAGATCCAGCGCCTCGCACACCTCCACCACGTCACGGGCGTAACCGTCCAACGAGGCGTAACGGTTCTCCGAGAACGCGGACAGGTCGGAGCGGCCCGCGCCGACGTAGTCGAACAGCACCACCCGGTAGTCCTCGGCCAGGGCGGGCACGGTCAGACGCCACATGTTCTGATCGCAGCCGAACCCATGAGCCAGCACCACGGCCCGGCCCCTGGGGTTGCCAGTGACGGTGACATTGTTCCGGCGTTCGATATCCATACCCCCACTGTCTCAGGTACCGGCCCGCTCTTCCGTCCGGCCGTCGATCACCGGAAGGCCGCAGTGGCTTCCGCCCGATGCCGATTTCACATCTGTGCCGGATAGGCGGCACGGAGAGGGGTACACGAAGTTCCGGCTCCTGTTGCCCAGGGGCTGGGGCACGCTCGGATGCAGAGCTGTTCCCGGGAATGAATGAAGGATCGACAGTATGGCCAGCGGCACCGTGAAGTGGTTCAACGCCGAAAAGGGCTTCGGCTTCATCGAGCAGGACGGCGGAGGCCCTGACGTCTTCGCGCACTACTCCGAGATCAGCGGCAGTGGGTACCGCGAGCTGACAGAAGGGGAGCACGTCACCTTCGAGATCGGGCAGGGACAGAAGGGCCCGCAGGCGCAGAACATCGTCCGAGGCTGACCCGGCGGGTTGATCCGGCGAGGCGGCCGGCGATCCGGCCGCCGTCCTGCCGGCATGGCGGGTGACCGGGGTGGCCCTGCCGGACGGTCAACGAATCGTTCGCCCGCACGGCGGGGAGGGTGCGACGGAACCTTCTACGAGCCCCAACCAGCTGCGGCCAGGTGAGGAATCCAGACCGCTCGGTCAGTCCTCCGGCCGCAGCCTCTGCCGAGCGGCCTCAAGCCGCTGGTCATAGTCAGGCGCGAACAGCTCGGGAAGCGCCTTGTCGAGCGTTCCGGCGATCCGACGGATCGGCGCCCAGACCGCCGGATCGTCGACAAGGTGACTGAGGCCCGTCATCTGGAGCTTCTCCAGTCAGTGCGACGGCACCAGTGCCTCGTCACTCGTGAGCTTGATCGTGATTTGACCAAACACATGGGGGCACCCCGGACCTCGCCGACCCTGCGGAACCCCCGCTCAGGGCCACACCAGGCAGTACGGCTGATGCCCCGCCTCGTGCAGCCGGTGGCTGAAGTCCTGCCACTCGTGCAGCGATTGGGGGTGGGAGGGTGCTGACCTGGTGTTTCGCACGGGAATGTGCGTTGACCTGGGAAAACACCTTTCGGTAGTTCTCACGGGTCAACGCCGTTTCCCAGGCTCATGTGCCCTGGATGTGCCCTCGCAGCCTCTCACCAGAGGGCACGTTGCTCGGCTGATGGACGGGTAGTGGGCGGCGTCGCCGCCAGGCTCACTCTCGTCTTGGCGTTGATGGCACGAGGTTGCGTCGTCACGGCGCCCGCCTCACGCAGCTGACGGACGGCCTCGATCACTTGGGCGGGCCGGTAGACGGTCTCCAAGAGGGCGTATCGCTTGAGCTCCGGGATGGTTCGCCCGTCGGGTGCTTCGGAGATGAAGTCGTGCAGGATCCGACGCAGCGGGGCTGTATCCGGTTCGAATACGAGATCAAGCATCTGCTGCTGGGTGTCCCTGGGGTCGCGGTAGCGGATGCCGTAGGAAGGGTCCACCTTCCACATGGCGTCTTTCATCTTCTCCAGCCCCAGTTCGTGCTGGGTGCCGAAGATCAGGTAGAGCATCCTGCCGCCCTCGTCGACCATCTCGAAGTACAGCGTGTGCGTGAAGCCGGCCTGGCGCAGCGTGTTCCGGTACTGCTCGCGCAGGAACGTGAACTTGCCCGAGGGGGACTGCTGGAAGACGCCTTGCCACTCCGGGCTCCCGAAGGCTTGGTCGCCGAGCTGGCGGTGACCGTCGTGCTTCTCGGCGAACCGGGTGAGGAAGCTGGGCTCGAAGGTCACCATCACTTCGGTGCTGGGATGGCGCCCCAGCTCTTGGAGGAGCGAGAAGGGGATGTCGGGTCCGCCGAAGCTGTCCAGCAGGACGAAGAGGGGTTTCCCCAGCCCTCCGATGCCCCGCAGCTTCTCCAGGAGGGCCGGGTGGAAATCACCGTGATGTACGTCGACCGCTATTCGTTTGGTGATGTCATCCGTTTGCCGGGAGCGGGCGAGCTCCATCTGACGTTGTAACTCTTTGACGCGCCGGGTGTCCTCCTCCATGAGGATCACGCGCATACGTTTCGGGAACCTGTGCAGAGCGTCGGCGAAGACTTCGTAGGCGATGACCGGGGAGCCGGGCTCGCCCTGTTTGTAGATGCCGGCACCCGCGAAGCCTTCGGCGTAAGTGATCACGTCGCGTCGTGACAGCAGAATCGGCGCCCATGCCGCCAAGTACTGCTTGAGTAAGTCATGTTTGGCCGCCGTGTGCGGATCGCGTTCCCACACGGCATCCTTCGGTACGGCCACCTTCGGTCCCCCCTGCTCCCGTCGGCCTTGCTGGGGAGAGGGTCACACATCGTTGCCATATGCCACCAGAGTGCGTACGGCGTCTGCTGGACTTTGGCCGTTATTGGGCTGCGACAGGCAGTCGGGGTGGCATCTCGTCCCAGGTCGCTCCGTCGAGTTCGCGGCCCCCTGACTTCGGGCTGCGGCCACCCCATTGCTTGAAGAAGAAGGGCACTCCGGCGTGGTTGCAGGCGTCGCGGATGTCCACCAACCACTCCTCTTGTACGGGGCGATGGTGGGGCCCGGACTCGCCTCCGGCGATAACCCAGCCGATGCCGTCCAGTTGCAGACCGGTAAGCGGACCGAGAAGAGGCTCACAGGACAGGAAGCGCACGGCAGCGGGAACTTGTCGAAGGTCGTCGACACGATCCATGCGCTCTGCGTCTTCGACGGAGACGCCCATCCACAGGTTCGAGGGCCAGTCGAGTTCGTCGGCAACGCGCCGCAGCCTGCGGGCCCTCTTGGTCAGTAGCTGGTAGGTGTGCTGGGGAGTCTCGGCAATCACCTGGAAGACCTGTCGGACGAAGTCCAGGGGGACCTTGGCGTGGAAGAGGTCGCTCATGGAATTGACGAAGACCATCCGTGGGGCCTTCCACTGGCGGGGAATGGCCAATGCGTCTGGGTGAGGGCGGAGGCCGAAGCCCGGGCCGGATGTCCTGGGATCCCCGTCAGTCTGGTACTTGGCAACACCCATGGCCTTGAGACGCCTGGATAACGTCAAGGCGTAGCAGTTGTCACACCCGGGGGAGATCCGGTCGCATCCCGTGGTGGGATTCCAGGTCGCCTCGGTCCACTCGATTGTGCTGCGATCGCCCATGGGTCCCCTCCCGTAGCGGGTGGACGCCGGTCACCAGCGTCTTTCCCACCCGGCGCTTCGACTGCGCTGCCTAACGAGCGACGTGCCGAACTGACACGCGATCGCTCCCATACTTCACTTCGAACAGGTGTTCTGTGAAGGGGGTGTTGGGATCGAGAGTCGATCGGTGCCGTTCCTCTGAAGGGAAGGTCGGCCTGCGACTGTGTCCCGGCAGGGTGTACCTCGGGCGATGGATCAGAAGCGAGCAAATGAAGCAGCGGACCTTTCCGCATCGCCGCGGGCGTCACCGAGCACAAGGCGTTCAAGGCCGCCGAGGACACCGGCTGGTTGCCGACCGTGGAGACCACCGCGAGGATGGCGGGCCCGACGACGCCGTCCTCGACGCCCTCACCGACGGTCGAAGAACCCGTTGTCGTCTGAAGGGGTGCTGATCCGCATCTAAGACAAGGCGCCTTGCTGGCCGACGAGTTCCGCCCCATCGGCCATTCTGAACGTGCGGTTATCGCGCATGGGCCTGTTTCGTCAGGAGCGCACGAGGCGGGCGATGGCGTCGCTGGCTTCCTTCAGCTCGATGTCGCCGCTGTCAGTGCCGTCCGCCACGGCGGTGCGTACGCAGGTGTCCATGTGCTCGTCGAGCATCTGCAGGGCGAAGGACTGCAGGGCGCGTGTGGTGGCGGAGACCTGGGTGAGGACGTCGATGCAGTAGGTGTCTTCTTCCACCATGCGCTGCAGACCTCGGACCTGCCCTTCGATCCGCCGCAGTCGTTTGAGTACGTCCTCTTTTCGATTGCTGTAGCTGGCCATCGGCCTCTTCTCCCTTCTTCTCGCGGGGTCAGTGCTGGTGGTTGCTGTCGGTGTGCTCTTCGCCGGTTGCCGGCTTCGGTGCGTCGGCGGGAGTCGACTTGCCGGTGGGGACGGTGAAGGCCGCGGTGCGGACGGTGCCGTTGTGCTTGAAGTCGAGGAACAGGCGGTACGTCCCGGCGCTGGGCGCCGTGGCGGTGAAGGAGATGCCGGGGCCAGGCTTGGTGGTGCCGTCGCTGGGTTCGCCGTTGGGGTGGACGTGGAGGTAGGCGAGGTCGCCGGAGCGCAGGGCGACCAGGTGGCCGTAGGCGCCGAGGTAGGGCTCCAGGTCGGTGACCGGGCGGCCGTCGCGGCTGACGCTGAGGGTCAGCTCGCCCGCCTTGCCCGGGCGCAGGGCGCCGTTCAGGGCGACGGTGTAGCCGTCGATCGTTGTGGTGGCCGCGGGCTCGGGCAGGGCCGCCGCCTTGTAGGCGCCGGAGGCTGCGAGGTCCGCGCCCAGGGTGAGGTTGGTGGCGTCTTCGGCGTCCGGGGTGAAGTCGGCGAAGACGCGGTAGGTGCCGGCGGCGGGCAGGTCGACGGGGGTGCTCCAGGTGCCGTCGGCTGCGCGGGTGGGGTGCAGGTGGCGGTAGGTGACCAGGTCGCGTGAGGCGAGGATGAGGTGGAGCTCCTTGCCGTGCTCGCGCCGGAAGGACGTCACCTGGTGTCCGTCTTGGTCGCGGATGGCGAAGCGGAGTTCGCTCTCTTCACCTGCGGTCACGCGAGGTGTCTTGAGGTCCAGGGTGTATCCCGCTTCGGAGATCTGCAGGCCCGCGGGAGTGGCGTTCGCGTGGCCGCCGTGGCCGCCGTGGCCGCCGTGGCCGCCGTGGCCGGACGGTGCCGGGCGGTCGTGCTTCGCGTGCGCTGCCGGCTCCTGGTCTCCGGCGGCGGGGTCGATCGCCGCGCCGACCCCGTAGGCAGTACCGAAGGTGGCCGCGAGCGCGGCAGCGAAAACGGTGATCTTCACGCCGGTGTTCATGACGTGCCCTCTCTTGTCGGCGTTGCGCTTCTGCTGAAACTTGACGCCGACTATATACCCCTGGGGGGTATACCCAAGGACTCCGTCAATGTTTGCCAAATATACCTAGGGGGGGTATACATGGTGACGCCAGGGTACCCCCCAGGGGTACGTGATCACCTTGTCTAGGAGGAACCCATGTCCTGCTGCACCCCCGACGGCAGCTGCTCCACCGGCACCACTACGTCCACGGCCACGGCGGGCACCACCACCGTCTACAACGTCTCCGGGATGACCTGCGGCCACTGCAAGGCCACGCTCACCAAGGAGATCGGCGCGCTGGACGGCGTCCTGGCGGTCGACGTCGATCTCGAAGCCGGCCAGGTCAGCGTCGCCACGAAGGACGAGCCCGACGACGCGCTGCTGGCCAAGGTCGTCGACGACGCCGGTTATGAGCTCACCGGCCGCGCGGCCTGAAGCTTCCGCATACCTGCCGGGCCCACCCGCGGGCCCGGCCACCTTCTTTCGTTTCCCTTGTTCGCCGATCAGCACGAGGAGCACTGATGGCCACCACGGTCCCCGACGCAGCCGAGGTAGAACTCGCCATCGGCGGCATGACCTGCGCCTCGTGCGCCGCACGGATCGAGAAGAAGCTCAACCGGATGGACGGGGTCACCGCCACCGTCAACTACGCGACGGAGAAGGCCAAGGTCCACTACAGCGGTGACGTGTCCGTCCCGGAGCTGATCGCCAGAGTCGAGGCCACCGGGTACACGGCCCGCGAACCCGAGCCGGTACGTGCCGAGCCTGCGCCCGGCACGGAGAACGCCGAGACCGCCGACGAACTGCGCCCCTTGCGGGAGCGGCTGGTGACGGCGGTGGTGCTGGCGGTCCCGGTCATCGCGATGGCGATGGTGCCGGCGCTGCAGTTCGAGTACTGGCAGTGGCTGTCGCTGACCCTGGCGGCGCCCGTGGTGACGTACGCGGCCTGGCCCTTCCACAGGGCCGCGTTCACCAACGCCCGGCACGGCGCGGCCACGATGGACACCCTGATCTCGGTCGGCACGTCCGCGGCCTTCCTGTGGTCGCTGTGGGCCCTGTTCCTTGGCACCGCGGGCATCCCCGGCATGACCCACCCCTTCGAGCTGACCATCTCCCGCGGCGACGGCTCCGGGAACATCTACCTCGAGGCCGCCGCCGGGGTGACCGCCTTCATCCTCGCCGGGCGCTACTTCGAGGCCCGCTCCAAGCGCAAGGCCGGCGCCGCGCTCAAGGCCCTGCTGGAACTGGGCGCCAAGGACGTCACCGTGCTGGGCCCCGACGGCAGTGAACGCACGATCCCCACCGGGGAGCTGGCGGTGGGCGACCGCTTCCTGGTCCGCCCCGGCGAGAAGATCGCCACCGACGGCACGGTCGTCGAGGGCACCTCCGCGGTCGACGCCTCCATGCTCACCGGCGAGTCGGTACCGGTCGAGGTCGGCGTGGGCGACCCGGTCACCGGAGCGACCCTGAACGCGGGCGGCCGGCTGGTGGTCGAGGCGACCCGGGTCGGCGCCGACACCCAACTGGCGCGGATGGCGAAGCTGGTCGAGGACGCGCAGAACGGCAAGGCCGCCGCCCAGCGGCTCGCCGACCGCATCTCCGGCGTTTTCGTCCCGGTCGTCATCGCCCTCGCCCTGGCTACGCTCGGCTTCTGGATCGGCAACGGCGCGGGGCTGACCGCCGCCTTCACCGCGGCCGTCGCCGTTCTGATCATCGCCTGCCCCTGCGCCCTGGGCCTGGCCACGCCGACCGCGCTGATGGTCGGCACCGGGCGCGGCGCCCAGCTCGGCATCCTCATCAAGGGCCCCGAGGTCCTGGAGTCCACCCGCAAGGTCGACACCATCGTCCTCGACAAGACCGGCACCGTCACCACCGGCCGCATGACCCTGCTCGCCGTGCACACTGCCGAGGGCACCGACGAGACGGACGTACTGCGCTTGGCCGGCGCCCTGGAGCACGCCTCCGAACACCCGATCGCGCAGGCAGTGGCCGCCGGGGCAGCCGACCGCACGGGCACCCTGCCCGTCCCGGAGGACTTCGCCAATGTCCCCGGACTCGGCGTGCAGGGCATCGTCGAGGGGCACGCCGTCCTCGTGGGCCGCGAAAAGCTTCTCGCCGAGTGGGCCATGGACCTGCCCGTCGACCTGGCCCGCGCCAAGGCCGAAGCGGAGGCGGCGGGACGCACGGCGATCGCGGTCGCCTGGGACGGCGAGGCGCGGGCAGTACTGGAGGTCGCCGACGCGGTCAAGGAGACGAGTGCCGAAGCCATCGGTCGGCTGCGGGCCCTGGGCCTGACCCCGATCCTCCTCACCGGCGACAACCGTGCCGTCGCCGAGGCGGTGGCCGCGGAGGTCGGCATCGCTCCCGAGTACGTGATCGCCGAGGTCATGCCCGAGGACAAGGTCGCCGTCGTCCAGCGCCTCCAGAGCGAGGGCCGTTCGGTGGCGATGGTCGGCGACGGGGTCAACGATGCCGCCGCGCTCGCCCAGGCCGACCTGGGACTCGCCATGGGCACCGGCACCGACGCCGCCATCGAGGCCGGCGACCTCACCCTCGTCCGCGGCGACCTGCGCGCCGCCGCCGACGCCATCCGCCTCGCCCGCAGGACACTCGGCACCATCAAGTCCAACCTGTTCTGGGCCTTCGCCTACAACGTCGCCGCCCTGCCGCTCGCCGCCGCCGGGCTCCTCAACCCGATGATCGCCGGGGCGGCCATGGCCTTCTCCTCCGTCTTCGTCGTCGGCAACTCCCTTCGCTTGCGCGGCTTCAAGGCCGCGAGCTGAGAACACTTCCCGAGTGGGTGCGGGCGGGCCTGATGGCCCGCCCGCACCCACTTCTGCCTTCCCGCTTCGGGCCCGCAGGCGTCACCCCGCGCCGGCTCCCGAGTACTTGCCCAGCGTGATCTGTACGCGCAAACACACCCCCAACACCTGCCGGACCAACGTCACCTGCGCCATGCCGACTCCGCACCACGTCCCGCATGACGACACCCTGGTCGCCCTGGCTGCCAACTGAGCAATGCCCTTCGCTTCCATATGGCGTCCATACCCCCACCCCGTATGCCCAGTCATCGTGGGAGCGGCCACTGGCCATTGCTGGAGAGCCTGGGTGACGCGTCACAGGCGGCGGGCAAGTCGCTCTCGTCGAAGACGTGCACCTTGCCCAGGACCCAGTCGTCTGCGAGGGCGTCGACCAAGTCGGGGCTAGGCCGGTGGTGTGGAAGTCGGTGGCCTGGACGGTGGATACCGTCCATTAGGGCGCCCCGCTCCCCTCTCCAGGCGGCCCCGTAGCCTCCCGGCCGGCTCAGGAGGCGTCGGCCAGGACCTGGCGCAGCTGGCCGGTGGCGGGGAGTCCGGCCAGCCCGTCCGGGGTGTGGTACACCCGGCAGGTGAGCCCGGCTGCGCGGCCGGGTTCGGTGAAGGGGGGCCTGGCCGTCGACGAAGATGGTCGGCGAGCCGGTGAGGCCGAGCTCGACCTCCGCCTGGTCTGCGGTGGTCCGGGTGGTGAATGTGGTGTCGTGCAGACCGAGTTCCTTGAGTACGCCCCTGAAATGCTCAGCGGCGGGGCGGTGTCCTCGATGCCACACTCAGCTGGTCCGGGGTCGATCCGATCGCCGCCCTTGTCGTGCAAGGCCGCGATGCCTTGCAGAGCAAGGGCTGCTGCGCGCCCTCCGCGCCCCTGGCGGCCCGGCCGCCGACGCCGGGGGTGCCTGCGGTTGCCGCCCCGGTTGCGACTGCTGCACCTGACCGCCCGCGAGCGGCGAGCGGGAAGACAAGACGGGACCGTTCCGCACCGACATCGTCAGTGCGGAACGGTCCCGTCGGCTGCCAGGGTGCACGGCAGCCCATGGGTCAGGCGTTGACGGACGCGCTGTTCGCGGTCGAGGGCTCCTCAGCGCCGGGCGATGCCGGGCGGCCCCGCATCAGCACCGCCGTGAGCAGACCACCCGCGGCGGCGATGGCCGCGGCGCCGATGAAGGCGGCGCTGAAGCCGTCGGTGAGGGCGGGCAGGTTGCCGATCTGGTCCGCTCCCTGGGAGGTGGCCAGGGCGGTGAGGGCGGCGAGGCCGAGTGCGGAACCGACCTGGTAGGTGGTGTTGACGATGCCGGAGGCCAGGCCGGCCTGTTCCTGCGGCACCCCTGAGATCGCTGACATCATCGCCGGGATGTAGGCCAGCGACATGCCGGTCGCGGCGACCAGTGAGGCCGGCAGGACGTCGACCACGAACGTGCCGGTCGGCTCGACCGCCGCCAGCCAGACCAGGCCCGCGGCCAGGACGAACAGGCCGCCCGAGATCAGCGGCTTGGCGCCGAATCGGCCCAGCAGGCGGGCGGTGATGAGGGTCATGAAGGCCATCAGCAGGCCGGTCATCGGCAGCAGGGCGGCACCGCTGGCGAAGGCTCCGTAGCCGAGGACCTGCTGCAGGTAGAGGTTGAGGAAGTACCACATCGGGATCCAGGCGGCACCCAGCAGCGTCATCGCCAGGTTGGAGACGCCCAGGCCCGGGGTGCGCCAGACGCGCAGCGGCATCAGTGGCGTCTTCACCGACTTCTGTACGACGAGGAAGAGGGTCAGCAGCACGGCGGCGCCGAGCAGTTCCAGCACCGTCTGGCCTGCGCCCCAGCCGACTTCGGGTGCGCGGACCACGGCGAACACGGCGAGTGCCAGGCCGGCGGTGACGGAGGCGGCGCCGAGGACGTCGACCGCACCGCGGCTGGGCGCGACGGCGGGTAGGAGCCCGGTGGCGGCCAGGGTCGCGATGCCGATGGGGACGTAGATGATGAACACCCAGGGCCAGCTCGCCCACTCGGTGAACACGCCGCCCAGGAAGACGCCCGCGGTGCCACCGGCGGGGGCGGCGGCACCGTAGAGGGCCAGCGCCTTGCCGAGTTCCTTCGGGTTGTGGCCGAAGAGCATCATCAGCAGCGTCATGGACCCAGGCGCGATCAGCGCGCCGCCCACGCCCTGCACGGCACGGCCCACGACCTCCACCCAGGCGGTGCTCGCGGCGGCGGCGACGACGGAGCCGGTGATCAACACGACCCATCCGCCGGCGAAGACCCGCCGGGCTCCCAGCAGGTCGGACAGGCGACCACCGAGCAGCAGCAGGCCGCCGAAAGCGATGACGTAGGCGTTGAAGACCCACTGCAGGTCGCCCTGGGAGAAGCCCAGGTCGCGCTGCATTTCCGGAAGGGCCACCCCGATGATCGAGGTGTCCATGATGACCATGAACTGCGCGGCGGCCAGCACTGCAAGTGCCCACCAGCGCCGTGGATCGATGGTTGACATCGCTCGTTCCCTCCCACTGAATCCAGATACCCCGAGGGGGTATCTCTGTCTCGCGACCGAACGATATACCCCCCAGGGGTATTCCGGAAGGGGATTGTTGTTCTGGGGCACGCTGTGTGCGAGGTCATCCAGGCCCGGCAGGAGAGTCCGAGGGCGGGGATGTCACTGGGGCGCCGTCTGCGGGCATGCCGCAGCAAGCCGTGGTGGGTGCGAGGCTTCCGGGGCGAACGCGGGTGTCAGGTCGGCGCGGGTCCGGTCCTGTGTGGATGTCGGGCGAGTGTCCGTCAGGCGGGGCGGGGGCCGTAGTGGCCCAGGAACATGTCGACGCCGCTCACGATGAGGCGGTCGGTGAGGTCCTCGTCGATGTGTGTGCCGTAGGTGCCGAAGACCAGGTGGGGGAAGATCAGGAGTGCGTAGAGCTGGATGATCGCCGTTTCCGGGTCGGGAATGACCAGGCGGCCTTGGTCGGCGAGGGTGCGCAGGGCTTGGGCGGCGGCGGGGTGATGGCCTTCCGGCCCGTGGTGTTGCCAGGCCCGGCCCAGCTCGGGAAAGCGGCGCGCCTCGGCGGCGACCAGATTGCGCAGCGCGGTGACGTCGTCGTTGGTGCGCACCGAGTGGACCCACCGTCGCGCGGCGTCGAGCAGGGCCGGGCGGAGGTCGTCGGCCTCGACGAGCTTGGCGAGCGTGGCTGACGGCTCCCCGGACAAGGAGTCGTCCAGTGCACCCGCGATCACCGCGGTGAAGAGCGCTTCCTTGCTGCCGAAGTGGTTGTAGACCGTCACCTTGGAGACGCCCGCCGCTGCAGCGATGGTGTCCATGCCGATGCCGAAGCCGTCCCGGAGGAAAAGTTCACGGGCGGCTCGCACGATGGCCTGTCGCTTGAGGGCGGCGCGAGGCCCGCTTGGTGGCTGCTTGGCCCCTTGCGTGTCCATGTGCCGAGCCTACACGTGCCTGTACTGAACGGTTGAGTTCATATGAACTGCACAGTACAGTTTAATTCACCGGCCGTGGTCATCCTGCGGCATGCCGGTTCGTCGCTGCCAATCAGTACGCATCGCACGTCGGTGACCGACTCCACAGCTCCTTCGCTTCGTCCTCCGCCGCCCGGGCCTCATCCGTCGGGCCTCATCCAAGGACTCAAAATGACGCACCCGACCGTCGGCGCTTCGCACCCACCGGGCCACGCCGACCCTCACGCCCATCCACACAGGTGGGTCGCTCTGGCTCTCCTCTGCCTGGCGCAGTTCATGCTGATCCTCGACGTCACCGTCGTGAACGTGACGTTGCCCGACATGGCCGCGGACCTCGGCCTCGGCCGTGAGTCACTGACCTGGGTGGTCACCGCGTACACCCTCTGCTTCGGCGGTCTCATGCTGCTCGGCGGGCGCCTCGCGGACGTGCTGGGCGCCCGTCGGACCCTGCTGGTCGGACTGGCCCTGTTCACGGCCGCCTCGCTGGTCTGCGGCCTGGCGGGCAACGCCGCGGTCCTGCTGGGCGGGCGCATCGCCCAGGGGGTCGGCGCGGCACTGCTCTCTCCCGCCGCACTTTCCCTCGTCACGACCACTTTCCACGGCCCCGAACGCACCAAGGCCCTCGGCGCCTGGGCGGCCATCGGCGGGTCCGGCGCCGCCGCCGGTGTCCTGCTCGGCGGGGCGCTCACCGACGGACCGGGCTGGCCATGGGTCTTCTATGTCAACGTGCCCGTGGGACTCGTCGTCCTGGCCGCCCTCCCCGGCGTCGTGGCGGCCCGCGCCCCGCAACCGGCCCGGCTCGACCTTCCGGGGGCCCTGCTGGCCACCGCCGGAACCGGCGCGCTGATCTACGGCCTGGTGGAAGCGGGAGACTCCGGCTGGGGGAGCCCGTCCACCCTGTTCCCGCTGGCCGGCGCCCTCGCGGCCTACGCACTGTTCACCGCCGTCGAGCGAACCAGTCGTGCTCCGCTGATGGACCTGCGCATGTTCACCCGGCGGCCCGTCCTCGCCGGGGCGTTTCTCATGCTCATGGCCACGGCGCTGCTGATCGCCTACTTCTTCCTCGGGTCGGTGTACCTCCAGCACCTGCGCGGCTTCAGCCCGCTGAGGACCGGACTGGTCTTCCTGCCCGTGGCCGTCGCCACCGGCGTCGGCGCACACCTGGGCTCCCGCCTGGTCGGCAGGATCGGCAGCCGTGCGACGGCCGGCGGCGGCATGGCCATCACCGCCGCCGGAACCGTGTCGCTGGCCCGGCTCTCGAACACGGACAGCGTGTACGCCGTGCTGCTGCCGGGCTTCGTCGTCGCCGCCCTCGGTCTGGGCGCGGTCTTCGTCACCGCGACCACCACGGCGCTCGCCATGGTCGAGCACCGAGAGGCCGGGCTGGCGTCCGGTGTGGTCAACACCTTTCACGAAGTCGGCGGCTCGATCGGCGTGGCAGTCGTCTCCACCGTCGCGGCCTCCGGTATCGAACGGGGATCCGCCGGCGGATTCACCGACGCGTTCACGCTGTGCGCGGCAGCGGCCGCGGTGACCGCAGTCGTGGCCCTGCCGCTCGTGCCGCGGGGTAAGCCCCGGATGACGGGCGGACCGCACGTGCACTGACCTCTGTCCCACCCCCAGAAGCCGGGCCTGCCTCGCTGAGACGTGCGCCGACGAGTGCGCCACCCACGCGGACATGCACCAGCACTGCCGCGTCTGCGCCGAAGCGTGCCGGCGCTGCGAGCGGGCGTGCAACGACGTGCTCGCGAGTCTGGGCTGACTTCGGCTGCACAACGCCGGGCGGCCCCCAGGTTTTCTGGGGGCCGCCCGGCGTTGTGGTGGTGCGGGTCAGTGGTAGGCGTGGACGACGGCGTGGCCCTTGCCGCGGCCGATCATCCACTTGTTGACCGGCGTCGTGATCACGAACGCCACGGCGAAGCCGCCGAGCAGGGCGTACCAGAACAGCCCGTCCGACAGGTACGCGTCCATCGCGCCCGGCACGAGGGCGACGATCCCGTTGTCCACCAGCTCCATCACGGCGATGGAGACGGTGTCGGCGGCCAGCGCCACCTTGACCGCGGCCTTCAGGGACACCCCGGCGCGCACCACGGCGAACAGGGTGAAGGAGTAGCCGAAGACGAAGGCCAGGGCGATGGCCAGCACCATGGTCGGCACGTTGCCCCACATCAGCGCGGTGCCGACGACCATGCCGAGGATCTCGCCGACGGCGCACCCGGTGAGGCAGTGCAGCGTCGCCCGCATGGCCGTCGCCCACGTGGTGCCGTGAGCCTGCCCGCCGTGATGCCCGCCGTGCCCCTCGTGTTCGCCGTGGCCGCCGACATGGGCGGCGTGGTCGTGTGCGGTACCGGAGTGGTGCGTGCTGTGGTCCATGACCTTCATCCCCGTTCTACGTCCCGCAAGGCCCCTGGTGGCCCCACCGCAGAAACCATATACCCCCTGGGGGTATCTAGCTAGGGACGATCCGAACTCGCTGTTGGGCGCTGGAGGAGCTTCCACGTGCGCCCGCCATCGACGGACTCGTAGACGGCATCGGCACTGTCCGCCGCCAACAGACGCTGCGCGGTCACCGCGGTCAGCGCCCTGCCCTCCCCGCCCGCAGGCAAGCGGCCCTGCTCCGTCCACGTCCGCCCGTCGCGACTGGCGACGAGGCGGCCGTCGGCCGTGAGCGCCAGCAGCCTGCCGGGTTCCGGCTCCTCCACCGCGACCAGTCCGGGCGCCGACGAGACGGGTCGGAAGGTCCGCGCGCCGTCATCACTGCGGGCCAGGCCCGTGCCGGTGGCTGCCCACACGGTGGCCGCGCTGCCCGGGTGGGAGGCGAGATCGAGCGCCGCCACCTTCGCGCGCTTGGCCCAGGTGCGGCCCTCATCGGTGCTGGCCCACACCCTCTCGCTCAGGCTGTCGAATCCGTACAGCGAATCACCGGCCTCTTCCAACGCGTGGAAGTCGGCGTCGCCTTCGGCGGAGACGGTCTGCCAGGTGCGGCCGGCGTCCGTGCTGCGGATCAGACCCAGATGGGCGGGCCGAGTGCCGGATTCGGCAGGGCCGGGGTGACCGCTGGCCAAGAATGTGGACGGGCCGGTGACGGTGAAGCCCATCGTGTCCTGATGGCGGTCGGCCACCCGGGTCGCAGTACTGCCCTCCAGGCGGAAGACGCCGTGGTGGCCGGTGGCTTAGACCGTGCCGTCGGCCGGGCCGACGCCCAGGCCGTGCAGGTGGCCGGTCCCCGGGTCGGGAGCGGCCCCGCTTCCGCAAGTGCCGGTGGTGTCGGTGGCGGAACAGGAGGCGAGGAGCAGGCCGGTGGCCGCGAGAAGGATCAAGGCACGCGAACGGAGCCGCGCTATGCGAATCATGGTGTGAGGTCCAGGCGGGGAGAAGGGCGTGAGGGTGGGGTGGGCCGGTGGGGGGGGGGCCCCCGGGGGGCCCCCCCCCCCCCCCCCGCGCCCCCACCCCCAAACCCCCCCCACCCGAAAAATTAACAAAAAACCCCACAACCAGCAGATAATAAAACCCGCCAAAAATTTGGGCGGGACCA
>NZ_JBIWJU010000022.1:0-54590 GCF_044765285.1 Streptomyces sp. NPDC102490
GGCCCACCCCCTGGGGGGGGGGGGGGGGGGGGGGGGGCCGGGGGGCCGGCGCGGGGGGGGGGGGGGGGGGGGGGGGGGGGGGGGGGGGGGGGGCCGGGGGGGGGGGGGGGGGGGGGGGGGGGGGGCGCGCGCCCCCCCCCCCCCCCCGGGGGGGGGGGGGGGCCCCCCCCCCCCACGGCCCCCACCGGCCCGCACCCGAAGAACAACCGGAGATTCAGACCCGCATCGGCTGCGGCGACTCCCGGCGCGCCGGGTCGGGGCCCTCGTACTCCCGGAGGATCTCGTACCGCGTGTTCCGCTCCACCGGACGGAACCCCGCGTCGCGGATGAGGTCCAGCAGATCCTCCCGCGTCAGCTTGTTCGGCGTGCCGAAGTCGTCCGCGTCGTGCGTGATCTTGTACTCGACGACCGAGCCGTCCATGTCGTCCGCGCCGTGCTGGAGGGCCAGCTGGGCCGTCTGGACGCCGTGCATGACCCAGAAGACCTTGACGTGCGGGACGTTGTCGAAGAGGAGACGCGAGACGGCGAAGGTCTTCAGGGCCTCCGCGCCGGTCGCCATCTGCGTACGCGCCTGGAGGCGGTTCCTGACCTTGCCGTCCTTCATGTCCACGAAGTCGTGCTGGTAGCGCAGTGGGATGAAGACCTGGAAGCCGCCCGTCTCGTCCTGCAGCTCACGCAGGCGCAGCACGTGGTCCACGCGGTGGCGGGGCTCCTCGATGTGGCCGTAGAGCATGGTGCACGGGGTCTTCAGGCCCTTCTCGTGGGCCAGGCGGTGGATGCGGGACCAGTCCTCCCAGTGGGTGCGGTGGTCGACGATGTGCTGCCGCACCTCCCAGTCGAAGATCTCCGCGCCGCCGCCGGTGAGGGACTCCAGACCGGCGTCGATCAGCTCGTCCAGGATGTCGGAGGCGGACATCCCGGAGATGGTCTCGAAGTGGTGGATCTCGGTGGCCGTGAACGCCTTGAGCGAGACGTCCGGCAGCGCGGCCTTCAGTTCACGCAGCGAGCGCGGGTAGTAGCGCCACGGCAGGTTGGGGTGCAGGCCGTTGACGATGTGCAGCTCGGTGAGGTTCTCGCCCTCCATCGCCTTGGCGAGCTTGACCGCCTCCTCGATGCGCATCGTGTACGCGTCCTTCTCCCCCGGCTTGCGCTGGAAGGAGCAGTACGCGCAGGAGGCGGTGCACACGTTGGTCATGTTGAGGTGGCGGTTGACGTTGAAGTGGACGACGTCGCCGTTCTTCCGCGTCCGCACCTCGTGCGCGAGGCCGCCGAGCCAGGCGAGATCGTCCGACTCGTACAGCGCGATGCCGTCCTCGCGGGTCAGCCGCTCACCGGAGCGGACCTTCTGCTCCAGCTCGCGCTTGAGCCCGGCGTCCATGCGATACCTCTTTCTGAGACAGACGGGTCAACGGTACGCCCCGGCTACTGGACCTCTTCCGGCAGCTCGCCCACCCGGTTCTCCCACTTGGTGGAGAGGACGATGGTGGTGCGGGTCCTGGACACGCCCTTGGTGCCCGACAGCCGCCGGATGATGCTCTCCAGGCCGTCCACGTCGGCGGCGCGCACCTTGAGCATGTAGGAGTCGTCACCGGCGATGAACCAGCAGTCCTCGATCTCCCGCAGCTCCCTGAGCCGCTGGGCCACGTCCTCGTGGTCGGCGGCGTCGGAGAGCGAGACGCCGATCAGGGCGGTGACGCCGAGGCCGAGCGAGGCGGCGTCCACGGTGGCCCGGTAGCCGGTGATGACACCGGCCGTCTCCAGCCGGTTGATGCGGTCGGTGACGCTGGGTCCCGAGAGTCCGACCAGGCGCCCCAGCTCCGCGTAGGAGGCCCGGCCGTTCTCCCTCAGGGCCTGGATGAGCTGCCTGTCCACCGCGTCCATGCGATCGAAGCCTTCCACTGAAGAATTCTGAAGATGTGGGTAACAAACGTGTGGGGGGAGGTGGTGCTCAGGTGGTGGGGCGGGCCCCGCCGAGGTCGCCGCTCCAGCGGCGGTACAGGTCGTGCCCGACACCCGCCGCGTCGAGGACGCGCCCGGCGACGAAGTCCACCAGGTCCTGGATGTGCGTCGCCCCCGCGTAGAAGGCCGGGGAGGCGGGCACCACGCTCGCGCCGGCGTCGTCCAGGGTCACCAGGTGCCGCAGCGTCCGGCCGTCCAGGGGGGTCTCCCGTACGGCCACGACCAGCCTGCGGCGCTCCTTGAGGGTCACGCTCGCGGTGCGCTGGAGCAGGTCCTTCGACAGCCCGAGCGCGACACCGGCCACGCAGGCCGTCGACGCGGGCACGATCAGCATGCCCTTCGTCGGGTACGACCCCGAGGACGGCCCGGCCGCGAGGTCGCCCGCGCTCCAGTGCCGTACGCCGGAGACGTCCGCGTCGAACGTGCCGGGCTTTCCGTCGGCTCCGCGGGCCAGCCACGCGCGCAGGTCCTGCTGCCAGTGGGCGTCGCGGAAGGGGATGCCGGTCTCGTCGAGCAGGGTGAGCCGCGAGGCCCGGCTGACCACCAGGTCGACACTCTCGCCGGCGGCGAGCAGCGCACGGAGCACGGCGGCGGCGTACGGGGTCCCGGAGGCCCCGGACACCCCCACGATCCAAGGCACGCGCTGCGTATGTCCTGGCTTCATGATGCCGAGCCTAGTCGCAGGCTCAGGGTTTTCAGACCGTGAGGCCCCGTACGAGCAGATCCAGCAGCGCGCACCCGAACAGCGCGATGCCGATGAAGCCGTTGACGCTGAAGAACGCCCTGTTGAGGCGGGTCAGGTCGGTGGGGCGGACGATGGTGTGCTCGTAGACGAACGCACCCGCGACGATCAGCAGGCCCAGCCAGAAGAAGACACCGGCGTCGGTGGCGAGGGCGTACCAGATGAAGAGGCCCGTGGTAACGGTGTGGCAGGCGCGGGCGCCCCAGATCGCGGCCGGGATGCCGAAGCGGGCCGGGACGGACTTCACGCCGACCTCGCGGTCGGTCTCGACGTCCTGGCAGGCGTAGATCAGGTCGAAGCCGCCGATCCAGATGCCGACCGCGAGGCCGAGGATCACGGCCTCCCAGGACCACTCGCCGCTGATCGCCAGCCAGCCGCCGATCGGGCCCATGGCCTGGGCGAGGCCGAGGATGGCCTGCGGGAAGTTCGTGAACCGCTTGCCGTACGGGTAGACCACCATCGGGATCACCGCGACGGGGGCCAGGGCCAGGCAGAGCGGGTTGAGCAGGGCCGCCGCGCCGAGGAAGACGACCAGGGCGATCAGCGCGCCGGTCCAGGCGTGCTTGACCGACATGGCGCCGGTGACCAGCTCGCGGTGGGCGGTGCGCGGGTTGCGGGCGTCGATCTCGCGGTCGATGATCCGGTTGACGGCCATCGCGAAGGTGCGCAGGCCCACCATGGCGACGGTGACCAGGAGCAGCCGGCCCCAGTGGATGTTCTCGTCCCACCGGTACATCGCGGTCAGCGCGGCGATGTAGGCGAAGGGCAGCGCGAACACCGAGTGCTCGATCATCACCAGGCGCAGGAACGCCTTGGTGCGCCCCGGCTGCTGCGGCAGGGCGGCGGAAGCCGACGTCACAGTCCGTACTCCTTCCAGCGGCGGTCGACCTTCGCCGCCGTCTCCGGGTCGGACAGCACCATGTCCGGCCAGCCCCCGTCGCGCGTGTACCCCTCCTCGGGCAGCTTCCTCGTGGCGTCGATGCCCGCCTTGCCGCCCCAGAACTGCTGGTAGGAGGCGTGGTCGAGGTGGTCGACCGGGCCTTCCACGACGGTGAGGTCACGGGCGTAGTCGGTGTTGCCGAGCGCCCGCCAGGCGACCTCGTGCAGGTCGTGGACGTCGCAGTCGGAGTCGACCACCACGATCAGCTTGGTCAGGGACATCATGTGCGCGCCCCAGATGGCGTGCATGACCTTCTGGGCGTGCTTGGGGTACTTCTTGTCGATCGAGACGATCGCGCAGTTGTGGAAGCCGCCGGCCTCGGGGAGGTGGTAGTCCACGATGTCCGGGACGATGATCTTGAGGAGCGGGAGGAAGAAGCGCTCCGTGGCCTTCCCCAGCGGGCCGTCCTCCGTCGGCGGGCGGCCGACCACGATCGACTGGAGCAGCGGGCGCTTCCGCATCGTCACGCAGTCGATCGTCAGGGCGGGGAAGGGCTCCTGGGGGGTGTAGAAGCCGGTGTGGTCGCCGAAGGGGCCCTCGGGGAGCATCTCGCCGGGCTCCAGCCAGCCCTCGATGACGACCTCCGCCTGCGCCGGGACCTGGAGCGGGACGGTTTTGCAGTCGACCATCTCGATCCGCTTGCCCTGGAGGAACCCGGCGAACAGGTACTCGTCGATGTCGCCGGGGAGCGGGGCGGTGGAGGCGTAGGTCACGGCGGGCGGGCAGCCGAAGGCGATGGCGACCGGCAGGCGCTCACCGCGCCGGGCGGCGACCTGGTAGTGGTTGCGGCTGTCCTTGTGGATCTGCCAGTGCATGCCGATGGTGCGCTTGTCGTGGCGCTGGAGCCGGTACAGGCCCAGGTTGCGGATGCCCGTCTCCGGGTCCTTGGTGTGGGTGAGGCCCAGGTTGAAGAAGGAGCCGCCGTCGTCGGGCCAGGTGAACAGGGCGGGGAGCCGGTCGAGGTCCACGTCGTCGCCGGTGAGGACGACCTCCTGGACGGGGGCGCTGCCCGGCTTCACCTTCTTCGGCGGTACGTGCGTCATCGCGCCGAGCTTCCCGAAGGCCTCGCGCACGCCGACGAAGCCCTGCGGCAGCTCGGGGCGGAGCAGTCCGCCGATCTTGTCCGAGATGTCGGAGTACGCCTTCAGGCCGAGGGCCTTGAGCAGGCGCCGGTCGGTGCCGAAGACGTTCATCGCGAGGGGCAGGTCGGAGCCCTTCACGTTCTCGAAGAGCAGGGCGGGGCCGCCGGCCTTGTTCACCCGGTCGACGATCTCCCCGACCTCCAGGTACGGATCGACCTCGGCCTTGATGCGCTTGAGGTCGCCCTCGCGCTCCAGCGCCCGGAGCAGGGAGCGAAGATCGTCGTAAGCCATGCGGTCCAGTATCCCCGAGCGGCTACCCTGGCCCTGTACCTGGGGGCCGTGACGCGTCCCCACCCCTCGCTTGAGCTGGAGAGGCCCATGCTCCGGGTGCTGATGTTCCTCGTGCCACTGGCACTGAGCGTCTACGCGTTCATCGACTGCATCAGCACGAAGGACGCCGACATCCGCCACATGCCCAAGCCGCTGTGGGCGATCCTCGTGCTGCTCTTCCCGCTGGTCGGCTCGATCTCCTGGATCATCGCCGGCAAGAAGCGGCAGCCGGCCGGCTCCTCGCCCTGGCAGGTCGGCGGCGGGCGGCGGCAGTGGGTGGCCCCGGACGACAACCCCGACTTCCTGAAGTCCCTGGAGAAGGACGACGAGAAGGACAGGGACAAGGACGGAGACAAGGACTAGGACGCGAACCGCGGGCTGCGGCTGAGGTCCCGTCAGCCGGGTCCGGCGAGTTCCGCGACCCGCGCCGGGCTCAGCGCCAGGTCGAAGGCCCGTACGTCGCGGATGGACCCGGGGAAGAAGTCCCGGGGCTGCCCGTCGAAGGAGGCCCGGCCGATGATGAAGGCGCCGGTGGCGGGCGCGGGGCCGGTGTCCTCGACGACCGCCTCCTCGACGCCGTTGACGTACAGGCGCAGCGTGCGGGCCCGGCCGTCGCAGACGCCGGTCAGGTGGGTCCAGACGTGCGCGGCGGGCGCGGTCCGGGCGACGGCGCGCAGGCCGGGACGGGAGAACGCCCAGCCCCGGTCCTCGCTGGAGTACTGGAGGTAGAAGCCGCTGGCGTCGGCGCTGTCCTGGCTGACGGCGGTGGCGAAGGTGCCCGGCAGGACGGCGAGGCGGACCCGGGCGGCGACGGTGAAGCTACGGCCCGCGCCGGTCTCCAGCACCGGGCCGTCGGTCACGATCTGGCTGCCGGTCCCGTCGAAGGCGGCGCCTTCCCCCGCGCCCTGCCAGGCGACGCCGGTCACGGTGCCGTCGTGGCCGCCCGCGGTGTCCCGCGCGACCTGGCCGGAGGTCTCGTCGAGGGGCCACAGCCCGACCGGCCCCGGGGGCGGCGGTGACGCCGGGGAGGGCGACGGCGGGGGTGCGGCTCCGTCCGGTGTGCCCGACGCGTCGGAGGCCGCCGGGCGGTTGAGCCAGAACCCGGTCCCGGCACCGAGGGCGGCGAGCGCGCCCGCGCCGGACAGCAGGAAGGCCCGCCGACCGGGACGGCCGCCGTCCCCGGGTGCCGTCGGGCGTACGCCGGCCGGTGCGGGCGCCGCCGCGTGCGTCGGCGGAGGGGTGGGGTCGACGCGGGTCCGCGCATGCGCCGGGGGTGCGGCGGGCGGCGGGACGATCCGGGTGGGCACGGTGTCCGCGCGGGTCGGACGGACGGCCGGCGTCCACTGCTGGGCGTGCGGCAGGGCCGTCGCGCTCTCGCCGCCCAGCGGGCCGATGCGGGCGAGGATCTCGCGCGGGGCGGGGCGGTGGGCCGGGTCCTTGGCGAGGCAGTCGGCGATCAGGGAACGCAGCGCCGGGTCGGCGACGGCGTCCACGTCGGGGGCGTTGTGGACGACGCGGTAGAGCAGCGCGGGCGTCGGTCCGGCGCCGAAGGGGTTGGCGCCGGTCGCGGCGAAGGCCAGCACCGCGCCCAGGCAGAACACGTCGCTGGCCCAGGTGACCTCGTCCCCGTTGACCTGCTCCGGGGACATGAAGCCAGGGGAGCCGGCCAGGTGTCCGGTGCCGGTGAGGGAGTCGGCGTCGACGCTGCGCACGATGCCGAAGTCGATGACGCGCGGCCCGTCCTCGGCGAGCAGCACGTTGGAGGGCTTGAGGTCGCGGTGAACGAGGTGCGCGGCGTGGATCGACACCAGCGCCTCGGCCAGCCCGGCGGCCAGCGTGAGCACCGCCTGCGGTGCGAACGGCCCCCGCTCGGCCACCGCCTGCTCCAGCGACGGTCCGGCGATGTAGCTGGTGACCAGCCAGGGCAGCGGCGCGTCCGGGTCGGCGTCGACGACCGGGGCGGTGAAGGCGCCGCTGACCGCCCGGGCCGCCCGGACCTCGCGCCGGAAGCGGTCGCGGAACTCCGGTCGGCGCAGCAGCTCGGCGTGCACCACCTTGACCGCGACGAGCCGGCCTCCCGGGGACCGGCCGAGGAAGACCCGGCCCATGCCGCCCACTCCCAGCCGGCTCAGCAGCCGGTACTCCCCGACGGAGCGCGGGTCGTCCGGCTCCAGCGCTGACACAGATCCCTCCCGGTCGCTCCCCGCGTGCGGTCCTCGCCCCTGCGGGCGGGTCCAGCATAGGGGGGCGGTCAGCGGGCGACGTCGGCGAACTTCTCGACGGCGGCCGGGGCGACCGGGGTGAAGAAGTTGACCAGGTTGCCGTCGGGGTCGCGGAAGAGGAGCGCGCGGTTTCCCCAGGGCATGGTCGTGGGCTCCCTGACGAACTCCGCCACGAAGCCGGTCAGGTTCCGGTGCACGGCGTCCACGTCGTCCACCAGGAACTCGATGATCACGCTGCGGTTGTCGGCGGGGCGGGCGGAGCCGGGGGCGAAGAGCGGCACGGTGCGGGTGCTGCCGATCGCGAGGGTGCCCGAGGGGGTGCGCAGTTCCGCGAAGTCCTCGGTGGCCCGGGTCGCGCGCAGGCCGGTGGCGCGCTCGTAGAAGTCGACGAGGCGGGCTACGTCGGCCGTGATGACGCGGATCGAGACGAGGTTCATCGGGTTCACTCCGGTTCGGTGGGTGGTGCTGCGGTGCTGTCCCTCGCACGGTAGGAGCGATACCGGTCACTTTCCGGCCGGTATCGGCGGCAGACTTGGGGCATGTCCCGTCCCGTGTCCCGTGTGCTCACCCTGCTCGAACTGCTCCAGGCGGGCGGGGTGCGCACCGTGGCCGAACTCGCCGGCCGGCTCGGCGTCGGCGAGCGCACGGTGCGCCGGTACGTCGACCACCTCGTCGAGCTCGACATCCCCGTGGAGTCGGTGCGCGGCCGCTACGGCGGCTACCGGCTCGCTCCCGGCCACCGCATGCCCCCGCTGATGCTGACCGACGACGAGGCGCTGGCCGTGCTGCTGGGCCTGGTCGCCGGGCGGCGGACGGGGATCACGGCGGCGGCGGGCACGGCGGGCGAGACGGCGGCGGCGAAGGTCCGGCGGGTGCTGCCGGAGCGGCTCCGCCACCGCCTGGACGCGGTGCTCGACTCCCTCACCTTCACGTCCGCGCCGGCCGGGTCCGCCGCCCCGGAGGCCGCCGTGCTGCTCCCGGTCGCCGACGCGGTGCGCCATCACCGGCCGGTGGCGATCCGGTACACCGGCGGCCGGGGCGGGGACGGCGAGCGCACCGTGTATCCCTACGGGCTGGTCGCGCACGCGGGCCGGTGGTACGTGACGGGCCGGGACCTCTCGGCCGGTGCGGAACGGACGTTCCGGCTCGACCGCATCAGCGGCGCGAGGGTCCTGCCCGGCACCTTCGAACCGCCGCCCGGCCCGGGCCCGGCGGAACGCGTCCTGACCGCGCTGGCCACCGCGCCCTACCGGCACGAGGTGACGGTACGGGTCCAGGGGACGGCCGAGGAGGTCCGGGCCGGGCTGCCGGCCGCCGTGGCGATCGTGGCCGCGGAGGACGGTGGGTCCGGGGGCGAGTCCTGGTGCCGGGTCGAGATGCGGGTCGAGCGGCTGGACTGGGTGCCGGGCGTACTCGCCTCGCTGGACCGCCCGTTCGTCGTCGAGCGGCCGGACGAGCTGCGCGGGCTCGTCGCGGACCTCGCGGGCCGGCTCCTGGAGGCGGCCCGGCACCCGCCGCCGGGTGACTGACGCCGGGTCACAGCCAGGCCGTGGCGAGCCAGGCGGTGAGGGCGGCGGCAGCCAGGAGGGTGAGGTTGAGGGCGACCTGGCGGTCCCCGAGGCGCAGGTGGACCGCGGTCGCACCGATTTGCAGGACGACGAACCCGACGGCCGCGGCCAGGGCGAGCCAGGGTGCGACGCCGGTCAGCGGCGGCAGGACCAGCCCGGCCGCGCCGAGCACCTCGACCACCCCGACGGCACGGACGGCGGGCATCGGGGTGCTGTCCACCCAGGCCATCATCGGCCGCAGCCCCTCCCGGCTGCGCACCACCTTCACCGCGCCCCCGTAGAGGTAGAAGGCGGCCAGGAGTCCGGCGGCGATCCAGTACGCGACGGTCACGACTCCACGCCCGGGGCGACGTCGGTGGCGGGCTCGGTCGCGTAGCGGCTCATCGTCCGCAGGCTCTCCCGCCGGGTCGGGGTCCGGCCGTCGGCGTACAGCTCCCTCAGGTCGCGGAAGTACTGGACGTACAGGTCCGGCGTGAAGGTGCTGAGCATGCGGGCCGGCTCATCGGTGGTGTTGGCGAAGGTGTGCGGCGCGCCGGGCGGGACCATCACCAGCGTGCCCGCCGTCGCGTCGATGTCCTCGTCCCCCACGGTGAACCGCACCGTGCCGGAGATGACGTAGAAGCCCTCGTCGTGCCGGGCGTGGCGGTGCTGGGGCGGCCCGGGGGTGTGCGGGGCGAGCACGGACTCGGCCATGCCGAGGCGGTGGCCGGTGTGGCCGCCGTCCTCCAGGACGCGCATGCGGGTGGTACCCAGCAGGATCGTCTCACCGTCGTCCGGTCCCACCACGGAGACGGCCGGGTCCGCGCCCGGACGGGGCGGCTGGGGCTCACTGTTGAGCGGTGCGTCGGTCATGGCCCGATTCCACCGCCGGAGCACCGGGAGCGTCCAAGACCCGTTCCGCGCACCCGATACCGCACGGGTATCGTCGCAGGATGGACCGGTTGGAGCTGCGTACGCTGCGCTACTTCGTGGCGGTCGCCGAGGAACTCCACTTCGGCCGGGCGGCCGTCCGGCTGCACATGAGCCAGCCGCCGCTGAGCCGGGCGATCAGGGCCCTGGAGACGGAACTCGGCGCCACGCTGTTCCACCGCGCCTCCACCGGCGTCACCCTCACCGGGGCCGGGTCGGTGCTGCTCGACGAGGCGCGCGCCCTGCTGGACCGGGCCGACCGGGTACGCGCGCGCGTGGCCACCGCGGCGGGTGCCGCGACCCTCACCGTCGGCATCCTCGGCGACAGCGCCGACCCGGACGTGGTCCGGCTGGCCGACGCCTACCGCCGGCGCCACCCGCACGCCGAGGTCACCATCCGCGAGACCGACCTGACCGACCCGACCTGCGGGCTGCACGCCGGGCTGGTCGACGTTGCCCTCACCCGCGGCCCCTTCGACCCGACCGGTCTGACCACGCGCACCTTGCGTGCCGACCCGGTGGGCGCCCTGCTGCGGGCCGACGATCCGCTGGCCGGCCGCGCGAGCCTGACCCCGGCCGAGCTGGCCGACCGCCGCTGGTTCCGGTTCCCGGAGGGCACGGACCCCCGGTGGCAGGCGTACTGGCACGGCGGGGAGCCGCGCACCGGGCCCGTGGTGCGTACCGTCCACGAGTGCCGGCAGGCCGTCCTGTGGAACGGCACGGTCGGCATGACCCTCGTCGGGCACGTCCCCGCCGAGGGGCTCACCGTGGTCCCGCTGACGGGCCTGCCGCCGAGCCCGGTGGTACTGGCCTGGCCACGCTCCGACCCGAACCCGCTGATCCGCTCCTTCGTCCGAACCGCGATCGCGGCGTACGCCACCCCCTAGGCGCGCGTCGAGCGCTGGGCCGCCGACTGGTCGCAGGCCGCGTTGCGCACACCGGTGCCGCTCGGGCCGTCGCCCGGCGCCGCCTGTCCGGGGTGAGTGACGTCGATCTGGACGAGGCCGCGCGCATCCTGCCGGAGCGGATCTGGCGGTCGATCAGCGCGAACGGGGCGCAGGGCGGGGGCGGTTGTCCCCCGGGGGAGCTACGGACAGGTGTCCACCGCGGGGTGACGATCCGGGACCGGCGGCTCCCTAGAGTCCTTCTCAGTCGCCGAGCACGACAGGCCGACCGAAAAGACTTCCCTCCCCAACGCCGCGTCCCTGCCCCGCCCTTGCCCGCTGGAGGCCCCCATGTTCCGCACCCTCGCCAAGGCGATCGCCGTGGTCGCCGTCGTCTGCACCGTGGCCGGCGCGGGACTCGTCCTCCACGAGGAGTACGGGGACGACGACTCCGGCGCGCAGGACACCACCGCGTCCGCGGGGGCCTCCTTCACCGGTACGAAGAAACTCCGCGTCGACGGCCACTCGGTCAACGTCTCCTGCTCCGGCCGCTCGGACGCCGACCGGCCCCTGGTGCTGCTGATGCCCGGTGGCGGCGAGGGCCTGGCCAACATGGCCCCCTTGCAGAAGACGCTGGGCAAGGCGGACCGGGTCTGCTCCTACGACCGCCTCGGCGAGGGCGGCAGCGACAAGCCCGCCCCCGGCACCCTGCAGACCGTCAACGACGCCGGCGTCCTGCTCACCAGGCTCCTCGACCGGCTCGCGGGCGACCGCCCGGTCGTCCTGGCCGGACACTCCCTGGGCGGCTACCTCGCCGCCCGCTACACCCCCGACCACACCGACCGCGTCAAGGGCCTGGTGCTCCTGGACGCCACCGTCCCCCACCTCACCCGCGACATGCACCGCACCGTTCCCGCCGACGCGGGCGGCACGGCGGCCCAGCTCCGGGACGGCGCGATCGCGGTCAACGAGGGCCAGAACCCGGAGCGGTTCGTCATCGCCGACGGCCCGGTCCACTCCGCCGGGGACCTCCCCGTCGAGATCCTCAGGCACGAGTCCCAGTACGCCGAGGTCCCCGACTACGGGCCCGCGCTGGAGAAGATGTGGGCCGAGGGGCAGCGGGAGTGGCAGCGGATCTCCACCGCCGCACAGCTCACCATCGCGAAGGGCAGCGGCCACTACATCCACACCGACCGCCCCGACCTCGCCCTCAAGGCCGTCCGGAGCGTCACCGCCCGCGCCGCCGAGGCCCACTGACCCCCGCGCCGCCCCGCAGACCGGCCCTGGGCCGTGGCTTCCCCCGCCGCGGCCCAGGGCCTCCTCCCGTCAGCCCCGCAGCCGGGTGCCGACGATCGCGGCCAGGTCCGGGGCGAGGCGGAGTTCGGTGGTGTGCAGGGCCGGGTGCTCCAGCCAGTGCAGCCGGGCCCGGTCGGGAGCGCCCTCGAAGCGGGGCGGCCAGGTGGCGGCAGGGGTGAAGTCGTCGACCACCAGAGTGCCGCCGGGGGCCAGCAGACGGGCCGGGTCGGCGGCGCCGTCGCCCTTCGCCTGGCCGCCACCGTCCAGCACCAGCAGGTCGTACGGGCCGCGTTCCGCGACGCGCCGCCAGTCACCGTGGAGGATCTCCACCTCCGGGTGGTCCCGGAAGACCTCCCCGGCGACGCCGGCCCGCTCCGCGTCGCGTTCGACGCCGACCAGCCGGGTTCCCGGGCGGGCGCCGGAGGCCAGCCAGGCCAGGCCCACGCCGCAGCCCGTGCCCGTCTCGGCGATGGCCCGCGGTGCTCCCGCGGCCAGCAGGTGGAGCAGGCGGCCCTGTTCGGGGCGGCACGAGTGGGCGAAGCCGTGCGCCCGGGCCGCCGCCACGGCCCGGGCGACCAGCGCCGGCAGGGTGCCGTCGCCGTCCCGGTAGGCGTCCGTCCCCTGAAGCGACATGCCCGCATTATGGGCCCGCCGTCCCCGCATAGGCTGCGCCGGATGAGGAACGGCGAGCGGCGCCTGCGTACCGTCGACCTGGCCCGTGCGGCCGGGCTGTCGACGCAGCAGATCCGCAACTACGAGGACGCCGGTGTCCTGCCCCCGGCCGGGCGGACCGACGCCGGGTACCGGGTCTTCGGCGAGCGGCACCGGGACGCGCTGCTGACGTACCGGGCGTTGCAGCCGGGCTACGGGACGGTGACGGCGACGCGGGTCATGCGGGCGGTGCACGACGGGGACGTGGCCGCCGCCCTCGCCCTGGTGGACGCCGCGCACGCGGGGCTGTACGAGGAGCGGGCGTCGCTGCGGGCCGCCGGCGAGGCGCTGGAGGCGCTGACCGGCCGGGAGACCGCCCCGCCCCCACCCCGTCCCGGCGACGGACAGCGCGGGCTGCGCATCGGCGAGGTGGCCGCGCTGATCGGCGTACGGACGTCCGCGCTGCGGGTGTGGGAGGAGGCGGGGCTGCTCGTGCCCGGGCGGGAGCACGGCACCGGGTACCGCGTGTACGGGCCCGCCGACGTGCGGGACGCGCGGGTGGTGCGCGCGCTGCGCCGCAGTCACCACCTCTTCGACCGGATCCGGCCCGTCCTGGAGGACCTGCGGCGGGAGGGGAGCAGCGAGGCCCTGCGGGCGGCGGTCGAGGCACGCGGGCGGGCCCTCACCGCGCGGACCCGGGCGATGCTGGCGGGCGCGGCGGCCCTGCACGCGTACCTGGGGTGACGGGTGAAGGCGGCACGGGGGAAGGGTGAAGAGGCCGCCGCCCCGGGGCCGGATCGGCGTTCGAGAGGCCATCCGTTCCGTTGAACAGTGCCGACACACCAGGTGCGCGGCCGTATATACGGCATTCCCTTGGTCGGGTCTGTACATCTGCGAACGGAGACCCCCTCGTGCGAATGACCGACATCCAGCGCTGCGAGATCCGGCCCGGGCGCCTCGTCGAGTGGACGCTCAGTCCCGCGACGCTCGACATCGCGGCGGCGCTGCCCGAGGACACGCGACCACCCGCGTACATCCAGGAGTCGCACATCCGGACGGCACGGTCGGTGCGCGAGGACGGCCTGTTCGTGCCGACCTGGCTCGGCGCGGCCTTCGACATCCCGGGCCCGGTCGACCTCGACGTGCTCCAGGAGGCGCTGCGCGCCTGGACCCTGCGGCACGAGACGCTGCGCAGCGGGTTCCGGTGGGGCGGCGAGGGCGGGGACACGATGCGCCGGTTCACGCTGGACGCGGACGCCGTGGCCCTGCACCGCGAGGACGTCGGCGACTTCCCGGACGCGGCGGACCTCGCCCGGCACCTCCAGGACCGCTTCGACCGGGTCGCGGACGCGCTGCGCTGGCCGAACCTCATCTACACGGCGGTGGTCCGCGACGACGGCGTCAGCGTCTACATGGCCTTCGACCACAGCAACGTCGACGCGTACTCCATCTACCGCATCCCCGCCGAGGTCGGCGAGCTGTACTCCGCGGGCGTCGCGGGGCGGACCGTGCCGCCGCCCCGGGTCGGCTCGTACGTCGACTTCTGCGAGGCCGAGCGGGCGGACGCGGACCGGATCGACGGCGACCACGACATCGTCGCCCGCTGGCGGGAGTTCATCCGGCGCTGCGACGGGCGGCTGCCGTCCTTCCCCGTCGACCTCGGCGTCCGGCCCGGCGGCGCGCTGCCCGAGCAGCGGCTGCTGCGGGAGCCGCTGGTGGACGCGGCCGACGCCGCCGCGTTCGAGGCGTACTGCCGTCCCTACGGCGGCAGCCTGGTCGGCGTGCTGGCCGCGACCGCGCTGATCGTCCACGAGATCGGCGGCGAGCCGGTCTACCGCACCGTCGTGCCCTTCCACACCCGGTCGCGCTCGCAGTGGGCGGAGTCCGTCGGCTGGTACGTGGGCGGGGCGCCGATCGAGGTCCCGGCGGAGAGGGCCCACGACTTCCCCGGCGCCCTGCGCGCCGTCCGCGCCGAGCTCCAGGCCAACCGGCGGATGTCCCGCATGCCGATCGACCGGGTGCTGCGCCTGCTCGGCACGGACTTCCGGCCGACCTCACCCGACCTGTACTCGATCGTGTCGTACGTCGACGCCCGGGACGTCCCGGGCGCGGACAGCTGGCCGGACCGGTCGGCGTACGCGCTGCTCCGGGTCTCCTACGGCGACCAGGTGTGCGCCTGGGTGACCCGGCTCCCGGAGGGCCTGTGGTTCGCCAGCCGCTACCCGGACACCGATGTCGCCCACAAGAACCTGCGGCTGTACGTCGAGCGGCTGCGGGACGTCGTCAGGAGCGTCGGTCAGAAGCCGACCGACTGAAGGGCGCCGAGGCCCACGTCGGCGTAGGAGTGCTTGCCGGAGACGAAGATGTTGACGCCGTAGTAGTTGAACAGCCAGCAGCCGAAGGCGACCAGGGCCAGGTAGGCGGCCTTGCGGCCCTTCCAGCCGGCGGTGGCGCGGGCGTGCAGGTAGCCGGCGTAGGCGACCCAGGTGATGAAGGACCAGGTCTCCTTGGGGTCCCAGCCCCAGTAGCGGCCCCAGGCGTCGCCCGCCCAGATGGCGCCCGCGATGATCGTGAAGGTCCACAGCGGGAAGACGGCGGCGTTGACGCGGTAGGCGAACTTGTCGAGGGTGGCGGCGGCGGGCAGCCGGTCCAGGACCGAGTTGGCGAAGCGGCCGGGGGTGCCGCCGGAGGCGAGCTTGTTCTCGAAGCTGTCCTTGAAGAGGTACAGGATCGTGGCGACGGCGCCGACGTAGAAGACCGCGCCGCAGAAGATCGCCGTGGAGACGTGGATGTACAGCCAGTACGAGTGCAGGGCCGGGACGAGCTGGTCGCTGGCGGTGTAGAGGACCGTGACGGCGAGGCCGAGGTCGAGCAGGACCGTGGTGGTCAGGGGCAGGCCCAGCCAGCGGACGTTCTTCTTCAGGGCGAGCAGCGCGAGGTACACGCCGACGGCGACCGTCGTGAACGTGATGTTGAACTCGTACATGTTGCCCCACGGCGCCCGCTCCACCGACAGGGCGCGAGTGAGGACGCCGCCCGCCTCGATGGCGAAGGCGAGCACCGTGAGCGAGATGGCGACCCGCCCGTACAGGTCGCCCTTCTCGGTGCCGCCGTGCGCGCCGGGACCGTCGGGCACGTCGCGGGTGCCGGTCGCGGACCGTACGACGACCGCGGGGCGCTCCAGTACGGCGGTGCCGCCGGCCTTCTTCACGGTGACGGCCGGACCGGCCTTGGCGCCCGCCTTGGCCGCGGCCGTGCCGTCGGTGAGCGCGGCGGCGGTGCGGCCGACCTTGCTGCGGCTGCCGAAGAGCCACTCGGCGATGTGCGCGAAGAAGGCCAGTGTGTAGACGGCCATCGAGGAGTAGATCAGCGTGTTGCTGACGTTCGCGAGATGCTCGTTGGTCGCGGCGGCCAACTCGGTTGCGGCGGCGAGAGTCACTTCTCAGCCCCTTCGGCAGGTACGACGTGGGTGTCGGGGGAATCGGGGGTGTCGTCGTTGTCGGGCGCGGCGGAGGAGTCGGGCGCGGCGGGTGCCCGCTCGTACAGGACGGCGGCGAGGTCGCCCAGTTCCTCGGGGACCTTCGCGGACTCGCTGCGGCCGAGCCCGGCCATCTCCACGACGGTGACGCCGTCGGCGCCGCGCACGGCCCGCACCCAGACGCGGCGGCGCTGGATGAACAGGGAGCCGGCCAGGCCGAGGATGGCGACGACGGCACCGCCGAGCGCCCAGCCGCTGCCGGGCTGCTGCGTGACCTGGAAGCCGGCCCACTCCTGCACGCCGTTGAAGGTGACCGAGCCGGCACCGTTCGGGAGGGTCATGGTGTCGCCGACCTTGAGCTGCTGCTTGAACAGCTTGCCGTCGGAGTCCTTGAACTCCTCCAGGTTGGTCTTGTCGAGCTGGTAGACGCTCTGCGGGATGCCCGCGTCGACGCCGAGGTCGCCGTGGTAGGCGGAGAGCGCGAGCATCGGGTTCATCAGTGCCGGGAAGGTGGAGAGCATCGTGCTGCCCTTGCCGCCGTAGGTCGGCAGGAAGAACGCGTTGAAGCCGAGCTGCTCCTTCTCGCCCTTGGCGTTGCGGTAGCCGTCCATGACCTTGACGGCGCCGGAGGAGGTGACGTTGCCGTCCAGCGGCAGCAGCGCCACAGCCTGCTTGTCCATCACCACGTCGCCCTTGGCGTCCTTGACGGTGAGGATGGGGGCGTAGCCGTGGCTGACGAGGTACACCTTGGAGCCGTCGACGTGCAGCGGCTTGTTGACCTCGACGGTCTTCGTCTTCTCGGTGCCGCCGGCGCCCTCGCTGTAGGTGACCTTGGCCTCGTAGACGCGCGGGGTGCCGCGGTTGGGGCCGGTCGCCTCGTAGGTGCCGTGGAAGTCCTTCAGGGTGAAGCTGAAGGGTGCCAGGTCGTGGTCCGCGTCGAAGAGGTTCCCGGACTTGAAGTCGTCGTACTGGGTGAGGGTGTTGGAGAAGCCGTCACCCTCCAGGACCAGCTTGTTGCCCTCGTACTTGAACAGCTGGCCCCAGGCGAAGGCGGTCAGCAGCACGATCAGCGCGATGTGGAAGGCGAGGTTGCCGACCTCCCGCAGGTAGCCCTTCTCGGCCGCGACGGCGTCACCGGCGGGGTCCGCGTCCGCACGGAAGCGGCGCTTCTTCAGCAGCTTCAGCGCGGCCTCGCGGACCTCCTCGGGCTCGGCGGCGGTGCGCCAGGTGGTGTAGGCGGGCAGCCGGTCTAGGCGCCGGGGGGCGCGGGGCGGGCGGCCGCGGAGCTGGCCGACGAACTGCCAGGTGCGCGGGACGATGCAGCCGATGAGGGAGACGAACAGCAGGATGTAGATCGCGGAGAACCACACCGAGCTGTAGACGTGGAAGAGGCCGAGCTTGTCGTAGACCGGCGCCAGGATGTCGTGGTTGCGGCGGAACTCCTCGACCTTCACGGCGTCGATGCCGTCCTGCGGGATCAGCGAGCCCGGGATCGCGCCCAGCGACACCAGCAGGAGCAGGATCAGCGCGACGCGCATCGAGGTGAGCTGGCGCCAGAACCAGCGGGCCCAGCCGATCACGCCGAGCGAGGGGAGGTTCGGGGCCTCCTCCGCGGGGGCGGTGGACAGCTGGGAGCCGGCCGCGCCGAGGCTCTGTTCCTCGTCGGTCGTCGGGGTCTTGCCCGCGGTGGCGTTGCTCATCGGTCAGATCCCTACAGTGAAGCCGTTGGACCAGGTCTGCATGTCCTGCACGATGCTGTCCCACGCGCCGGTCAGCAGCAGCACGCCGGTCGCGATCATCATGGCGCCGCCGATCCGCATCACCCAGACATAGTGGCGCTTGATCCAGCCGAAGGCGCCGAGCGCCTTGCGGAAGGCGATCGCGGCGAGCACGAAGGGCACGCCGAGGCCGACGCAGTACGCGACGGTCAGTATGGCGCCGCGCCCTGCGGTGCCCTGGTCGGCGGAGAGCGCGAGGACGGACGCGAGGGTCGGGCCGATGCAGGGCGTCCAGCCGATGCCGAACAGCGCGCCCAGCAGTGGCGCGCCGACCAGGCCGGTCACGGGGCGCTTGTGGAAGCGGAACTCGCGCTGGGTGAACCAGGGCATGAGGCCGACGAAGAAGACGCCCATGAGGATCATGAGCACGCCGAGCACCTTGGTCAGGGTGCCGCGTTCCTCCTGGAGCGTGGAGCCGAAGTAGCCGAAGAGCGCACCGCTGGAGACGAAGACGGCGGTGAAGCCGAGGACGAAGAGGGAGGCTCCGGCGACCATCCGGCCGCGCCGGGCCTCGCCGAGGTCCGTGCCGGTGACGCCGGTCACGTAGGAGAGGTAGCCGGGGACGAGCGGCAGGACGCAGGGCGAGAAGAAGGAGACCAGGCCGCCGAGCAGCGCGATGGGGAGGGCCACGAGGAGGGCGCCGTTCAGCACCGTGCCGTTGTAGCCCTCGGCGGCGAGGGTGGTCACTGCGGACACGTCACTTCTCCGGCTTGCCGTCGTCGGCGAGGTACGGCGCGAGCATCGTGCGCAGCTTCTCCTCGCTGAGCGCCTGGAGGGTGCGCGCGGCGACCTTGCCGTCCCGGTCGATGATGAGCGTGGAGGGGACGGCCTGGGGGTTGAGGGTGCCCTTCTCGAAGCGGAGCATCAGCCTGCCCGCCGGGTCGTACAGGCTCGGGTAGGTGACCCCGTAGTCCTTCTCGAAGGCGCGGGCCGGGCCGGTGGAGGTGTCGCGGGTGTTGATGCCGACGAACTGGACGCCCTGGTCCTTGACGTCCTGGTACACCTTCTCGAAGTTCTTGGCCTCGGCGCGGCAGGGCGGGCACCACGAGCCCCAGACGTTGAGGACGACGACCTTGCCCTTGTAGTCGGCGACGTCGAGCTGTCCGCCGTCGACGGTCTTGCCGGACAGTTCGGGGGCGTCGGCGCGCTCGCCCTGCTTCGCGGTGGCGATGCCGTCCGAGCCGGTGATGAAGCCGGTCTGGCCGCCGCCGCCCGAGGTGCCGCCGGAGCCGCACGCGGACACCAGCAGTGCCGCGGCGGCCGCCCCGACGGCGGCCCGGACGGCCCGGCTACGGGTGCGGACGCGGGCGTCGGCGGTGCGGTCGGCGGTGCGGTTCGTGCGGTTCGAGCGCAGGGGGGCGCGGCTGGCGGCACTCATGTGAAAAGTTTCGCATGTCCGTTCCGAGGATCTTGCGCACCCCCCTCGCGGCCGGAAACCCGCATTTCAGGCGGCGTTCCCGGGGGGTGTCGAGCCCGCGGAGGAGCTGTCCTTGAGGAAGGCGTTCCAGCCGCCGGCCGGCTGCTGCCCCACCTCGACGGTCCGCAGCTTGGCGAGCACCTCCGGCTTCTGCACGTCCAGCCAGTCGGTGAACTGGCGGAAGGAGACCAGCCGGATGTCCTCGCCCTTCTCCTTCTCCCGCGCGATGTGCTTGAGGGCGTTCTCCACGGCGTCCATGTAGATGCCGCCGTTCCACTCCTCGAAGTGGTTGCCGATGAAGAAGGGCGCCCGGTTCGTCTCGTACGCCCGCTTGAAGCCGGATATGTACGCCTTCGTGGCCTGGTCGCGCCAGCCGGGGTAGTTGTGGGCGGGGGCCTTGGTGGAGTTCACCGACTGGTTGGCGAGGATGTTGTAGTCCATCGAGAGGACCTCGAAGGAGTGGCCGGGGAAAGGTATCTGCTGCAACGGGAAGTCCCAGATGCCGTCCTTCTTCACCGGCCACACCTGACGCCCGCCGGGCGAGGAGGCGTCGTAGCGCCAGCCCAGCTCGCGGGCGGTGGGCAGCAGGTGGTCCTGGCCGAGCAGACAGGGCGTGCGGCCGCCGACGAGTTCCTTGTCGTAGTCGAAGGGCAGGGCGGGCAGGTCGGTCCAGCCGCTGTTGGTCTTCCACTCCTTGACGAAGGATTTCGCCTGGTCGATCTCGCTGCGCCACTGCGCGGACGTCCAGTTGCCGACGCTGCCGCCGCCCCCGCAGAAGTGGCCGTTGAAATGGGTGCCGATCTCGTGCCCGTCCAGCCAGGCCCGGTGGACGTTCTTCAGCGTCGCCTTGATGTGCTCGTCGGTGAGGTACCCGATGTCGGAGGCGCCGCGCGGGTTGTTCGGCGGGTCGTAGAGGCGCTTCTTCGACTCGGGCAGCAGGTACAGGCCCGAGAGGAAGAACGTCATGTGCGCGCCGTGCTCCTGGGCGAGGTCGAGGAAGCGCGGGAAGAGCCCGTTGCCGACCTCCCCCGCCCCGTCCCAGGAGAAGACGACGAACTGCGGCGGCGTCTGGCCGGGCTCCAGCGGCACGGGGGCGTCCGGCTGGTGCGGCTGCTTGCCGGTGTACGACGTGGAGCCGTCGCCGATGGGCTTCGCCGGGGCCTTGCTGCTGCCGGAGGGCGACGGTTTCCCGGCGTCCCCGGCCTGGTGCGAGCCGCCCGACGCGGAGTGGGAACCGGTGCCGCAGCCCGCGAGCCCGGCCGCCGCCGCGGCTCCCGCGCCGAGTCCGAGTATCCCCCTGCGGGTGAGAGTGCGGTTGGAAGTGCGCATCGCAACCTCGTTCGTCGCGTCCTTGGTGGTCACTAGGTCAGAGGACGCGACGAACGTGCGGGTTCCGGAAACATGTGCGAGTTGAGTAACAGCCGGAGTGGGCTCGGGCGCGGTGGCCGTCAGCCCCTCGGGTCCCTCAGCCCCTCGGGCCCCTCAGGCCCCGTACGCCTTCCCCTGCCCCTTCGCGGGCTTGGCCCCCGCGAGGAGGTGGGCCGGGACCAGGTCGCGGGCGGGCTCGGTGTAGCCGACGGACACGATCCGGTCGCCCCGGTAGGTGAACGTCGTCAGGGACGCCAGCGTGCACTGCCGCTTGCGCGGGTCGTGCCACAGCCGCCGCCGCTCGACGTACGACCGCAGGGTCCAGATCGGCAGCTGGTGGCTGACGACCACGGCCTCGTGCCCGCGGGCCCGGTCGCGGGCGGCGTCGATCGCGCCCTTCATCCGCACGACCTGGTCGACGTAGGGCTCGCCCCAGGACGGCTTGAACGGGTTGACCACGTGCTTCCAGTTGGCGGGCCGGCGCAGGGCGCCGTCGCCGATGCCGAAGGTCTTGCCCTGGAAGACGTTGGCGGCCTCGATCAGGCGCGCGTCGGTGTCGAGGTCGAGCCCGTGCGTCTTGGCGATCGGGGTGGCCGTCTCCTGCGCCCGCTCCAGCGGGGAGGCGACGACGTAGGTCACGTCGCGGGGCGCGAGGTGCTCGGCGACCCGCTCGGCCATGCGCCGGCCCAGCTCGGAGAGGTGGTAGCCGGGGAGCCGCCCGTACAGGACGCCGGTGGGGTTCTCGACCTCGCCGTGCCGCATGACGTGGACGACGGTCAGCTCCTCGTTGTTCTCGTGGCTCATGCCGTCGCCTCCGCAGCCGCGCGGGCCGCCGCCGGGAGGGCGTCGGCGATGCGCTGGACGGCCCGCTCGTCGTGGGCGGTGGACACGAACCAGGACTCGAAGGAGGACGGCGGCAGGTAGACGCCGTTGGCGAGGAGGGAGTGGAAGAAGGCGGTGAACCGGAAGGACTCCTGCGCCTTCGCGTCCTCGTAGTCGCGGACCGGCCGGTCGGTGAAGAACACGGAGAACATGTTGGAGGCGGTCTGCACCCGGTGCGCGACACCCTCCTTGGCGAGCGCCTCGGTCACGAGCGACTGGATCTGCGCGGACACGGCGTCGACCTTCTCGTAGGCCGCGTCGTCGAGGAGCCTCAGCTGGGCGAGCCCGGCGGCGGTGGCGACCGGGTTCCCGGAGAGGGTGCCGGCCTGGTAGACGGGCCCGGCCGGGGCGAGGTGCGCCATGACGTCGGCGCGCCCGCCGAACGCGGCGGCGGGGAACCCACCGCCCATGACCTTCCCGAAGGTCATCAGATCGGGTACGACGCCCTCGACGCCGTACCACCCGGCGCGGCTGGTCCGGAACCCGGTCATGACCTCGTCGGACACGAACAGCGCGCCGTTCGCGGCGCAGGCGTCCTTGAGCCCCTGGTTGAACCCGGGCAGCGGCGGCACGACGCCCATGTTGCCGGGCGACGCCTCCGTGATCACGCAGGCGATCTCGCCGGGGTGGGCGGCGAAGGCGGCGTGCACGGCCTCCAGGTCGTTGTACGGCAGCACGATCGTGTCGCTCGCCTGGGCGCCGGTGACGCCGGGGGTGTCGGGCAGCGCGAAGGTGGCGACGCCGGAGCCCGCGGCGGCGAGCAGCGAGTCGACGTGCCCGTGGTAGCACCCGGCGAACTTGATCACCTTGGTGCGCTGCGTGAACCCGCGGGCGAGCCGGATGGCGGACATGGTGGCCTCGGTCCCGCTGGACACGAGCCGGACCTCCTCCAGCGGCGCGACCCGCTCGACCATCGCCTCGGCGAGCGCGACCTCGCCCTCGGCGGGCGTACCGAAGGACGTGCCGCGGGCCACGGCCTCCTGCACGGCGGCGATCACCTCGGGGTGCGCGTGCCCGAGGATCATCGGCCCCCAGGAGCACACGAGGTCGACGTACTCACGCCCGTCCGCGTCCGTCAGGTACGGCCCCGTGCCGGACACCATGAACCGGGGCGTGCCGCCGACGGCGCGGAAGGCGCGCACCGGGGAGTTCACGCCGCCGGGCGTGACGGCCGCCGCGCGGTCGAACAGAGCCTGCGAGGCCGGTGCTTCGTATGGATATGCCAGTTCGCTCATGACCTGCGACTTCTCCGACCTTCTCGACCTTCTCCGACGTATCGGACCCTGCGCGGCGTCAGGTTGCCCAGGGTGACTTCGACAAGGGTAGACAACCGCCCCGAACGCCGTGCCGTCTGCCAGACTGGAGCCCATCCACGCAGCTCATCCGGGCGCGCGGGCGCGGCTCCCGGCCGTCCCGCACACACATGACGGACATATGTTTCAGCGCACGTTTCGGCGAGCGGCCGTGGGGGAGGTCACTGACACGATGATCGGGTTGCGCGGCGGGGGCCACGCGTCCTAGAAAAGCAGTCGGGTGGAGATATGCATCGCGGTGGCGGACTGGGCGAGGGGACCGACGACCTGGGTCCTCGACGTGCCCGGCGGGGAAGGCACCGACGCGAGGCGGAGGAAGCGTCCGAAGCACGTCAGACACACGGCACACCGGGCGAGCCCGACCGGCTCGACGGGCGGGCCGGCCGACTGGGGGCGGGGAGCAGGAATGGTGGTCGGGTGGGGGTGACCTACAAGTACTTCGGCGCGCCCGACGGCGCGACCGCGGCCCGCGTCCCGATCTCGATGCGCCCCGAGGAGCTGGGCGGCGACGAGCTCGGGATGAACGGCATGTTCACCAAGATCAAGCCGGAGACCATGGCCGCCATGGTCCTCACCGGCATCGAGGGCGTCCCCCTGCACAAGGTCCCCCCGCTGGAGCTGGTCGTCCTGCACCCCGACTACGCGGTCGTGAAGCTCCCGATGACCGTGGTCGACCCCCTGCGCGGCATCGGCGAGGAGGCGGTCGGCGCGGCGGCCTTCATATGGTCCACGGTCCCGGACCGAGGCGGCCCGCGCGACGCGTTCAACGTGTACCAACTGCTGCACGAGTGGCAGGACTTCTCGCACCGACTGCACGAGGCGGGGCATCAGCCGTACTGCCTGGTGTGGCCCTGAGCTGGGATTTCGTGGAGTTCGGGCGGGGTCTTCGGGCCTCGCCCATTTTCGTGCCGAGGAGGGGCCGTCAGGCGGCCAGGGCACATTGAGGGCACATTGGTTTTGCTGGGGGTGGTGATGTGCCCTGCGGCTCTCCGGTTTCCGACGGCTCCGCGCCGGTGAAGGCGTCGTCTATCGCCTTGCGGGTCCGGCTCTCGCTGGACGGCAGCAGGTGTGTGTACGTCCGGAGCGTGAAGCCCGGGTCTGAGTGGCCCAGGTACTCGGAAAGTGCCTTGATGCTCTCCCCCGCGTCCAGGAGCACGGAAGCGTACGCGTGCCGGAGGGCGTGCATGCCGTCCTCCCGGGCCGCCTGGAGGTACCTCGCCCCGCGCCCGCGGGGAGGAATCACGCCGGCGGCGACCAGGGCTCGCTTCCAGGCACCCATGTTGAAGACGCTGCGGTTGTACGCCCGGCCCTTCTCGTCGGCGAAAAGCAGCCGGAAGGTCTTGGGCTCGCCGTCGGGCTTCGCCCAGGGCAGCGTGACCGCCGTGGGCGGGAATCGCGCCATGTGGGCCTTGAGGGCTGCGGCCAGCTGAGCTGGCAGCGGCACTGACCGGATCCGGTTGCCCTTGGGCAGAGCGAACACCGGCTTTGTGCCGACGAGCCGCACCTGCCGGTTGACGTGGATCCAGCCGCCCTTGAAGTCAATGTCCTCGACGGCGAACCCGAAGACCTCCCCTTGGCGCAGACCGCACCCGAAGGCGATCTTGCCGCCTGCCTGGAAGCGCTCGGGCAACCCGGCGATGACGGCACGCACACGCTCCAGGGACCAAGGGACGATCTTCTTCTTGGTCGCGGTCGGCAGCTTGACCGACTTCGACTTGCACGGGTTCTTCGGCAGCAGCCCGTCCTCCACGGCCATGCCGAGGATGCTGGAGAGGATGTCGAAGATGCCCTCGATCGTCGACACCTCGAAGCCGCCGTCCTGCAGCGTGCGAATCCAGCCCTGAACGACCGAGGGCTTGTTCAGGGACCGCAGCTCTCGCCGGCCAAGATGGGCGACGATGTGATTGCGGACGGTGGCCTCGTAGCGGAGGGCCGTGGTCGGGCCGACCGAGTTCGCGTCGAGCCACTTCTGGGCGTAGGCGCCGAGCGTCTGCTTCGTCTCGGCGGGAACGACGTAGCTGCCGCTCCGGATCTCGACGTCGACCTCGGCCGCACGCTTGTCGGCTTCTGCCCTCGTGTGGAAGTTCTCCTTGCGCTGGTGGCTTTCCAGGTCCCGGTACCGGACCTGCCAGCGCTTCCCGGTCCCGTGGTCAGAGGTCGGGACCATCCGCCGGGTGCGGCTCTTGTGCTCGCTGCACTGGGTCTCGTCCGGCTTGGGATGGGACTTATGCCAGCGGTCGTACACGTCAGCCAAGGAGGACCCCCTGGGCACGGCAGCAGAGGTCCACTTCGGTGTGGCGAGGGTGGGCGGGGCAGACCCCGGCAGGCAGCAGAGCCGTCGCACGAACACCGAGGGCTTCGGCGATCACGACGAGGTCGTCGATGTCGCAACGTCGATGGGCACGCTCGGTGCGGCTGAGCACGGTGTTGGTCATCGGGCGGCCCATCGCCGTGCAGCGGGCAGCCAGTTGATGCTGGGTGAGGCCGAGCGCCAGCCGCGTGCGCTCGATGGCGCGGGCGGTATGCAAGCCGGCGGGGCCTATTTCGAGAGGTCGAGTTGCCATAACAGGTAGCTGTAACTTGCAGCCGAAGCCTTTGGCAAGAGTTGGTTCTTAAACTCTACAGAAGTCGCGTCCCGCCGGATCAATAATCCTCCCGACCAATTCCTGACACACGGCACCGGAAGGCTGCGCCACCGATTCCACGCGCCGGAAGCGAGCGCAGTGTAGCTGACTGCACCCATCGCCGATGGGTCGCCACCTGGGCTTACGAACAGCCCGTCACCCTGGCACCGATTTTTTGGTCAACCGCCAATTCGCCCTTACGGTATTGCCTCCCGTACTCACCGACGGGGACTTCTGGAGCCTTCTAGAACCAACTCTGGACTTCTCCGCCCAGGGTGTGGCTGTGTTGTCCACGCAGTTGTCCGAAACCGAAAAGGGAGCCCTATGCCGAGCCTTTCCCCCCGTCCTGCCCACACCGCTGCCGACGCCAACCGACGCGGCCCCCTGGCCGCCCCGGCGGAAGTCGCCGAGTACCTCGGAGTGCCGGTCAAGACGCTCTACCAGTGGAAGTACCGGGGCATCGGCCCGAACGTGCACAAGGTCGGCCGCCACCTGCGCTACCGCTGGGCCGAGGTGGACGCCTGGCTGAACGCCCAGGCCGCGTACGACCTCGCCGTCTGAGGCCACCACACGGGAAAGCGAAGCGGCTCCCGGCGAGCCACCGCCGGGAGCCGCGCGGTCCCTGCCCTCATCGCCCCTTGCCAGAAAACGATCTGTCTCGGTGAGTCCGGACCTTGCCCGTCCGGCCCACCAGGGAGGAACGCCTGTGGACGAATCTACGACCTCTCCGACCCCCACCGCACCCGCCAGCCCTCTGCCTTGGCCACCCGTGGCCGTCCCCGGCCAGGGCGATACGACCGATCCCCCGTCCTCCGGGGGTGACCAGCCGTACAGCGCCAACGAGGGCGCAGCGCTGCTGGACGAGCTCCGGGCGGCGATCGCCCGATACGTGATCCTGCCCAGCGGTGACGCGCTGACCGCCGTCACGCTGTGGGTGGCGGCCACGCACATCCAGCCGGCACTGCAGCACGCACCGCGCCTGGCGGTGGTCGGACCGGCGAAGCGGTGTGGCAAGTCCCGCCTGCTGGACGTGATCACGGAGACGGCGCACGACCCGTTGATCACCGTGAACACCAGCCCGGCTGTCGTCTTCCGCGCCATCGGTGACGACCCGCCCACTCTGCTGGTGGACGAGGCCGACACCATCTTCGGCAGCGTCAAGGCCGCAGAGAAGAACGAGGAACTGCGCGGCCTGCTCAACGCCGGGCATCAGCGCAACCGGCCCGCCCTGCGGATCTCCGGTCCCGAGCACAAGACGCGGAAGTTCCCCACCTTCGCCATGGCCGCGCTGGCCGGCATCGGCGCCCTGCCGGACACCGTCATGGACCGGGCGGTGGTGATCCGCATGCAGCGCCGCAAGGACGGAGAGCGCGTCGAACAGTTCCGCTCCCGCCGCGACATCCCAGCCTTGCACGCTCTGCGGGACCGCTTGGAGGCATGGCTCCGTCCGCTCCTGGACACCGCCGAGGACCTGGTACCGCGGATGCCGGTACAGGACCGCGCGGCGGACACCTGGGAACCGCTCGTGATCGTCGCGGAGCTGGCGGGAGGCACCTGGCCCGAGGACGTGCGCGCAGCCTGCGCGGCCATGTGCGCAGCCGAGGCGGACAAGGACGACGAGTCCAATCTCAAGACCCGCCTGCTGCAGGACATCCGGCGCGCCTTCGCCCGCTGCGGCGACCCGGACATCATGCGCACCCGGGATTTGCTGGAGGAGCTTCTCAAGGACCAAGAGGCTCCGTGGGCCGAGTACGGCACCACCGGCCTCAGCCCACGCCACCTTGGGCTCCTCTTGAAGGACTTCGACATCAAGGCCGCCACCCTCCGCTTCGAGGGCGGCAGGCAGGCCAAGGGCTTCGCACGCCTCCGCTTCACCGACGCCTGGGCGCGGTACTGCCCGGAGGAGTCCGCCTCCGAGAACGGTGACGAGAGCGCCCCGACAGGCCCGGACCCGCACCCGTAAAGACTCGTCGCACCCGTCGCATCGCAGGTCAACCCCGTGACGGGTGTCGTCGCTGCGACGAGTCGTCTCGTACCACGACGATCACCCGTACCTGCTCTGACCAGCCGTGCGACGGGTGCGACGGGTCCGCCACCTCTCTGCCCACCAGCCCTCCCCGCTTGGAGCACCCGCTTGCCTGTGCGCACCACCGCGAGCCCAGTACCGATGATGACCGCCGCGATCCGCCTGGGGGTCGCTCTGGTCGGCACGATCGGCTTCGCCCTCTCGTACGACGCCCTGCGGCAGATGGCAGTGGCCATCCACATCCGCGGAGTGCTGACGTACGCCTTCCCGCTCGTGATCGACGGGTTCATCGCCATCGGCGTCGCGGCCCTGCTCATCCTGCGAGCCGCGCCCTGGCGATCTCGCCTCTACGTCTGGGCCCTGGTTGGCATCGCCACCATCACGAGCATCTGGGCGAACGCCCTGCACGCCGTCCGTCTGAACCAGGAGAGCGACGCCGCCGGGCTCCACCTGGACGACGTCACCGTCGGCGCCCTGTCGGCCATCGCCCCGCTCGCGCTCGCCGGAGCCGTCCACCTGGATCTCGTCATACGCCGTCATCCCACCGGACGGCACTCGGCTGAACCGGTCAGCGCTCAGCGCCACACTCACGTCGAGAACGTGCTGCGGCCCGCTCTGAACAGCGACACGGCCGATGCCTCGAAGGGCGCGGCACAAGCACGGCCCGGAGTTGTGGCGGAAGACATCGCGGACGTGGCGGACCCTCCGGCCGAAGTGGCGGAGACGCGTCAGCCGCACAGCCCGATCAAGGGCCGGCAGCCCAGCGTCTCCACGGAAACGCTCCTGGCTCTCGGCCGCGCCGCGCCTCTGGGCCGCCAAGGACGTATCTCCCGCCGCCACGTCGAAGCGGCGATCCGAGCCCAGGGTCACCCCGTCGGCAAAGACCGACTCACCGAGATCACACGCCGCCTGCAGGCCGAACTCGACCGTACGCCCGAGCGCGTCCCCTAGCGCAGCTGACCGGTCGGTACCGCCCGACATCGCGCTGCTCAGCGAGTGGCCAAAGGGCGGAGCCAGCCGCCCCAGGAACTTCCCGTCCGCCGACTCCTAGTAAGGACTGCCCCGATGCGCGAAGCCCGACGTGAGCTGCCCTTCGGACAGCGGGAGATGACCACAAGCGTCACCCAGCCAGCAAGTTATCCCCTTGGATACTCCGCCTTGAGCGGAGTATCCAAGGGCTCCCCTGCCTCTGAGGGGCAGGGGCTCGTCCGGCGCCGGGGGACGCCAGACGAGGAGGCTGCGACCGAGGGCGGATCGCAGCCACAGGGGACACAGGACAGACCCGAGCAGCCGCGTACGCGCCGCCGCAAGTACCAGCGTCGCCAGCGTCCGCACGTCCGCAACACCCGCTTCAGCGACGACGAACTCGCCCTCGTGACTGCCGGCGCGAAGGCCGCCGGCCTCACCCTCGCAGGCTTCCTCGCCCGCGCTGCCCTCTCGGCCTCTCGCGACCTCGAACGGACCTCGAGTGCCGTCGCCGGCGAGCGCGAGGTCATCGCCGAGTTCTTCGCCGCCCGCCGGCACCTCGGCCACGTCGGCAGCAACTTGAACCAGATCGCCCGAGCGATCAACGCCGGAGGGCACCCGGCCGAACTCGACGTGGTCATCGCGGCCACCGACCGCGCCGTCCAGCGCGTCCAGCACGCCACCGACCGGCTCCTCCACCAGGACTAGGACCCCATCACCCGCATGATCCCCAGGATCCAAAAGCGCGGACAGCGCACCATCGGCCTTCTCTATTACCTCTATGGACCCGGCAAGTTCGAAGAGCACACCGACCCGCACCTGGTCGCCTCCTGGGATGACAACGCCCCCGACCCCGGCCGCGACCCGTCCGCCACACTCAAACAGCTCCAGAACCTCCTCGACCAACCCGTCGAGAACGTCGAACAGGCTGATCGGCCCAAGAAGCATGTCTGGCACCTATCGGTCCGCAATGCCAAAGAAGACCGACTTCTGAGCGACGAGGAATGGGGCGAGGTCGCCCGACGCATGGTGGCCGCCGCCGGCATCGACGACCCCCAGCAAGGTGCCGGATGCCGATGGGCCGCGGTCCGGCACGCTGACGACCACATCCACATCATCGCCACCCTCGTACGCGAGGACGGGTTCAACCCCGACCTCGATCACGATGCCCTCCGCGTCCAGGCCCAGGCCCGCGCGCTCGAAGCGGAACTCGGCCTGCGCCGCTTGAACAAGGGTGACGGCACCGGCGCGAAGCGGCCCACCAGCGCCGAGCGCCACAAGGCCAAGCGCCAGGGCCGCGAACGCACCGCCCGTGAGGAACTGCGGGAAGCGGTACGCCGCGCGGTGACTGGCGCGAGGAGCGACGAGGAGTTCTTCGACCGGCTCGCCGCCGCCGGCCTTCTGATCCGCAAGCGGGCCGCGCCCTCTGGAGACCTAATCGGCTACAAGGTCGCTCTGCCGGACGACCTCAACAGGGACGGCGAACCGGTCTTCTACCCAGGCGCGCGCCTCGCCCCCGATCTCTCCCTGCCCCGCATCCGGGAGCGCTGGTCCGGCGACGCCCAGGAAACGCCTGCTACCCGGCAAGAGGAAGCACCCCGTACGGCGCCGGGCGCCCCGGCCTCCGCCCGCCGCAGGACGGCATCGGCCACGTGGCAGGCCGTACTCGTCGTCGAGCACGGCGACGATGCGGTCGCTGCCGCCCACATCGCTGCGGCTGGCGAAGTCCTGGACGCCCTCGCGAAGACGTCCGCTGCCCACACCCGCCGCAACCTGCGTGACGCCGCGGCGGCCTTCGAGCGGGCCTCCCGCTCCCACGTCCGCGCCGTACGCGGGCACGACCAAGCACTGCGGCAGGCCGCACGGGACCTCGTCCACGGCGGGCCGGCCCTCGGCCGCGGTGAAGACGGCGCCACCACGGCGATGGCGATCGACATGCTGATTTTCCTCATCACCGCCGCCGCGCGCTGGCACGCCAGAAAGGGACACGTTCAGCAGGTCGGGGCCGCCACCCGGGCCGCCGAACACCTGCGCACCGCCTACCAGACCGCCTCCGCGCAACCCCTCGGTGTGCTCTACCAACGAGGTCGGCGCCTGAGCCGGCCGATGCTCCAGCGGCAGACCGTGCTGCTGCGCGAGACGTTGCCGGAGCTGGTCGAGCAGATCCTCGCCGAGCCCGGCTGGTACGCCTTGGCCGCGACCATCACGGAGGCCGAAGCCGCCGGCCACGACCCAGCCGCCCTCCTCTCCGACGTTACCGAGCGCCGCGAACTCGGCAGCGCGGGCTCCATCAGCGATGTGCTCGTGTGGCGGATACGGCGAACAGCCGACCTGCCCGCCGACGCCTCCCACCTGCCCGAGACCAGCGCGGCAGGGAGCCGCTCCACCCCGGGCAGGACGACGATCGAGCCCTCCGTGCCCGGCAAGCGCCACAGCGGGGAGGAGGCAACGCGTACGTACCGGTGAGTGCGACGGGTACCGGCACGCATCACGGGCAGGACCACGCAAAGAATCACGGCCAACCGCGATCCTCGGCTTCTGCGAGGAGGCGCGAGGCAGGGTAGCCGTACGCTCGGCTCACCGCAGCGAGCATGGTCACCGTCGGGTCGGTCACCGCCCGTTCCATCCGTGACAGCGTCGAACGGCTGACACCGCTGCGCTGTTCGACGTCGTACACGGACCAACCACGTTCGGTCCGCAGGGCGAGGAGCAGGCGGGCCAGCTCTGTCTTGATGCACGTGGAGCCGCCCGCGGGGGCGGATTCCTGTCCCGGAGATGTGGCTGGTGCGCCCGGATGCTTCAGCGATCCGCCGCAGTTGCTATGAGTCGATGACGAGTGGCTGGCTTCCTTCGAGGCGGCCGGACCAGTAGCGGTCGGCGTTGTCGCGCGAGGCCCGGACCGAGATGACGAGCCGCTGGGAGACGTTGTTGCGGTCACGGATGCTGAGGGCTCCCTGGACGGTGGCGGTCCGATGCTCGGCGTTCCAGTCGACGGAGCCGATCGCGGGCACGCCGAGCCATACGAGGCTGCTTCGAACGTCGTCGTTGGTGACCGGCGGCGGAACGGCGGAGGCACACCGTGCGCGCTGGTCGGCCGGGCAGTGGTTGGCGGCGCACGTCGGGCTGGCGTGAACCCCGTGGATGTCTGAGCGCCGCAGTACGTGAGCCAATGCGCAGGAGTTGGTCTGGAAGATGGGGTGGGCGGGGTAGCGGGTGGGGAGCGTCTCCAGAAGGTCCCAGGTCTGTCGGGGCCACACGGCATCCGCCGATTCGAGGGGGAGATCCTCGGAGCCGAGTGCGGGCCACAGTTCGGTCATCTGCCCGCGGGCACCGCGTTTGACCTTCAGGCCCACCGCGACGGTGCAGATCGAGTACCGGGCAGCCCAGTCCAGGACACGGGTGATGATTTCAGGGGCGGCGTTCGCCGGCATCAGTGGGCGCCAGTAGTGGATGACAGGGATGCCGCGCACGTGCAGGCGCCGGAACGTGGCGCGGAGCGCCTCGTGGTCGATGCCGCGCTCGATGTCGGGCCCCAGGCCCGAGTAGCTGAGGTACACGATGACGGGGACACCGGCCGCCCGTGCGTCGGAGATGGCGTCGGCGACCTCGTCCGTGACGGCGCACTTCGTGATCAGGCACACCGGGTTGCGTAAGCCCATGCCGACCAGTTCGTCGAGCAGGGCGACGAGGTGCGCTCGGGTACGCGGCGTCGACAAGGCGTCGGTGCAGGTGTAGAGGGCGAGCACGGCCTGCGGGTGGAAGAAGGGGCTGGCCTTGAGCAACTCGGCCGTCTGTCGCGGGGTCGCCAGCTCGGTCGGTTTGACGAGGGTCTGCTCGCGGTCGCGCAGGTAGCAGTAGCCGCACGCCTTCGGGCACCCCTGGACCGGATTGACCGCCAGCCAGGTTTCGTGCTGGTCGATGACGGGTTCCCAGATGCGTTGCGTAGGCAGGCTCGGTACGGGAGTGCGCACGGGCTGGGTCCTCTCGGGCCGGATCCACGCCGACCGCCTGGCTGTGGACCGGCGGACGGTGCGGATGGTCAGACGGGTTGGGTGGTGATGCGCGCGCCGACAGCGGCCAGCTTGGCGACGGGCTCCTCGTAGCCGCGTTCCAGGTAGCGGGTGCCACTGATCGTGCTGGTGCCGTCGGCGACTAGGGCGGCGAGGACGTAGCCGAAGCCCGCGCGCAGGTCGGGGATGGTCAGGTCGGCGGCCTTGAGCTTGCTCGGTCCGCTGATCTTGGCGGTGTGCAGGAAGTCCCGGTTGTGCCAGCGGCAGGCGGAAGCCCCCAGGCACCGGGTGGTCAGCTCGATCTCGGCTCCCATGGCCCGGCGGAGCTGTTCGGCGTAGCCGAAGCGGTCCTCGTAGATGGTCTCGTGGACGACGGAGGTGCCGTTCGCCTGCGTGAGCAGGACGGTGATGGGCTGCTGCCAGTCGGTCATGAACCCGGGGTGGACTCCGGTCTCGATGTCGGTGGCCCTCAGCTCCCCGCCCCGGAAGAACTCCAGGCCGTGTTCGGTTTCGGTGAAGTCGCCGCCGATGTGGCGCAGGACGTTGAGGAAGGTGATCAGGTGGTCCTGCCGGGCGCCGCGTACTTCGATGCGCCCGTCCGTCGCCACAGCCGCTGCCGCGAACGAGGCGATCTCGATGCGGTCGGCCACGGTGCGGTGCTCGACGCCGCGGAGCGCGTCGACGCCGACGACGGTGAGTGTGCGGTCGGTGTCGATGGTGATGAGGGCGCCCATCTTCTGGAGCATCAGCACCAGGTCGACGATCTCGGGTTCGACGGCCGCGTTGGAGATCACCGTCGTCCCTTTGGCGAGGACCGCTGCCAGGAGCAGGTTCTCCGTGGCACCCACCGAGGGGAACGGCAGCTGGACGTGCGCGCCGGTGAGCCGGTTCGCGCTGACCTTCACGGAGCCGGGGCGGTCCACGGTGTCGGCGCCCATCTGATGCAGTCCTTGGAGGTGGAAGTCGATGGGGCGCTTCCCGATGGTGCAGCCGCCCGGCAGCGGCACGACCGCCTCGCCACGGCGGTGCAGCAGCGGTCCCATCATCAGGATGGGGATCCGGTTGACGCCCGAGTACATGGACGACAACGACGTGCTCATGGCCTTCGGCGTGTGGACCCGCACCGTGTGCTCGCCGAGCCAGGTCACCTCGGTGCCCAGCTCGGCAAGCATGCCGAGGACGATGTCCACCTCCAGAATGCGTGGTACGCCGTGCAGCACACAGGGTTCGTTGGTCAGGAGCGTGGCGACGAGTTCCTTGGTTACGGCGTTCTTCGCTCCCGATGCCTCGACAGTGCCGCGCAGCGGTACTCCGCCGGTGATGCGGTACGCGTGGCGGTCAGTGGCCATCGGACGCCCCTTGGAGGTCGCGCTATCCATCTCGTGATGTTTCCTGTCTCGCTAAGTCGGGTGTTAGGAGACGGAAGACACTGCCTAACCTAGATCGAATCCCGTCTCGTGAGATACGACGATACTGGTGTGGTCATGGTTGCACCGTCGTGACTCCGCCGTTCGGTCCGATAGAGGCGATTGGGGTAGATGGTTCCGCCCGTCAGTTGCGCCTGGAGCAGGGCGATGCGCGAGGTCTCTTCCAGGCGCAGCATCAGGTCGACGGTCTCCTCCAGGTGCCGGCCGACGGTGAACGCGCCGTGGCGGTAGAGGGTGAAGGCGAGCCCATGGCGCTTCAGTTCGTCGGCGCGCGGGGCAACAACCTCCTCCAGTTGCGGGCGGTACGCCAGCAGGTTGACGGCGGCCACGTCCGGGCGCTGCACCATGCCCTCAGGCAGGTCCAGCGGCACCGGGTCAGCCAGGAACTCGGCCTTCACCGTGCTGTCGTCGGCGTGCAGGCAGGGGATTTCGCCGAAGGTGTCTGCGCGGTTCGTCACGCTCGGCACGGGCAGCCCCAGGGACGCGAAGGCCAGGGTGTACGGAGCGTGGGCGTGCACGATCGCCCCGGCGCGGGGCAGCATCCGGTACAGGTCCAGGTGGGTGGGAGTGCCGGACGCGCCCAGCCCGCCGGTCTGCTCGACGATCGCTCCATCGGGTGCGAGGACGACGAAGTCGCGGACGCTCACCTTCCAGCGGTCAAAGGCGAGCCGGGTGCAGGACATGAGTACGTTCCCGTCCGGCAGACGCACCGACACCGCGCCGCCGGCCGGGTTGAGCACTTCCCAGGCGAGCAGGTCGTCCACGATGCGTGCGAGGTGCTGACGCGCGGGTTCGTAGAGCATGACGTGACTCCTTCACGTATCGAGCTGGAAGCCGGCGCCCGGTAGGCGCACGGTGCTGTGCGGGGGAATCCACGCGGTGGGTACGGTGACTCCCGCGTGCAGGACGGCCCCGGCACCGACAACAGCTCCGGGGCCGAGAGTGACGCGAACACCGGCGCGGACTCCGCTGGCGACGATCGCTCCCCACTTCGGCTCGCCGGTGTCCATCCGGCGGCCGTCCGGCAGGGCGAAGTGGACGGTCCGCGAGGGCCGGAGCATGTCGGGGTTGGACAGCACGCAGACGCCGATGACGAGGCCGGAGGCGAAGTAGGCGTCGCACCCGATGACGGCGCATCCGATGGTCGCCCGGTGCGACAGGACGCTGCCCCGGGCCAGGACGCTGCGGGAGATCTCGCAGCCGTACCCGATGTGCACGTCCGACGAGACGACCGTCCGGCCGCGCACGGTCGAGTACTCGTGGACCCGGGCTCCGGGGCCGATCACCACATCGTCGTGCACATTGGCCAGCGGCGAGATGTAGGAGCTCGGATGAATGCGCGGTCGTCCATCCAGGGCCTTTTCGACGAGGTCGTAGACCGCTCCGGCGACGTCGCCGATCTCGACGATGGGCCTGCTGTCCAGAGCGTCGACACCCCAGTCCTTGAGGAGCGGGTCGTCGCCCAGGCGCAGGACCTCCCCGAGAAGCGGGCCGAAGGCTGTCACGGTGCTCCTGCCAGAGAGCGCGGAGCCTGACCCATCACCAGCGTCAGATACTGGGCGGCACAACGCCCCGGGGTGTACCAGGCTTCCGCCAGCGCTCGGGCCGCTCTGCCCATCCTGGCCAGTGCCTCGCGGTCGAGCAGTGCGTCGGTGAGGGCGGCCACGAGATCCCACGGGTCGTCGGGGTCGTAGACCATGCCGGTCAAGCCGTCCAGGACGAGTTCGGGGCTGGCCCCGGCCTGGGGCACCAACGCCGGGATCGCTGCCCCGGCCGCGTCGATGACGGCGCGGCCGAATCCCTCCTGGATGGCAGCGGTGGCCAGCAGGTCGTATCCGGTGAGCCGCTGAGGCAGATCGTCGGCGTAGCCCACGAAGCGGACGGGAGCCGCGAGTTCCCGCGCCAGGGTCTCCAGCTCGGCTTGGTGAGAGCCCGCGTCGCCGAAGACGTCGAGCCGCACCGCGGTGGACAGGCGTGGGTCGGCGACCGCGCGCACGAGGTGGTCCGTCCGCTTCCACGGCACGGTACGGGCAACGGACGCGATGAGGAGTCGCCCCGTGGCTGGTCGGGTGCCGTCGGGAACGGTGGCCGGGATGGCGACGCCGTTGTGGATGGTGCTCACATACCGGGCTCGCGGGGCGTGGACGCGGAACGCGGCAGACGACGCATGGGAGATGCCCACCCACACGGGCACGGAGGACAACAGGTCCCAGGGCAGGTCGCCGACGGTTCGTTCGACCATGGAGCCGGTGCCCGGGTCGATCACCCGGAGCACTTGGTCGGCGTTGACCACGTGTCGGATGACCGGGATGACACGGGCATGGGGCGCCAGAGCCACGTCCGCGGCTACGGTGCGGTGGTTGGAGATCACTACTACGGGACGGTCGTCGGCCGGCGCGCAGGCACGGACGAACGCCTGCTGATAACTGCCCCAGTCCGATACCTCGTGCACGCGGGCGGGGGAGCAGCGGCCGGCGGCCGGGCCGCCCCGGCGCCACCACACCAGCTCGACACTGGGCACCAGCCGGGACAGGTTGTCCGCCAGCTCGACGACGGAGTTCTCCGCTCCTCCGCGGGCGGTGGTCACCCAGGTAAGGACGACGTGCGGAATCACGACTGCCTCCTTCAGGGGGAAGCTCTGCAACGGGATGAGATGTGCCTAGCTGCTGACATGACGGCACCACGCTCGGGCGAGCGTGGAGATCGACTGTCAGTACGCGCAGTCGGTGTGCAGCTTCTGCACACGGGCCTACTGGGTGGGAGAGCCCCGATGGGGGCTGAGCGCCGAGAGAGGAGGCAGCACGGGTCGGCACCGATCCACCGCCCGGCGCAGCGGCTCCGTGGGAACGAGCCGGTCACTTGCGCACTGACGGAGCCAGTACGGGCCTGGGGACGTGCGACTGCTGAGATCTGGCAGCGTGATCGTGTGCGGGGCGCCGACGCATACCGCGCGGTCATGCGGCTCCCACGCCTCCGCCGAACCGGGCGGGACCAGCCAGCAGAGCCAGCCGCCGCCCGGATCGTCGATGACCGGCCCGCAGCCTCGCTGGACCTCGTCCATCAACACGGCCACGGCGCGCCCCTCTACCCCGCTTCCTGTGATCACGACATCGAAGAGGTCGCCTCCGAGCGGGACCCGAGTGCCTCGCCCCGTATCGAGGTCGAGTAGAGCGCGGACGCGAGCGGCGAGATCCGCCATGTCTTCAGGCACGGGGCCCGCGGGAACCCTCACGTCGACCAGCTTCGGAACAAGCCAGAACGCCGAGCGGTCGGTGGTCACGGTTGCACCGGCCCGGGCGCCATCGTGGCGCGCACGATCTTGCCTTTGCGCTCCGGCGAGAGGAACCAGGTCACCACCGCACCGAGCCGCCGCACCTCCCACAGACCGCGCCCTACGCCGCCCGCCTGTGCCCTGTCGAAGTCGGGAAACGACGGGTTGGGATCATGTACGTCGATGACGAGATGCTCGGCCTCGTCGAGCCGGAGATCGACCGTGATCTGCTGGTCGAAGCGGTCACCAACGCCGTGCTCGACGCCGTTCTGCACGAGTCGGCCGACCACGTCCGAGGCTGCGTGGACCGAACCCTGCCAGCCCATGACCGTGAGTCCGGTGCGAGCGATCGTCCGTGCTCGGATCGCGGCGCTGCCGTCACCCGGCAGGCTGATGGTGGGGTACCGCCTCGCTACCGGCACAGGTGGAGGGTTGGTTGCCGAACGGATGTCGCATCCTTGGTGGAGCGAGAGGGTGCACCAGGTCGTCGCACCGTCGGAACTGACTCCCCAGGCGTCAGCTACGGCATGGACGAGGAAGAGGCCACGGCCGGCCTCCTCGTGTGGAGCGGCATGGCGAAGCACTGCGAGATTCGCGGAACCGTCCCGCACCTCGGTCACCAGGTCGGCAGCGGTGAGATAGAGGCGGTAGCGGATCTCCGCCGCCTGCCCGTGCCGGAGGGCGTTGGTGACCAGTTCAGTCGTCAGTAGCTCCTCGGCCGTCACCAGGTCGGCCCGCTCCCAGCGGTGCAGGGCCGCCCGCACGACCCGGCGGAGACGGCCGGGCCACAGGGCGTCTCTTTCGGTGATGCCGCCAGGCACCGAGGCCGGGTCTCGGGCGATGCAGAGTTCATGCCCCGCCCGCGCCCCGAGCGGCCTGGCGGCATCAGCGTGCGTGTGCGTCGCGGTCGAAGACATACCTGTACCTCCGGGAGCTCACGGGGATCGTGCGAGAGCACGGCAGCGCAGCGGATTCCACCTGGGCCAGTCACGCTGCGCTGCGACTCAACTACTCTGTTGCACGGAAGAGTTGCCATGCAATGGCGCATGCAATTTTCACGGCAGATGGCATATGCGATGGAACGGACTCTTGTCTGTGCAAGCAGAACCGGGGGTGGCAGACTCCCGACCTGGGCATGGGCAAGGGGCACTTGGGGCCGCCTGGGCCGGGCTGGGGGAAGCTCGAACCGGACTCGGGGACGGTCGAACCCAGCGCGACCGGAGCGTGCCCTCGGCATGACAGGAGAGGAAAGCCAGTGGCCGCACCGAAGGGACCGACCAGCCGGCGGGTGCACATGGGCAAGGTGCTCGCCAAGATGCGAGAAGACCTCGGCATGCGCCGAGAGGACGTCGCCTCCGCCCTCGGCTTCTCCGCCGAGAAGCTGTGGCGTGTCGAGAGGGGCAGGACCAGCCTCCCGAATCCGAAGGACCTCAAGGACCTTCTCGCCCACTACGGCGTGGACGACCACGAGGTCGTCGACAGCCTCCTGGTCATCCACCGGGAATCCCTGCAAGAGGGCTGGTGGGTGCCGTACACACCGCACCTGACCAAAGGCATGCGCGAGTACGTCGGAATGGAGACCGACGCGGTATCCATCGCGGCCTGGCAGCCCTCACTGGTCTTCGGCCTTCTCCAGACGGAGAGCTACGCCCGCGAACTACTCCTGTCCGCCAAGGCCGTGGACGAGACGACCACCGAGTTCATCGACGCCAACGTGTCCCTGCGCATGGAGCGCAAGGCACTCATCACCAAGGCCGAGCCCCGGGACCTGTGGGTCATCATGGGCGAGGACGCCGTACGCAGCACGATCGGCAGCCGGGAGGTGATGGCCGAGCAGTACGAAGAGATCAAACACCTTGCCTCGTCGGACCACGTCACCGTGCAGATCCTGCCCGCGGCCTCCACCGGCTACCGGGCCAGTCAGAACTTCGCGGTCCTGGACATGGGCGAGCCGCTGGGACGGATCGTCCAGGCGGACCAGCCCGGCGGGCAGGCGAACATCACTGACAAGAGGCCCGACGTCGGCAAATACTCCCGCAGGTTCGACGCCCTGCGGGCCGCAGCGCTCGCACCCCACGAGACGCCGCGCTTCCTCGATGAAGTCCAACGGGATCTCGAAAGAAAGTTGACACCGTGACCACTACCCACGCGAAGGCTGCCGACCTGGCCTCCGAGTGCGCCTGGTTCAAGTCCTCCTACAGCAGCGGCGCGGAAGGCAACTGCCTCGAAGCGGCAGACCTGACGACCGACATCGCCATACGCGACTCGAAGAACAAGAAGGGCCCTGGCCTCGTGTTCCCGAAGACGTCGTGGGCCGCCTTCACGGCCGGCGTCCGCGCCGACGCACTTCGGGCACGCTGAGCGCCTGACCCGCGAGGTGCGGCGAAGTGCATGGTGGCTCTCCTCGGACGGAACGAGGCGGGCCACCATCGGCATACACCGGTCTCCAACACGGCCGGGCACAGGGACGGAGTGCGGTGCAGGTGCCGTGCCGCGGCCGACGGGGGCCTGCCCGGAGACTCCACTGATGCCGTGTGCAGATGCTGCACACGGCATGGACGACATACCCGCCCGATTCGTACGGTTGGGGCCCCGATCAATGACCGTTCGGGAGGGCTGATGCTCATCACCGAGTCAGGTGTCTGGTCCTCCCCGGAGGCCCGGAGCCTGGTCGAGCAACACGATCCCGGCGGGCTCATCCGTCTCGGCCGACGGCACCGAGGGTGGCGTCAGGCCGACCTCGGCTCCCGAATCGGCTGTTCGGCCTCCACCGTGTCCCGGCTGGAAGGCAGCAAGCACATCGCCGACGTGCGCCTGCTCCGGGCCGCCGCCTCAGCGGTCGGTCTGCCCTCAGCCCTCTTGGCGGCTGCCTGCGGTTTCGTCACCGCAGGTGTGCCCACCCGCACTAGAGTGACGGCGGACGTTCCCCGTGACGCCGAGGAGGACCCGATGCGCCGCCGTACGCTACTCGCCGCCGCGGGGACGGCCGTGCCGGCCTCTCTGCTCCTGGCCGTCGACGACGCCCTCGCCGACACCCCCGCACCCTCCGGGAGCACGGTGCCCACCGATGCCCGGCTCGCCCGCGCACGCCGACTGTTCGAGGCAGGGCAGCATGCCGCCCTGCTCCGTGAACTCCCGAGCCTCCTGGGCGACGCCCATAACGCCGCACGCTCCCGCTCCGACCTGGACCACGCCCGCCTGTCCGCCTGCTACACCCTGGCCACCCAAGCCCTGGTGAAGATCGGCCGATACGACCGGGCTCGGATCACGGCCGACCGGGCCACGACGTACGCCTCACTGTCCGGTTCACCTCTGGCAGCCGCTGCAGCAGCCAAGGAGCTGGCGGTCGTCCTGCGGCACCAGGATCAGACAGCCACCGCACAACGCCTCGTCCTGCGGGCCGCCTCCGACGTCGAAGCCACGGGGCTCTTCACCGAGGCCCAGGCGGCGGCCTACACCCAGCTGCTCTGCACGACGTCGTACACGGCCGCACGAGCGGGTGACCGCGGCCACGCCCTGGACATGATTTCCGAGGCCCGGACCGCCGCACGTCGGCTCCCCTCATCGCCGCCCGCAGACCGGCTGTTCCGGATCTCGCCGCCGGCGGTCGACCTCTACGCGGTGGGAGTGCACTGGGCCTTGGGTGACGCCGGTGCGGCACTCGAAGCCGGGCGAGGACTTCGAGCGGAACACTTTCCCACGGCAGAGCGTAAGGGCCGGATGCACACCGACCTGGCTCGTGCGTGGTGGCAGTGGGGCAAGCCCGAGCAGACCGCCCAGGAGCTACTGGCAGCGCTACGGGTCAGCCCCGGAGAAGTTCGCGACCGGCCCGCAATCAGAGACATCGTGACCGTCTTGGGCTCGCGACATCCCCGCACATCCGGCGTCCGAGACTTGACGCGGGCCGTGGCCTACTGACCCAGTCGAGCGCGAATGAGCGAGTCGCGTCGCTGCCATGCCAGGGGGCGAGGCATTGACGGAGGGCGGGGTCTCGGAAGCCGAGTCCAGTGGACCACGGCTGAGTACGCGCGTGTGGCTTCGAACTGTCCGCGAGGTCTCTGGCTGTGTGTCCCTTTTCGGGACGGGCGTCGTGTCCCGACTCGGGACAAACCTCTTGTCCCTTTTCGGGACAGGCTTTCCACCCCGTGGTCACCGGGGCTTTGACCCTGATCATCGCGGACTGGTCCTCGGTGAAGCTGCGGCGTTTGTCCGCAGCAACGAACCCGACCCCGAACGCCGTCCGGCATCCACGTAGGCAACGGCCTCGACCCGCATGCGTCTCCGGCCTTCTGCTCTTGCCAGCTCGACGACGCGCAGTACTTCAGGACAGCAGCGGGCCCTCGGCGACGGTGAGAACTGCCTGTCCGGCAATGCCGAGCGTGAGGGAGAGGACGCCTGCCAGGTGAGCGGTGACGGCAGACCAGCCTCCCCAGCCCGCAGCCGAGCCGACGGCTGCCGTGTCGGTGGGGAGGAACAGCGGGCCGAGCCAGCGCAGGTAGTAGAAGAGCGACGCTACGGTGTTGGCGACCGCCAGGGCGGCGAGCCAGGTGTAGCCGCCGTCGATGGTCGCGCTGAAGATCTCCAGCTTGCCGAGGAAGACGCCGGTGGGCGGCGTGCCGACCAGGCCCAGCAGACAGACGACGAGCACGGCCGCGAGGCCGGGGTGGCAGCGGGCGAGGCCACGGTAGTCGTCGAGGGTACGGGCCTGCGGGAGTGTCGTGACGACGGCGAAGGCGCCGAGGTTGGTGACGGCGTAGGCGGCCAGGTAGAGCAGCAGGCTCCGCTGGGCGAGGTCGCCGCGGGTAGTGACGGCCAACGCCATTAGGAGGTACCCGACCTGGCTGATCGTGGAGTGGGCGAGCAGGCGTTTGACCGAGGTCTGGAAGAACGCCGCGAGGTTTCCCAAGGTCATGGTGACCGCGGCCAGGATCGCGATCATTAGCGACCAGTTGACGTCGCTGTCGGCGAGGGCCTGGTGCAGCAGTCGGTAACCGGCGATCAGACCGCCGACTTTGGGCAGCGTGGTGACGTACGCGGCGACGGGTGCCGGAGCTCCGTCGGTGACGTCGGGCACCCAGAAGTGGGCCGGCACCCCGCCGATCTTGAAGAGCAGGCCGGCCAGGACACCGACAAGTCCGACGGCGACGAGCCCGTAGGGGGCGGAAGGCAGGGTCGTGGCGAGCCTGCCGTAGTGGGTGGCGTGACCGGCGGCGTACAGGAGCGCGGTGCCGGCGAGCATGGTGATGCCCAGCAGCGCGCCCATCAGGTAGTACTTCAGGGCTGCTTCGGTGCCGGGTGCGTCCTTCGCGAAACCGGCGAGTGCGTAGGCAGGAACGCTGGCCAGCAGGTAGGCGGCGAACAGCATCAGCAGGTCGTTCGCGCCGAGGAGGGCCAGGGTGCCCGCGCCGGTCATCAGGAGCAGTACCCAGTACTCGGTCTCGCGTGGGTGGTTCCTCACGGTTTCCACGGACATGCCGATGATCAGCAGCAGGGCGGTGAGGACGATGAGCCGACCGACGTTGGTGGCGGTGTCGACGGCGAACGCGGCGGAGAAGACGGTCTGTGCCCGGTCCGTGGCCATGGTGACAGCGGTGGCCACCAGTCCCGTCGCACAAGCGACGGCCGCGAGGGCGGCGACGATCCACTGGCGGCGCCGGGGTAGCCAGGAGCCGGCGAGAAGGCCGATGACGGCGGCGCCGAGGAGGGCGAGTTCGGGGACGAGTGCGGCCAGGTTCTCGTTCACCGTGCCACCAGGCCGGTCAGGGTGCGCCCGGCCGGCTCGATGACGTCCAGCAGCCAACGCGGTGCGACACCGATCACCAGGGCGACCGCCAGCAGCGGCACCGTGGACAGCGCCTCGGTGGTTCTGAGGTCCCGGATGCCGCCGGCGGGAATGGTCTCGGGCAGGCGCGCGGGGCCGAGGAACATGCGCCGCAGCGCGATCAGGAAGAGGGCCGCGGTGATCAGGATGCCGGTCACGGAGAGGGCGGTTGCGACGGCCTGGGAGGCCAGGCTGCCGGTGAAGATCTGGAATTCGGCGATGAAGCCGGAGAAGCCGGGAATGCCGAGACTGGCGAACGCGGCGACAGCGGTGACTGCCGCGAACCGCGGGGTGTGGGCGGCCAGGCCGGAGTAGGCGTCCATCTCGTACGTCCGGCCTCGGTCGTGGAGCACGCCGCTGAGCAGGAACAGGGCTCCGGTGATCAGGCCGTGGCTGACCATCTGGGTGACCGCTCCGGTCACCGCGAGGGAGCGGGCCTGGGCGTCGGTACCGGCGAGCGTCCCGGCGGCGCCGACCGCGAGGACGATGTAGCCCATGTGGTTGACCGATGTGTAGGCGATCATGCGTTTGAAGTCCGTCTGCGCCAACGCCACCAGCGCTCCGTAGACGACGGACACGGCGCCGACGACCACGATGACGAGGGCGTAGTGGCGCCAACTACCGGGCAACAGCGGCATGGCGATGCGTACGAAACCGTATGTGCCCATCTTCAGCAGGACTCCGGCGAGGATCGCTGAGCCGGCGGCCGGTGCATCCGTGTGCGCGGGCGGCAGCCAGGTGTGGAACGGCACGGTCGGGGTCTTGACCGCGAGTCCGACGCCGATGGCAAGGAGTACCAGACCGGCGTACAACCCGTGTCCGGCCAGCGGGTTGACGCGGGTGAGGTCGACGATGTCGAAGGTGTGCGGGTCGGCGGCCAGGTAGAGGCCGATGAAGCCGAGCAGGAGGGCGAGGGAGCCGACGAAGGTGTAGAGGAAGAACCTCAGCGCCGCGGCGCGGGCGCGTTCGCCGTGTCCCCAGCCCGCGATGACGAAGAACATGCCGACGATGGAGAGGTCGAAGAAGACGAAGAAGAGGATGAGGTCGAGGGCGACGAACAGGCCGATGCTGACGGACTGCAGGAAAAGGAAGAGGCAGGCGTAGGAGCGCACCCGCCGCTTCTCGCGCAGGGAGTGGACGGCGACGGCCAGGAAGAGCAGGCAGGTCAGGGCGACCAGGGGGAGGGACAGGCCGTCGACTCCCAGGTGGTAGCCGACGCCGGCACTCGGGATCCAGCGCGCCCGCTGCTCGTACTGCGTCCCGCCACGGGTGTCGTAGCCGACCCACAGGGCGATGACCAAGGCCAGGTCGGCGGCGGACGTGACGATCCACAGCCAGACGTACGACCGGTCGGGGAGCGTGCGCGGCAGGAGCGACAGCACCGCGCACGCCAGCAGCGGCAGGAACGTGACGACGCTCAGCACAGGGGTTACCTCACCAACAGGATGATCAGGACGAGCACGAGGAAGCCGACGACGGCCTGGGCGTAGTACTGATGCAGCAGCCCGGTCTGCGGGCGGCGGGCCCAACGGCCCAGGCGCCGCGCACTCGCGGCGACCGTGCGGACGGCGCCGTCGATTCCGCCGTCGTCCAGGCGGCGCGCGAGCCGGGCCGTCGCCAGGCCGCCGCGGGCGGTCTGCCGTACGGCGCCGTCGACGACGCGGTCGTCGAAGACGGCCAGCGTCCGGGCCAGGCCCAGCACCGGACGCGCCACGACGGTCCGCGCGGCCTGCTCCAGGTACAGCCAACCGTGAGCCGCACATGCGGCGGCGCGCGGTACGGGCGCCGGGCGGGACGCGCACCACCAGGCCAGGCCGGCGGCGGCGAACGCCACACCGGCGGACAGCCCGAGCTCCCACGGCGCGGGGGACGGCTCGACCCGGGCGCCGACCAGCCCCTTCAGCCAGGACGCCGGTCCCGGCAGGGCCAGCACGCCCAGCACCGCCGCGGCAAGGGTGAGGGCGAGGAGGGGAGCCGATGCCGTACGGGCGACGCCGCGGGTGCCGCGCTGCTCGGTGTCGTAGCCGGCCTGCGGACTCTCCGGGAGGGGACGGGTGACGTACCAGACGGCCTTGATGCTGTAGACGGCAGCGACGGCGGCTGCCGCGAGGCCCACCGCGTACAGCCCGGTTCCCCCGGTGCGGGCGGCGGCGAGGACCTCGTCCTTGGCCGCCCACAGGGACAGGGGCGGCAGCCCGGCCAGAGTGAGCGCGCCGACGGTGAAGGCCGCACCGACCAGCCGGTGCGCGCGGGCCGCACCGCGCAGCGCCGGGAGTTGTTTGGTGCCCAGCGCTGTCAGCCACGCCCCGGTGGCGAGGAACAGACCCGACTTGGTGGCTGCGTGTGCGACGAGCTGCGTGGTGCCCCCGGCGACGCCGCCGCTGCCCGCAGCCAGCACCATGAAGCCGATCTGCGCCGACGTGGAGGCCGCGAGGAGCTGTTTGAGGTCGGTCTGGGCGACCGCGACCAGGCCCAGGGTCAGGGCGGTGACCGCGCCGGCCCAGGCGACCACCGGACCGGCCCATTCCGTGGTGTCCAGCAGCGGGACCAGCCGCAGCAGCAGGTAGGCCCCGGCGGCGACCATGGTCGCCGAGTGGAGCAGTGCGGACACCGGGCTCGGGCCCTGCATGGCACGCGAAAGCCAGAAGGAGAAAGGAAGCTGTGCGGATTTCCCCAGGGCGGCCACGACGATGCCCGCGGATACGACGTGCAGCCACGGCGACGCGGCGTGCGGCAGGGCGTCCAGGCGCAGGGAGCCGACCCCGCCGGCCACGGCGGCGCCGGCCGACAGGTACAGGCCGAGGTCGGCGGCGCGGGTGGTGAGGAACGCGACGTCGGCGGCTTCCGCACGTTCGGGTCGCTGCCACCAGTAGCCGATCAGGGCCCAGCTGGCGGCGCCCATCACCTCCCAGGCCATCAGCAGGAGCGGCAGGGTGGTCGCGGTGACGGTCACGAGCATGGCACCGGCGAAGAGCAGCATCAGCCCGAAGAACCGCCCCCGGTTCTCGCCGGCGGCGAACTCTCCCGTCGCGAAAACCAGGACGGCGAGGGTGACCGCAGCGACGGTCACCACCATCACCGCGGACAGGCCGTCCACCGCCAGCCCCGCCTCCATCCCTGCGAACAGCGGCGCGCTCGCGGCCGGCCGGGTCACCGCGGCGGCGATCGCGGCACCGAGCGTGACCGCGGCGACCGCAGCAGCGATGCCAGGGACCAGTCGGTTGCGGCGGGGTCCCGTCAGGACGAGCACCGCTCCCGCCCCGATGGGGAGAGCGATCAGCAGCCAGAGCACCGCGCTCATCCCTTCAGGTCCTCGGCCATGTCGGTCATGTCGACCTGCCGGGCGCGGTAGATCGCGGTGGTGACGGCGAAGCCCATGGCCATCTCCACGGCCATCGCCACCACAGCCGCCACGATCACCACCTGGCCACTGCCGGCAGCGGGCGCGAGGAAGTACCAGAAGTCGGCGGCGGCGACGATGACCCCGCCGATCATCAGCTCGACGCCCATCATGATCATCACGATGGACTGCTGAGAGAGGGCACCGTACAGGCCGGTGGAGAACAGGCCGGCGGCGAGGACCAGGAGGAGTTCGAACGTCATCGGCCCACTCCCCCGTCGGCCGGGTCGTTCGCGGGCCGCTGGTCGAGGTCGTCGCCGAAGCGGTCGTACCGTCCGCGGTGGGTGGCGAGGACGGTGGCGCCCACCATGGTGGCCAGGAGAACGAATCCAAGAGTGACCATGGTGAGCATCTGGTCGCCCATCAACGACATGCCGACCTGGAACGTGGTGTCCCTGGGCCACGCTCCCACGCGGTCGGGCCACGGAACCAGGAAGATCCCGGCGACCAAGGCGGCGAACACGAGACCGCTGACGACCAGTGAGCCGCGTTTGTTGTGGAGCATCGACATCGGCATCAGACCGGCCGGGTTCATCATGTACGCGATCATGAAAACCGCCATGATCACCATCTCCATGACCATCATCAGCACGATCACCACGCCGAGATACGGCAGCCGCAGCACGGTCACGACCCCGCCGACGCACACCAGGGAGCCCAGGAGCGCGAAGGTGACCCGGGCCATGGAATTCAGGGTGAACACCAGGACCCCGCCGACGAGGGCGAGCACGCCCAGTACCCACAGCAGCACCATGCCCGCCGTGTCCATGCCGCGCTCCTTTCCTAGAGGCTGAGATCGACCAAGGCCGGGACCAGGGTCTGAAGGACGGACAGAGGGAGGAGCACCACCCAGGCCAGTTCCACGTACCGGTCGGCACGGACCATGGGCAGCCGCCGCAGCAGCCAGATCAGCACCGCCAGTACGAGCAGCGTCTTGACCAGTGACCACGCCCATGGCGGCAGCCCCGGCCCGGCGCCACCGCCCAGGAACAGCGGCACCGCCATCGCCGCCCCCGCCGCCAGCCACAGCCACCGTCCCGCCTCCAGCAGCAGCCGGTCCACCCCGCTCGTCTCCCCCAGTACGCCCTCGGTGACATCGCGTCCGGCCGGATACGCGAACGGGCCCAGAAAGCTGAAGGCCAGCACGCCCGCCAGGTAGACGACGAAGGCGAACGGCATCCACACCGCGTACCACAGGCCGTGCTGGGCGCCGGCGATGTCGGTCACCCGCAGGGACTGGGCGCCCGTGGCCGCCGAGATCAGCGCGAACATCAGCGGCAGCTCGTAGGCCAGGCCCTGGGCGAGGAAGCGGTAGCCGCCGACCAGGGAGAACGCGGCGTTCGGACCCCAACCCGCCAACCACAGCCCGGCCCAGGTCAGCACCTCCATGGCGTTGAACCACACCACTCCGACCGACAGGTCGGCGACAACGTGGTCACCGAAGGGGATGACCAGCGTGGACAGCACCGCGGCCACCGGCACGGTGATCAGGCCCGCCCGCCACAGCAACCGGTCCGACGCGGGCAACCGCCGGGGCTGCGCCAACACCGCACGCGGCACAGCGAGAAGCGGCCGAACGACGGTGCTGACGGTGATCGGGCGGCCCGCGTTTCGGGCGTCCAGTAGCGCATCGGCTGACACGGCCGCCACCGCGAAGCCGAGCAGCATCGCCGGAGCGACCAGCAGCGCCCACCACGTCCCCGTCTCAGCCACCGGCCGCCTCCAGCCGGCCGACGGCCAGTTCGTCCGGGTCCGGGTCGAGGCTGGCGACGACGAGACGGGCCGCGCCCAACTCGGCTCCCACCAGCAGGTGGGGAAGCAGCGTCGCCAGGGCGGCCGACGGCGGGTGTTCGGCGTCCCACCGTCCGCGCGGGCTCTCCTGCGCCACCGGATCGAGGCGGGCAGTTGCGTTCATCCGCCGTACGTCGACCACGACATCGGCGAGCCACTGCCGGTAGCGGGCCGGTACGTCTCCGCCTGCCGCCCGTACGGCGGGACCGGTGACGCCGACGGCTCGGGCGTCGGCCACGCTGAGCGGGCCGATGCCTCGCGTCAGCCAGTACAGGGTCCGTGACCGACCGACCCGCCGGGCGAAGCGCTCCACGCGTGGCAGGACCGCGGAGGCGGGCGCCCCGTCCAGCAGATCGTCGCGCAGTCGCCGGGCCGTCACCGCCTCGGCGGGCCAGCCCGCCACCGACAGCAGTCGGCCCAGACTGTCCAGGTGCGCCGCCGCCCGCAGCCGGGCGGCCTCCCCCACGCCCACCGGCTCACCCGTGGCGGCTCGGATCCACGGCCGGCTCCAGAAGGGGTCGCCCGGCCTGCCGACTGCCGGCTCGTCGAGGTCGGCCCGTTGGATGACGTCGCCCTGAAGCACCACACGGAGGGTCAGCCCGGCGGGCCAGTCGGCCAGAAACGGGCCCAATGCCACGTGCAGGCGGTCCAGCGTCAGACCGTCGCGGTCCTCCCCCGGCTCGGCCATGGCCAGTCCGCCCGGCATCTCCATGTCGCCATGACCGTGACCGGGGTGACCGTGATCGGGATGACCGGCGTGGTCGTGCTCGCCTTCCTCGTGACCCGTGACGCCGCGAACGTCGTGCTCTCCCTCTGTGTGCTCCTCCCGATGGGCCCGCGCGGGTTCTCCGTCCGGCCCTCCCGCTGACCCGGGCTCAGCGGATCCGTGCCCGTTCGTCCCCACGCCGCGGTCGGTCTCGCCGGGTTCTCCGCCCGGTGCACCGAGCCGGGTGCGACCAGCGTCGAGAACCGGCGCCACTTCGTCCGCCGCCACCGCCCGCACGCGCACACATGGCCGGGGCATGTCCTGCCACAGCCTGTCCAGCGCCGGGCCGAGCCGGGAGCAGTCCGGACCTGCCACCAGCATCAGGTCGGCTCCAGCCGGGGTCGGCGCCGACGGCCAGTCCCGCGCACGCAGTTGTTCCTCGGCGGCCAGTCGCACCGGCGTGCCGCCCGGCATGGTCACCAGCAGGACGCGTGGCCGGAGGGCCGCCGCGTGGGTCAGTACGGCGGTCAGGCCCACCGCAGCGCTCCTTCCCGCCAGGCGTAGATCACGCCGGTGAGCAGGACGGCAAGGAAGACGAACATCTCGATCACCGCGCTGGGCCCCATCGCGGAGATCACGAGCGTCCACGGGTACATGAAGACCATCTCCATGTCGAAGGCGAGGAAGAGCATCGTCACCGTGTACCAGCGCACGTGGAAACGGCTGACCGCGTGTTCCGTCGGCTCCAGTCCCGACCCGAACGGCTGAGCGGGCAGCGGATCGGAGGAGATCCGCAGCGCCCAGGCCGCGCCGTACGCTCCGGCCACCGCCAGGAGAGCCAGGCCCAGCAAGGACAGTGCGGCGGTGAAGCCGCTCACCGGATGCCACCACTCGGGAGGCCCCTCTCACGCCCCGTCACCCGCGCGCCGGGACGTCCGTTGGCGGGCGCTCTCCCGCCCGCCCTCCGCGTCGTACACATCTGCCGCTCCCTTCCCGCCCGTACCGGAAGCGTGGGGGGTACCCCGGGGAGGCATGCGCAGTCCCGAAGGGCACGAGCCGCAACGGGGCGCAGACCCGGAGACGGCAGTCGGTGCGCCCAGTCACCCGGCGTCGAGTGCTACAGCCACGGTGCCCGACGCGCGCACACCCCGCGAGGCGACCGAGTCCATCGGTGCCCCGCGGGTGTGCCGGCGCGTCATGCGGGGGCAAGCGGTGCCTCTGCTCGCGCGACCAGGCGCCCGCTACGTTCCAGGGCGGCGACGGACGCCGCGCAGGCCAGTCCGGTCGCGGCCAGGGAACACCACGTCAGCCAGAAGGCGTCCGCGCGCGCGGCGAAGTCCCACAAGACTCCGGTGACGAGGTTGCCGAGGGTGATGCCGAGGCCCGAAACGGTGTTGTACAGCCCGTAGTGGGTGGCCACGAGCCGGTTGCCCGAGAGCGTGACGACGGTGTCCATTTCGAACGGATAGACGATGGCACCGCCGACGGCCAGGAGAGCCACGGCCAGAACCAGAGCGGTGAGTACGGCGGCGGGAGCTTCGGGTGGTGCGAGTGCGAGCGGCACGAAGGCCATTCCCATGGCGGTGAGTCCGCGGACGAGGGCCTGAGCGGGGGTCCAGCGTCGCTTCGCCCAGCCGGTGAGCCGGAGTTGCCCGATCACGGCGACCGCGGCGGAGATGACGAAGAGTCCGCTGGTCGCCCAGGTGCCCTTCGCACCGAGGACGTCGGCCGCAGCCAGGGGCAGCGCCAGGTAGACCTGGAAGGTGAGGACGTAGGAGCCGATCATCGCGAGGGCGAAGAGGAGAAAGGGCCGGTTGGCCACGACCGTGCGCCACTGCGTCAGGACGTTGCCCGGCGTCGCGCCGGGGGCATCGCCGCGGCGGGCGGGCAGGGCACGCCACTGCAGGACGGTCAGCAGGGTGAAGATCGCGGCTGCGACCGTGCAGACGAGCCGGAAGTCGACGGCCAGCAGAGCCAGGCCCACCAGGGGGCCGAGAAGCATGCCGGCCTGGTAGTAGACGTTGAAGGTCGCGAAGGCGTCCACCCGCCGCTCGCCGGCTTCGGCAGCGAGGTAGGCCCGTACGGCGGGATTGAACAGGGCACCGGCGAAGCCGGTGGCCGCCGAAGCGGCGACAAGGGCGGGCAGGTTGTCGACCCAGCCGAGCAGGCCGAAGCCGACGGTGCGGAGCAGGCAGCCCGCCATGATCGGGGCTTTGCAGCCGTATCGGTCGGCGATCGTGCCTCCGATGAGGAACATGCCCTGCTGGGAGAAGTTGCGGACGCCCAGGACGAGTCCGACGGCCCAGGCCGCCAGCCCGAGCCCGCCGGCCAGGTGAGCCGCCAGGTAGGGCATCAGCATGTAGAAGGCGAGGTTGATGGCGAACTGGTTGGCCATCAAGAGCCGGATCGGGGCAGGGAACGAGCGGGACTGCTGCCACAGGTGCTTCATCGCGCGACTCCTACAGTCCTGTCTCCCACATCCTGTGCGCCGGCGGGAGCCAGGGGATCGGTGACGTGGGTGCAGCGCGTCCAGCGGGTCACCACCCGATCTCCCGGACGGACGACTTCCTCGGGTTCGTCGGCGGGTGGGTCGTCGAGCAGGCCGTGCTCACGGCAGTAGGCGTCGTCGAAGACCGTGCCGACGTACCGCTGCGGGCCGTCGGGGAAGATCGCGACGATCCGGTTCTCGACCGGCAGGGTGTGCGCCGCCCACCGGGCGACGAGCGCGACCGCGCCGACGCTCCAGCCCCCGGTGGCGTAGTGGTCACGGGCCAGCCTGCGTGCCGACCACACCGCTTCCGGCGCGGCAACCCAGTGGACCTCGTCGAACAGGTCGTAGGCGACGTTGCGCGGATGGATGCTGCTGCCCAGACCCCGCATCAGACGGGGTGCCGCGGGCTGTCCGAAGATGGTCGAGCCGCAGGTGTCCACCCCCACGACCCGCAGGCGGGGGAAGAACCCACGCAGGACGGAGGCGACCCCGGCGGAGTGGCCGCCCGTGCCGACGGACACGACAAGCGTGTCGATCCGGCCGAGCTGGGCGACGAGTTCGTGGGCGAGCGGAGCGTACGCGGCCACGTTCTCCGGGTTGTTGTACTGATCAGGACACCAGGCGTCGGGATGGACGGCGAGGAGTTCTTCGACGCGCTGACGACGTGCGCCCTGCCAGCCTCCACAGGCGAGCGGGGTGTCGACGACGTCCACGACGGCCCCGTAGGCCGTGAGGAGTCCCGTCATCAAGGGCTCCATGCCCGGATCGGTGACGACGGTGACCGGATGACCGTAGGTCGCGCCGGCGAGAGCCAGGCCGAGACCGAGCGTGCCGGAGGAAGACTCGACGATGCGGGCGCCGGGCAGGAGCTGTCCGCGCTCGCGGGCGGCTCGCACCATGTGCAGTGCGGTGCGGTCCTTGATGCCGCCCGGGTTGTGGCCCTCGATCTTGGCCCAGAAGCCGTGCCCCGGCGTGGTGAAGGGAGCACCGATGTGGAGGACGGGCGTGTTGCCGACCAGGCCGGCGGGAGTGTGCGTCGGGCGCTTGGCTTCGGGGAGCGGCTGCGTCGGCGCAGCCAGGACAGACGTGCAGGTCAGGTGTTTCATGGCGTGGTTCTCCGGCAGCCGGTGCCGTGAACAGCGACAGGCCGCTTGTAGAGGGAGGTGGAGGTGATCGACTGGTGGGCCGCAGCCGGGTGAAGGACCGCGGGACTTGGTCGATCAGGTCCGCCACACGCCGAGACGGGACCGCGTATGTCCCTTGGACGAGCCACTTGGGCGGGAAGCCGGTGGGTGCTCGCCGGCCCGTGGGGCCGACGGCTGGGTGCCGGGGTGTTCAACGCGGAGGACATGGAGGGCTGGGCCGTCGGCGAGGGGAATGTCGCGCGAGGGCTGCACCGTGGGTTCGTCCAGATCACAACACTGCGGCTGGTGATCATGCGTCGGCGCGCTCTGCAGCAGAGCGGTCTCCGCGTCGGCCGGTTCCGGTGCGTGCCCACGGAACGCTCCTGCGCTGTGCGCGGTTTCCGCCCGTGCCATCCCGGTCGTGGCCGGTCCATGCGCGCAGGCCAGCAGGTGCACCAGCACAGCAAGCAGCACGACCAGCGGCGCCGCGGTGCGCGCCACGGGCCGAGTGCACGGCAATACCGACCAGACAGACATCAATACGGACTGTAACGGCTTGTATGCATGCGGTCGTTACGTGCCGAGCGGCCGCCTGAGGTCCGGGTGACGCGCTCTCCGGGTTGGGCGCGGGCTGGGACGTCCGCATATGTGGCTCAAGGCGGCCTCGGCTTCACGGCACATACGAGTGCTGCCGATCACCGGATCGGGTGAGTCCCCTCGCCACCTGGGCGAAGGGCGTGCCCGGAGACGCCGGCAGGGGCAGCCCCCGATCGCACCGTCACACCTGCCGCTTACACGAGGGGCCCGTACGATGGGTGCCGTGACCAGGAGCCCCCGATCAAGCAGCCGCCCTGCCGGGCGGCTGTTCGTGCTGCTGGTGATGGCGGTGCTGGCCGGCGTGCTGGGCATGCATGGCCTCGCCCCCGGGGCGGCGCCGGCTGCGCAGAAGGGCGCAGGCCACGACATGGTGATGGCCGCGGCGGACGGCGTTCCACACGCGGACGGGGGATGTACGCACACGGATGGCGGGTCGAGCCATCTCGATCACGCCGACGGGACATGTGCGGCTGCCGGCACGGGTTCGGCGTACACGCCGCCCGCTCTGACCGGCGCCCTGCTGGACGCGCCGCCCACCCCTGCGCCCGCCGCGACGTTCTCCGGGTCGCCGCATGACGGCCGGGCCCCACCCGATCTTTCCGAGCTGCAACTCCTGCGGATATAGAGCGGCTCGCTCGGTACCCCTGTAGCCGGTGTCTTCCGGTGACGGGTGCCGTGCTTTCGCACGCCCTGACATCTCTTCCCACCGCGCGCCGACGACGGCGCGCCAAGGAGTTGCACCACCATGATCCGCAAGCGTTCCCTCGTCCGCCGTACCGCCGCCGTTGCTGCCGCGGGTGCGGCAGCACTCGTCCTGGCCGCCTGCGGTGGCAACAGCGACGGCGACAGCCCGGCCGGACACAACGGCCACAACGCCACCACCTCCTCGTCCGCCCCGGCGTCGGCATCGGCGTCGCAGGGGCAGCACAACGCCGCCGACGTCGCCTTCGCGAAGGGGATGATCCCCCACCACCGCCAGGCCATCGAAATGGCCGACCTCGCGCCCGACCGCGCGCAGTCGGCCGAGGTGAAGAAGCTCGCCGCAGACATCAAGAAGGCCCAGGACCCGGAGATCAAGACGCTCTCCGGGTGGCTGACCTCCTGGGGCGAGGAAGTGCCCGCCGAGGGTGCCGTGGACCACTCCATGCACGACATGGGCGGGATGATGACGGCCGAGGAGATGACCGAACTCGAGAACACCTCGGGCAAGGCGTTCGACACCGCCTTCATGGAGATGATGATCAAGCATCACGAGGGCGCGGTCGACATGGCGAAGACCGAGCAGGCCGACGGCACCTACGGACCGGCCACCAAGATGGCCGGCGAGATCATCAGCTCGCAGAGCGCGGAGATCGAGCAGATGAACGGACTGCTCGGCAAGGGCTGATCGCTCACGTCGGTGGGGGGGGGGGGGGGGGGCGGGCGGCGCCCCCCCCCCCCCCCCCCCCCCCCCCCCCCCCCCCCCCCCCCCCCCCGCGCCCCCCACCACACAGAAAAGAGGGCCGCCGCGGGCGGCG
>NZ_JBIWJU010000023.1:0-46648 GCF_044765285.1 Streptomyces sp. NPDC102490
TGCATTTCTAGGGGGTTGGCATCTTTGAAGGATGCTTTTTCTTCGGGTGCAGGTCAGACCCGGTACGCGGCGGAGCCGACGACCCGGGCGCCCGCTGGGGGCGCCCGGGTCGGGCTTCTACGCGGCGAGCCGGAAGCGTTGGGCGAGCGAGACCGGGAGGCGGCGGACGGCGGCGAGCGCCGGGACCAGGAGGCGGCGGCCGCCTCGGGTGCGCCCCTTGATCCGGTACATCGCGCCGTCGGCGGCCTTGAGCGCGGCCGCCAGGGTCGGGGTCTCCAGCTCGGCGAGCCGGGCCGCGCCGATGGAGGCGCCGACGCACAGCTGCTCTCCGTTGTGGGCGACGGGCTGGCGCAGGAGCTGCGCCAGGTCGGCGAGCCGGTCGGGCAGGCGGGTGTCGTCGGCGAGGACCGCCACGAACTCGTCGCCGCCGAGCCGTCCGGCGACCTCGTTCTTGCCGCACCAGGCGGCGAGCCGTTCGCCGGCGGCCGCGAGGACCGCGTCGCCCGCGTCGTGGCCGTGCCGGTCGTTGACCGCCTTGAAGCCGTTGAGGTCGGCGAGGAGAACGGTCGCGCTGCGGTGCCGGCGGATGATGCGGTTCGCGGCGCGGCTCCAGCCCTCCCGGGTCAGCAGCCCGGTCAGCGGGTCGCGGCGGACGCGGTGCAGACGCCGGTAGAGGCGGTGCGCGTGCAGCGTCCACCCTCCCGCCAGGAGCAGGATCAAGAGCTGTAAGGCGAGCTCCGTCTGCGTCATCATGGGGTTCTCCGTCTCGTCTTGTACGGGGTGGATGGGCCCGGGGCGGCCGGTCTGCTTGGCCGTAGGACGGCCGCCCCGGGGCGAACTCAGAAGCCGTTCGCGAACTCGTACGTCTCGTGCCACACGACGCTTATGGCGTCGGGCTTGGCGGTCGCGCCCCGGCGGTGCCGGATGGCGTCAGCGCTGTCGACGTCCTTGCGGGCCTGGCGTTTGGCCAGGAGCTGCAGCGGATACTGCTCGGCGCTGTACGTGAACACCTGGACGCCGTCTCGCTGGTCGGCGGTGACGGTGGGGATCCTGATCTCCCAGTGCGCCATGGCGTCCACCTCCTTCGTGCTGATCTCTGCGGGGGCCGGGCTGTCCGGTCCCCCGCACCGCCCGGCCCACGGCGGGCCGGTCGGCACGGGGGAGGGACAGATCAGCACTCGCAGCCGACGACCAGCTCGATGGCGGCGTCCGTGCAGCCGCTGAGCTTCGCTTCCTCGACCGCCCGGCGCACCTTGTCGTCGTGCCACTCCTGGACCGCGCCGCGGGCCAGGTCGGGGTAGGCGTAGCGGCGACAGAGGTTGTCGTGGCTCAGGGCCTCGCGGCGCACTCGTGCCTTCCGTTCGACGTCTTCGAGCCGGTACTGGCGGACGACTTCCGCCAGGGCCTCCCACAGGACGTCGTCGCGGCCCCACTCGGGGTCAATGAGCGTGAGCTGCCACGCTGCGGCGACCTTCTCGAAGGTGCGGCGGCCGATGATCTCCGGCTGCCAGACGGTGCGCAGGTCGCGGACCGGCAGGAAGCGGCCGAAGTGGGTGCGGGCGCGGCCCAGGGAGCGGGTGACGGGTACGCCCTCGGCGTGACGGCGGGGCGTCATGTCGTGCTGGACGACGGTGAGGCCGGCCACCTCGGCGGCGGCCACCAGGCGGTCGCGCAGCTGCGGGTCGTCGACGATGCCGGAGACGGCGGCGCGCTGCTCCCACCAGTGGTGGTCGTAGCCGTATCCGGCGAATCCGGGCTGGGAGCCGTCGGTGACGAAGCCGAGGCGGTTGACGGCGACCAGCACCGGGATGAGGTGCTGGGTCTCCTCGTCGGGGCCGCAGTTGGGCTGGTAGCCGGGCTGGCTGGCGAGGTCGCCGATCAGCCAGGAAGCCACCAGGTGACCGAGCTCCTGGAGGTTCTCGGCGGAGCGCCAGCGCCGCTTGTCCGCGCGGCTCATCCAGGGCATCTTCATCGGTCGGCCCCCACGATCATGTTGCCGTGCCCGTTGTTCATGTGGTCGACGCACGCCGGGCAGTCCTCGCGCGGCTTGAGGTGCTTGTGCTGCTCGCGGCTGTCGTACGCGTGCAGCCAGCACTGGGTGCACTCGCCCTTCGGCGGGTTCAGGGCCTGCTTGCTCGCCATCAGGTTTCTCCTGTTCGACGGGGTGACGTGCGGGTTCAGGCGGGGAGCTGGGAGGCGAGGCGCTCGGCGTCGCGGGCCTCGCGCTCGCGGCGGTCCATGACGCGCTCGTAGGCGCGGACCTTGCGGCGGGGCAGGGGTTCGATCTCGAACCCGTAGCGCAGGTAGGCGAGGTGTTCCTCGCGGGCGGCGCGGCCGGAGAGCTGGTGCGCGTGGACCAGTTCGTGCGTCAGCGTCTCGCTGACGTCGGCGGTGGTGCGGGCCTTGCCGAGGTTGACGCCGAGGACGATGCCGCCGGCGGACAGCTCGGTGACGCCGTACTTGCCGCGCAGGCCCCGGCGCTCCCAGCGCAGTTGCTTGGCCACCTCGCGCGGGTCCGCGCCGGGCAGCAGGGAGACCTTGGACTCGTGGACGAAGTCGGCCAGCGCGTCGCTGCGGCTGGAGATGAGGACCTGGACGTCGGGCAGGGCGCCGAAGTGGGAGCGGATGAGCCCGGCGGCCTGGTCGGCGATCTGCTCGGCGTACCGGGCGAGGCGGCGGTGACCGAAGGAGACGTTCTGGCTGGTGACACTGATCATCTCGGTGCCCCCGGCTCAGGCGGTGCGCCGGTCGGCGTCGTCGTGGACGACGGAGAGCTTGGGGAGCTGGCCGGTGGCCCGGAGCATCGCCATCGGGTCGACGGCGCCGTTCTCGTCCAGGGCGCTGCGGTGGGCGCGGGCTTCCTCGAGCGCGGCCATCGCGGCGGACTGCTCGCGGGCGGCGTCGACCATCGCGGTGGCCTCGATCTTCGCGATGGACAGGTCGGCGTTGCGCTCCAGGTTCCGGGCCTGCATGTCGTTGAGGTGGGCCCGCTGGACTCGGTGGTCCTCGCGGTGGGAGCGGCCGATCATCACGCAGGAGGTGATGACGGCGACGGCCCAGATGATCAGGGCCGGGGTGATGGAGTCGGAGTAGACGCCGACCGACAGCGCGCCGAACGTCATCGCGCCGGAGGCAAACACGGCCTGTGCGGTGGGGTCGTCCAGGCGGACGGCGAAGAGGCCGGAGGCGCCGCCGAAGCAGAGCATCAGGGCCGCGGCCCCCACGCTGTGCTCGGCGCCCTGCTCGTTCCAGATCCTCGCCAGGGTCAGCAGGGTGCCGGCGGAGACGGCGGTGGTGGCGTACGCGGCGTGCTCGCGCAGGAAGGTGGCGGGCGTCTTCGGGGCCGGCATCTCGCCGGGGGCCGGGGGGTACTGCGGCATCGGGCCCTCCTCGGGGCGTCTCCCGGCGGGGGCCGCCCCGGCCCGGGAGAACCGGGGCGGGGCGGCGGCCGGGGTCAGTCGGCGGCAGGCTCCTCGGCGGACCGGTAGCGCTTGGTCTGCCGAAGGATCTGGTTGCGCTTCACGTCCAGGGCGTCAGCGATGTCCTGCTGAGCGCCGTGGTACCGGCTCTGCAGGCGGTCGATCTCCTGCCAGAACTCGGTCTCGACGCGCTCGCGCTCGGATGCGCGGCGCTCGCTGGCCTTGGCGACCAGGTCCCGCAGTTCGGTACGGGCCTCGTCGTCGGGGCGCGGGGTCATGTGGAGCTCCGTTTCGGATTCGAGGGACGATGTGTCTGCCCCCTGCTCCGTCTGGAGCGGGATGGGAGGCCCGGGGCGGCCGGTGAGTTTGGCGACCTGGCGGCCGCCCCGGGGCGGCGTCAGCCGATGTTGCGGCGGCGACTGATGGCGCGGGCGAGCTCGCCCGCGACGTCGGAGGCGATCCCGTAGACGGCCTGGAGGGCGGCGATCGGGTCGGTGCCGGCCTTCGTGGCGGTCTCGCAGATCGAGGCGGCGTTCGGGTACATGACGTCGATGGACGCCTCCATCCACTCCTTCGCCCACGACTCCCCGTTCTGCAGGGCCTGGGTGACGAGGCGGTTGGCCTCGGCCTCGGCCTCCTCCTGGGTGTCGTACAGGGCGTTGGTCATCGCGAAGATGCCGACGAAGTGGGCGGCGGCGATGCGGCTGACGTCGCGGTGCTCCTGGAAGTCGCGGGCGAGCTCACGGAAGAGTTCCAGCGGGTTGGCGTCGGTCACGATCACTCCTGGGTCGATGTGGGGCAGCGGATGGGTGGTGGTCAGCGGCTGCGGCGGCGGCCGGAGACGGTGCGAACGCGCTCGTGCAGGTGGCCGGTGCCGCGCGTGGTGACGTCGCCGGAGACCGTGCTGGCGTCGATCGAGCCGCTGGCGGCCGGGGTGGCGCTGACGTGAACGTCGCCGCTGACCGTGGTGGCGCGGAACTCGGTGCCGTTGTACGCGCCGATCTCGATGTCCCCGGAGACCGAGGTGACGTCGACCCGGGCGTCGACGCGGTCCACCTCGACGTCGCCGGAGGTGGTGTTGGCCCGCAGCGTGTGCACGCCCCTGGCCTCGACGTCGCCGGAGACCGAGTGCGTGTCCAGGACCTGGAGGTCGCCGTGGACGGTGATGTCGGCGCTGGTGGTCTCCAGCCGGACCGAGGACTGGTCACTCGGCAGCTTCACGTCGACGGTGATGGTGCCCATCCCGCCGCCGCTGACGACGGTCCCCGCCTCGGCGACGACACGGCCGTTCTCCACGACCTTGCGGCCGCCGATGATGACGTCGCCGTTGCTGATCGTCATGCCGGTCACGGAGCCGGTGACGACGCCGAAGTTCTGGCCGACCACCATGTTCCCGCCGTTGAAGCTGAACGTGGAGTTGCCCATCGTCATCGTGTTGCCCTGGACCTTGGGGACGCGGACGGTGAGGCAGTCCAGCTGACCGTGCTTGTTCTCCTTCTTCGTGGTGCCGCGCACCGCGTCGGCCAGGGGGCCCTCGTCGTCGCCGGTGCTCACCGTGACGACCGCGTTCTTCAGCGTCGGGTCGATGGTGACGTTGACCGTGCCGACGTGGCTGATGATGTCGGTCCACACGGCGCCGGCGGCGGTGGCGGTGAAGGTCTGGGAGGTGGTCAAGACGAACTCCTTGGTCGGAGAGTGCGGGGGCCAGGCGGCCCCCGCACAACCAATAATGCATCCTTGAAGGATGCGTTTCAAGCGTTTGGCATCTTTCGAGGATGCTTTTTTTGTTGGTGCAGGTCAGGCGGCGTACGCGAGCGGAACCTGCGGGACGGGGACGGTCTCGTGGGTCGCGGCGGCGAGGTGGGAGACCGCCTCGTTGAGCGCCTCGGCGGCGTCGACCAGGCGCTCGGCGAGCTCCTCGTGCCCGTTGGAGCGGGCGGCGGTGATGAGGGCCTCGGTGTGCAGCGCGAGGTCGGCGGCCTGGCCGCGCGCGTCGACCAGGCCGGGCTGGAAGCTGAGCAGCTGCTCCAGGTGCGCGGCGCGCTGCAGGTGGAGCGGGAGGCGGGCGTCGTGGATGCGGGCGTACTGCTCGTCCAGGAGCTGGACGACCTCGTCGGTGGTGTCGTAGGCGGCCCGCTTGCCCTGGAGGCGGGCGAGGAAGTCGGAGACGGACACGGTGTACTCCTTCGTCGGGCGAAGGGCGTCCGGTCGGGGGTGACCGGGCGTCCCCGCCAGGTCCCGGAACGGTGAGAGGCGCTCCGGGGCCGGCGGGATCGGCCGGGCTTTACGGCGTCGCGCTGCGGCTGACGCTCGGGGAGGGCGAGGGGCGCGGCTCGGGGTGATCCGCCGTTCCGTCGTGCCCGTTGAGGTAGGCGGCCAGGAGAAGCACGCCGATGATGACGGCGGTCGTCTTCCAGCGCGGGCCGGGCGGATCGGGCTCGACTATGACGTACTTGACGCCCACGGAATGGGGCTCCTTCCGTTGCATTGCGCGAGGTGGGAGCGGATTGGACTCCTGTCAGCGGTCTGCTGACAGGAGCACCGGAAAGGCGATCTGTTCGGGTAGTCGCTCAGCTAGCTGTCAGGTCGGCGTGACGGCTACTGGATAACTGAGCTTTTCCGCTAGCCGAATTGCGACGTGGTTAGAAACGTATTTCGCTGAGCATGTTGGCTGCGTTCTCCAGCCCGCCGTAGAGCGACGGCCCCATGGAGGTGGCGGCCAGGTAGAGGGCGGCGATGTTGCAGACGGCGGCGTGCCAGAACTTCAGGCCGCCCTTCCAGATCAGCCCGGCCTCGGCGAGCACGAAGACCACGACGGCGGAGATGGTCAGCACGGTCAGTCCTCCTTCTTCCTTCTGCTGGTGGAGCGGGTGACCTGGACCTGATCACCGCTGGTGGTCGTGGTGACGACGCTGTTGTTCTCGCCGTGGATGCGGACCTCGCCGGGGCCGGCGCCCTGCCCTCCGGCCTGGCGGACGGCGTCGCGGACGGCGCGCTCTGCCCGGGCGGCGAACTTGCGGGGGACGCGGCCGCTGGAGGTGAGCGGCTGGCCGTCGACGGTGACCTGGCCGCCGCCCTTGCCGTCGGCGCGGACGTTGATCTGGCGGTTGTTGTCGCCGACGACCAGGACGCCGGTGTTGACGACGCCGTCGTTGCGGTAGACGCGGGTGCCGGGCGCGGGGCGGGTCGCCTCGTCGACGGCCTTGCGGGTCGCCCGGGGCGACGACTTCGGGGCGGGCCGCCGGGCGCCGGTGGTGCTTCCGGCGCTGGCCTGCACCGGGCCGGTGACCTTCTCGCCCCGGCCGACGACGACGCCGCGGTTCTCGCGTCGGCCGGCGGACCGCATCCGCGGGGGCGTCGTACTGGCGGCGGCCGGGGCGGGTTTCGGCTCGTCGGCCTCGTCGTCGGCGCCGGGCGGCTGCGGTCCGCTGGTGTGGTTGGGGTCCTCGGCGAGGATCTTCGCCGTCCAGGCCGGGTCGGTCTCCTCACCCGCGAGGAAGGCCAGGCGCTGCTGGAGGTCGTAGCCGAGCACCTCCAGGACCTGGAACTTCTTTCCGCAGGTGCAGGTGATGTCCGCCATCTCATCGAGCCGGGAGGAGTCCGTCTCGAAGATCAGGCCCTTCTGGTTCTCGCAGAACGGGCAGGTGACGTACTCGCCGAGGAACGGTCCGAGGACGTCGGCGGTGCGCCACTTGCCCTCGACCTGCAGCCAGTACGGCTGTATCGCGCCGAAGGGGTTGTCGGGGCTCCAGTCCTCCATGTCAGCGCCCCGCGCGCCGGGCGGCGGACTTCGTGCAGCGGATGGACCCGGCCCATGTGCCGTCGGCGTTGTGCTTGGGCAGTACGCCGGTGCCCTTGCAGGCCGGGCAGCCCTTGTGACCGGCGGCGGTGGCCTCGGCGGCCTTCTTGGCGGCGCGGCGGTTGAGGCGCTCGTCCTCGCCCTTGGCCCACGCCTTGGTGACGCCGGACTTCAGCAGGCGACCGCCCGCCTTCGTGCCGCGCCAGGCGACGGTGGTGACGACCAGGAGCACGGCGAGCGAGGCGGTGAACGGGTGCTTCCTCGCGTACTTCACACGCTGGCTGAACTTCTTGGCCCGGGTGGTGCCGGCCTTCGCCGCCGAGGTGCGCACCGGCTTCTTCGCCGTCTTCTTCCTCGGCGCCGTCTTCTTCGCCGGGGTCTTCTTCACGGCCGGGGCGGCGGGCGCCTTCTTGGCGGTGGTCGTCTTCCTGGCCGCCGTCTTCCGGGGCGCCTTGGCCGGGGCCGCCGGGGTGGAGTTGGCGAGCAGCTGCTCGGCGTCGAAGCCGGGCTGGGCCTGGCGGGCGGTGATCGCCTCGGCGAGCGCGGTCGGCTCGGTCGGAGCCGGATCGGGCTTGGGGACGGTGGTCTTGCGGGCCGCCGCCTTCCGGGGCGTCCTGGCGGCCGGGACCGCCTTCTTCGCGGCGGTCTTGGGTGCCGCCGCCTTCTTGACCGCCGTCTTCCTCGCGGCCGGGGCGGTGCGGGCTCGGGCGGTGCTCACGTCGCCCATCACGGGCCTCCTTCAAGATCACGGGGAGTCGGGGAGCATTCCGGGCCTTTCGGGCCTCTCGGACGCTCTACAACCGCTCTACACGGACGTTCCCGCAGGTCAGCGGCCTCTACGGCGATCTCTCCCGGCTCTCTCGCCTGCTCTACGTAGAGCAGGCGAGGGGGTGAGAGCAGGGTGTAGAGCGGCACGTAGAGGCCGCTGACCTGCGGTTCTACATCTCAGATCAGGAGCTCTCGCCCTCGGAGGCGGCTTCCGCCGCGTCCTGGGCCTCCTTGATCAGTTCGGCGATCTCCTCGCCCTTCACGCCGGTGCGCGGGCCCTGGTCGCCGACCCGCACGGAGCCGGAGACCTTGGCGCCGGCGGCCTTGAGCTCCTTGGACAGGCGGGCCTGGTCCCAGTCGCCGTAGACGTCCGGGTACTCCGCCGACAGCCAGGCGGCGAGGGTGTCCAGGTGGACCCGGCCCTGCCCCTGCTTGTTGGTCGCGCCGACGGCGTCGATGCCGTCCAGCGTGTCCATCAGCAGATCGAGCTGCGGGTCGGCCAGGGCCTGCGCCTCCTCCTCGACCTCGGGGGCCGGGACGTCGGCGACCTTCGGGAGCTCCGGGGCCTTGACCCCGGCCGCGGCGAGCGAGCGGCGGTCCAGCTGGGGCAGGCCGACCTCGGCGCGGGCCACGCCGCGGGCGTACGCCTTCTTCGGGTCCAGCGGGTAGGAGCGGTAGATCAGCGGCTCCCGCGAACCGCCGCCCATGATGTAGCAGCAGCCGACGTCGGACTTGTTCGGGTCCTCGCCCTCCACCAGCGGGTGGAGCCGGTCCGGGCGCCAGCCCTGGCCGCCCGCGCCGGCGCCGAAGACCAGCTCGATGTCCTTGTGGCGGCTCGGCAGCATGATGCGGACCGCGACCGCCGTGGCGACGGCCTCACCGATCGCGTCGGACGTTCCGTAAAGCGAGCCGATGATGACGGTGACGCGGGATTTCCGGCCGACGCCGAAAATCTCGATAACCAGTTCCTTCGCGTATGCGGAAAGGGACTTGTACTCATCGAGCATCACGACCAGGGCAGGCTCCTTGGCGGAAGGCCGCCAGTTGTCGCCGTGCCCCCAGGCCAGGACGTTCGTCGCACGGGCCTTGGCGATTGCCAGCGCGTCTTCCAGCAGCGCCTCGATCGCCTTTTCGCTGCGGGCCTTCCGGGCGACCGCCGGCCCCAGGGCGTCCAGGCCGGGGCCGACCGGGTCGACGTCCCACAGCTGCGCGTCGTAGCAGTCGGAGATCCGAGAGGCAATGGCCCGCTGGAGCATCGACTTGCCGGACCCGGGCCCGCCGACGATCAGGACGTGGGTACCGAGCGCGGGCAGCAGGAACGGCTGGGCGTCCATGCGGCGGGCGATCAGCAGCGGCTCGGTGATGGTCAGGGAGCCCGGCTGCACCTTCTCCAGCTCGCCCATCCCGGCGAACGGGTTCTTCATCACCAGGCGCAGCGTGGAGTCCGAGCGGACCTCCTTGTGCGGCTGGACCAGGAGCCGGTCGACGCCGAGCCCGAGGGGGGTCTCCATCGCTCCGGCCTTGGAGACGATCTCAGCGGGCGTGCCCGACTTCTGCCGGACGGTGATCTCCCAGCCCCACTTGTGGCGGTGGGGCTTGACGACCGCGCCGACCGCGATGCCGTTGGCGGTCAGGGTCCGGCGGATGCAGTCGACCGCCTCGGCGCGCGAACGGGCGTCGGCGATCGGGAACGGGTCGTCGTCGGAGATCTCCGCCTCGTACGCCTCGCCCTCGACCGGGGTGACCTTGGTGCGTACCCGCTCGGCGACCGCGCCGATGCCGACCAGCGTGGTCATCACGGCGAGCGCCGGGCCCCACGCGAAGGGCCGCATCCAGTCCGGGCTGAAGTACCAGATCGCGCCGAACTCGATCGCGGTGACGACCGCGGCCGCGAGCGCCAGGCCCGACGCCTTGAGCGTGCGGCGGGTGCGCTCCTTGTACATGGCCTTGGTGGTCGACATGATCAGCGCGGCGTTCTTCTGCTTGGCCGCCCACGCCTGCTGGACCAGCAGCTTGTGCTCGCGGGAGTAGATCCACTGAGCGGTCTGGCCGACGCCGCGGCCGTAGAACTTCGCGGCCCGCTTCACCTCGCGCCCGGCGTACTTCGGCGAGTGGCTCACCGCGTGGAAGATGCCGTGCTTGGTGTCGTTGCCGAGGTCGCGCAGCGCCTGGGTGAACGCGGCCTTCGAGCGGAAGGTGGCCGGGATCTGCGGCAGCTCGCGCAGCCGGTCGCGGAAGTTCGGCTCGTAGTCGGCGGCGGCCGGGACCCGCTCGTCTTCCTCGTCGTCCTCGTCGACCAGGACCTCGTCGTCCTCGTCGTCGTCCAGGAGCTCGTCGTCCTCCTGGTCGTAGACGTCGGTCTTGCTGAAGTCGACGGCCGGGATGGTCGCGGCGGCCTCCGGGTCGGCCGCCGTGCGGTACTCGGCGAGGGTGACGACCTTGCCGTCGTCGGCCGGGGCCGGGGCGGGCACCGGCACCGGGGCCGGCGGGTCGGCCTCCAGGCGCTGCAGGAGGTCGGGCAGGTCCCAGGTCTTGACCAGGACCTCGCGGGCCTTGGACCCGTCGGCCGGGCCGACGACGTTGAGCTGGAACAGCGCCTCCATCAGCGCGGTCGCCTCGGCGAATCCCACGCGCAGCTTGCGCTGCAGCATCGAGGTGGAGCCGAACTGGGTGGAGACGACCAGCTCGATCGCCTCCGTCACCTTGTTGCGGGCCTGGCCGGTCGTAACCGGGCGCTCGTCGATCTCCGTCATGCTGGTCATGCCTCCTGTGCGAGGTGAGCGCGGGCCCCGGTCCCCGCCTGGCAGTGAGTGCCGGGGTCCGCGCGGAAGTGGTGGTCGGGCCGTACGGGGTGCGGGCTCCCGGCCCCCGCCTGGCAGTGAGTGCCGGGAGCCCGCGGTTCGGGTGGTTCAGGCGGCGGCCGCGAGGCCGTCCGCGCACGTCGTGCACTCCTTGAGCGCGGTGGAGATCGTGTAGTCGCGCACCAGGCCGCAGGTCGGGCAGGTGCGGCGCTTGCGGCGGGCCGCCTCGAGCGAGGCGACCTGGCCGGGCGAGCGCTTCTTGGGCGGGCCCGCGAGCGCGATGTCGAACAGGTACGCGCGGCGCAGGCCCAGCTTCTTGTTGTTCCAGAGGATCTGACCGGCGGGCGGCTGATGGGGCCGCAGCCCCATCGCCACCAGCTGGTCGCGGGTCTTCAGGTGCGCCGGCGCGAGCTTCCACGGCCAGGTCGGGATCCCGAACCGTTCGCCGTCCGGGTCCCAGAACCTGACGTACCCGCGGCCCATCAGCCGACCAGCTGCAGCGGCTTGTCACCGCCGTGCTCGGCCATGGCCTCCTTGATCCGCGCGCGGCACCAGGTCTCCCCGCGCACCACACGCATGTGCTGCTCGGGGATGTCCTTCTCGAAGTACCGCTGGACGTCGCGCCAGCCGACCTCGCGGCCCGCGCGCAGCTGCTCAAGGACCCACTCGCGAGCCGTGCGCTTCTCCGCCTCGGCCTGCTCCGGGGTGGCCGCGCGGGCGGTCTCCGCAGCGAGCGTGCGGGCCGCGCGCGCCTGCTTCGCGGAGCCGTCCTGGAGGCCCTTCTCCCGGCCTCGCACGGCCGGGGGGTTGTTGGGCTTGACCTGCGGCTTCGCGTCGCGCGTGCGGGGCTCCTGCGCGGCCTGCGCGGGCTTCTGGCCCGCCGTGTCGCTAGCCGAATTGATCTCCTTCTCGGGTGCTGCCGCGCGTGCCTCACGGCTAGCGTTCGCGGGGTCCGCGAGGATCCGCGCGATGGCCTGCGGGTCGATCGCCCACGCCTTGTCGGCGGGCACCTCGCGGACCGGATCGAGCGGCGCCGCGAACAGATCGAGCGACGCGGTCAGCCGCGGCTCGCACGCCTTCTCCGCGTGCTCGGCGACCTTCTCGGCGAGCTTGTTGTGTCGCTTGAGCGTGCGCTTCGTCAGCCCCGGCTCGGTGCCCCGGATCTGACGCCACGCGATGGCCCATGCCTCGGACTCGCTCAGCGCGGGGATCGTCGCCGTCCGCAGCCACGAGGCCCGGCGCGAGACCCTGGGGTGCCGGATCCGGCGCTGCAGCGCGAGCTTGATGTCGGCGGCGTCGCGCCCGCCGGCCGCGTGGTTCTGGGAGTGCATGTAGATGTCCCAGACCGCGACGCCGAACAGCGAGCTGGCGGCGAACACGACGGCGAGCTGCGGCTCGTCCAGGTGGTGCCACGCGTTCAGCGCGGCCGCCGTAGCGGCGAACACCCACGTCATGACCGTGTAGAGCTTGGCGGGCTTGCGGTTCTCCACCGCCCACTTGCGCATCCAGGCCATGGCCCAGGTCGCGCCCTCGATGAACACGGGCACCAGCAGCGCCAGCACCCAGAAGACGCCGAGGCCGGTCATCGCCGAGAACTGGCCGGGGAAGGCGAAGGCGATCGAGGTGACGACCACCGTCATCACCCACGGCAGCGGCTGGCCGATCGCGGCGGCGATCCGCTCGTTGCGGGCCTTGCGGGCGGCGGCCGCCTTCTCGCGGCGCTTCGTCCGCTCCTCGGCCTTCTTGGTCTTCGCCGCCGCCTTGCGCAGGTCCTTGCGCTCGGCGGCCTTCGCGCGGGCCTCTTCGATCTCGATCCCGGTCAGCGCGTTCGTCCGCCGGGAGTTCGCGGCGGCCTCGGCCTGCGCCGCGCGCGCCCTGACCGCGTCCATCTGCTCGCGGCCTCGGTAGGTGGTTGCCTCGCTCATCGCAGGCCCTCCAGGTTCGTCGCGGCGTACGCGGCCTGGGCCGCCCGCTCGCGGGGGGTCGTGATGGTCGTCAGGGACGGCCGGGGCGTCTCATCGGGCGTGCGCCCGTGGTCCTCGGGGCCGTCGGGGGAGAGGTCGGGGTGCTCGAACCACCAGCCGCCGTCGCCGGGGGCGTCGCAGCAGGGGCAGATCGTGTCCTGCCAGATCCGGCCGCGCTGCCACAGCGAGTGGGCGCCGTTGCCGACCGTGTCGGTGCCGAAGGACAGCGCGCCGTAGACCACGGCGAGCGTCCAGAGCCAGAACGGGGTGGGCCGACCGACGTAGGTGCCGGCGGCGATCAGGGCCAGCGGCGCGAGGCCGATCCACGGGTGGTGGGCGCGGGCCAGCAGCCACTGCTTCGGCTGGCGGATCATCAGGCGGATGCCGTCGACGTCGACGGCGGCGTTCAGGAGCCAGCGGGCCAGCCGCTGCACCCGGCTCACGGGGCGGTCCTGGCGACCGGGGCGGTCATCGACCGCTCGAAGAGGATGACGGTCAGGACGGCGGCCGCCAGGACGACACGGCCGGTGGCGGGGAGGGTGAAGCCGGTGAGCCAGGCGCCGCCCGCTATGGCGAGCGGGCCCCTGATCCACGTGGACAGGGAGTCGAGCCCGTGGGCGGTGCGCTCGCGCAGCTCGGAGACGACCGCGGTGTGCGCGGCGTCGGCGACGGCCAGGCCGACCACGGCGAGCACGGCCAGGAGGCGCTGCCACCAGGCGGTCTGGAATCCCAGCACCCAGGCGCCGCCGCTGATCACCAGCAGCAGGTAGATCCAGGTTCCGAAGGGGGTCCTCATGCCGCCCACCCCTTCCGGTCCTCGATGAGGCCGGCGCCGCTGCGGGTGCGGGGCAGCGGGACGACGGTGCCGTTGGCGGTCCGGGGCTTGCGGGTGCGGCGGGAGCTCGGCTTGCGCCGGCGGAAGTAGAAGTCGTTCTCGGCGTCGACCTCGTTGCGGCGTTCGGCGGGGCCGTATCCCTCGGCGACGAACTCGGCGAAGTCCGCCAGGTCGTCCTCGGTCGGGGTGAAGCCGATCGCGGCCTCGACGAACTCGGTCTCGCTCACGATGCGCTGTCCTGCGACGATGACGTTCACGGGTCGGTTTCCTCTCGAATCAGTGGACGGCCCGTGCGGCTCCCCGGTCGTTGCTTGCAGGCTGGCCGGGGGGCCGCGTCGTACGGGCATGGCAGTTGTGCGTGGACGGGAAGGGATTCGCACCCCACCTCCGCAGAGGCCCACTCGAGCCCCGTCCTTCGGGTCGTGCTCCGCCTCGCCCCCATCACCTCCTTCGGTGGGGCTCTCGGCGGGACCTATTCGGTTTTCAAGGAACTTGCGGTACCGCCCGGGTGTCCTGCCGCGACGTGTCGCGCGGTGGTTACCAGCCCGTAGTTGCGGCCGTTTTGGACATAGCTGTGCCGTGACGCTTCGTGAGCTGCCTCACTCGGCGTTGCCTTGCGGGAATGACATTCCCAGTATTGCGGACCCCTGTCAATCACCCTTGCCGACGCAATACTGTTATTGCGTCGGGACGTGATCTAGTCCCATGACTGTGGTTCACTGGGGTCGCCCGAGACAGAGGAGAGCAGCGGAATGCCGCCCAAGTGGAGAGACCTCGCGGACTCACTCGCCGCGCAGATCAAGAGCGGGAAGTACGCACCGGGCGACCGTCTGCCCAAGATCGAGGAGATGGCGCAGGAGAAGGGATGGGCCAAGACCACCGTCCACCAGGCGTACAAGGCTCTGGAGGCGGAGGGCCTGGTCACGTCGTCGCGCGGCCACGGCACGGTCGTACGCGAGCGCCTGTCCCTGGCGACCGGAGCCGAGCGGGAGGAGCGCAGCAAACTGACCGGCTCCTCGTGGCGGGCCGGCGAGCGCTCCGACTCCCACATGGCCGGGATCGTGGCCGCACCGGAGGATGTCGCGGAAGCACTGGGAATCGCGCCGGGTGAGAAGGTGCTCCGCCGCTCCCGCACGTACCGCGACGAGCACTCCAACGCGGTCATCGCCCACTCGACCTCGTGGATCCCGGCCGCCTTCGCCGACGCGCTGCCGGAGCTGCTCATGGGCAAGCGGCTGGCGAGCGGCACGTCGATCGACGCGATCACGCAGCACACCGGCCGCCCCGTCGCCCGGCGCATCAGCGCCATGTGGGCCCGGATCACCGATCCGGCCGACGCGGGGCCGCTGGAGATCCCGCAGGACACCCGGGCCGCCGTCATCGTGTCGACGGTGCAGGTGATCGACAGCGGCGGTGTCGTCATCGAGTACGGCGTGGACCTCGGAGGGCCCGACCGCCGCTGGACCAAGGAGGAGAGCACCGAATGACGCTCTTGCTGGCGGACGACACCCTCATGCACGTCGTGGAGGAGCGCCTGGGGGAACTTCTCCGGGCGCAGCGCCGGGGCGAGCTGCCTCCGGCCGGGCAGACGGAGATCACGCTGATCATGCGAACACTGGCGGGACGGACGGGCCCGGCCCGGCTCATCCTGATGTCCGGCCTTCCCGGTTCGGGGAAGACCACGGTCGCTCGCGAGCTGGAGTCCCGCGGCTTCCTGCGGCTCTGCCCCGATGAGCGGGTCTTCGAGCAGCACGGCCACTACGGTCGGGACTTCCCTCGCGGCGCCTACAAGATCCGGGAGCGCCCGATCCTCACCGAAGTCGCGGCCGAACTGCGCACCGCGCTGGCCGCCGGCCGGGACGTCGTCCTGGACCACGGCCTCTGGACGCACGACGAGCGCCAGGAGTGGCGTCAGGTCGGCGAGGACGCCGGAGCGGCCGTGACGCTGCTGTACCTGCCCGCCAGCCACGACGAGCTGTGGGAGCGGATCAAGGAGCGCAACGCCTCCACCTACGACGACCCGAACGCCATGTACTTCAGCCAGGAGGACCTGCTCCGGCATGGCGCCCGGTTCGAGCCGCCGACCGCCGACGAGCCGCACGTCGTCTACGCCGGGAGCCTCATCCCCGTGATCGAGGACTCCGCATGATCGCGAATCGTGCTCCACAACGCGCCTCCCGTAGCTGCCGGTTGGCTGCACACGGTGCTCTGGAGCAGGGAGTGCCGAAAGTGACGAGCGCCGGTGACATTGAAATGTCACCGCCATTTGTCACCGTCTCCGGCCGGTGCGTGCGTGCCAGACTCGCGGTCAGGACCCGCTGCTGGACGCTGGGCACCTCCAGGCCGGACCGCATTCGTTGCGGGTTCCGTACGGGAGGAGAGGGGACCTCGATGTCCGACGATCGGCCGGACTGGGCTCGCCGCATGGTGGCAGAGCGGGAAGCACGCGGTTGGAGCCAGCTTCGGGCCGTGCGCGCGCTGATGCCGCGGCTGGATGCTGACGCCCCCGCCGAGCACGACATGCTCCGGCAGTGGAAGCGCTGGGAGGCGGGGGAGGCGTACCCCCGCAAGTACGCGCCGGCCATCGCCGCCACCTTCGGCACGACGACCTTCGCGTTCTTCCCGGTGGAGGGCCAGCGGGACGGACGGGCAGAGATCCAGGCCGTCAGCGGCATGGACACCGTCGACATCGTCTCCAGGCTGCGGGCCAGCGACGTGGACAACGCCACGCTCGACGCGCTGCGCATCACCACCGACCGGCTGTGCACGGAGTACGCGCACGCGCCTGCCGAGCAGTTGCTCATCGAGGGCAAGGCGTGGCTGGGCCGAGTGGCGAACCTGCAGCACCAACGACTTTCGCTCGCTCAGCACCGGGACGTGATCGCACTCGCCGGGCAGCTCGCCCTGCTGGTCGGCTGTGTCGAGTACGACTCCGGGATCGGCGGGGCCGCCGAGGCGACGCGGCGAGCCGCGCTGGACCTTGGCAGCGAGGCCGGCGACCCGGGCATCGTCGGCTGGGCTCACGAAATGAAGGCGTGGTTCGCCCTGACGGCCGGGGACTACCGGGGCGTCATCGCGGCCGCCGACGCCGGGATCGCCGCCGCCCCGCGGCACAGCGTCGCCGTGCAGCTGTACGCGCAGAAGGCGAAGGCATGGGCACGGATCGGCGACCGGCAGCAGACGGAGGTGGCGCTCGACGCGGGCCGCCAGCTCCTGGAGTCGCTGCCCTACCCGGAGAACATCGCCAACCACTTCCAGGTCGACCCGGCGAAGTTCGATTTCTACCGCATGGACTGCTACCGCCGGGTCGCCGAGGACGGGCTCGCCTCGCAGATCGCGGGCGAGGTGATCCGGTCCAGCACGGACTTCGACGGGACGGAGAAGGCGCCGATGCGTATCTCCGAGGCCCGGGTAACGCTCGCCGTGGCGGCGGCCCGCGACGGCGACCTGGAGACGGCGCTGTCATTCGGGCAGCAGGCGCTCGGCAGCAGCCGGCGGTCGGTGCCCTCGCTCGCGATGGTCGCCAGCGACCTCGGTGGCGTCCTGCACGAGCGGTACGCGAAAGACGGGGAGGCGCAAGCATTCCTCGCCCACCTGCGAGACCTACGGGGGCGTCCCATGTGACGGGCAGCGAAAGGAAGTTCCGTCCCGCCTGACGGGAGATCGGGGCCTTCGCAACGAAATCCTGTGTCCAGCCGTTGGGCTAGCAGGTAGGAAGAGGATGATGAACCGCGTGACACCAGCCATCTCTCACTGGCTGGAGCACGCAAAAGGCCCCGCCGCGGCGGGGCCCCTGTACGGACTACCCGGGCTCTCACACCCGGCAGTCATCGAAGCTCTCCAGTGAAGGTGGAGAAGGCTCAATATGAGAGTACGCAAGACCGTCGTGGCTAACCAGCCCGACGCCTCATCCGTCAAGGTCACTACGGCGCGTTTTGACCGGTTCGGCCGACGTTTCTCCGTGGGATTCTCCACTCCGGCCGGGACCGAAGTCCGCGCTCGCGGGGGTGTCCGCTTTGGCAAGTACACCCAGCTCATGACCAACATGCCCCTGCTCGCGGGCGCCGCTCGCGATGCCGCCGCCTCGGTTTCGGAGGTGGCCCGATGAACGACTTCGACGACGAGCCGTACGACGACGGGTACGGCGAGGAAGAGGGCGACCAGCTGGTCGCCGAGGACTGGCCGACCGTCCACACGCCGGTGCCGGTGTGGGTGATGCTCGCGGGTCTGTCGGCGAAGGCGTTCCTGATGTACGCCTTCCTCGCCGAGCACATCAACGCGCGCATCCAGAACCCGAACCGCCGGATCGCCTGCCCGAAGCAGAAGGCCATCGCGGTGGTCCTGGAGCTCGCGGACGACCGGCAGGTGGCCACCTACCGCAAGGAGCTGGAGGCTCTCGGCGCGATCAGGACGGAGAAGTACCGGTACGCGGGCGGGATGCGCCAGGGGTACAAGTACTTCGTCCGCTACAACCCTCCGGCCGGCTACCAGGGCCAGATGCGGCTGCGGGACTTCTACAACGCGCACCCGGAGTTCAAGGCGGCCGCGAAGTGGGAGGGCCGTACCGAGGCCGCGAAGAAGACGGCGGCCCCGACGGTCCCGGCGCAGGCCAAGCCCGCGCCGAAGCCGAAGCCCGCCCCGGCTCGCGAGGCGCGGAGGAAGGCCGCCGAGGTGCCGCTGGCGCCGGAGGTGCTGAAGGTCCTCGAGGCGTTCCGTCCGGAGCTGCGGGAGGCGATGCGCGAGACCGCGCACACCGACGCGCCGAAGACGCTGGTGACGGCAGTGACCAAGGCCCTCAAGGAACGGACCGCCGAGCAGCTGGTCTCCCGGGTGCTGCGGCGCTGGACGACGCACGGGTACGCCGAGAAGTTCGAGACGGGCCGTCTGGAGCGTCCGGTGGGCGCGGCCGTGGCGATGCTGCGGCACGGCGAGTGCCCGGACGCGGGGTGCGAGGACGGCGAGCTCCTGGCGGACGGCGAGCCGTGCGTGCTGTGCATCGAGCGCGGCAAGAACTACAAGGCCGACCACAAGGCCGCCCGTGACGCGAAGAAGGAGGCGGCGGCCGCCGCCGCAACCCGGCTGCTGTGCCCGGGGTGCGAGCAGGACCGGGGCACCGAGGGCGCGCTGTGCCCGCTGTGCGTGAGCGGGTTCGAGAACGACATCGTCGGAGCCGCTGAGCGGGCCGCCGAGGACGCAGCGAAGATGGGGAACGTGCCCGCCGAGTGGTCGGACGCGAAGGCGCGGGTGCTCGCAGAGGCGGAGCAGGCACGCGAGCGGGTCCGGCGGGAGGGTGCCGACATGCTCGGTCAGCTCCTGGCGGCGCAGTTCGCGGCGCGGTCGGCCGCGACGGACCTGCACCGGCTGCGGCTGGCGACGCTGGACGCCGACGGCGACCGTCCCCAGGAGTCGGGCGGCGAGCCGGAGGCGGCCCCGGAGGTGCCGTCGATGCCGTCGATGCCGGTGATGTACGGCGCGGACCCGGCGCCCTGCTCGGGGGCCCGCTGGGACGGTTCGCCGTGCGGGCGTACGACGGAGGCCGAGGACGGGCTGTGCGGCGTCTGCCGTGGTGCGCAGATGGCGCAGCACGAGGACCTGGCGGCCGCGCGCTGACGGGACGGGGAGGGCCTGCGGACTCTCCCCTCCGCCGCTCCACCTGATCACCCGGTCCGCCCGGCTTCCGGGGCCGGACCGGGATTTCGGCGTGCCCGGGCACCGGGTCACGCCCCTGTCAGCGGACCGCTGACGTAACTGTTGGACCCCTTTCCGAGGCCCCGCCGGCCGATCCGGCGGGGCTTCTTCGTGTGCCGCGCCGCCGCCAGGCGGTGCCCGACCGAGACGAGGACGACGTGATCGCGATCCACGGAGCCATGCTCGCCACCGAGACCGACTTCCACGGACCTGCGGCCTACCTCGCGCTGTGCGCGGTCGCCGGGCTGCAGCCGACGGCCGAGGGCTATGGCTTCCTCCTGGCCCTCGACGGCGACGGCGAGCCGTACACGGCGGTGCTGTGGGACGTGGAGTACGTGCGGCTGCTGCTGTCGGCGTGGGAGGCCGGGGAGGCCCGGGACGTCACGGTGCCGGCGGAGAAGGTGATCGGGCACATCCGGGAGTGGCCGTGGATGTGGGTCGGGTTCGCCGCCTGGCCGGCCGGGGCCGTGCCGTCGCCGGGGGCGTGACCGGAGTGAAAACCGGGTCCGGGGGCCGGGGCCGGGGCGGGCCGCGAATCGGGGCTGAAATCCGGATCTCCGGGCCCCGATTTCGGCTCCGGTTTTCACCCCGATTTCGGGCTCTGGAGCCGTAAAACCGCAGGTCACTCCGGAGGTGGTATCAGTACCACCTCCGGAGGTTGCATGGATGCCACCTCGCAGGGTGGTGGAGACGCAACCTCGCGGGGTGGTGTGAACGCCACCGCAGAACGAGACCAAGGTCATCGACACCAAGCTCATCGAAACCAAGATCGGGTTTGGCGCCTTGCGGCGCGTTGCGCCGCTGAACGCCGGAGGCCATCTACAGGTAGTGGCGCGCGAGGGCGCGTTGGCGGCTCCGCCGCGCTCGCGGCGCAAGCGCCGAAGAGATCTCGTCGGTTGGGGAAGACAGGCAGGGCGGCGGGCCGGTGGTCCAGGAGCACCGCCGCGGCGTGCCCGGCCTGGGTGGGCACCAGCACGCCGAGCAGGGCAGCGCATCAGCTTGGTTCCCCTAACAGGCCCTTGCGCGGCTCTCCCCAGTGGGTCCAGTCCTCCCGGTACTGGACCCACTGCCACTTCGCAGGGCGACCCCCTCACGCTGAAAGCGCAGGTCGGAGCCGCAACCACGGCGCGGCCGCAGACAACCGAACAGCGAAGCGACCGACAGGCCCGCTCCAAGAGCGCGAGGGCCTGTTAGGGGTCAGAGGAGAGGGGCGCGGGGCCCGTCACCCGTTCGGGTGAGGGCCGGTGCCGGGCTGACCGCATCGTCGTGGCCGGCGTAGTGACGGGCCCCGCGCCGTGGGGGCTGGCCTGAGTGCGTACGTGCAGGTCAACCCATAGAAATGACGTCCCTCCGGGACGACTCAACGCAGCCAATCGGCTCCGCCGGGGCGCCACAGGCGCCCCGGCTCCACCGATGGCACAGCGGACGGGCTTCGCCCGGCAACTGGAAGAGCAGGGCGGCGCGTCCGTAGATCGCCGTCTGACGGCCTTTCGTGGGCTCGGGGTGGAACGGGGCCCCCGCCGCGTGATCGTCGCTCTCCGGGCCGCACAGGGGGCCTTCCTGGGGCTTCCCTGGTCGGAGGCGTGATCCGGATGCGGGCGCGGTGGGGCTGGTGGTGCACCGAGCGGTCGACGATTGCAGGCCCGGGAAGCGGCCTGCGTCGCCCCCTCCCGGACGATCGCCCGGCGAAGGTCCACCGGGAGGGCCGGGATGCTGTTCGGCGCTCTCGCGGCCGCTGAGGGCTTCGGGGCGCTGGGGGCGCAGCGGTGGCCGCGGGCTGGGCCGCGCACGCGCGCAGCAACTGCTCTGTTCCTTCCGGTTCCCTTCGGTTCACTCCTGTTCTGGGTGCCGGTAGCCGGTACATCGACCTGCCGGTGACCGGCACATCGAGGTGCCGGAAACCGGCACCCCACCTGCCGGAATCCGGCACCTCGGGCCCCGGCGGACGGCCCGGAAACCGGCACACCCGGGGTGTCAGCGGATCGCTGACACCGGTAATTGGTAGCTGTTTCGCTCAGCAAATGGGTAGGTTTACGAGTTGCCTTAGCGCTTGGCTGAACGGCTAACCGAATAAATAGCGTCCAGCGAGTTTTGCGGCTCTCATTTTCGCTAGCGGAAATGCTCGCTTAGACGTAGTGGAGCGGGGTCGGGTTTCCGAATTCTCCCGCGCGTGTGCGGGGTCCCGCGTGACGATGACCTCGGGTTTTCGGCGAGGAAGGGGAGGAAGCGCGTGAGCATGATGCGCAAGGGCTGCTCAGTGGCCACCACGTTCACGGTGGAGGAGCTGGCCTATCTGGCATCGCGTCCGGTGGGCGCGAACGTGGTGGAGGCGTTCGCGTGGTGCGAACTGGAATCGGGCCACGAAGGAGAGTGGCACTACGCGCTGGGGCAGTCGGCGAACGACGGCCGCTGGTGGCTGCGCTGGAAGCCGACCGGCCGCGAGCTCCTGGTCCGCGAGAGCTGCACCGCCAAGGGCGAACCGCTGCCCGTCCCGCCGAAGCAGCCGCCTCTGTACCCGAAACCGCCTCACCTCGATGTCGAAGACCCCGAGGTCCCGCAGGAGCGGCCCTGCCTGCTGTTCGCCGAGCACCCGGGCGCGCACAGCTTCGCCTTCGGGATGCCCCACGACGACCGAGTGCGCCGTCCGGAGCTGAGCGTGGGCCAGGTGCGCCGGGCCTGGCACGCGCTCGCCGACGACACCCCGATCCGGATCGGGGCGGCCGGCACCGGAGTGCTGACCGAGAACGGCGCCGAGGTGCTGGTGCAGGCGACCGGTGAGGCGTGGCGGCAGAGCTCCCCGTCCGCCGGGGTGGGTGGCGTCGCGGTCCTCCTGGCCGGTCTCGGTCCGCTCCCCGCGCAGGTCACCGTGCCGGACGACGAGCCGGAGCCGGACACCGCGGCGGCCGCCGGCGGGAAGACGAAGGTGCCCGCCTACATCGCCGACGCGCTGCTCGACCAGCTGCGGAACACGGTCGTCGCGCTGCAGGGCACCGACCGCACGGTGACGCTCTCCTCGTTCGTCCAGGACGCGGTCGCCGCCGCCATCAAGGAGGCGGAGGGCAAGCACAACGGCGGCCGGCCCTTCCCCGCACGGCGCAAGGAGCTGAAGACCGGCCCGCCGATCGACTGAGGAGGGGCGTGTCGCGGTCTCGGAGACCGGGCAGGCGCGGCGAGTCTGGGGTGGTGACGACGATCTGCCGCGGGGAGTGCGGCGGGAGCCTGAGCTGCCGCGCGTGCTTCCCCACCCCGCCCCCACAGGACACCCTGTGCCGGACGTGCGACCGGATGAAGTGCGCCGACTGCGGCGTGTGCGGGTGCGCTTCGCAGTGCGTCAGCTGCGGCGGGCCGCTGAGCAAGGCGTTCTCCGTGCACCCGGGCGGCGGGGCCTGCTGGTGCGCGTGCGTGTGCACGGCGCTGGTGATGGAGCGGGAGGCCGTGGACGTCGACGCCTGAGCGAACATGGCGGTGCCCCGGAGGATCGTGTCCTCCGGGGCACCGCCGTTCCGTACCGGCTCACATGGCGGCGGCCGCCCTCGATGGGCGGCCCCAGCCCTGGCCCCGGTCGATCGCGGCGAGCAGCACCGGCTCCCAGCCGGCGGCCGCGAGCGAGGCGGTGTCGGGCAGGCCCGCGTCGGCGAGGACCTGCAGCTGCACCGTGTGCTCGATGCCCTCCGCCCACGCGTCGCGCACCGCCTGGCGCACGGCGATGCGGGCCTGCAGTTCGGCGGTGGAGTTCTCCTCGCCCGCCCGGCGCAGCTCGGCGAGAGCGCGGCCGCGGGCGGCGACGTCGTCCAGGAGGACGGCGGCCTTCTCGGCGTCCGGCACGGTCGGCGCCCGTACGGCGGTCGGCTTCACGCCCCGGCGCAGCTGCTCCATGCGCGTGGGCAGCGGCTCCCACGACGGCTGGCCGGTCATCTCGATGTTCGTGTCGACGACTGCGCGGGTCCAGGCGCGGGCCAGGCCGCGGGGCATCAGCGGCGTCCCGGCCGGGACGGTCTGGCCGTCCTGGTGGTTGCCGTGCAGGGAGACCCACAACGCGGTGGCGGTGCCGCCGACCCGCTGCAGGAGCCGCAACCGCTCCGGCAGCCACCGCTTGAGGGCCGCCCTCGACAGGCCGGACAGGGCGAGCAGCTCGGTGAACGCCTCCGCCTCGCTCCAGCCCTGCGGCCGGCGCACCACGCGCAGGTCCTCCAGCGTCGGGGAGAGGTCCTCGATGGTGCGGGCGCACATCTCGCCCGCCCGGACGCCGGTGTCGGAGACGACCGCGCCGATCGCGAGCATCCGCAGCTGGCTGGTGGTCGCGTCGGGGGAGTCGGCGAGCTCGGTGAGCTGGGAGCGCAGCAGGGAGCGGGGGCGCTTGGCGACGGGTGCCTTGCGCGGCGGGTCCGGCTGCGGCGGGAGCTCGGCGAAGTCCTCGGCGCCGCACGCCGTCACCAACAGCTTGAGGACCTCCAGGCGGATCTGCTCGGAGTGGTCGGAGCCCTTGGCCGGGTCGGCGGCCGTACGCACGCGCAGCTTCCCGGTGCGGGCCAAGCGCAGGTAGACGTCGACCGGGGCGGCGGTGAAGACCTGGCGGACGCCGGCGTCGGCGGCGAGCGGATGCTCGGCGTGGGCCAGGGCGCGGGTGTACTCGTTCGCCACCCACTTCACCTGGCGGGCCCGGGCGGCGGACACCGAGGGCCAGGACGTCACCTCGGCGGCCGCCGCGGCGAACAGCTCGGCGCCGGTCAGTGCGCTGTCGACGACGTCGACAACCGTCTCCTCGGCGCTCACGACGTCGCCGTGCCGCGTACGGAGGTGACCCGGTGGCGGGCGGCCGACTGCTCGGCGAGCAGCTCCACCAGGCCGGTCAGGGCCTGCGCGGCGTCGGCGGCCTGCTTGCCGGTCGGTTTCGGCGCCTCGCCCTCGTACGGCAGGAGGTGGTAGCGCACGCTCCCCAGGAGGGCGAGCAGCCTCACCGGGCTTCCGTCGGTGGCCAGCAGCTCCCCGATCCCGTGCACGGTGCCCCGGATGTCGATGGCGTTCAGGTTCTGCAGGTCCCACGCGCCGGAGGTGTCGTAGAAGCGTTCGGCGGCCTCCCGGATCCGCCCGGTGTTCTCCTCGCACCACGCCTGCTCAGCCCGTTCGCGGGCCTTGTCCAAGCGCTGGGAGGCGACGTCGCGGCCGCGGTAGGTCTGCGCGCCGCGCTCCAAGCGCAGGGCCCGGGTCTCGGCGGACTGCCGGGTGCCCAGCCCCAGCGCGTCGGCGACCTTCTGCCAGGACGCCCCGCGGGCGCGGGCGGCCCGGATGAGCCGCAGCTCCTGGTTGTCCAGGCGCTGCCGCGCGTCGTCCACGTGCGAGAGGGCGGCGAGGACGTCTTCCGCCGGCACCTCGCGCGGCTCCTGCCCCGGCGGCAGGTAGTCGCTGAGGGCGACCAGGACGGAGGTGATCGCCTTCTCCGGGGGCAGCGAGCCGCCGTACCGGGCGTCGTCCTCGTTGCCGTAGCGCTCCGTCAGGAGCTTCTCGGCGGCCCGCTTGGTCTCGTGGTGCTTCGCGTAGTCCTTCGCCATGGGCGTCAGCATTCCACTGACACTCACCAAGCGTCAGCATTCCGCTGACAGTGCTAACGGGTGTGCGATCCAAACCAGTCAGCAAAAAAGCGACTCGTAGCGCTCGCCATGTCGCTAGCGGAAATGCCACGCACAACCGCTGAGCGGCTCAGATATCCGTTTGTCAAGCCTGTCAGCGGTGAGCGAGGAGAGCCGTCATGATGACCGGTAACGCTCGCTGACGCGCGGGCGCTCCGGTGCCGAGCCGGACGCCGGGACCGGCTTCCTGCCGTACCGGCATCGAGCCCTATGAGCTGGCCTGCAACGAGTCGGGCGAGCGGATTGGAGGACTGATGGCCCGACGGGTAGCCATGCTCAACAACAAGGGAGGGGTCGGGAAATCCGGCACCACCATCCGCCTTGCCGAGGGCCTGGCGAAGGCGGGCAAGCGGGTGTTCGTGGTGGACATGGACCCGCAAGGCAACAGCTCGCAGATGCTCGGGTGGCACTATGACCCGAAGCTGAAGCAGCCGACGATCAGCCAGGCCATCAAGGCCAACACGGGGGAGGACGAAGCCCTCGGCTGTGCCCGCGACGTCTTCCAGCCGATCGCCTGGAACTGCAGCTACGCCGAGCGCATCTCGATCGCCCCGGCCCGGCTCCCCCTGGAGAACCGGATGTCGGAGGCCGGGATCGGCGGCGCGTGGCGGCGGCTCGACCAGGCCCTGGAGGGCGCGGACGACGACGTCGACTACACGCTGATCGACTGCCCGCCGTCGCTGTTCCACCTCACCCAGCTCGGCCTCGCCGCGGCGCACGACGCGGTGATCGTGACCGACGCGGACTTCTACGCCATCGAGGGCGCGCAGCGCGCACGCGACTTCATCAGGAACAAGGCGGCCAAGGACCTCGGCAACCCTGGCCTGGAGCTGCGCGGCGTGATCCTCAACAAGTACAAGGACACCGTCCGCCAGAACGAACAGCGCGACTCGATCCGCCAGATCTTCGGCCCCCTGGTGTGGGACCCGACCGTGAAGTTCATCGAGTCCCTGGCGACCGCCAACAACAACGGCGTCTCCCTCGAGGAGTCCAAGGGAGACCGACTCTCCGAGATCCGCGCCACCTACGAACTGCTCACCCAGACCTTCCTGAAGGAGATTCCGCTCCCGTGACCCCGCCGCGCACCCGTACCGCGACCGACACCCCGCTGCCGGACGACGATGAGGACATCAAGGTCGGCGACGACGCGAAGCCGGCGAAGAAGCGCGCCGCCGTCACGCCGAACAGCCGCAAGCAGCTCGGCCGCCCGGAGCGCCGGCGCGGCCGGAAGCCCGGCCCGACCCGCGTGATGATGAACGTGCGCGTCCTGCTGGAGACCGATGACCTCGTGACCGAGATCGGCGAGGAGACCGGCATGGGCCCGCAGGACGTCACCGACGTCGCGATTGCCCACTACGCCGCCTACCTGCGGCGGACCGGGAAGCTCCCCAAGGTCCCCAAGAAGCAGGCGGACCAGGAGGAGCAGACCGAAGCGTCCTGACCCTGGCTTCCCCTTCGTGAGCGGCCCCGTGGAACTGTCCACGGGGCCGCTCGCTGTTTCCTGGCGCCCTGTCAGTGGCGGGCGCTACCGTTTCCGTACGGCTAGACGCGTACTGCCGTCCACCGCTGTCCTGGCGCCCACGCCGCCCGGGACACCGTCGGTCAAGGTCTCTCGGGGCCCGCGAAGTTCAGCACTGCTCTGTCCTGGATCGGCCCCGACGTACACACGGCCGGCGGGAGCGTGGGAGACCGCTGGGTCTGGAGTACGCATGTCGCCGAAGAACCAGAGCACCGCGGCCCGCAAGGCCCGCGCCGCCGCCCGGGAGGGCGCGAAGTACACCGAGGCGCTGCGCAGCGCCTCCCCCGACCCCGCCGCCCCGGACTGGGACGACCTGGTGGTCTCTGCGCTGTCCGCCGTCGTCGCCGAGCACGGCGTCGTGCCCGTCACGGTGATCTGGGATGAGAACGCCCGCCACACGATGGTCCAGCGCGACAACGGCGTGCGGTGGGGCGTCGCCGAGGCGGCCGCCGACGGCGTCGTCATCCGCGAGGTGCGCGGCGACGTCGGGGTGGCGCCCAAGGGGACACGGGTGCCCGTGCCGCACCGCCTGGACGACGGACAGGTGGAGGTCGCCGCGCTGTGGCCGGTGGTCTGGTGCTCGAACGACCAGCCGTTCTGGCGCTACGTCCACAACGGCTGGTCGGTGGAGCAGCCCGGCACCTTCCCGGCCGCCCTCGATCCGGTGTGCCCCAGCCCGGACCTGCCGTACGAGGTGCGGATCTACTACGTGCCGGACGGGATCGTGGGCGAGGACCACACCGGCGGCGCACCGAGCTGGTGGACGCGGGCCTGGTGCGACCGCCTCGACAAGGCCGTCCTCCTGGCCGACGCCCTGGTCGCCCACCGGCTGAGCAGCCCGTCCCGTCCCGCCGGCGGGGACTGCGGCGACCTGCGCGCCGAAGTCTGGGAGCACTCCACCACCGACCTGGGCACCCTGCCCGCCCGCGTCCACCAGGTCGACGCCGACCCGGACCGCCCCGAGGTGCCGCGCCTGCCGTTCAACGCCTGGCCCAAGGGCCGCCCGGCCTCCACCGAGCCGACCCCGGAGCCGACCTGGTTCAAGGGGGAGAAGCACCCCCCGACGTACGACCTGCGGGTCTGGTCCGAGACGGACGGCTGGACGACGCTCGCCTGGTTCGTCGGCGGCCGCAGCCCGGCGGGCATCGCCGCGACGCTGCTGCGCGTCGGCACCGGCGGCCCGTACGCGTGGGCAGAGACCTGGGGGCCGCACTTCCCGCGCGCCGCTGCCCACGACTGGACGACGCAGGAAGGCCGGGCCCTGATGGACCGCCACCCTGATGAGTCGTACGCCGAGGGGACCGCCCGCTACGACGAGCAGCGCCGCCAGGAGACGGCCGACCTGGCGGCCGCGCTCGCCGGTCGCAGCGGCGGCGCTCTCACCACTGAGCAGGCCGCCGCCCGCATCGAGACCGGCGGGCAGGAGTACCGCGACTTCCTGCGCGTCGGGCAGATCTGCATCATGGACGCCCTCCACGAGCAGCGGCGGGCCGCCGAGGGAGACGAACGGCTGCGGCTGCGCAAGGCGCTGGACGTCTTGGAGAAGCACCACCAGGTCGACGACTGGGTCATCGAACTGACCCGGGCGCACATGGCCACCAACCGGCGCGATGCGCACTACACGGAGGGCGCGAAGCGGTGGCGGGACCGGGCGCTGCAGGAGTACCTGGAGCCCGGCGAGGACGTCACCGGAGTTGACGGCCTGACCGCCTGATCGCGGCTCGCCGGGGCCTGCACCACGTGGCCGGCCCCGGCGCCCGCTGTATCCGCCGTCCGCCCCGCACCCCCACCAGACCGCTTCCTCGGCCGCACTTCCAGCCGGTGCTCCGGGTTTCTCCTGGGCACCCGCTTCCCGCTTCCCTACACCGCCCCCTATTTCCCTTCATCCATCAAACTCTGACCCCCACTCTGCTTTTCTCTGAGTACAACTCCAGCTCTCCGCACCCCCGTCCTGACCTCCTGACTGACGAGACAATCCCACCCACTCTTTGAGGGACGATGAGAGTGGGTGGGATTGTCTCGTCAGTCAGGTTCCCGCAGGTCAGGACGGGGGTGCGGAGAGCGGCTTGTCACACGCTGGAAACACCCTGGTTTATAGGTGGCTTTACACCCTGGAGTTTCCGCCGGAGTTTCTTCGAGAGGCGTCAGCACGGGCAGCAAGAGGGAGGGCGGGAGTGTCCGAGCAAGTTATCCGAGAAGCTACTCTTCGCGCGTCGCCGGACCGGGGGCGGGCCGACGGGAACACAACCCCGGTGTTTCGCAGCGCGGACGGCGGCCCGCCCCGGCGATACCGGTTCGCGCTGCGGAATGCCGGGGCAGCGGGGGTCTGGGGGCCGGCGAAGGCCCCCAGCGGCCACCGGGCTACGCCACGTCGTTGAGTTCTCCCGCGACCTGGTCGCGGGGCACCAGCTCGTCGCTGGTGAGCGACGGCACGAGTTTCCCGACGTTGCCGTGCCGTCCGGGTTCGAGTTCGCGGATCCGGTAGGCCACGGGCGCCCCGGCCTCGCTCCACTCCGCCGCGTACACGATGGCGGGGCGGCCGTCGGTGAGACGGACCCGGGCGCCGTCGCCGTGGCCGCCGTGCTGCTCGACCAGGAGGTCGTCCAGCCAGCCCTTCGGGGCGAGCCAGAGCACGCCGGGCGCGTCCATGTAGCCGTTGTGGTTCCGGACCGGCGTCCACGCCCGACGCCACTGGTCGACCAGGCGACCGACCGTGTGCCGGTCGTCGGCCTCCTGCCACGTCAGGGGTTCCCGCTCGTCGCGGTCGACGAAGTCGGCGTACGCGTCCAGCTGCGGCTTCACCTCGCCCCACCACCGCTCCGGCACCTTCGTCAGCAGCCGGGCCGCCGCGCGGTCCAGCGGTTCCATCACCGCGTCGACCGCGGCCTGGTCCTCCGCCTCGACGGCCGCCCGCAGTTCCGCCCGGCCGGGACGGAGCTCGGGATGCTGGTCGGTGAGCATCGCGTAGACCAGGGCCAGCAGCCACGTGGCCTCGCGTGCGAAGAAGGATCCGCCCGTGTAGCCCGGCGCCGGCGGCTCGAACCGGTGGCACAGCTCCCCGGCCCGCCCGTTCGGCAGCTGCGCCGCCCGCCGCACCTCGTGCCGGACGCGCTTGGAGTCCTCCGGCCGCCACGGGTGGCACAGCGCGCCCGGGTGCGGCGTGCCGTCGCAGTCGGTCGCGCACACGGTGCGGGCGATCGGGTAGAGGCGCGGGGGAGTCGGCTCCTGGTCGCCCTCGGCGGCGGCCGGGGCGGTCGTCAGCGGAGCGCTGACAGCGGTCTCGGGGTCGGCGGCGAGGCGGCGACGGGCTGCGGTGTACGAGATTCCCTCGCGTTCGGCGAGCTCCCGGGCGGCGCGCTTGAACTGCTTGTCGGTGGTCACAATCGTCTCCAGGTCGGCGGGAGATCCCACGCACCCCCGCCGTGGAAGACCACGGACAGCGGGACGATGCGGCACGTGAAGCGGAGCCCCTTGTCCTCGTTGCCGCTCCCGGCGTGGGCGGGATGCGGCTCGGAGTCGGGCCGACGTGTGGCGGCCGACTCTCAAGGTAGCGGCTGGGCACCGGGCGGGTGGAAGAGATCGCGCCCTCACTTCCCGCTGGGACGTCCAGGAGATCGAAACGGATAGCGTGACGCCTACTTGTGCCGCGCGTATTTCCGCTAGCGGAATTGATCGCTATACAGCGACTCTTTCGAGTGAGCTGCATGGATCGCTGTATGGAGATCGCGCAAGCTAGCAACTCGACTGAGCTGTTGGACTACGTTTTGAGCTAGTGCAACTCGTGTCAGCGTTTCGCTGACGCGTCCGTGAGGCCCTGCCACCCTGGCCCGAGACCGCGCCGACGCGGCTTCGGGAGCCGAGGGGACCGGGCGGCGGTCGCGGGCCCGGCGGCATCGGCCTCCTGCTCCTGCCCGAAGTGGTGCAGCAGGGCCTTGGTCGCGGCGGGGATCGCCGCCAGGAGCCGGGCGGCCTCGGGGTCGATGTCGGAGAGCGCCGCGGCGATCGTGTCGATGGCCTCCGCCGCGTCCTCGGCGGCCGCGAGGTTCCACCCGGCGGGGCCGGCCGCGTCGGCCAGCGCACAGGCCGCGTCGGCGGCCTCCGAGGCAAGGGCCTCGACTCCGGGCGCGGCCCGGTCGGGGAGTTCCATGCCCGGCTCAACGGGGCCGGTCGGAAAAAGTACGGCGCGAGATGTCACACGAGCATGATCATCCAGACCTGTATCAGGTGACAGCGGATCTCTGTCCGGAGGTCCGCGCCACGCTGATGAGGAGCGCCGACATGTCGTACGACGACACCGGCCACCGTGCGCCCGCGACCGCGCAGAAGGCGATCTGGACCTGGACCAGGGACGATCCGAGGGTGCGGCGCCGCCCGATTTCCAGTGCCGTATCCAGTGCCGTGAAGGATTCGGCAGCCGCGCCCATCGCCGCAGGCCACGCCCCTTGTCCAGGGGTCGGCGGCGACGCTGACACCTCTCTCCCTGCCCCTCCTGCGTCTGAAAGGCAGAGGTCTTCAACCCCCACGGCTCCCCGGGTCAGGGGAGACGCGCTGCGGATGCTGGCCTGCGTGCGCGTCGCGACCGTCCGCCAGATGGCGCGGGTGATCACAGCCGAGGACGCGGACGGCCGGTCGTACGTGCGCCGGGCGATGCGGAAGCTGGCGGAGCAGGGCCTGGCGGAGACGAACGGCAAGCAAGGCAAGGAGCTGATCTGGAACCTGACCCGGGCGGGGCTGCGGGCGGTGGCCGACGGCAACGAGCTGCCCGCGCGGCCGCGAGCCGGCACCGGAGCAAAGGCGGTCCGCGCCGGACTCGGCCCGCACGCCCTGGCGGTGACGGAGACGATCCTCGCCTTCGGCGGCCGCCACCATCTGACCGACTGGCAGGTGGAGGTCAACCACGCGATCAAGGAGACCGGGCTGACGTTCAACACCGACGCCGTGCTCGCCGCGCCGGGCAAGACGTTCGAGGTCCGCCTCTTCGAGATAGACAACGGCACGATGTCGCGGGCCAAGCTCGCCCGCGAGGTCTGGGACTACGAGCGGTACGCCGGACACCGCGTCTGGGAGGGAGCCCGCGGCACCATCGGCGGCACGTTCCCGTTCTGGTCGCGCTACCGGTACACCCGCAGTGAGCGCTTCCCGCCGCTGCACGTGGTCCTGGCGGGCCTGGAGGAGCACCTGCTGCAGCGGCGCTTGGAGGCGCTCGCCGAGGCGGTCGACGGCATCGCGGTCTCGGTGTTCGCCACCACGCTGCCCGCCCTGCAGCGCCGCGAGAAGTGGGTGCGGCTCGGCACCGACGACCCTGACCGCCGGCGGCAGCGGTACCCCGAGCCTGTCGGCCGGTGACCCGGGACGGCGAACGGTCGTTGAAGCGGCGGACACGTTGAAGTGCACAGCGGAGCCCCCGGGTCGTCATGGTCCCGGGGGCTCCGCGCTGAGCTTGACCGGGTCTCAGCCCTTCAGGAGCTCGGAGAGCTTGTAGGAGCCCCAGACCCACTTGCCCTCGCGGATCTCGGCGACAACGAAGCGGTCCTCGTCGTCCTCGCCCTGAACCTTCTTGCGGACCTCGGCGATCCGGGCCAGAAGCTCGAGGTGGAAGTTCGGCGGCAGCTCCGGCCGGCCGTGATGGAGGCCGTCCTGCTCGTCTGCCAGCGTCACGACCTCCTGTGAGGCGACGTCGGCGGCCACGACCTTGCTCCCGACGCTCGCGCGTACGTAGCTGAGAGCGTCGGCACGGACCAGGACTTCCCTCTTCTCGCCGTACCGCGTGATGTCGTCGGTGGTCCGCATGATCCAGATGTTCGCCACGGTTTCCCCTCCCGGAGAGCTGGTGATCGTTGCCGTCATCATCGCGGGGCGCGCTGACAGAACTGGCGGTCAGCGGCTGGTCGGTGGGGGTATGCATCGCCGCATGAATCAGCTCACCCGACGCCGCTGGATCCTCTCACCCGTCATCTCGTGGCAAGCCTGGCGGCTTTCACGCAAGACCGGCATCGCCTTCGACGCCGCGTGGGTCAAGCTCCGCACCGCCAACTATCCCGAGGAACTCGTCTACGCCCGACGGTTACCCGGCACGCAGGACGGCGCAGGCCGATAGACGCGACGGAGCCCCGGACCGCACGGTCCGGGGCTCCGTCGCGTCCGGGGTCAGCGGTCGCTGGGGGCGAGCAGGCTGGTGACCTCGGCGAGGGCGGCCGCGCCGGGCTTGAAGTACTTCCGGGCGGCGCTGACGGACTTGTGCCTCGACTTCGCCATGAACAGCAGCAGGGAGACGCCCTGCTCGCCGAGGTGGGTCAGGCCGGAGTGCCGGAACTCGTGCGGGTCCCAGCCGGTGCCCTCCTCGCCGCCGACGCAGGTGTGCCGGTCCAGCAGGGCGCGCAGCTGGCCGTAGGACAGGCGGGCCATGCCGGTGTCGGGGCAGATGTCGCGCGGGGTGAGGACCTTGCCGGGGCCGGGCTTGCGGTGGGTGACGAGCAGCGGTCCGCGGGTGCGCTCGCCGATCAGGCGGGGGAGGAGCCGGGCGGTGCCGGCGTCCCAGTAGATCGTCTCTGTGGCGTAGTCCTCGCGGGCCTGGCCCCGGCGGCGGACGGCCTTGGCGCCCTTGGCCTTCACCGGGCACTGGCGGGCGGAGAGGTTGAGGTCCTCGATGTTCACGCCGAGGAGCTCGTCGGCGCGGGCGACGGTCTCGTAGAGCATCCGGTACGTGACCTTCTCGCGCAGCGCGACGTCGCGCCGGGCGATCAGGCGGTCGATGGCGGTCTTGGAGCGGACCGGGGTGTCCGAGCCCGGGTCGGGCATCCGCTTGCACCAGGCGGGGATGTGCGGCGGCTGCAGGCCCGCGTCGTGGCACCAGGCGAGCCACCCGCCGACAGCGCCACGGCGGGCGTTCCAGGTGCTGGCGGCCGCCGTGCCCCAGAGCTGTTCGAGCGCCTGGCCGATCTCGTCGTCAGCGACAGCTGACAGCGGCCGGCCCTCGCCGAGCTCGGGGACGACCTTGCCGAGCGCCGTGGTGTAGCTCCGGCGGGTGTTGGCGACGGTGATGGAGTCCAGGTAGCGGTCGGCGGCGGTGCGCACGGTCGCCGCTCCGGAAGCGGTCTTGAGGGGGACGACGGTCGCCACGGTTCTCCTTGCCACAGATAACAGGTCCTCGTCATGTCGGAGAACGGGCGCGTTCTCCCTGGTCGATGATCACCCTAGTACAGATAACAGGGCAGTTATCTGCGCCAACGCGGCGCCCTTGGCGAAGGCCCGGCCGGGCGAGAGGATCAACCGGCGCGCGACGGTCGCGCCCTGAAGGGGGATCGCATGACTCCGGCTGGCCAGTGGGCGCCGCCGCCGTCCGGCTTCACCGAGCGGCAGTGGAAGCTCGTGACGCTCCTGCGGCCGCGCACCGAGGACTTCTGGGTGTACTACGCGCCGAGGAACGGAGCAGGCCCCCAGCAGCTCCGGGTCTGCGAACGCAGCGGCTACGACTTCGCCCGGCTCACCTGGCAGACCTGCGCCGAGTGCCGCCGTGGCCACGTCATGAAGATCCGGGTGACCGATGACCGGCAGCGCCGCGGGTTCGGCACCCGGATGATGCTGCGGGCGATGCGCGGGTGCGAGTCCTTCACCTGGACCACCACACCGCAGTTCGAGGACGGGCGGCAGTTCTTCCCCGCGCTGGGCACGGCGCTGGGCACCGGCTTCCCGGCGGGCCGGTCGTGTCCGCACAACTCCGCTCGCGGTGGCGGCTACGCCGAGCCGCGGCTCGAAGGGCCGCCCGACGCTTCCCGTCCGCCCGGCCGGGCCGGACAGCCGTCTCCCACGGGAGAACGATGATCACACCGGGTACCCCGGGTACCCGCTTCGCGCCGGGCTGTCCGGGGGACTCCGGCGACTGACCCGGCCGGCGCATCGTTCTCCGTACGGTCACACACGCCGATCGACGGAGGCCGGGATGGGAAGAGACGCCAAGCGAGCGAAGCAGGCCCGCAGGGACAGGCGCCTGCGGGACACCGCGCGGACGGGCGTCACGGCGACCGTGCACGAGGTGCGCTCGCCCGACGACGTCCTCGACGTCCTGGCGGCGATCGTGCCGCAGCCCAAGTCGGGAGACTGGCGGCCCGACGTCCTCGGCGCGGACAAGCTGTCCCTGCGGACCGGCTCCGACTCCTGGCCGCTCCTCAACGGCCACCGAGTCACGGAAGAGATGTGCGCCGCGCTCCAGGCGGAGCGCCCCGAGCAGGCCGGCGACTTCGTCTTCGAGGACCTGGTCGCGATGGGCCGGGAAATGGGGGCGCCGGATCTCAGCGGCCTCGGTGCCGTCCTGTCCAGCATGGGCGGCTGCTCCGGTCGCCAGCTCGACCACGAGGACGGCAGCATGTCCTGCTCGCGCGGCCTGGACTGTCCTGGCGTCGCGCTGCCGCACGCAGGGTGGACGGACTGCCGCTCGCACGGGCCCTGCGCTCACTGCGACGGCCCGCCGGTCCGCTGGGAGTGCGACCGGCAGACAGGCTGAGCGCACCGGCCGGACAGCGCGCCTCCGGACGCGGCCGCCGCGGCGACGTCCTGCGCCGTGCGCCTCACAGCCCTCATCCGACCCGTTCGCCCCACAGAGCGCTGATCGACTTCTGTGAGAGCGATCCTGCGGATGGATACGGCGGTGGATATGGATTGCCACCCCCTGGATACGGCGTAGTCGGCCGTATCCGGCCCGGCCGCGCACTGCGGCCGGGCCGGACGGGCTCCTGGCGGCCGCCGGGCCTACCGGCGGGCGCTGCGGAGGTTCGCCGTGCCACCGAGGGCGGTCACCGCGCCGCCGATCGTGCCGACGGCGGTCGCGGCCTCCGCGTTGTGCGTCAGTGCCAGCACCACCACCGCGACGATCGAGACGAGCGGCGTGAGGGTGGTCACCCACACGAGCAGCGAGGGGTGGCGCGGTAAGGCGTTTGGGGTACGGTCAATGGTCGTCAAGGTTTCCGGTCTCCTCACAGTGAGCGGGCACCCGACATCAGGCGAGTGGGAGATCCCAGCGGAGCCAGGCCGGCAAGCATCGGCTCCGCGAGGCGGTCTCCCTTCGTCGTTCTGAAGGGCGTTTGGTGCCCAACCACGTTACTGGTGGCCTTGTGATGCTCCGGTCCAGCGTCGCGACGGCCACCGCCTTTTCCGCGTCCGCCGGGAACGCGATTCCCCGTCCGCCTAACACGCGCGCGACAGAGACGGGCTGATCTGGCGTCAGAGAAAAGACCAGCTCAGAGCCTGTTCTGTGGATAACCCGCCCGAACACCGCCCCTCCGGCGTGACGTGATGCAGGTCACACAAATTCCGGCTACCAGAGTGCGCTCAACACCCGTATTCGGTCCCGCAGTTGCCTGACAGGGCGCCCCCTCCGGCGAACAGATCCACGATCAGCGACGGTGTGCGTGCCGCGCGGCCTGGCGGTCGACGGCGGGGTCGCTGGCCGTGAACGGTCGGACGCTCAGGAGTCCGGTGCCGGGGGCGGGCCCTCCGGGCGGGAGCAGCCCGACGTCCTGGCCGACGCCGTCGGCCCACTGCCCGTCCGGGCCGGGGCGGCCCTGCAGCTGGCGGACGACCGGCTCGGTGCCGAGGTACACCACCCGCCGCCGCGCCTGTCCGTACGCCCGCAGGATCCGGCGGAGCGCGCTCGGGGTCTTCGGCGTGAGCTCCACCTCGATGGCGCCGATGCCGTCGCCAGGCAGCACCACGACCAGGTCCGGCCAGTGCACCGCGCGGGCGCCGGCGGGCACGGCGAGCAGGGGCCCGCTCCGGGCTCCGATGGGCACATGGGGCACGCCGTGGTCCGCCAGGAGCTCCGCCGCCCGGCCGGGGGTGGCTTCGGCGGTGCGCACCTCCCGCTCGGTGAGCACGAGGTGTCCCTTCGCCTCCTGGCGGAGCCCGACGTCGGCGAGGGCCAGGCGGTGCAGCAGCCGTTCGCCCGGCGGGTGCGGAGCACCCAGGCCCACCCCGGCGACCCGGGCGCCGCGCTCGGTGGTCCACACGACGGTCCCCGCCCACCTCACCTCTGCGGAGCGGTTCAGCAGCCCGGCCTCGACCATCAGCCGGACGCGGGCGCGTGCGGTCTCCTCACGGCCGTTCCAGAAGGCCGTGGCCGCCTGGCGCAGGGTCAGGGTCCCGTACCGCGTCGCGGCCGCCAGGAGCCGTTCGTCCGCCTCCGTGCGCACCCAGCCGTCCCCGCGGGCCTCGCCCGTTCCCCGGCTCCGCCGCCGGCGCTCCGCCCGCACCCTGTACGCACTCGCCGCCTCCTTCGTCTCCACCCTGATCTCTCCCTGTAGTTGGCGTGCGGGACCTCCGTGTCCGGTGCCGCGAAACGCACCCTGACCTGCGAAGCGGACACCTCCGCCGACAGGAGTCGTCCACCACCGGGCGGTGGATGTGGCGGGCGACGTCGCGGTGGACCTGGTCGCGGCCGCGCACAGCGAGGTGCCCCCGGACCGGGCGGGTCCGGGGGCACCGAAGGGAGCGTCAGCGGAGCACTGACGGAGGGTGGTTCACCGTCCGAGGGAGGGTCCGGAACGGCCCTGGCTCGGTGGCTCGTACCGGTACTGCTCCTGTGCCCGGCGGGTGTTCTCGCGGGCCCGCTCGGCGGCCTGCTGCCGGGCCTGCTTGATGTACGCGGCGCGCTGCTGCGCCTCGGCGGCGTGCTGGGTGGGGGCCTGGGTCGCCATGCGCGAGCGCAGCGACTTCTCCTCCTGCAGCTTGACCGCCGAGACGCCGTGCCGCTTCGCCTCGGCGCTCTGCGTGGCCGCCTGGCGCTCGGCGGTCTCCGCCTTCCGCTCGATGCCACGGTTGGTGATCCGCTCGACCTCCGGGAGGCGTTCACGCATCGCGGCGAGCCGGGTCTGCAGCTCCTCGACCTCGCGCGGGGCTCCCCGCCGTACGCCCGGCTCCTCCAGCAGATCGGCGACGTCCGAGCCGCGGACCGTGGTCCACGCCTCGCGCACGGCGTCCTCGGAGGCCCGCGCCGCACGGCTGATCTCGTGGTACGCCGCGCGCTCCTTCTGCGCGTACTCCCGGGCGAGTTCCAGCGTCTCCTTGCGGCTGGTGCCGGCCAGCCGCAGTGCCAGGCGGGACTTGCTCTTGGCCTCCTCGACCTTCCGGTTGACCTCCTGCGCGTGCCGCATCGCCTCGTACGCCTGGTACCGGTTGGCCTGCTCGGTTGCGGCGAGGGCGGCGAGCTCGTCGGCGCGGTCCAGCACCGTGGCGGCCTCGTGCCTCCGCTCCTGGCCGGGGGTGACGGGCGCGGCCAGGGCCTCGCGGTGTGCTGCGGCCTGGCGGGTGTAGTCGGCGGCCAGGCGCTCGGCGCGGTTGCCCTCGGCCGTGTGCTGAGCGATCAGCGAGGTGAGGCGCTGACCGGACAGGTGGCCGTACTTGCGGTCGTCCCACGCCTTGAACTCCGGCTCCGGCCGCTTCTCCTGCTGCGGCTCGGCGCGGGAGGCGAACCCGGCGGCGAGCAGCTGCTCCAGGCGCGCTTTCTGCTCTCCGGTGATCTGCGGGACGTCGCCGTCCTGCAGCCGCTCCCGGGCGGCGTCCAGACGGGCCTGACGCTCCGCTGCTCGCTCGGCGGCCGCGTCGGGCTCCGCCGGGCCGGGGACGGCCTGCGCGGCGCTCTCAGCGGGCTCCGGGCGCTCCTGGACCGTCTCGGCGCGCTGCTGTTCACCGTGGCGGTCGACGGTGTCCTCGACGGCCCGTTCGTGCTCGGGCTGCACCTGGTGCGGGATGGGAGCGACGGGCCGGGCCTCGGGTGCCGGCGTGAGCTCGTCGGAGACCATCCGGTCGTCGGTGTCGCCCTCCAGGGAGTCGGCGTACGCGGCGACCGTCCGCTCCAGCCGCTCCTGCTCGCTGCGGGCCTCGCCGAGGCGGAGGCGGGTCTCCTCGCTCTCGACGACGTCGGCGGGCAGCCACAGGTGGGTGGCGATCCGGTCGCGGGAGATCGCCGGGTACAGGTCGTTCGCGGACGCTCCCACGCCGTAGGCCAGGGTGTAGTCGCAGGTGAGTCCCTGCGCGGCCGCGATGGTCATCGCGTAGCCGTGCTGCAGGGTGCCGTCGGCGATCTGGTCGGCGGTGATCCAGGCCCGCTCGATGGCGTATCCGCCGTCGTCGGCGGGGCGGCGCCATTCGACGGCGACCCCGCCCTTGGCGGCGTAGGTGACCTGTCCCCGGTAGCCGTTGAGGACGTCGACGTCGCCGCCGCGGCGGGTGCGGTAGTCGTTGCGCTTGATCCGGATGACGTCGCCGGCGGCGAGCTCCAGGCGCTCGCCGTTGGCGAGTGCGTAGGTGTGGCCGCCGGTGAGTTCGCCGTCCTTCTTGCGCAGCTCGCGGGCGCCGAGGTTGAGGACCTCGACGTCGGCGTTGCGGGCGGCGAGGACGACCAGGTCCTCGATCTGGTCGTGGACGTCGCCCTCCAGCTGGCCGACGAGGTCCTTCCACGCGCCGAGCATCTCGGCGTACGCGTCGTCGGGCGTCGCCACGGCGTGGACGCGGCCGTGCTCGGCGAGCATCGACAGCGCGGTGCGCCGCCCGCCGTCCAGCCACGCCTCCAGCGCGGCCCGTTCCACCGCGTCCTTCTGCCTGCGGTTCTCGCTGAGCTCCAGGCCGTCGACGATCTCGTGGGCGCGCTTGAAGCCGCCGCCGACGCCGATCGCCTTCAGCTGTGCCCAGTCGCCGATCTGGACGACCTTCACGCCGTTCTCGGCGGCCGCCGTGAGCAGCGCGGCGACGTCGCGGTCGTCCACCATCGCGGCCTCTTCGAGGACCAGGACGTCGGTGTTCGCCATGCGGCGGCCGCCGTCGCGGATGTCCATCAGCCAGGTGGCCACCGTGGCGCTCGCGATGCCGGACTCGGCCTGCAGCTTGGAGGCGGCGACCGCCGCGGTGGCCGCTCCCGAGACGCGAAGGCCGGCGGCCTCCCAGCCCATCCGGGCCGCCGACATGATGGTGGTCTTGCCGGTGCCCGCCTTGCCGCGCAGGACGTCGACGCCGTGCCCGGCGGTGAGGAAGCGCAGGGTCGCGGCGCGCTGCTCGGTGGACATGACGAACGGGCGCTTCGGGTCGGAGGTGCGCTGCGCCTCGAACGCGGCGATGGCGAGCTCCGCACCGCGCACGGTGAGCCGGGCCGCGCCCTCGTCCAGGCGCTCGGCGGTCGTCTCGGCGATGGTCTGCTCGGCGGCCAGGATCGAGGCGTGGGTGTAGCGCTGGGGGTTGGTCAGGTGCGCCATGCCCTTGGTCGGCAGGGCGACCGCCTCGCCGTCGACGGCGAGGACCGCATCGGTCAGGGCCTCGGCGGCCGCGATGTCGGGCACGCCGAACGGGCAGGCGTCGATCACGTGGGCCAGGACGTCGGCCCGGGTGACCGACTTCCGCGACTCGGTCAGGCCGCCCTCGCGCCGCCAGATGAACGCGGCGATCTCCTCGGGGGAGGGCATGATCGGGCCGCCGCCGGGGCCCGCGACGGACGGGCCGTCGGGGCCTTCGGGGCCGGGGATCGCGCGCCGGATCATCGCGTCGACGTCGGCGCCGACGCCCTCGGCACGGGCCCGCCAGGCGGCACGGACGTCGGCCTGGGTGATGGTGGTGTCCTTGCCCTCGGCGAGCTGCCGGGCGATCAGCTTCTGCTCGCCGGTCGTCGCTTCCTCGGCGGCCGCCGCGACGATCTGGGCGTTGCGGCGGGAGAACGCGCGGCGTACGTCCTCGTCGATGCCGACGACCTCCCACGCGCCGGTCTCGGGGTGACGCTCCCAGCGCATCCCGAACCGCTCGCCGGTCACCTGCCGCAGGCGGGCCTTGACCATCGCGTCGGCGGCGTGCGCGTGGCGCATGATGTCGCGGCCGCCGGCCCCGACCGTGCGCCACTTGCCGTCCTCGGCGTGCGCCATGTTCGCCAGGTTGCCGTGGACGTGCAGGTGCGGGTCTCCGACCTCGCCGCCGACCGGGCGGGCGGAGTAGTGCACGGTCATCCAGCCGAGGAATCCGGAGGTGTCGACGCGGTCGGCGGTCTTGCCGTTGCCGTGCTCGCCCGCCATCGCGTACGCGGCCCAGCCCTCCAGCGCGCCGAACGTTTCGCGGGCCACCTCGAGGAACGCGCCGCGCAGCTCCTCGGACTTCTCCTCACCGGCGAGCGCCACGGCGGCGCTGTAGGTCTTCGACAGATCGAGCGTCACGTCGTAGCCGCGGTTCCCGACGCGGATCCGGGCGTCGGCGTACTCGCGGGCCTCCGCCACACCGCCGCGTCCGTACAGCTCGGTGAGGTCGACGCCACTCGCCTCGGCGAGGTCCTCCGCCGCACGGAAGGGGACACGGTGGCGGTCGCCCTCGCGGTGCACACCGCGCTGCAGCCGGGCGAGGCGCTTGACCAGTTTCTCGTCGTCGCCGAGCAGCTGCTCGACACTCACACCGCGCTCGGCGGCCGCCGCCTCGATCGCCTCGGCGAGCGGCCGCGCCTGCACTTTGCCGCGCGGGTCGACGGCCACCTTCGGCGTCACGAGCAGCTCGCCGGTCAGCGGGTGCCGGCCGTCCATCAGCAGCCGCGCCTGATCCTTGTCGACGGGCATCCCGGCGACCAGTCCGACGTCGGCGAGGCCGCCGCCGATCCACTCCAGATCACGCGCTTCACCGAGGCGGTAGTCGACCTGCGCGTCGTCCTCCTCGACCTTCTGCCCCTCGTGCTCCAGGTCGCATCCGCACTGCCCGGTCAGCCGGTACTCCACCTGCTGCATGTCCGGGCCCAATGTGGTCACCCACGCCATCGCTACTCACCCCCTCCCGCGTCGATGATCTTGAAGTCCCTTGACGTATGGCGCAGCCATACCTTGGTACGTCCGCTGTTGATCTTTGGGTCCATGACAGTACCTCCGGATTGGCGGTTGACCAAAGAGGTCTTCCGGGAGCGGGCTATTGCACTGCTGACCTGCGCTGAAAGCGCGGTACAGCGGTGCGGGAAATCGGTCGGGTCAAGGCGAAAACGGACACCGGGAACGCGGCCGTCAGACCGCGGACAAGGGGGGCTGTGATAGAGGGCCGCGGCCTCCGTGCGGCGCGCGAAAGGCGTGCCGCACGGCGCAGGCCGGCGGGCGCTCACCGGGGCCGCCAGACCGACAGCGCACGGCCCTGGCCGCACATCTGGCACAGGCCGCGGGCGGTCGCCGACTGCTGCTCTTGATGCCAGAGGTCCATCACCAGGCGGGTGAGGATCCGGACGCTTCCGGCGGGCAGCTGCACCGCGTACGGGGCGCCCTCGACGATGTCGCCGGCGACGTCGTCGTACGCCTCCGTGGCGAGTGGCCGGGCGACCTCGATGCGGGTGGAGTCGGCGTCGACGGAGACGGTCACGGTGGGCGTTGCGACAGGAAGCAGGGCGTCGGCCTGGTGGTCGTCGGCGGGGCGCAGCAGGAGCCACCAGGAGGCGTGCTCGCCGCCGTCGGCGTCGTGCTCGGGTGCCGCCGAGGTGAACGTGGCGAGCAACTCGCGCAGCGCCCGTCCGAGGGTGGCGACGGCGAAGTCGGGGTCGGGGTGGCTGTAGGCATCTGACATCGGGGCGGTTCCTTTCGCGCGGGGTCGGCGGCGCGTGATCACGCAGCCTTCCCCGGCCTACGGCATCGCGGGCGGCCGTGGGGCAGGCAACTTCGTCCGCTCCCGCCTGGCGGGCAACGATCTTGATTCCGGCTCCGCCTGGCGGGCACGGTGCCCGGCGGCGGCCCGGATCACCGTCCCGCCCCGGAACGCAAAAAGGCCCCCGCTCCGGCCGGATGATCCGGCGGGGCGAGGGCCTCGGGGGTGCTGTCCGGTCCTACCTGCGGACCAGCGATGCGGGGTCGAACGCGATGGGGAACGGCTCGTCGACGTGGGCGACAGCGCCCGCCAGGAGTGGCGGCTGGTCGGCGTACGCACCGTTGCGGAGGCGGCCGATCAGGAGCCGCGGCGCGGGCTCCAGCTCGATGCGCCAGTAGTGCTCGATGCCCGCCGCCGCGTACAGCGACGGCTTGAGCTTGCGGTCGGTGACCCGCGTCGACGGCGAGGCGATCTCCACCACGGCGAGGACGTCGTGCGCGGAGACGGCGACGCCGGATTCCTCGGCGGCCGCCGCGTCGATGATGGCCAGGTCCGGGATCAGCAGCCCGTCGGGGACGATGACGTTGATCCCCTCGAAGACCTCGACCTCGGCGCCGGCGGCTTCGGCGGCCTGCTCCAGCAGGTTGTGCAGCCGGTGCGATGCGCGCTGGTGCGGCAGGCCGGGCGCGGGGCTCATCATCAGCTGCCCTCCGACCAGCTCGACGCGCTGGCTCGTGTCCTCGGGCAGCGCCAGGACGGCGTCCAGCGTCCACGGTCCGGCGTGGCTGTAGGCGACACTCACGGTTCCTTTCACCTCCTTCCGGCCGGTCTCCAGTGTGACCCGGCGCGGTGGCCGCTGTCTTCCCTGGGACCGCCCGGCGTGGTCAGCTCCTGTACGGGGCGGGCACCTCGTACCCGTTGGCGTCCAGCCAGTCGAGCACGGCCTGCCGCTCCGCCTTGGCCTGGTCGTACTGCTCCCTGCTCGCCTTGCCGTCGATGGCGGCGGAGGCGATCCGGGAGGACCGGTCGGTGAACCACCCGGCGATCTCCCAGCCCTGCTTCATCCCGCCGACCGCCGGCGGGAGCTCCTTGCGTTCGGCGTAGGCCGCGGCCGCCTGCTCCGCCTCGGCGAGCGCGGCATTGGCCTTCTCGGCCTCGGCGCGGGCCTTCGCGGTCTGCTCGGCGAAGTAGGCGCCGATGACCGCCGCGGCGTCGATGCCGTTCGTGTCGGTCACCGCGGTCACCGGTTCCGGCGGAACGGGTCGGTGACGTCGCCGCGCAGTACGCGGTGCACGAGCTGGGCGACCTCACGGGCACCGTCGGCGTTGTCCGGGGCGTAGATCGTGTGGACCGTGGTGCGGGCGACGTTGGCCATCAGGTGCCATCCGCTGTCCGAGTAGAGCGCGATGACCAGGCCGCCGTTCATCCCCCAGGTCGGGCCGCCGGGCAGCGGGGCGACGCCCGTGCCCATCCGGATCTGGGTGGGCACGACCTCCAGGCCCTCGGCGGTCAGCGCGGTGTTCAGCTCGCGCACGAGCTGGCTCAGCTCGGCGGACGTCCGCTCGGTCTTCGGTCGGCTGTACTTCCGGGAGATCGTCTCGGCGGCGCTGAGCGCGAGCCACCCGTCCTCGTCGGCGGCCTTGCGGTCCAGGCCGTGCTGCTCGGCGGTGGTGAGGTAGGCGTCCAGCAGGGCGGCGGCCTCGGTGACGAGACTGTCGGCGTACAGCCCGGCGTGGCCGTCGTAGATCCGGCGGATCCGCGCCGGGGAGTCGGTGGTCGGGGTGCTCATCTGGTTCCCTTCATGGGTGAAGCCCGGGGCCGATTGGTGCGGCCCCGGGCTTCACTGTGTCGTGTGGCTGTGACGGTACGGGGGCGAACTGGTCAGATGCCTTCGCCCGGGGGGATCGGGGTGTGCCAGGCCGCGTACTCCTGGCGGACGTAGGCGCGCGGCCCGCCAGCCCCGTCGGCCTCGATGGAGTCGGCGGCGAACTCGCCGCGGCCGGTGTGGTGGACGACGTCGAACGTCATGAGGATGTGGGCCTCGCGGATGGCCCGGCTCTGCGCCGTGGTGTCGTGCGGGGTCGCCAGGGCCAGCCGGTCGGTGAGCGCCGCCCGCTTGAGCAGTAACGTCCGCTCGTCGCCGATGTCGTCGGTGCCGGTGCGGGCGGCCTGCAGCAGCGCGGTGGACAGCGCCATGACGTCGGCGAGCTCGTCGTCCAGGGGCAGCGCCCCGGCGTACGCCTCGTCGGGCCCGGGGCCGTCGAAGGGGACGGCGACCGGGGCCGGGAAGCCGAAGCGGATCGGGGCGCCGCGCTCGGCGAGCAGCACGTTGAGCGCCTGGACGTGCTTGTCGGCCTCGCGCTTCCACGACCGCTCGCGCAGCGTGAAGCCGTCGGCTCCGACCGGTTCGGTCTTCGGGGTGAGGATCGCGCGCGGGGTCATACGGACACCTCCGTCAGGGCTGCGGTGAGGATGTCGGCGTGGTCGAACGCCAGGTGCGGCGGCAGGTCGGTGGCGGGCCACCAGCGGGCGGTGCGGGCGTCGTCCCCAGCGACGATCGTGGTGTCGGCGGGGACGACGGCGAGGTACGCGACGGTGACGTACCGGCCGCGCGGATCGCGGCCGGGCTGGTCCCAGACGCCGAGCTGACGCAGGTGGCCCGGGTCCACCCGGACACCGGTCTCCTCCTCCAGCTCGCGGGCGGCCGCCAACCGGCTCGACTCCCCGACGTCCACGTGACCACCCGGCAATGCCCAGGCGCCCTCGTACGGCGGCCAGTCGCGCTCGATGAGCAGCACGCGCCCGTCCGGCGTCATGGTCACCACATCGGCGGTGAAGCGGATGGTCTCGAAGGTCTCGGCCTCGGCCTCGGTCGCTTCGACGATGTCCAGGGCGGCGGCCACCGTGGCGGCGAGCGTGTCCCGTACGGGGACGCCGTGCCGCTCGGCGACGTAGACCAGGTAGCGGTTGCGCTCCGGGTTGGGGCAGTCGGCCGGCGCACCGAGGACGGCCTTGCCGCTCGTCACGTCCAGGCCGAACTCCACGTTGGTGGTGAAGCCGGGGAGCGTCTCCAGGTCGCGGGGGATCCAGAACAGGATCGCGTCGGCGGCGGCGCGGGCCTCGGTCTCCCAACCGACCTGGTCGTCGTAGTGCTTGGCGCGGACGCCGCCGCGCGACTCCGGGGTGAGGATGGTCAGCGGCTGTTCGCCGGTCCAGCGGGCGGTGAGCTCCTCGATGGCGGCGGGCCGCCAGGAGGGGACGTCGCCGCCGGCGCGCGGGGTCGGTCCGGCGAGGAAGACGCTCGGTCCGGCCGGGATCGGCTCGCGGGCGTAGATGACGGTGGGCGTGTGGCGGCTCATGCGTCGAACACCCCCGCCGCCTGCTGTGCGCGGACGTACTCGGCGACGGAGCGGGCGGTGCCGCCCTCCAGGGCCTCGCGGACGTAAGCGGTGACCATCATGCTGCCAGCGTCCTCGACCCGGTCGGCCAGCACGCTGAGCTTGGTGAGGGCCGCGTCCCGCTCGGCGACCAGCCGGTCCCAGTCGGACTGTCCGGTCCAGGGGAGCGCGAGCCCGTCGCCCTCGACGCGGGGCACCACGTGGACGTGCAGGTGGAACTGGGTCTGCGTGGCGACCGAGCCCTTGGACGTGATGATGTTCGCGTCCTCGTGCTCCGCCATCAGCTCGGCGGCGCGGGCCATGGTCCGGGCGGTCACCTCCGGGTCGGCCCCGGCGTCCGCGACGTGCGTGCGGGGGATGACCAGGACGTGCCCCTCGGTGCAACCGCCGCGCGGCAGGATCGCCACGGTGTCGTCCCACTCGCGGACGATCGTCGCCGGGAGCTCGCCCGCCACGATGGCGCAGAACGTGCAGTCGGCGCTCATCGGCGGCCGCCCTTGCGGAGCGTGATCCAGGTGGTGACCAGGGCGGCGGCGACGCCGATCGCTCGGTGCGCCGCCTGGTCCAGCTCCATGAGCGCCGTACCGGGACCGGACACGTCCTGCACCGGCTCGGGGTACTCGGTGCCCTCGCCGCCCTGCTTGCGCACGACCGTGGCGTGCTTGATGTAGCCGCCCTTGCCGGTCTTCTCGGCGAGCCAGAGCAGCGGGTCGCGCCGGTCGATGATGCCGTGGGTGATCGCGTTGATCGCGGCGCCGGTGAGGAGCGCGGCCGCGGGGACGCGGTAGCCCAGGGTGCGGGTGACGGCGAGGGTGGAGGCGAGCTGGACGGCGGAGTAGCTGGCGACGTGCCGGCTGACCGAGCGCCTGCCGTACGCGCTGGCGGTGCAAGTGCGGCCCTCCTTGCCGTGCCGCCACGGGTCGGCCTCGACGGTGGAGCCGTCGCTCTTGTAGACGAGGTGCGAGCCGTGCATTCCCTTGGTCGACGCGTCGTGGCTGTTCTGTACGAACTGGTCGCACAGCGGGTGGATCTCGCCGAAGACGCTGGTGAGAGTGGCGACCAGGGCCAGGCCCTCGATGGCGCGGAAGCGGTCGGACATGCAGAACTCCTTGATCGGAGGTGCGGGGGCCGGGTGACCCCCGCACATCAATAATGCATCCTCGAAGGATGCATTTCTAGGGGGTTGGCATCTTTGAAGGATGCTTTTTCTTCGGGTGCAGGTCAGACCCGGTACGCGGCGGAGCCGACGACCCGGGCGCCCGC
>NZ_JBIWJU010000024.1:0-31647 GCF_044765285.1 Streptomyces sp. NPDC102490
TCGGTGGCCGACGCGCAGTTCGTGGCGTTGCAGCGGCGTGACCGGCCGCAGGTGGAAACAGCGCTGACCGGTTTGGCCCGGCTGTTCGTGGCCGGGCAGGCGGTGGACTGGGCCGCACTGTATGCGGGGTCGGGGGCCCGGGTGACCGATCTGCCCACCTATCCCTTCCAGCACCGCCCCTACTGGCTGCCGCAGTCGTCCACGGGCGACGTCGTCTCGGCGGGCCAGGAGGCCGCCGGACACCAGATGCTGGACGCCGTGGTCCGGGTCGCCGACACCGACGAGTACGTCTTCACCGGCCGGCTGTCCGCCCGTACCCACGCCTGGGTCGCCGAGCACGAGCTGGGCGGCCGGGCCCTGGTGCCGGGCGTGGCCCTGATCGACATGGCGGTCCGCGCCGCCGACGAGGCCGGCTGCGCCTCGGTGGCCGAGATGGTCGTCACCGCTCCGCTGCGCGTCCCCGAGACCGGCGGCGTACGGGTCCAGCTCGTGGTGAAGGAGCCGCAGGACGGCGGGGACCGGCCGTTCGCGATCCACTCCTGCCTGGAGACCGGCGACGAGTGGGTCTGCCACGCCACCGGCACACTGGCGGCCGAGGCCCCCGAGCCGGAGTTCGACCTGGGCGCCTGGCCGCCCGCGGACGCCCGGCCGGTGCCGACGGACGGCTTCTACGACCGGCTCGCGGAGAACGGCTACGTCTACGGCCCGCTCTTCCGCGGCCTGGAGACGCTGTGGCACCGCCCCGGTGCCGCCGGCGCCGAGTACTTCGCCGAGGTCGGCCTGCCGGAGGGCACCGACACCACCGGGTTCGGCATCCACCCCGGTCTGTTCGACGCGGCCATCCACCCTCGGGTGGTCGCCGCGATCAACGACGCCGGCGAGGAGTTCACCCTCCTGCTGCCGTTCGTGTGGAGCGGGATCAGCCTCTACGCCACCGGTGCGACCAGGCTGCGGGTGCGGATGGTCATCGACGGCGAGGCCGACTCCGCGACCTCCTGCCACGTGCAGCTCGCCGACGAGACGGGCCGGCCGGTCGCCGAGGTGCGGTCGGTGGAGGCCCGCCCGGTCTCCGCCGACCAGCCGGAGGGCCACGACGAGAGCGCCCGCTCCCTCTACGGCCTCGACTGGACCCCGGCCGAGCTGAGCCCGGTCGAGCCGTCCGGACGGTGGGCCCTGCTCGGCACCGTCGGCGGGGAGTTCGCCGAAGCGCTCGGGGCCGAGCGCCACGACACGCTGGCGGACGCGGCCGGGGTCGACGTCCTGGTCGCCGGTTACGCCGCCCCGCCCGGCGGCGAGGTCCTCGCGCCGGTGCGTGACACCGCCGTCGAGGTGCTGGAACTGGTGCAGGGGTGGCTGGCCGACGACCGGTTCCGCACGAGCCGTCTGGTCGTGCTGACCCGCGGCGCGGTGGTGCCCGGCGACGAGGACACCGCACCGGACCTGGTGGGCGCCACCGTATGGGGTCTGCTGCGGTCCGCGCAGGCGGAGCACCCCGAGCGGATCGTGCTGGCCGACCTCGACGACGACCCGGCCTCGGCGCGGGTCCTGCCCGCGGTGCTGGACGCGGGCCTCGACCAGGTCGCGGTGCGTGCGGGCGCGGTGAGCGTGCCGCGCCTGGCCCCGCAGCCCCCGTCGGACGCGGGTGCGGGCCGTCCCCTGCCCGACCCGCGGGGCACCGTCCTGATCACCGGCGGCACCGGCGCCCTGGGCGCCCTCTTCGCCCGGCACCTGGTCACCGACTACGGCGTCCGACACCTCCTCCTGGCCGGCCGACGAGGCCCCGACGCCCCCGGCGCCGACCGCCTCACCGCCGAACTCACCGCACTCGGCGCCACCGTACGCATCGCGGCCTGCGACACCGCCGACCGCACCGCCCTCGACCACCTCATCCGCTCCATACCCGACACCCACCCCCTCACCGGCGTCATCCACACCGCCGGCATCCTCGACGACGGCATCCTCACCGCCCTCACCCCCGACCGCCTCACCACCGTCCTGCGCCCCAAGACCGACGCCGCCTGGCACCTCCACGACCTCACCCGCCACCACCCCCTCACCCTCTTCGTCCTCTTCTCCTCGCTCGCCGGCACGCTCGGCAACGCGGGCCAGGCCGGCTACTCGGCGGCCAACCACTTCCTGGACGCGCTGGCCGAGTACCGCCGTGCCCACGGGCTCCCCGCCGTCTCGCTCGGCTGGGGTCTGTGGGACGCGGAGGGCGGCATCCAGTCCGGGGCCGACGCCGTCGGCCGGCTGCGGCAGTCGGGGATGCGGCCGCTCTCCCCGGCCACCGGAACGGCGCTGTTCGACCGGGCGCTGGCGACGAACCGGCCGGTGAGCCTGCCCGTACAGCTCGACCTCAGGGCGCTGCGGGCCGGTACCGACCCGGTTCCGGCGATGCTGCGGGGCCTGGTCGGACGCCAGTCCCGCCGGGTGGTCCGGCGGGGCGCGGGCGACCAGGGGGCGCTGGCCGCGCGGCTGGCCGCCCTGCCCAGGAACGAACGGCTCGACCAGGTCGCCGACCTGGTGCGGAGCTCGGTGGCCGCGGTGCTCGGCTTCGGCCCCGGCGAACGGGTCGGTGAGACCGTCCCCTTCCGCGACCTGGGCTTCGACTCGCTGACCTCCGTCGAGCTGCGCAACCAGCTCTCCTCGGCGACCGGTCTGCGGCTGTCGCCCGGAGTGGTCTTCGACCACCCGACGGTCGCGGCCCTCGCCGAGCACGTACTGGCCGAGCTGAGCGACGAACTGCCGGCCCAGACCGCCGCCGTCGCCGCCTCGGTCACCGGAACCGGCGGCGAGAACGAACCCATCGCCGTCGTCGGGATGGCGTGCCGCTTCCCCGGCGGGGTCACCACCCCCGAGGACCTGTGGCGGCTGGTCGCCGACGGCGTGGACGCGATCGCGGACATGCCCGAGGACCGCGGCTGGGACATCGAAGGGCTCTGGAACCCCGACCCGGACACCCCCGGCACCTTCTACACGCGCCAGGGCGGGTTCATCGACGACCCCGCCGGGTTCGACGCGTCGTTCTTCGGGATCTCGCCGCGCGAGGCGCTGGCGATGGACCCGCAGCAGCGACTGCTGCTGGAGACCTCCTGGGAGGCGCTGGAGAGCGGCGGCATCGACCCGCACTCGCTGCGCGGCAGCGACACCGGCGTCTTCACCGGCCTGACCGCACAGGACTACGGGGCCGGGGCCGGCGCGGCCGAGGGCGGCGCCGAGGGATACCTGCTGACCGGTTCCACCACGTCCTTCGGTTCCGGCCGGATCTCCTACACCCTCGGCCTGGAGGGGCCGACGCTGTCCATCGACACCGCGTGCTCCTCGGTGCTGGTGGCCCTGCACCTCGCCTCCAACGCGCTGCGCAGCGGCGAGTGCGGTCTGGCCCTGGCGGGCGGCGCGACGGTGATGGCCCAGCCCATCGGATTTATCGAGTTCTCCCGGCAGCGCACCCTGTCGCCCGACGGCAGGTCCAAGGCGTTCGACGCGTCCGCCGACGGCACCGGCTGGTCCGAGGGCGTCGGCCTGTTCGTCCTGGAGCGGCTGTCCGACGCCCGGCGCAACGGGCACCAGGTGCTCGCGGTCGTCCGGGGCAGCGCGGTCAACTCCGACGGCGCCTCCAACGGCCTGACGGCGCCCAACGGTCCGTCGCAGCAGCGGGTGATCCGGCAGGCGCTGGCGAACGCCGGTGTCGCCCCGTCCGAGGTGGACCTCATCGAGGCCCACGGCACCGGAACCCAGCTCGGCGACCCCATCGAGGCCGAGGCCCTGATGGCGACCTACGGCCGGGCCCGGCAGGCCGACGACCCGGTCCGCCTGGGCTCGGTGAAGTCGAACATCGGGCACGCCCAGCACGCGGCGGGAGCGGGCGGGCTCATCAAGGCGATCATGGCCATGCGGCACGGCGTGATGCCCAAGACCCTGCACGTCGAGACGCCGACGCCCGCGGTGGACTGGTCGTCGGGAGCGCTGGAGCTGCTGACCGAGGCCCGCCCGTGGCCGGAACGGGACCGGCCGCGCCGGGCCGCGGTGTCGGCGTTCGCGCTGAGCGGCACCAACGCCCACGTGATCCTGGAGCAGGCCCCCGAGGAACCGGCCCCGGTGGCGGTGACCGAGGCGGTGACCCTGCCGGTGGTGCCCTGGGTGCTGTCGGCCAAGTCGCCCGCCGCGCTGCGGGAGCAGGCCGCCCGGCTGCTGGCCGTGGCGGCGGCCGACGACGCCCCCGACCCGCTCGACGTCGGCTCCTCGCTCGCCGCCCGCGCGGTCTTCGACCACCGCGCGGTACTCGTCACCGGCGGCGGCCCGCAGGCCCTGACCGCGCTGCGGGCGATCGCCGACGGCGACGCGCCCGCCGCCGACGACGGCCGCACCGCGTTCCTGTTCACCGGCGCGTCCGCCGCCGGACCCGAGCCCGAGCTGTACGAGACCCTGCCGGTGTACGCCAAGGCGTACGACGAGACCCTCGCCGAGCTGGGCACGCCGGCCGAAGGGGGCGAACAGGGCGAGAACGCGGCCCGGTTCGCCGCCGAGGTCGCGCTGTTCCGGCTGCTGGAGTCCTGGGGCGTCGCGTTCGGCTGCGTGGCCGGTGCCGGGATCGGCGAGATGGCCGCCGCCCATGCCGTCGGGGCCCTCCGGGCCGCCGACGCGGCCCGGCTGCTCGCCGGCGCCGACGGGACCGGTACGGAGTACACGGAACCGCGCATCCCGGTGGTGTCGCTGCGCACCGGCCGGCCGATCGCCGCGGGCGACGCGCCCGGGGCACCGGGGACCGGGGGAACGGCCGCCGCCGAGCGGTGGATGCGGGAGCAGCGGGTGACCCGCTTCGTCGAGTCCGGCACCCGGCGGGCGATCGAGGGTTCGGTGCTCCTCCTCCAGGACGGCACGTCACGGGTGCGCACCGTGCTCGAAGGCGTCGGCGAGCTGTTCACCTCCGGCGCCACCGTCGACTGGACCGCCGTGTTCGCCGGAACCGGGGCCCGCCGCGCCGACCTGCCCACCTACCCGTTCCAGCGGGACCGGTACTGGCCGGCCGCCTCCGCCGAGGCCGCGCGTCCGGCGGCCGGCCCGGCCGGCGGGCACCCCCTGCTCGGCGAGCCGGTCGCCGTCGCGGGCCGGGACGAGTGGGTGTTCACCGGCCACCTCTCGCTCGCCACCCACCCCTGGCTCGCCGACCACGTCGTCTCCGGCGTACCGGTGCTGCCCGGCGCGGCCCTGGTGGACCTGGCCATCCGGGCCGGCGACACCGTCGACCGCCCGGTGCTGGCGGACCTCACGGTCACCGAGCCGCTCGTCGTGCCCGAGCGGGGCGGCGTACGGACGCAGGTCGTGACCGGCGCCCCGGACGCGGCCGGGCGGCGGACCGTGGGCGTCTACAGCCGGCCCGCCGACGCACCGGGCACCGGCGGCGCACCGGGGGAGTGGACCTGCCACGCCACCGGCACGCTGGCCCCGGCCGTCGACCTGCCGGACGCCGAACCGGCGGTCTGGCCGCCCGCCGGGGCCCGCGCCGTGGACTGGGACTACGCGGACCTGGCCGACGCCGGGTACCGCTACGGCCCGGTGTTCCAGGGCGTGGAGTCGGTGCTGCGCCGGGGCGGCGAACTGTTCGCCGAGGTCCGGCTGCCCGAGCGGGCGACCGCCGGTGCCGACGGGTTCGGCATCCACCCGGCCGTCCTGGAGGCGGCCGTGCAGCCGCTGCTCGACGGCGACTTCGGCGACGCGCCGCACGGCACGGTCCGCCAGCCGCTCGGCTGGACGGACGTCACCCTGCACGCGACCGGTGCGACCACCCTGCGCGTGCACCTCACGCCCTCCGGAGCGGACTCCTTCCGGCTGGAGGCGTTCGACGAGTCCGGCCTGCCGGTGCTGGTCGCCGGGACGGTGCGGCCCGGAACGGTACACCTGTCCGCGGGCGCCGACCCGGCGTCCGCGCCCGCCGGCGCGGCCTCGCTGCTCGCCCTGGAATGGGTCCCCGTCGAGCCGGTGGACGCGGACGACGAGGAGGCGGAGAGCCTGCTCGCGCTGCTCGGCGACGACCCGGGCGACCTGGCCGATCTCGCGCCGCTGCGGTTCGACGACGTCGCCGAGGCGGCGGCCTCCTACACCCCGTGGGACGTGCTCGTCCTCCAGCCCTCCGCGCCGGACCCGGCCGACGGCCCCGTGGCCGCCGCGCACCGGGCCGTACGGCGGGCGCTCGACGCGGCCCAGTCGTGGCTGGCGCAGGAGGATCTGCCGGACAACCGCCTGATGGTGGTCACCCGGGGCGCGACGGCCGTCGCCGCCGGGGACGAGGTCCGCGACCCGGCCGGTGCCGCGGTGTGGGGCCTGCTGCGGTCCGCCCAGGCGGAGAATCCCGACCGGATCGTCCTGGTCGACCTGGACGACGCGGAGGACTCGGCCGAGCTGCTGTTCCTGGCCGCCCGGACGGGGGAGCCCCAGCTCGCCGTGCGCGGCGGCAGGATGTTCGCGCCGCGGCTCACGCCCGCCACCGCGTCCGGCGCGCCCGCCCCGGTGCCGGCCGCCGGCGGCACGGTGCTGGTCACCGGCGCCGACGGAGAACTCGGCGCGCTGTTCGCCCGGCACCTGGTCACCGGGTACGGCGTGGCCCACCTGCTGCTCGCCTGCCCGCCCGGCTCGGCCCCGTCCGTCGAGGGCCTGCGCGCGGAACTGGCCGCCCTCGGCGCGAGCGTCACGGTCGCCGCCCGCGACCTGGCCGACCGGGAGGCCGTACGCGCCCTGCTCGCCGAGGTCCCCGCCGACCACCCCCTGACCGGGGTGGTGCACACCGAGAACGTCCTGGACGACGGGGTGTTCACCGGGCTGACCCCGGAGCGGGTCGCGAACGTGCTGCGGCCCAAGGTGGACGCCGCATGGCACCTGCACGAGCTGACCGCGGACGCGCCGCCCGCGCTGTTCGTGCTGTTCTCCTCGGTGGTCGGCATGCTCGGCAGTCCCGGACAGGCCAACTTCGCCGCGGCGAACGCCGCCCTGGACGCGCTGGCCGCGCACCGCGCGGCGGCCGGACTGCCCGCCGTCTCGCTGGCCTGGGGCCGGATGGTGGCGGGCGGCGGGCCCGGACTGCGGGTGATCGCCCAGGACGAGGCCCGCGACCTGTTCGACGTCGCGCTCGGCACCGGGCACGCCGTCGTCGCGCCGGCCCCGCTCGACCTGCCCGCGCTGCGCCGCTCCGGCACGCCGGTCGCGCCGGTGCTGCGGTCCCTGGTGCCGCGCGCGGAGCGCCGCAAGGTGGGCGCCGACCTGCCCGCCGACCGGTTCGCCGGAATGAGCCGGGCGGAGGCCGAGCGGTACCTGAGCGACCTGGTGCGGGCCGAGGCGGCGGGCGTGCTCGGCCACGCGGCGCCGGAGAGCCTGCAGTGGGAGGTGTCCTTCCGGGACTCCGGGTTCGACTCGCTGTCCGCCGTGCAGTTCCGCAACCGGCTGGCCGAGCAGACCGGACTGTCGCTGCCGACCACGCTGGTCTTCGACTACGCCGCGCCCGGCGTGCTCGTGGACCACCTGCTCGAACGGCTCGACCTCACCGACGGGACGAGCCGGCGCTCCGCCCTGGCGGAACTGGACAAGCTGGAGGCCGTCCTGATGGCGGTCCCGGTCGACGGAGCCGAGGACGCGGAGTCCGGGCACACCGAGATCGCCGCCCGGCTCTCCACCATCCTCACCCGCTGGAACAAGGCCTGGACCGACGCGCGGCCCGACGCGGTCACCGGCACCGGCGAGACCGACCTGACCGACGCCACCGAGAACGAGGTCCTGGACTTCATCGACCGGGAGCTGGGCCGCTCCACCGCACAGCCGAACCGCTGAAACCGCAGGAGACATCAGGAGACATGGTGAACGCACCCACGCGATACGCCGAAGCACTGCTCACCGGAATGCTGGGCACCTTCGGCCTGGACGCCGAGTACGTCCGGGCCGAGAAGAACTCCCTGTTCTACCGGGACGACACGGGCGCGGAAGTGCAGGTGCTCGACCTGCTCGGCGGCTGGGGCTCGCTGATGCTCGGGCACAACCACCCGCAGATCGTGGCGCACGCCAAGGAGTTGCTGGACAACGGCACCCCGGTGCACTCGCAGCACTCCGCCCACCCGGTGGCCGACCGGGTCGGCGCGGTGCTCAACGGCATCCTCGGCCGGGAGCTGCCGGGGGCCGAGCCGTACTCGGTCATCTTCGCCAACAGCGGTGCGGAGGCGGTCGAGGCGGCGGTCAAGCACTGCGAGTTCGACCGCGCGCTGCGGATCAAGGCGCTGGTCGAGGAGATCGAGTGGAACGCCTCGGCGGCGCTGGCCGCGGTGGCCGGCGGCACCGCCCAGCTGCCCGACGACACCTCGCTGCTCCCCGGTGACGTGCCGGTGCCCACGAATGCCGAGGAGTTCGGCGCGCTGCTCGGCGCCGTCGCCGCGCACAACATGGCACGGGCGGGGACCAGCCCGGTCTTCTTCGCCCTGGAGCGGGCCTTCCACGGAAAGCTCGTCGGCAGCACCCAGTTCACGTACAACCCGCTGTTCCGGGCGGCCTTCGCCGCGCTCGGCCCGGCGGTGCGGTTCGTGCCGCCGAACGACGCCGGGGCCTTCGAGAAGGCCGCCGCCGAGCAGCGGGTCACCGTGCTCGACGTGCGGGTCGTGGACGGCCGGGTCACGCTGGTCGAGCGGGACTTCCCGGTCGTCGCCGGGCTGATCGTCGAGCCGATCCAGGGCGAGGGCGGCATCTACGAGCTGACCGCCGAGTACGCCGCCCGCCTGCGGGAGATCTGTGACGAGATCGCCTGCCCGATCGTCGTCGACGAGATCCAGACCGGGATGGGGCGCACCGGCGCGTTCTTCGCCAGCGCCCACATCGGGCTGGTCGGCGACTACTTCCTGCTGGGCAAGTCGCTCGGCGGTGGCATCGGCAAGACCTCCGCGATGCTGGTCCGCCAGTCGCGCTACCGCCCCGAGTTCGAGCTGGTGCACAGCTCGACCTTCGCCAAGGACGGCTTCACCACCGCCCTCGCGCTGCGCACGCTCGAACTGCTCGAGGCCGAGGACGGTGCCGCCTACGAGCGCGCCGCCGAGCGCGGCGAGCGCATCCTCGGCATGCTGCGCGAGCTGGCCGAGGAGTACTCCGACGTCGTCGTCGACGTGCGCGGCCGCGGCCTGCTGATCGGGCTGGAGTTCGCCGACCAGAGCCAGTCCTCGTCGCCGCTGATCCGGGAGCGGGCGAAGGCCGGTCTGCTCGTCTTCCAGCTGGGCAGCTATCTGCACCTGGCCCACCGCATCCGCACCGGCCCGACGGCGAGCGTGCCGAACATGCTGCGGATCGAGCCGTCGATCCACATCAGCGACGAGGAGATCGAGCAGCTGCGCACCGGTCTCGTCCAGGTCTGCGAGATCCTGCGCAACCAGGACGCGCTGCCGCTGGTCCACCCGCTGACCGGAGCAGGGGAACTGCCCCGGGAGATCCGCGACTTCCGGTCCGGGGCGGCCGAGGAGACGGCCCCGGCCGAGCGGAAGGCCGGACTGGTCAGCTACGTGCTGACCCCGGACACGCTGCGGGAGATCGAGCCCTCGCTGGCCGACCTGGACGACGACCGGCTGATCGCCTACGTGAGGCGCTCCGAACTGCTCAAGGACCTTCCCGCCTTCGCGCCGGTCCGCTTCGACTCGCCGCAGGGCACCTCGGTGGACCTCAGCGTGTACCCGCTGCTGGTGACCGAGGAACAGCTGCGCGAGTACCAGGTCACCGGGAACACCTTCCTGATCGGCGCCGACCTCGACCGCCGGGTGCGCGCGGCGAAGGCCGACGGCTGCGAGACCGTCGGACTCGGGTTCGGTCTCGGCCAGGCCGCCGGTCACGGCAGCGCGCTCAGGGTGCCCGGGGTCCAGCTGACGACCGGCGGCGCGCTGACCGTCGGTTCGGCCCTGATCGCCGCCCACACGGTCGGCGTCGAGAAGTACGGCGAGGTCTACGGCCTGACCGTGGCGGTCGTCGGGGCCGGTGGCCGCATCGGTTCGGCCCTCGCCGCGATGATCTCCGCCGAGGTCCCCCGGGTCATCCTGGTGGGCAGCGGACGCGAGGGCTCCGCCGACCGGCTGAGGGCCACCGAACTGCGCATCTACCAGGAGGCGTGGGAGCAGATCGCGGCCGGTGGCGACCTGCTGGGCATCCCCAAGTTGCTGGCCGCCGAGCCGCTCGTGGCCGGCTGGCTGGCCGCGGGACGGTCCGGCGACGAGCCCAGCGGCGAGGCCATCGCCGCGCACCTGGCCGAGACGTACGACGTGAATCCGTTCGTCACGGTGACGGACGATCTCTCGGCGGTGCGGGATGCCCAGGCGGTGTTCACGGCACATTCAAGCCCCGTTCCGGTACTTGGCGAAAAACATCTCGCGGATGGCGCGATCGTCTGCGATGTGTCCTTTTTCGGTTCCGGTGCCGAGTCTGGTGTGACCACTTCCCGAGACGATGTGCATTACGTTCGGGGCGGTGTGCTTTCCGTAGTCAATCAAGGTATTCTGCCGCGTGGCGTCAGTGCCTCACTGGGTGCGGGTGAATTGTTGGCAGGGGTGGCGGAAGTGGCCACACTCGCGTTGTCCGGGAGCAATGGATCTACGGGAGACGGACCGATTACTGGCGAGCAGGTGCACGCCATTGTCGAACTCGCCGCCCAGCACGGATTCCAGACGATCTCCACCTGACGTCTGCCGAAGACCGGTTTGCCGAACCGTCCCCCATGGTCCGGCCTGATCAACAGAGGGTAAGTCGAATGTCAGAGTCAGCAGATGCCGAGCCGAAGGTGGCGTCGGAGGGTCCCCCCGACCCCCACCACGCCAATCGCTGGAAGATCCTGGCGGTCATCGGGATCGCGCAGTTAACGATCTTCCTTGACACGACGGTCGTCAACATCGCGCTGCCGTCGGCGCAGGCCGACCTCGGGTTCGCCGACGGAGACCGGCAGTGGGTCGTCACGGCCTACGCGCTCGCCTTCGGAAGCCTCCTGCTGCTCGGCGGCAGGATAGTCGACCTGATCGGCGCCAAGCGGTCGCTGATGATCTCGATCGTCGGCTTCGGCCTCATGTCCGTGCTGGGCGGAGCGGCCAACGGCTTCGCCATGCTGGTCACCGCCCGTGCGCTCCAGGGCGCGTTCGCCGCGCTCGTCGCGCCGGCCGCGCTGTCGTTCCTGCTGACCGCGTTCAAGGACCCGAAGGAACGCGTCAAGGCCTTCGGCGTCTACGGCGCCCTGGGCAGCGGCGGGCTCGCGCTCGGCCTGGTCCTCGGCGGCGCGCTGACCGACTGGCTGGACTGGCGCTGGTGCCTGTACGTCAACGTGATCTTCACGGCGGTCGTCTTCATCGGCTCGGCCATGACCATGCACAACCAGCAGGCCGAGCACCGGCCGGAGAAGCTCGACCTGCCGGGCACGGTGACGGCCTCGCTCGGCCTGTTCTTCCTGGCCTACGGCCTGTCCAACGCCGACGACGGCGAGTGGGGCGGCGTGGACGTGTGGGGCTACCTCCTGGTGAGCGTGGTCCTGCTGGTCGCCTTCGTGCTGTTCGAACTGCGCTCCAGGAACCCGCTGCTGCCGGTGCGCATCGTGCTCAACCGCAACCGGGGCAGCGCGTACCTGGCGATGTTCCTGCTGGGCATCGGCCTGTTCGTCCAGTTCCTGTTCCTGACCTACTACCTCCAGCTCACCCTGGAGTTCTCGGCGATCGAGAGCGGCCTGGCCTTCCTGCCGATGATCGTCGGCATCGGTATCGGCGCGACCACCATCCCGCCGGTCCTGGAGCCCAAGCTCGGGGTGCGCGTCCTGATCCCGGCCGGTCTGGTGCTGGCCGCGGTGGGGTCGTTCTGGCTCAGCCGGCTCACCACCGACAGTTCCTACGCCGGCGGCATCCTGGTGCCGTCGCTGATCGCCGGTGTCGGCTTCGGCCTGGTGGTGTCCCTGGGCGCCGCCGTCGCCACGGTCGGTGTGCAGCCCGAGGACGCCGGTGCCGCCTCCGCCCTGGTCAACACGGTGCAGCAGGTGGGCGGCTCGATCGGTACCGCGCTGCTGAGCACCCTGGCGATCACCGCGGCGGACTCCTTCATCGAGGGCAAGACGCCGACTCCGCAGCTGGCCGCGGAGGCGGCGGTGGAGAGCTACACCACCGCCTTCTTCTGGGGTGCGGTGGTCTTCCTCGTCGGAGCCGTGGTCTGCGGTGCGCTCTTCGACCGCCACGTGACCGCGCAGAGCGAGGGAGAGGTCGGGGAGACGGCCGCCGTGCCCAGCCTCTGACCGCTCCCGCCGAACCGGAAACCGGCCGTCCGCCGGCACTTGGTCCCAAGTGCCAGTGCGGGGGCCGGTTTCTGGGTTCCCGGCGCTTAGCCGCCCCGGGCCCCAGCCGATTGACTTGGCCGCAGGACGTGGTGCGGTGAGCCCTCCCGGATCGGTGAGGACCTTCGCCCCGCAATCGAAGGAGGACTTCGTGACTGCAGTGGCCGGTGAGCGGGCGGACGGAACGACCGGACTGGCGGTCGACGCGGCGGAGCTGGTCAAGCGCGCCCGCGATCTCGCCCCGCTGATCCGGGAGAACGCGGTGAAGACCGAGGAGGACCGCAGGCTCGCCGAGGACGTGGTCGTCGCGCTGCGCGAAGCCGGACTGTTCCGGCTCACGACGCCGGCCAAGTTCGGCGGGTACGAGCTGTCGATGCCGGAACTCCTCAAGATCATCGCCGAGGTCGGCAAGGCCTGCGGGTCGGCCGGCTGGAACCTGGCCATCGACACCTCCTCCACCCGGTTCGCGCTCAACGCGCTGTCGGACGAGGCGGTCGCGGACATGTTCGACGGCAGCCCCGACGCCTACGTGATCTCCACGGCCCACCTGGGCACCACCAAGGCGTACAAGGCCGAGGGCGGGTACCGGATCACCGGCACCTTCCCGTGGAGCTCCGGCTGTGAGATCGCGGACTGGGCCTACATCCCGGTGGTGAACATCTACGACGGCGAGACGCCGACCGCGGACCTCGTGGGCGTCATCGTCCCGATGGCGGACCTGAAGATCGAGCGCACCTGGCACGTGGCCGGCCTGGCCGGCTCGGGTACGCACACGGTCGTGGCCGAGGACGTGTTCGTGCCGGACCGCCGGTCGGTCCCGTTCGGCTTCTCGGACCTGCCGGGCGAGGACGAGCGCGACAGCATGCTCATCCAGGGCAGCGCCCAGTCGCTCGCCGCGATCGTGGGCGCGGCCCAGGGCGCGCTGGAGGTGACCAGGGAGGCGCTGGCCAAGGGCCGCCCGATCACCTACGTCAACTACGAGAAGGCCGCCGACGCCCCCGCGGTGCAGATGTGGTTCGGCGAGGCCTCGCACCTCATCGAGACCGCCGCCCTGCACCTGGCGGAGATCGGCCGGTCCGTCGACGGCATACCGGAGACCCAGGCGGTGCCGTGGGCGGAGCGCGCGCGGATCCGCATGCACGAGCGGTCCGCCCACGAGAAGGCGCGGGCGGGCGTGGAGAAGCTGCTCGACGTCGTCGGCGGCAGCGCCTTCGCGCTGTCGAACCCGCTCCAGCGCCTGTGGCGCGACATGGCGGTCATGAGCCGGCACACCTCGCTGAACGCGCCCATGATTCTCGAGGACTACAGCCGCGCGCTGCTGGACGTCCGCCCGTCCATGACTCTGCTGTACTGAGGCGATATTCGGCCATTCTCGCGGTGTGGCCGTCCGTCTGAGTCGGTTGAGGCACCGGCATTACCCGGCGATCGGGGCAGGTAAACGGTCGCCGGGTAATACCGGTGCGTATTTTTATTTTTTGACGCAATGCTTTCCGCCGGAATTGCCGTCGGTCACCAGATTCGCTCCCGACTTTTGGCTCCGTGAAACAAGCAGTCCGGTCGGCGCACCTTGTTGACTGAGAGCATGAGACGGATCGCCGTGGTCGGATTGGCTTGTCGGTTGCCTGGGGCCGTCGACGGCCGCGCATTCTGGCAGTTGCTGCGCGACGGAATCGACGCCGTGCGCGAGGCGCCCGAGGACCGGTGGCAGGGAGCCGAGCTGCCGCACCGCCGCGGCGGCTTCGTGGACGGCATCGACCGCTTCGACGCCGCGTTCTTCGGGATCTCACCGCGTGAGGCGGCGGCGATGGACCCGCAGCAGCGCCTGATGATGGAGCTGGCCTGGGAGGCGCTGGAGGACGCCCGGATCCTCCCCGCGGACCTGGGCGGCGGCGACACCGGCGTGATCGTCGGCGTCATGTACGACGACTACGCCACCCTCCAGGACCGGCTCGGCGAGGCCGGGATCGGCCGGCACACCATGACCGGCGGCCGCCGCGCGATCATCGCCAACCGGATCTCCCACCACCTCGGCCTGCGCGGACCCAGCCTCACGGTGGACACCGCGCAGTCCTCCTCGCTCGTCGCGGTCCAGACGGCCTGCGAGAGCCTGCGCCGCGGCGACTGCCGGCTGGCCGTCGCCGGCGGCGTCAACCTGAACATCCTGGCCGAGACGACCCTCGGCGCGTCCCGCTTCGGCGGCCTGTCCCCGGACGGCCGGTGCTTCACCTTCGACGCCCGGGCCAACGGGTTCGTACGCGGCGAGGGCGGCGGCGCCGTCGTACTCAAGCCGCTGTCCGACGCGTTGGCCGACGGCGACGACATCTACTGCGTCCTGGAGGGCGGCGCCGTCAACAACGACGGCGCGGGCGAGGGCGAGCACTCCGGCCTCACCGTGCCCAGCCGGGCCGCGCAGGAGGAGGTCGTCCGCCAGGCGTACCGCCGGGCCGCCGTCGGGCTTCACACCGTGCAGTATGTGGAACTGCACGGCAGCGGCACCAAGGTGGGCGACCCCATCGAGGCCGCGGCGCTCGGGGCCGCGCTGGGCGGCGACCGGCCGCCGCGGACGCCGCTGCCGGTGGGCTCGGTCAAGACCAACATCGGGCACCTGGAGGCCGCGGGCGGCATCGCCGGGCTGATCAAGGTGGCGCTGAGCATCCGGCACCGGATGCTGCCGCCCAGCCTGAACTTCACCGAGCCGCCCCCCGAGATCCCCCTCGACGACCTCCGGCTGCGGGTGCAGACCGAGCTGACCCCCTGGCCGCACCCGGACAAGCCCCTGATCGCGGGCGTGAGTTCGTTCGGCATGGGCGGTACCAACTGCCACCTGGTGGTCTCCGAACCCCCGGCCACCGCACCCGCCACCCCGGCCCCCACCCCCGCCGCCGACCCGCGGGCCACGCCCGGCGCACTGGTGTGGCCGGTGTCCGGCCGTACCCCCGAGGCACTGCGCGCGCAGGCCGCCCGGCTGCTGGCCGCCGTCGACGAGGAGGAGGCGTCCGCCGCGGACATCGGCCTCTCGCTGGCCACCACCAGGACCGCCTTCCGGCACCGCGCCGTCGTGGTCGGCGGCGACCGCGCGCAGCTGCGGCAGCGCCTGGCGGCACTCGCGGGCGGCGAGCCCGTCGGCGGCGTGGTCGAGGGCCTGGCCGGCGAGCCCGGAAAGGTCGTCTTCGCCTTCCCCGGACAGGGCGCGCAGTGGGCCGGCATGGCCGTCGACCTCATGGACGCCGCACCGGAGTTCGCCGCGTCGATGCGGGCCTGCGAGCTGGCGTTCGCGCCGCACGTCGACTGGACGCTGAGCGAGGTGCTGCGCGACGAGGACGCGCTGCGCCGGGTGGACGTCGTCCAGCCCGCGCTGTTCGCGGTGATGGTGTCGCTGGCCGCCCTGTGGCGCTCCTGCGGCGTCGAGCCGGCGGCGGTGGTCGGACACAGCCAGGGCGAGATCGCCGCCGCCTGCGTGGCCGGCGCGCTGTCCCTGGAGGACGCCGCCCGCGTCGTGACCCTGCGCAGCCAGGCGCTGCTGGAACTCTCCGGCGGCGGCGCGATGCTGTCGGTGCTGCGGTCGGCGGCCGAGGTGCGCGAACGGATCGCCGGCTACGAGGGCCGGGTGTCGGTCGCGGCGGCGAACGGCCCCTCGTCGGTGGTGCTCTCCGGCGCCCCCGAGGTCCTGGACGAACTGGTCGCCCGGTGGACCGAGGAGGGCGTGGAGACCCGGCGGATCGCCGTGGACTACGCCTCCCACTCACCGCAGGTCGAGGCGATCCGCGAACGGCTGCTGGCCGTGCTGGACGGCATCCGGCCGCAGCCGTCGGCGGTGCCGTTCTACTCCACGGTCACCGGCGCGCCGGTGGACACCACCGAACTGGACGCCGCGTACTGGTACCGCAACCTGCGGCAGACCGTGGAGCTGGAGCAGGCGACCACCGCGCTGGTCGGCGACGGGCACACGGTGTTCGTCGAGTGCAGCCCGCACCCGGTGCTCCTGCCCGCCCTGCGGGACACCGTGGAGCAGACCGGCGCAGGACCGGCCGTCGTCACCGGCTCGCTGCGCCGGCACGACGGCGGGCCCGAGCGGTTCCTGACCTCACTGGCCGAGGCGTACGTACGCGGCGTCCGGGTGGACTGGGCCCAGGTGTTCGCGCTGCGCGGCGCCGCTACGGTGAGCCTGCCCGGCTACGCCTTCCAGCGGGAGCGCCACTGGCTCACCGGCCCCGGCACCCGGACCGTCGCCGCGGACCCGGCGCCGGCCGCCGCGCCCGCCGCCGGTGCCCCGGCCGAAGAACCCGCCGCGACCGCACCCGCCGCCGGTCCCGCCCCCGGCGCCGCGGCCCGCACCGGACCCGAGGCCCTCGCGCTGGTGCGTTCGACGCTGGCCGTCGTGCTCGGGCACGCCGGCGGCGACGCGGTCGACCCCGGGACGACCTTCAAGGAACTCGGCGTCGACTCGCTGTCCTCCGTGGAACTGCGCGACCGGCTCAGCGCCGCGACCGGACTCACCCTGCCCACCGGCGTGCTCTACGGGCACCCCACACCGGCCGAACTCGCCGGGCACCTGGTCACGTTGGCCTCCGGCGACCAGGAGGCGGCCGAGCCCGTCACGGACGCCCCGGCCGACGACCCGATCGCCATCGTCGGCATGGCCTGCCGGCTCCCCGGCGGCGTCGAGTCGCCGGACGACCTGTGGCGGCTGGTGCTGGACGGGACCGACGCGATCTCGGCCTTCCCCACCAACCGCGGCTGGGACATCGACAAGCTCTACGACCCCGATCCGGAACGGGCCGGCACGTCCTACACCCGGCAGGGCGGCTTCCTGCACGACGCCGACCGGTTCGACCCCGAGTTCTTCGGCATCTCGCCCCGCGAGGCGGCCGCCATGGACCCGCAGCAGCGGCTGCTGCTCGAAACGTCCTGGGAGGCCCTGGAACGCTCCGGCATCGATCCCGGCAGCCGGCGCGGCACCCCCGTGGGCGTCTTCGTCGGGGCCATGGCCCAGGACTACGGCCCCCGCCTGCACGCCGCGCACGCCGAGTCCGACGGCTACCGGCTGACCGGCAGCACCATCAGCGTCGCCTCCGGCCGGATCGCCTACACGCTCGGCCTCCAGGGGCCCGCCGTCACCGTCGACACCGCGTGCTCCTCGTCGCTGGTGGCCCTGCACCTGGCGGTGCAGGCCCTGCGTGCGGGGGAGTGCTCGCTGGCCCTGGCCGGCGGTGTCGCGGTGATGTCCACGCCCGGCATGTTCGTGGAGTTCAGCCGCCAGCGCGGGCTGTCCGAGGACGGCCGCTGCAAGGCGTTCTCCGCCGCCGCGGACGGCACCGGATGGGCCGAGGGCGCCGGAGTCGTGGTGCTGGAGCGGCTCTCGCAGGCCCGGCGCGCCGGACACCGGGTGCTCGCCGTGGTCCGCGGCAGCGCGGTCAACCAGGACGGGGCGTCCAACGGGCTCACCGCGCCGAACGGCGTCGCCCAGGAGCGGGTGATCCGCCAGGCACTCGCCGGTGCCGGACTGTCCCCCGCGGACGTCGACGTCGTCGAGGCGCACGGCACCGGGACCACGCTCGGCGACCCGATCGAGGCCGACTCGCTCGCGGGCACCTACGGCCGCGGCCGGGAGCCGGGCCGCCCGCTGCTGCTGGGGTCGCTGAAGTCCAACATCGGCCACACCCAGGCCGCCGCGGGCGTCGCCGGGGTGATCAAGATGGTCGAGGCGCTGCGGCACGAGACGGTGCCGAAGACGCTGCACGCCGACGAGCCCACCCCGCACGTGGACTGGTCGGCCGGCACCCTGGAGCTGGTCACCGAGACCCGGCCGTGGCCGCGGACCGGCCGGGTGCCCCGGGCGGGCGTGTCCTCCTTCGGGATCAGCGGCACGAACGCCCACGTGATCATCGAGCAGGCGCCGCCGGAGCCCGACCCGGAGCCCGCCCACGAGCCCGGGACGCAGTCCGGTTCCGTACTGCCGTGGGTGCTCTCCGCGAGCGACCCGGACGCGCTGGCCGACCAGGCCGCCGCCCTGCTCTCCTTCGTCGACGCCCACCCCGAACTGCCCCCGGCCGACACGGGGTTCTCCCTGGCCACCGCCCGCTCCGGGCTGCCGCACCGGGCCGCCGTCGTCGGCGCCGGCCTGCCCGAGCTGCGCGCCCGGCTGGCCGCGCTCGCCGACGGCACCGAGGCACCCGGAGTGGTGCGCGGCACCGCGCGGGACGCGGGCGGCGTCGTCTTCGTCTTCCCCGGCCAGGGCTCGCAGTGGGCCGGCATGGCGGTCGAACTGCTCGACTCGGCCCCCGCGTTCGCCGCCTCCATGCGGGCCTGCGCCGAGGCGCTGGCCCCCCACGTCGACTGGGACCTGTACGAGGTGCTCGGCGACGCGGACGCGCTGGAGCGCGTGGACGTCGTGCAGCCCGCGCTGTTCGCGGTGATGGTGTCGCTGGCCGCCCTGTGGCGCTCCTGCGGTGTGGAGCCGGCCGCGGTGGTGGGCCACTCCCAGGGGGAGATCGCCGCCGCCTGCGTGGCCGGCGCCCTCGACCTGGCGGACGCGGCGAAGGTCGTCGCCCTGCGCAGCAAGGCCATCCTGGCCCTGTCCGGCGGCGGCGGCATGGTCTCGGTCGCGCTGTCCGAGGAGGAGGCCGCCGCCCGGCTGGACCGCTGGGACGGCCGGCTGTCGGTCGCCGTGGTGAACGGCCCCGGCGCCGTGGTCGTCGCCGGTGACGTGGACGCGCTGGACGAGTGGGTGGCCGCCTGCGAGGCCGACGGAGTGCGGGTCAAGCGGCTCCCGGTCGACTACGCCTCGCACTCGGCGCAGGTGGAGCGGATCGAGGACGAGCTGGCCGAGGTGCTGGCCGGGCTGTCCCCGCGGCCCGCCCGCATCCCGTTCTACTCGACGGTGACCGCCGGGGAGCTGGACACCCGTGCCCTGGACGGCGGCTACTGGTACCGCAACCTGCGCCACCGGGTCCGCTTCGCCGAGACCGTCGGCCTGCTGGCCGAGCAGGGGCACTCGGTGTACGTCGAGGTCAGCCCGCACCCGGCGCTGATCGCGGCGGTCGAGGACGCCGGGGACACGGTCGCGGTCGGCTCCCTGCGCCGCGGCGAGGGCGGCCTGGAGAGGTTCACCACCTCGCTGGCCGAGGCGTACGTGCGCGGGGTGCGCCCCGACTGGCACGCCGTCTTCCCCGGCTCCCGGCGGACCGACGTACCCACCACCGTGTTCCGGCGGCGGCGGTACTGGATCGACGCGGCACCGTCCGGAGGGCCGGCCGACGTGGCGGCGGCCGGACTGGACGCGGCGGACCATCCGCTGCTCGGCGCGGTGGTGGAACTGCCGGACTCCGGCGGCCTGGTGCTCACCGGCCGGCTGTCCGGGCAGGCCCAGCCGTGGCTGTCCGACCACGGCCTGGGCGAGACGGTGCTGCTGCCCGGCGCCGCCTTCGTCGAACTGGCCGTCCGGGCGGGCGACGAGGTGGGCCTGGACCGGGTGGAGGAGCTGACCTGCGAGGTGCCGCTGGTGCTGCCGCCGCAGGGCGGGGTCGCGGTGCGGGTCACGGTCGGTGAGCCGGACGGCGCCGGGCGCCGCGACCTGGCCGTGCACGCCCGTCCCGCGGACGGGTCCGGCGGCTGGACCCGGCACGCCGGCGGGGTGCTCGGCTCCGGCCCGGGCGAGGAGTTCGACCTGACCGCCTGGCCGCCGCCGGGAGCCGTCCCGGTGGACTGGGACGGCGGATACGACCGCTGGACCGGGCTCGGCTACCACTACGGCCCGTCCTTCCAGGGGCTGCGCTCCTGGTGGCGGCGGGGCACGGAGATCTTCGCCGAGGTCGCGCTGCCGCCGGAGCCGGCCGCCGACGCCGGCCGGTTCGGACTGCACCCGGCGCTGCTGGACGCCGCGCTGCACGCCGCCGTCGGGGACGGCCCGGACTGCCGGCTGCCGTTCTCCTGGCAGGGCGTGTCGCTGCGGGCGACCGGCGCGTCCACGCTGCGCGTGCGGATCACGCCGGCCGGCGACGACACGTTCTCGCTGCTCCTGGCCGACGGCACCGGCGCGCCGGTCGCCTCGGTGGAGTCGCTGGCGCTGCGGCCGATGCCCTCCGGCGAACCGGCCGCGGGCCCCCCGGACGCGCTGTTCCGGGTGGACTGGATCGAGGCCCAGGTGCCGGACACCGTGCCAGGACCGCGGCCCGGGGCGGTCGTCGGCGCCGACGCACTCGGGGTCGGCGTGCCCTCCCACGCCGACCTCGGCTCCCTCGCCGGCTCCGGTCCGGTGCCCGAGGTGGTGCTGGCCGCGCTGACCGGCGAGTCCACCGCGGCCGGTGCCCACGCCCTGGCCGGGCGGGCGCTGCGGCTGGTCCAGGACTGGCTGGCCGACGAACGGTTCGCCGCGTCGAAGCTGGTGCTGCTCACCCGCGACGCGATGGTCGTCGAGGCGGACCGGGCGGAGGACCCCGGGGTGGCCGGCGCCGCCGTATGGGGCCTGGTGCGCTCGGCGCAGCGCGAGCACCCCGACCGGTTCGTCGTCGTCGACCTGGACGGCCACGAGGCGTCGGCCGCGGCGCTGCCCGCCGCGCTGGCCACCGGCGAGCCGCAACTCGCCCTCCGCAAGGGACGGCCGCTGGTCCCCAGGCTGGTCAGGGCCACCACCGCCCCGGCCACCCGGCCCGACCTCACCACCGGCACCGTACTGATCACCGGCGCCACCGGCACCCTCGGTGCCCTGTTCGCCCGGCACCTGGTGACCCGGTACGGGGCGGCCCACCTGCTCCTGGCCAGCAGGCGCGGCCAGGACGCCCCGGGCACCGCCGACCTCGCCGCCGAGCTGACCGGGCTGGGCGCGACGGTCACCGTGGCCGCCTGCGACGTGGCCGACCGGGACGCGCTGGCGGCACTGCTGGCGACGGTCCCGGCCGACCGCCCGCTGACCGGCGTCGTGCACGCCGCCGGACTGCTCGACGACAGCGTCCTGGAGGCGATGCGCCCCGAGCAGCTCGAACGCGTCCTGCGGCCCAAGGTCGACGCCGCGCTGAACCTGCACGAGCTGACGGCCGGCCACGAGCTGTCGATGTTCGTGCTGTTCTCCTCCGTCGCCGGCGTCCTCGGGCTGCCGGGCCAGGCCAACTACGCCGCCGCCAACGCGTTCCTGGACACCCTGGCCGGGCACCGCGCGGCCCGGGGCCTGCCGGCCGTGTCCCTCGCCTGGGGGCTGTGGGCGCAGGCGAGCGGAATGACCGGCCACCTCGCCGACGCCGACCTCGGCCGGATGCGGCGCGCGGGCCTGGCGGCCCTCTCCTCGGCGGAGGGCCTGGCCCTGTTCGACGCCGCGGTCGCCTCCGGCACGGCCCTGCTCGTCCCGGCCCGGATCGACCAGACCGCCGTACGGGCCCACGGCACGGTGCCGCCCCTGCTGCGCGTGGTGGTGCGCGAGCGGGTCAGGCGGGCCGAGGCCGCGGCCGCCGCGACCGGCACCGCCTCACTCGCCGACCGCCTGGCCCGGCTGCCCGGCGAGGAACGGGACGAGGCCCTGCTGGGCCTGGTCCGCGAGCACACCGCCACCGTGCTGGCCCACCACACCCCGGGCATGGTCGACCCCCGGCGCACCTTCAAGGAACTGGGGTTCGACTCGCTGACCGCGGTGGAACTGCGCAACCGGCTCGGGTCGGCGACCGGGCTGCGCCTGCGGGCCACCCTGGTGTTCGACTACCCGACGCCCACGGCACTCGCCACCCACCTCGGCGCGGCCCTGGGCCCGGCCGAGCCGCCCCAACCGTCGACCGGGCCGGGCGAAGCGGCCCCCGCACCCACCGATGCGGCCCGAGAGCTGGACGGGATGGCGCTGGACCAGCTCTTCGACCTCATCGACGGCGAACTCGGCACGTCCTGACCGGAGGTCTTGTGAGTAACGAAGAGAAGTTGGTCGAGTACCTCAAGCGGGTCACGGCCGAGTTGCAGGAGACCAGACAGCGGCTGCGGGACACCGAGGAAGCGAGCCGAGAACCGGTCGCCATCGTCGGCATGGCGTGCCGGTTCCCCGGCGACGTCGACACACCGGACGATCTGTGGCGGCTGCTGGACGCCGGTGAGGAGGCGATCTCCGACTTCCCCGACGACCGGGGCTGGGACGCCGAGTCGCTGTACGACCCGGACCCGGACGCGCACGGCCGCACCTACACCAGGCGCGGCGGATTCCTGCACCGGGCGACCGAGTTCGACCCGGAGTTCTTCGGGATCTCGCCGCGCGAGGCGGCGGCGATGGACCCGCAGCAGCGGCTGCTGCTGGAGACCTCCTGGGAGGCGCTGGAACAGGCCGGCATCCGTCCCGCGTCGCTGCGCGGCGCCCGGGTCGGCGTGTTCGCGGGGGCGATGTCTCCGGACTACGGCCCCCGGCTGCACCACGCCACCGGCGGCGCCGAGGCCCACCTGCTCACCGGAACCACCAACAGTGTCGCCTCCGGGCGGATCGCGTACACCCTCGGACTCGAGGGGCCGGCCCTCACCATCGACACGGCGTGCTCGTCGTCGCTGGTGGCGCTGCACCTGGCGGTGCAGTCACTGCGCCGCGGGGAGTGCGCGATGGCGCTCGCCGGCGGCGCCACCGTGATGTCCACCCCGGGCATGCTCGTCGCCTTCAGCCGCCAGCGCGGACTGTCGCCGGACGGGCGCTGCAAGTCCTTCGCCGACGCCGCCGACGGCACCGGCTGGGCCGAGGGCGCCGGCATGCTCCTGGTGGAGCGGCTCTCGGACGCGCGGCGGCTCGGGCACCCGGTCCTGGCCGTGGTGCGCGGCAGCGCCGTCAACCAGGACGGTGCCTCCAACGGGCTGACCGCGCCCAACGGGCCGTCCCAGCAGCGGGTGATCCGGCAGGCCCTGGAGGACGCCGGGCTGTCCGCCGCGGACGTGGACGCGGTCGAGGCGCACGGCACCGGCACCAGCCTCGGCGACCCGATCGAGGCGCAGGCGCTCCTGGACACCTACGGCACGGACCGCGACCGCCCGCTGTGGCTGGGCTCGCTGAAGTCCAACATCGGACACACCCAGGCCGCCGCCGGGGTCGGCGGCGTGATCAAGATGGTGCTGGCGCTGCGGCACGGTGTCCTGCCCAAGACCCTGCACGTGGACGCCCCGTCCTCGCACGTGGACTGGTCGTCGGGCGCCGTGGACCTGCTGACCGAGCGGCGCCCCTGGCCGGTCACCAGCGCACCGCGGCGGGCCGCGGTGTCCTCCTTCGGGATCAGCGGCACCAACGCGCACGTGGTCCTGGAGCAGGCGCAGAAGAGCGAGACGGCCGAGCCGGTGACCGGCCGGACGCTGCCCCTGCTGCCGCTGGTGCTCTCCGGCCGGACCCCCGAGGCGCTGGCCGGGCAGGCGGAGCGGCTGCTCGCCGCCGTCCGGTCCCACGAACCGCTCGACGTCGCCTACTCGCTGGCGACCGCCAGGACCGCGTTCGAGCAGCGTGCCGCGGTCGTCGCCGCCGACCGGGACGGACTCCTCGACGGCCTGCGCGCGATCGTCTCCGGCGGCACCGCCCCCGCCGTGGTCCGGGGCACGGAACTGCCCGGCCGTACCGCGTTCGTGTACGCCGGACAGGGCACCCAGCGGCTCGGCATGGGCCGCGAACTGTACGCGGCCTTCCCGGTGTTCGCGCAGGCGCTGGACCAGATGTGCGCCGGATTCGACGGACTGCTGGACCGGCCGCTGCGCGAGGTGGTGCTCGCGGAACGGAGCCCGGCGCCGGGCCTGCTGGACCGCACCGGGTGGGCGCAGCCCGCCCTGTTCGCGATCGAGGTCGCGCTGACCCGGCTGCTCGGCTCCTGGGGCGTGCAGCCGGAGGTGCTGGCCGGACACTCGATCGGCGAACTGTCGGCGGCCTTCGTCGCCGGACTGTGGACGCTGGAGGACGCCTGCCGCGTCGTCGCGGCCCGCGGGCGGCTGATGGAGCGGCTGCCCGAGGGCGGCGCCATGGTGTCGGTGCGGGCCACCGAAGAGGAGGTCGCCGAGGTGCTGGCGGGCGACGCGGCGTGCGTCGCCGCCGTCAACGGCCCGGACTCCGTCGTCGTCTCGGGGGAGGAGGCGGCGGTCCTGCGCTGCGCCGAGCACTTCGCCGCCCTGGGCCGGCGCACCAAGCGGCTGCGGGTGAGCCACGCGTTCCACTCGCCCCTGATGGACCCGATGCTGGAGTCCTACCGCGAGGTGGTCGCCGGGGTGGCGTTCCACGAGCCGGTGCTGCCGATCGTGTCGACGGTCACCGGCGAACCGCTGCCCGTCGCGAGCGTCTGCTCGGCGGAGTACTGGGTGCGTCAGGTCCGCGAGCCGGTTCGGTTCGCGGTCGCGATGCGCCGCCTCCAGGACGAGGGAGTCACCCGTTTCGTCGGGATCGGCCCGGACGCCACGGTGTCGGCGATGACCGAGGACTGCTTCACCGAGCGGGAACCGCGGCCGGTCGCGATGCCGGTGCTGCGGGCCGACCGCCCGGAGGCGGCCACCGCGCTGACCGCGCTCGGCGCGGTCCACGCGCACGGCGGGGAGGTGGACTGGCACCAGGTGTTCGCCGGGACGGGCGCGGCCACCGTGCCGCTGCCGACCTACGCCTTCCAGCGCGAGCGGTACTGGATGAACGTACCGGCACCCGGTGACCTGCGGGACACCGGACTGGCGGCCGGTGAGCACCCGCTGTTCGGTGCCGTGCTCACGCTGCCGGACTCCGGCGCCACCGTGCTCACCGGCCGGCTGCTGCCGGCGAGCCAGCCCTGGCTCGCCGACCACGCGGTGCTGGACCGGATCGTCGTGCCGGGGACGGCGTTCGTGGAGATGGCGCTGCGCGCCGGGCACGAGGTCGACTGCGAACTGCTCGACGAGCTGACCCTGCACACCCCGCTCGTGCTGGCCGACGGGGCCGGCGCCCGGGTCCAGGTCGTGGTGGAGGCCGCCGACGACGCGGGCCGGCGGGCGGTGTCGGTGCACGCCCAGCCGGACGGCGGCGAGTGGGTCCGCAACGCGGACGGCGTGCTGTCCGCACGGGCCCCGGAGCCGGAGTCCGACCTCACCGTCTGGCCCCCGGAGGGGGCGCAGGAGGTCGAGATCGGCGACGTGTACGGCGACCTCCGCGGCCGGGGCTACGACTACGGGCCCGCGTTCCAGGGTCTGACGGCGCTGTGGCGGCGCGGCGACGAGGTGTTCGCCGAGGTCGCCCTGCCGGCCGAGGCGGAGGCCGACGCGGAGCGGTTCGGTCTGCACCCGGCGCTGCTGGACGCGGCGCTGCACGCGGTCTGGTACGGGCCCTTCCTCGACGGGATGGACGGTGCCGCCATGCCGTTCGCCTGGTCCGGGGTGTCCCTGTCGGCGGTCGGAGCGACCGCGCTGCGGGTGCGGATGACGTCCTGCCGAGCGGACACGGTGTCCCTCACGCTCGCCGACCCGGCGGGTGCGCCGGTGGCGTCGGTCGACAGCCTGCTGCTGCGGCCGATGCCGACGGACGCGCCGGGCATGTCCACGGACTCGATGTTCCGGGTCGACTGGCAGCGGGTGTCCGCGGAGCCGGACCGGTCCGCCCGGTGGGCGCTCGTCGACGACCTCGCGGACGTCCCCGCCGACCCGGACGTGGTCTTCCTGCGCTGCCCGGCCGGACCGGACGCCCGGCAGGTCACCGGCGCCGTGCTCGGCGTCCTGAAGGAGTGGCTCGCCGGGGAGCGGTACGGCTTGGCGACCCTGGTCCTGGTGACCGGCGAGGCGATCGGCACCGAACCGGGGGAGCGGCTCGGCGGGCTCGTCCAGTCCGGCGTGTGGGGACTGGTCCGCACGGCGCAGACCGAGAACCCGGGCCGGTTCGGACTCCTGGACGTGGACACCGAACAGGTCCCCTGGGACGAACTGGCCGCGCTGGTCGTCCAGGAGCCGCAGCTGGCACTGCGCTCGGGCCGGGTGCTGATGCCCCGGCTGGCCCGGGCCGAGGCCGGCGGCGACGGGGCGCCCGTGGCGGCGTTCGGCACCGGCACGGTCCTGCTCACCGGCGGGACCGGCACGCTCGGGGCCGTCGTGGCCCGGCACCTGGTGAGCACGCACGGCGTACGGCGACTGCTGCTGGTCAGCCGCGCGGGCGCGGACTCCCCGAGGAGTGCGGAGCTGGCGGCCGGACTCACCCGGCTGGGCGCCGAGGTAGAGATCGCCGCGTGCGACACCGCCGACCGCGCCGCCCTGGCCGAACTGATCGCCGCCATCCCGGCCGAAGCCCCGCTGACCGCCGTCGTCCACGCGGCCGGCGTGGTCGACGACGGAGTGCTGACCGAGCTGACCGCGCGGCGGCTCGACGCGGTGCTCAGCCCCAAGATGGTCGCCGCGTGGAACCTGCACGAGCTGACCCGCGACCTCGACCTGTCGGCCTTCGTCCTGTTCTCGTCGTTGTCCGGCCTGATCGGCCCGGCGGGACAGGCGAACTACGCGGCGGGCAACGCCTACCTGGACGCCCTCGCGCAGTACCGGCGGGCCCGCGGACTGCCGGGTGTGTCGCTGGCGTGGGGCATGTGGTCCGAACGCAGCACGATGACCGAGCACCTGACCGACGTGGACCTGGCCCGGCTGGCCCGGCTCGGCGTGACCCTGACCTCCGGGGAGCAGGGCGTGGCCCTGCTGGACGCCGCGCTCGGCCGCGACGAGCCGGTGCTGGTCCCGGTCGCGCTGGACCTGGCCTCGGTGCGCGCCCAGCGGGAGGTGCCGCCCATCCTGCGGCGGCTCGCGGGCCGGGGGAACCGCCAGCGCACCCCGCGCCGGGTCGCCTCGGTCCCGGTGTCCGACCGGCTGGCCGGGCTGCCGGAGGACGGCCGGTACGAGATCCTGCTCGACCTGGTCTGCACGGAGATGGCCGGCGTCCTGGAGTACGCGCCGGGACGGACGGTCGAGCCCGAGCGCGCCTTCTCCGACCTCGGGGTCGACTCGGTGTCGGCCGTGGAGTTCCGCAACCGGCTCAGCGCCGCGACCGGGCTGCGGCTGGCGCAGACGCTGGTGTTCGACCACCCGACCGCGGCGGCCGTCACCACCGAGCTGGTCCGTGAACTCGCCGCCAGGGACACGGCCCCGACCGGTTCGGTGCTCACCGAGCTGGACCGGGTCGAGACGGCGCTGACCGAGTCTGCGGTGACCGGCCCGGACGGGGACCGCATCGCCGAACGCGTCGAGGGCCTGCTGCTGAGGATCCGCGCCTTCCGGGACTCGGCCGACCCGTCCCGGGACCGGCTCGACACCACCGCCGCGACGGACGAGGAGCTGTTCCAGTTCCTGGACGGCAGCTGAGCACCACGCGGCGGTGACCCCGCGGCCCACCCGCCGCGGACGGGGCCCCGGTCCCGGCCGAGCGCCCATGACATCCCCTCGTCATGGGCGTTCGTCCGGCACCGGGGCCCCTCGCGTGGGCAGCGGAAAGGCCCCTGCCCACCGTCCGTGGGGACGGCGGGCAGGGGCCGGGTGGCCGGGGGACGGCCGGGTCAGCTACGGGCCCGGGGGGCCGGGAAGTAGCCCGTGGAGGTGAAGAACTCCGCGTAGGTGCCGAAGAGTTCGGCGTCGATCCGCGGGCACGCGATGTCCGTGCCCGCCAGGGCGGCCTCCGTCTCGCTGACGTCCACCCGCATGTACAGCGCCTCGCCCGCGGTCATGTACTCCCGGAAGATGTCGATCGTCGGGAAGAGCGCGTTGTCCCGGTCGGTGCGGACCCCGGCCACGAACTCGTCCCAGGACACCTCCTCCAGGACATGGCCGGCTTCCCGCAGCCGCGCCACCATCTCGGCGAAGCTGACCGCCACCGGGTTGAACAGGTGGAAGGTCCGGTTCTCCGCCGTACGGGACAGCTCCAGGACGGCCGCGCTGACGTAGTCGACCGGCACCATGGGGAACCAGGCGTTCGCACCGGCCGGGACCGCCCCGGCCTGGAGGCTGCCCTTGAGGCTCAGCCACACGAAGTCCCGGGTCTGGCAGGCGCCGTTGGTCTGCGCCCCGGAGATGACGTCCGCGCGGTAGACCGACACGGGCAGACCGCGCTCCTGGGCCAGCTGGATGATCTTCTCGGCGACGTACTTGGTCTGCCGGTACCCGTTGGTCAGCAGCTCCGGCGGGCCGGTCGGATGCTGCGGGGTCAGCCCGCCGCCGTCGGGGGCGGGACCGGAGAACACCCCGGTGCTCGACACGTAGTGCAGCGGGACCGTCCGGTGCCGCGCGGCGAGCCGCAGGGCCTCCTCCGTGCCGGTCACGTTGGCCGCCTTCAACAGCGGGTACGGGTGCAGCCAGTTGACCGTCGCGCCCGCGTGGTAGACCACGTCGGCCTCGCGGGCCAGCTGGTCGAACCGCTCCTCGGTGAGACCGAGGCGGGGCTCGGCGAGGTCACCGGTGAGGACGGTGAGCCGGTCGGTGTCGATCTCCTCCCAGATGCCGTACCAGGTGAGGTTGGCCCGCAGCCGCTCCAGCGCCGCCGCCTCGTCGGCGCCCCGGACCAGGCAGTGCACGGTGGCCTTGGTCGAGCGCATCAGCTCCCGCAGGAGGAAGGCGCCCACGAACCCGGTCGCCCCGGTGAGGAACACCTGCCGCGGGTCGGCGACCACGGTGGTGACCTCCGCGGCCGGGACCACGTCCTCGGCGAGCCGTATCTCGGCGGCGAAGTCCACCTCGGACGTCGGCCCGGTCTCGCTCCGGCTGGACAGTTCCGAGTCCAGGTACGCGATCAGCGCCGCGGGGTGCTTGTGGTCGAACAGCAGCGTCGGCGGCAGCCGCAGCCCCGTCTCGTTCTCCAGCAGGTTCCGCAGCTCGACCGCGGTCAGCGAGTCCAGGCCGAGGTCGGTGAAGACCGTGGTGGGGGAGATCCGGTCGGTTCCGCCGTGCCCGAGGATGGTGGCCGCCGCGGTGCGCACCAGGTCGAGCAGGACCTCCTGCCGGCCGGACTCGTCGAGCCCGGCGAGGCGCTCGGCGAGCCGCCCGCTGTCGGCGGAGGCCACGGAGACCACGCGCCTGGCCGGTCTGCGCACCAGACCCCGCAGCATGGGCAGCACGGGTCCGGGCTGCCGCTCGATCAGGCCGAGGTCGAGGTGCATCGGCACCGTCGTCGCGGGTGCGGCGGCGAGCGCCGCGTCGAACAGTTCCAGGCCCTCGGCCGGGGAGAGGGGCCGCAGACCCGCCTGGGTCGCGCGGGCCCAGTCCACCTCCGTCAGCCGGGACGCCATCCCGCTCGACTGCGCCCACGCCGCCCAGGCCACGGAGTCGGCCGGCAGCCCGGCCACCCTGCGGTGCTGCGCGAGCGCGTCCAGGAACTGGTTGGCCGCCGAGTAGTTCGCCTGCCCGGGTGAGCCGACGATGCCCGCGACGGACGAGAAGAGGACGAAGAGGGTGAGGGGGTGGTGGCGGGTGAGGTCGTGGAGGTGCCAGGCGGCGTCGGTCTTGGGGCGCAGGACGGTGGTGAGGCGGTCGGGGGTGAGGGCGGTGAGGATGCCGTCGTCGATGATGCCGGCGGTGTGGACGACGCCGGTGAGGGGGTGGGTGTCGGGTATGGAGCGGATGAGGTGGTCGAGGGCGGTGCGGTCGGCGGTGTCGCAGGCCGCGATGCGTACGGTGGCGCCCAGTGCGGTGAGTTCGGCGGTGAGGCGGTCGGCGCCGGGGGCGTCGGGGCCTCGTCGGCCGGCCAGGAGGAGGTGGCGGACGCCGTAGTCGGTGACCAGGTGCCGGGCGAAGAGGGCGCCCAGGGCGCCGGTGCCGCCGGTGATCAGGACGGTGCCCCGCGGGTCGGGCAGGGGACGGCCCGCACCCGCGTCCGACGCGCGCACCCTGGCCAGCCTGGGCGTGCTCGCCCGGCCCGTCCGGACGGCCAGCTGTTCGTGGCCGGACGCGATCGCGGCGGGCAGCCGGTCGGCACTGGCCGGGCTGCCGTCGAGGTCGATCAGGGTGACGCGGCCGGGGTTCTCGACCTGGGCCGAGCGGACCAGGCCCCACACCGGGGCGAGAGCGAGTGCGACGTCCTCCTCGTCGTGCGTGGCGACGGCGTGGGTGGTGACCAGCACCAGCCGGGACGTCTCGGACGCCAGCGCCTGCTGCACCAGGTCCAGCGCCCGGGCGGCCGCCCGGTGCGCGGCCCGCGCCGGATCGTCCCCGGCCGCCTCGTCCAGTACGGCGACCAGGACGTCCCCGGCGGCCTCCGCGACGCTGCCGACGCGGCGGGCGAGGCCGTCCAGCGGGGTGTCCCCGAGCGCGGACAGCCGGGCGGGGGCCAGGTCGTCCGGGTCGGGCAGCGCCACCGGCGACCAGGCCACGTGGAACAGCGAGTCGCCGGTCACGGAACCGGGGCTCCCGGTGGTCCGGGCCGGGCTCCGCCGCAGCATGCCGACCTCGGCGACCGGTTCACCGGCGTCGTCCGCCAGCCACAGCCGGAACGCGTCCGCGCCCGTGGACCTGATCCGCACCCGCAGCCCGCGCGCGCCGGTGGCGTACAGGTGGAACCCGTGCCAGGACAGCCCCGCGACCTCCTGCCCGTCGGCGAGCAGGGCGTGCAGCGCGGAGTCGAGCAGCGCGGGATGGATTCCGAAGGTGTCCGGTTCGGTCTCCTCGGGCAGCCGCACCTCGGCGTACAGGTCCTCGCCCCGCCGCCACAGCGCCCGCAGCCCCTGGAACACCGGCCCGTGGACGTGGCCCTGTTCGGCCAGCCGCTCGTAGAGGCCGTCGAGTCCGACCGGTACCGCGTCGGCCGGCGGCCAGTCGGCCAGGGTGATCAAGGGGGCCTGGGCCGGCTCGGTGAGCCGCCCGGTGGCGTGGACCTCCCAGGCCGCGGACGGGTCGTCCCCGTCCGGGCGCGACCCGATGGTGATGCGTCGGGAACCGTCCTCGTCCGGCGCCGCGAGGGCCACCTGGACCTGGACGGCGCCCCGGTCCGGGACGGTCAGCGGGACGCCGGTCGCCAGCTCGGCGACACCGGAGCAGCCGGCCTCGTCACCCGCCCGGACGGCCAGTTCGACCAGGGCGGCCGAGGGGAGGGTCACCGCGGTGCCGACGCGGTGGTCGGCCAGCCAGGGATGCGTGTGCAGCGACACCCTGCCGACGAAGACCGCGCCGTCACCACCGGCGAGTTCCAGGGCCGTGGTCAGCAACGGGTGTCCCGGTGCCGACAGGCCGAGCCCGGCGGGGCCCTGCCCACCCGACGGGGTCAGCGGCAGCCAGTAGGGGCGGTGCTGGAAGGGATAGGTGGGCAGGTCGGTCACCCGGGCACCCGACCCCGCATACAGTGCGGCCCAGTCCACCGCCTGTCCGGCCACGAACAGCCGGGCCAAACCGGTCAGCGCTGTTTCCACCTGCGGCCGGTCACGCCGCTGCAACGCCACGAACTGCGCGTCGGCCACCGA
>NZ_JBIWJU010000025.1:0-25098 GCF_044765285.1 Streptomyces sp. NPDC102490
GGGGCCCCGCCCAGGGCGCGCGGGGCGCGCCCCCCCCCCCCCCCCACCGCGGGGCCCCGCCGGGCCCCGGCGGGGGGGCCCCCCGCCCCCCCGCCGCGGCCGGCCGGCGCCCCCGCGTCCAGGCCCTAGGGCTCGGGCAGCTCCGTCTCGTCCTCCACGACGTGCACCGCGGCCTCCTCGGCGCCCGCGGCCCCGCCGTCGATGCCGACGTCCTCCGCGACGCTCTCCTTGGTGGTGTCGGTGCGTACCCCCTCGTCGGGGGCGACCAGCCGGCCGGCCCGGTCGGTGCCCGCCTCCGGGTCGACCGGTTCGCCCTCACCGTCGGGGGCGTCGCCGACCCCGTCCCCGTCGGGTGCCGACACGTCCGGCACCTCCTCGGCCAGCCGGTCGTCGAGGCTCTCGCCCTCGCGCTGCTCGGCGGCCGTGGTGCCGTGCTTGGTCACGCCCAGGGGCTTTTCCGGCGGGGAGTAGCCCTCGTCGAGCGTGTCGTCGTAGGTCCGCTCGTCGACGGCGTCCTGGAGGTCGAGGGGCGCGGCGTCCTCCTGCTCCTCGTTGGTTCCGGTGGGCTGGTAGGCGTCGTCGGCCATCGGGTCCGTGCCCATCGCTGCCTCCCTCTCGCGCTGCGTCGGCTCGTTCGTCTCGCTGTCCGGATCGCGTTTCCCGATACGCGATCTTTAACCCGGGGGTGCGATGCGGATCTCCAGGTCGGTGACGCGGTACGACGCCCAGTCGCGGGCGTAGGCGGGCGGGGTGCCGCCGGGGCCGGTGAGGACGGCGACCGGGATGCGCCGGGCAGTGTCCACGATCTCGGCGGCGGTGGTGTTCTCGTTGTTGCCGCTGGTGGCGCCGGAGGAGCAGCCCGTGTAGTAGCCGACCGGGATGGACTCGTCTTCGGTGAGCAGGCAGGGCGGGCGGACCCCGAGCCGGTGGAGTTCGTCGGCGACCTGGGCCCAGTCCTCGCGGCTCTCGACGTTGCGGTTCACGGTGCCCACGAGCACCGAGAACTGGACCGCGAGGTGCCCGGCCACCGCGAGCGCGACCAGCGTCGCGGCCACCGGCCGCCAGCGGTCCCGTCCGGCCTTGACCAGGTGCCACAGCGCGTCGGCGACCGGGACGGCGAGCAGGGCGTAGGCGGGCTGGAGGAAGCGGGGCGCCGCGTAGCCGATCATGAACAGGTACGGCACCGCGGCCGTGACGGCGCAGGCGAGGGGGAGCAGGGTCGCGGTGGCGCGGCGGGCCCGGACCGCGACGACCGCGCCGAGGACGGCGACGACCGGCAGGAGCAGCCACCACAGGGTGACGACCGGGTGCGGCATCGCTCCGGTGCACGGCCGGCACAGGCCCCGTCCGCCCAGGCTGCGCAGCTGGTCGTCGACGGCGATGTTCCAGCCGAGGTCGCCCTGGATCTCGGAGGCCCGGGACAGCCGCTCCCCGAGGCCGCCGTACCAGGCGTACGCCTCGATCACCCACTCCGCTCCCCCGGCCGCGAGACCTCCCGCCAGGGCGAGCAGCAGCGGCCAGTGGCGGCGCGCGAGGACGAGGACCAGCAGGGGCAGGGCCACCCAGACCGCGTCGGTGGGCCGCATCAGCGCCATCAGCACGCCCCCGGCGGCGACCCCCCACAGCACGCCCCGGCCGGCGCGCTCCCGTCCGGCCCCCAGGGCGCGCAGGGCGCAGCCCACGGTGACGAGTGCGCCGATCGCGACCCAGTAGTTGGGCATGGCCTGCGGGCCGTAGAAGAGGGTCACCCACAGGGTGGCGAAGAACGCGCCGGCCGTGGCGAGGACCCGGGTCGGGAACAGGCCCTTCCAGGCGCGCAGGGCGAGGTACAGACCGAGGCCCGAGAGGACGGCGAGGTAGACGCGCAGGAGTTCGGTGGAGGCCGACCAGGAGGCGACGGGTGCCGCCAGCAGGGTGACGCCCCGGGAGCGCGGCGCGCTGAAGAAGGCGGCGGGGTGGTGGGTGGTGACCTGGCTGATGTACACGATCTCGTCCCAGCCGAGGCCCATCGAGGGGTGCACGAAGACCAGTTGGGCCAGGACGAAGACGGCGGCCACCACCGCGACCGGCACGTCGCCGCGCAGTCGCCGGGGGGTGTCGGAGCTTCCCGCCGCCTCGCCGCGGCGTCCGCGTCCGCCGACGAGAATTGCGTTCGCGCCGTCGGCCATCGTGCACCCCTCACCCCCGCTCGTCGCGGGGTGTCTCGTCCTTCACCTCCTGCCGCCTGTGGCTGGAGCCCGGAACCGCGTCAGTGCGGAATCCCCGGAAACATGATCAAACTAACCCGCGCGCCATCGCCGCGCAGGGCGGAACTCGGCCAGTCGCGCGGGCTCATCCGTCGCTCGGGACCGACCGCTCGGTGACGCCCGGGCGGCGGTGCGGGGGCTGTTCGGGTGTGGGACGCCACTTCGGCGCGGAGATGCCGAGTGTAACGGGCCCCTCCCCGTCCACCCGCGCCTCGGTCCCGTGGTGATGGATCGTCAGGGGCGGTCCGGCCAGCAGCGAGTACGACGCCCGGTCGGGACCGATCTCCACCTGGAGGCACCGGCCGCGGAACTGGAGCCGGAAGGCGAGGCGGCTGAACTTCTCGGGCAGGCGGGGCGTGAAGCGCAGGCTGTCGCCCTCCCGCCGGGTGCCGCCGAAACCGGCGACCAGCGCCATCCACGTACCGGCCAGGGAGGCGATGTGCAGTCCGTCGCGGGTGTTGTGCTCCAGGTCCGCGAGGTCCATCAGGGCGGCCTCGGTGGCGTAGTCGTAGGCGAGCCGCAGGTGGCCGGTCTGGGCGGCGACGACGGCCTGGCAGCACGCGGACAGGGAGGAGTCCCGTACGGTCAGCGGCTCGTAGTAGGCGAAGTTGGCGGCGATCTGGTCCTCGTCGCAGTGGGCGTCGAACCAGCTGCCGCAGGTGTACATGGCGAGGACGAGGTCGGACTGCTTGACGACCTGCTTGCGGTAGATGTCGAAGTACGGGAAGTGCAGCATCAGCGGGTACTGGTCGGCGCCGGTGCCGGCGAAGTCCCAGCGCTGGTGGCGGGTGAAGCCGGCGTGCTGTTCGTGCACGCCGATCTCCTCGTTGTAGGGGATGTGCACGGCCTCGGCGGCGTCCCGCCAGGCGGCGCTCTCCTCCTCGTCGACGCCGAGCCGGGTCGCCTCCTCCGGGTGGCGTTCGCACGCGTCGGCGGCGGCGAGCAGGTTGGAGCGCGCCATGAGGTTGGTGTACGTGTTGTCGTCGACGACGGCGCTGTACTCGTCCGGTCCGGTGACGCCGTCGATGTGGAAGACGCCGTGGTGGTCGTGGTGGCCCAGCGAGCGCCACAACCGGGCCGTCTCCACCAGGAGTTCGAGGGCGGTCTCGCGTTCGAAGTCGGTGTCGCCGGTCGCCGCCGTGTAGCGCACCGCGGCGTGCGCGATGTCGGCGGCCACGTGGAAGGCCGCGGTGCCGGCGGGCCAGTACGCGGAGCCCTCCGAGCCGTCGATGGTCCGCCACGGGAAGGCGGCGCCGCGCAGCCCGAGCTGGGTGGCGCGGTCGCGGGCGGCGGGCAGGGTGGCCTGGCGCCAGCGCAGGGCCTCGGCGACCGCCTTGGGCGCGGTGTAGGTGAGGACGGGCAGCACGAACATCTCGGTGTCCCAGAACGCGTGGCCGTCGTATCCGGAGCCGGTCAGTCCCTTGGCCGGAATCGCGCGCTGCTCGGCGCGGGCACCGGCCTGAAGCACGTGGAACAGGGCGAAGCGGACGGCCTGCTGGATCTCCTCGTCGCCGTGCACCTCGACGTCCGCGCGGGCCCAGAAGTCGTCGAGGTAGTCCCGCTGTTCGGCGACGAGGCCGTCCCAGCCGCCGTGGGCGGCGGCGGCCAGCGCGGCCTCCACCTGGTCGCTCATCGCGGGCCTGGAGCGGGTGCCGGACCAGCCGTGGGCGACGGTCTTCTGCACCCGCAGCCGCTGGCCGGGGTCCAGGACGGAGGTGATGGTCAGGCGGGACACGTCCGTGTTGCTCTCGCTGCTCGTGGTGATCTCACCGGGTGCGTCGACGACGTGGTCGGCGGCCACGGCGACCCTCAGGCCGCTGCGCCGGGTGCGGTGGACCAGGCGCAGCCGGGAGCCGATGGCCAGGTCCTCCTCCGGTTCCAGCGGGGACTGCAGCGCCTGGGCCGCCCGGGGGTCGCCGTCGGCGCTGGGCAGGCTCTCGTTGGCGACCAGTTCGGACTGGATGACGATCCGGGTGCGGCTGTCGACGGGCTCGACCTCGTACTCCACGGCGGCGATGGCGCGCTGGGTGAGGGAGACCAGGCGGGTGGAGCGCACCCGGATCGTCGTGCCGGCCGGGGAGGTCCACTCGCAGGTGCGTTCCAGCACGCCGCGCCTGAGGTCCAGGGTGCGTTCGTGCTTGCCGAGCCGTCCGTAGCGCAGGTCGAAGGGCTCGTCGTCGACCAGCAGCCGCAGCAGCTTGCCGTTGGTGACGTTGATGACGGTCTGGCCCGACTCCGGGTAGCCGTAGCCCGCCTCGGCGTAGGGCAGCGGGTGGAGTTCGTAGACGCCGTTGAGGTAGCTGCCGGGAAGGCCGTGCGGTTCGCCCTCGTCGAGGTTGCCGCGCCAGCCGACGTGGCCGTTGGACAGGGCGAAGACGGACTCGCTCTGGGCAAGCAGGTCGAGGTTGAGCGCCGTCTCGCGCACCCGCCAGGGCTCCACGGTGTATGTCCGGTTGGTGATCACGCGCGGCCTCCCAGCTCGGCGAGGTCCTTGACGACGCGGTCGGCGCCGTGGGCGTAGAGGGCGTCGGTCTGGCCGACGCGGTCGACGCCGACGACGTAGCCGAAGTGTCCGGAGCGGCCCGCGTCCATGCCGGCCAGCGCGTCCTCGAAGACGGCGGCGCGGGACGGTTCGACGCCGAGGTCGCGGGCGGCGGCCAGGAAGGTGTCGGGCCGTGGTTTGCCCGGCAGGTTCCGCTCCCGGGCCACGACGCCGTCGATCCGCACGTCGAACAGCCGCTCGGCGTCGATGGAGTGCAGCACGTCCCGGGTGTTGGCGCTGGAGGAGACGATCGCGGTGGCGAGTCCGGCGTCGCGGACGGCGTCGATGTAGCGCAGCGTGCCCTCGTAGGGCTCGACGCCGTCGGTGCGGATCTTCTCCAGGAGGAGCTCGTTCTTGCGGTTGCCGACGCCGTTGACGGTCCGCGCGTCCGGAGGGTCGTCGGGGGTCCCCTCGGGCAGCTCGATGCCGCGGGAGGCGAGGAAGGAGCGGACGCCGTCGGCGCGGGGGCGGCCGTCGACGTACTCGTCGTAGTCGGAGTCGGTGAAGGGCCGGAAATCCGCGCCGTCCCGCTCGCGCAGGAAGGCGTCGAACGTCTCCTTCCAGGCGGCGGCGTGCACCACCGCCGTCCTGGTCACGACCCCGTCGAGGTCGAAGAGGCAGGCCCTGATGTCGTCGGGGAGTCCGAGCTGCGTCGTCATATCCCCACAGTTCCCCGCCGGGGCGGGTCCGATCAGGTGACACACTGTGCGGTGTGCCGCTGACCTTCGAGGACCTGCTCGCCCGTGCCCGCCGGCTCCCCCGTGACGGGCGGCGCGCGATCCTGGGCATCGCGGGCAGTCCCGGCGCCGGGAAGTCGACGCTCGCCGAGTCTCTGGTGCGGGAGTTGAACGGCACGGGCGAACCGTGGGTGGCGCACGTGCCGATGGACGGCTTCCACCTCGCCGACGCGGAACTGGACCGGCTGGGCCGCCGGGACCGCAAGGGTGCGCCGGACACCTTCGACGCGGCCGGGTACGCGGCGCTGCTGGAGCGGCTGCGCGCGGAGCGGTACGACGACGTCGTCTACGCGCCCGGTTTCGAACGGGTGCTGGAGCAGCCGCTCGCCGGGGCCGTGCCGGTGCCGCCCTCGGCCCGGCTGGTGGTGACGGAGGGCAACTATCTGCTGCTGGAGAGCGGCCCCTGGGCGCGGGTGCGGTCCTGTCTCGACGAGGTGTGGTTCTGCGGGCTGGAGGAGCCGGAGCGCGTCAGACGGCTCGTGGCGCGGCACGAGCGCTTCGGCAAGTCCCCCGAGGACGCGGCCGCGTGGGCGCTCGGCCCCGATCAGCGCAACGCCGACCTGGTCGCCGCCACCCGGCACCGGGCCGACCTGGTGGTACCGGCGCGGGCGGTGCCGGACGCCCGGGGACCGGCGCCCTCAGCTCCTGGGTGAGGCGGTCACTCCTCGTCGAAGTCGTCGGGGCGGACGTGCGCCTCTTCGAGGGCCTCGCGCAGGGTCCGGCCGGTGCCGCCCGGCGGACGGGGCTCGTCCTCCTCGCGCTCGCGCCGGCGCCGGCCGAGAACGTCGTCGGTGGTGTCGGTCTTCGGCCGGTTCTCTTCCGGGACGGTCATGACGTCGGCTCCTCGTCCGTGTCGGTGGGTCCTTCCGTGACGGCGGGTTCCCGGGTGACGGGGGGCTATCCCCGTCCGGGGGTGATGCGGTGAGGGCCCTGCGGGTGGGGGTGTGGTGACGTCCTTCCGGGCGCGGCGGTCCGCTCTGCCGAACACGGGGGGTGAGCTATGTTGACCTCCGTGGGAGACATGGGAGACAAGGGAGGCGCACCCGTGCCATCGCCGCAGCAGGCACGTGCACAGGCGTCGGCGATCACTTCGGGACGGGCCGCCCCGGAGTCGGAGATCTCCCCCACCTCCCGGCTCCGGACGCTCTTCGACCGGCCCCGCCTCTCCCCGGGTCAGCGGCGCATCGCGCAGTACCTGATCGAGCACCTCACCGAGGCGGCGTTCCTGTCGATCACCGACCTGGCCGACCGGGTGGGCGTGAGCCAGCCGTCGGTGACGCGGTTCGCCTCGGCGGTCGGCTTCAGCGGCTACCCGGCGTTGCGGGAGCAACTCCAGGCGATCGCGCTGGGCGGCCGGGGCGGGTCCGCGGCCGAGGAGTACCGGGGCAACGAGTTGCAGGCGGCCGTGGACGCCGAGATCGAGAACCTGGAGAACCTGCGGCGCGACTTCGCCGACGCGGACCGGGTGATCGACGTCGGCCGCAAGCTGGCCGCCTCCGCGCCGCTGACCGTCCTCGGGCTGCGCATCTCCGTCTCGCTCGCCGAGTACTTCGCCTACGCGGCCCGCCGGGTCCACCCCGACGTGCGCCTGGTCACCCGGGGCGGCACGGTCGCCTACGACGCCCTGCTCCAGTCCCGGGAGGCGGGCGGCACCTGGGTGCTGGCCTTCTCCATGCCCCGGCACGCCCACGAGACCCTGGGCGCGGTGCGGGTGGCACGCGGTGCCGGGCTGAAGGTGGCACTGATCACCGACCTGGCGCTCGGGCCGCTCGCGGACGAGGCCGACGTCACCTTCGCCACCGGCACGGGCTCCCGGCTGGTCTTCGACTCCTACGCGGCGCCGGGCGTGATGTGCGCGGCGCTGCTGCAAGCCATGACCGACGCCGATCCCGAGCGGACGCAGGCGCGGCTGGAGGAGTACGAGCAGGTCGCGGACCAGCACCAGTTCTTCCTGCGCGACTGAACCACCCGGGGATTGGTGGGCGCAGACGGGGCCATCCCTGTCAAAGCAGGCATGAATGTTTTCATACGTCTTGCAAAGCGGAAGGCATATATAAATACTGCTCACGGATCGCGACCCGGCCGCCCCGGAGCGCGTCCACACCTGCCGCGAACACCTCGGCCGCCGACTCCTACCCGCTCCGGCGCACCGGGTGTTCCGGTCGGGCGTCGCCTGCGCGAACGCCCGCGGCGGTCCCGGTCGTCCCCTGGACCGGGACCGCCCCCACCCGTCGCCCACCCCGTCGACGCCGCACACCCGGAAGCGATGATCATGCCCCTGACGACCACGCGCATCAGCCCGGACTGGCCCTGCCAGGTCAAGACGCCCGGCAGCTACGACTGGGAACGCTCGGCCACCAGGTGGCTGCGCGAGCTGGTCCCGGCGCGCTACGCCGGCTATCCGGCCCTGATCCGGCATCCGGTGCTGCTCGCCCGCCATGCGCAGATCCAGGTCCAGCACGAGATCCGGGTGGCCCGCACCGCGCTGCAGACCGCCCGGGCGGACCTGCCGCGGCTCGGTCTGCACGAGGCGGCCATCGAGCACACCATCAAGCTGTACGCGGCGGAGGTGCTCCAGTTGCAGCACATCGCGCGCAGCGTGCGGGCGGTCACCGAGGCGCTGGCCGAACGGGGCACCGCGCGCTGAGCGGCGCCGACGGCGGGGGCGTGTCAGTCCACCGGATGCCCGGGCGTGATGGTGCGGGCGTCGGCGAGCCGCAGCAGCGGGCCGTCGGCGGTCTTCCCGCGCCCGCCCCACTCGACCGGGTCGAGGACGAAACCGACGTGGTCGCCCCCCGGCATCCGCTCCACGACCCGGCCGACGAACCACGCCTCGGCGTCCTCCAGCACGGCCGCCCCGCCGTACGCCTCCCGCCAGCGGACGCGCCGGAACTTGTCGACGTCGTCGCCGGACCGCCCGCCGAAAAGCTCGGCGGTCTCGCGTTGGTCGCGGGCCAGCAGGTGGACCGCCAGGACATCGGCGGTCCGTGCGACACGGAAGGTGCGGTTGACGTCGGAGATCCACACGGCGTAGCGCACGGGCCGGATGGAGCACTGCGAGGAGAAGCCGACCAGGCAGCCGGCCCGTTCCCCGCCCGCGGCGGCCGTGACGACGCACATGTCCGGGTCGAGCCGGTCCAGGAACACGTCCATGGCCGCCATGCTAGGCCGCCGGGGCGGCTCAGGTGGCGAGCAGGCGTCGCAGGGCGGTGCGCAGGGCGCTGACGAAGGCGTCGCGGGCCGGCTCGTCGAGGGCGTCCAGGGACAGGTAGGGGTTGAGGTCCTCCAGCTCGACCAGCAGCAGCTCACCGCCGGGGGCGCGGCAGGCGTCGACGCGCTGGATGCCGTGGTCGACGCCGTTCCACTCGATGAACCGCCGCGCGAAGTCGAGGTCGGCCACGGTGGCGTCGTACGGCTCCAGTTGCCAGCGGCGGTCGGGGTGCGGTGCGTGGAGGGCGTACTGGTAGTCGTGGTCGACGAAGTAGAAGGAGACCTCGTAGGCGAAGTCGACGCGCGGCTGGACGAGCAGGTCCCCGGCGTCGTTCAGCGCCTCGGCCACGCGGTCCGCGGGGACGATCCTGAGGCCCGCCGAGTCGGCGCCGAGCCTGGGCTTGACGACGTACGCGTCGGCGACGGGCAGCCGGTGCAGGTCCTCGGCGCGGTCGACGGTGGGGATGACCGGGTAGCCCGCGGCGGTGAGGTCGAGCAGGTACTGCTTGCCGATCATGTCGGCCCTGCCGGTGAGCTGGTTGTAGACGCGCGTCCCGCGCTCGACCGCGCGCTCGCGGAAGGCGTCGTACGCGGCCCGGTACTCCAGCACGGGACCGCTGTTGCGGACGACGACGGCGTCGAAGGCGTCCAGCAGCGCGGCGGCGTCCCGGGGGTGGCACAGGGCCAGGTCGAACTCCTCGCGCAGCCGCGAGGTCAGGTAGATGTCCTCGTCGCAGTAGCGCCGCCCGCGCGCCTCGTAGGCCAGGTCGGTGACGTACAGGATGCGGGGGCGGGCGAACGGCATACGGGACTCCTCCAGGACTGATCGGAAGTGATCGTATGCGACCGGTGTGGCGAGGCGGTGGGTGCGGGCAGGTCCGGGTGGGTGCACTCAGTTCCCCCCGACTGCTGCACTGAGTGCCATGATCCTCGCCGGGCTGCTACGTTCCCTTGCATGAGCACCAGCAGGGCGACTCCCCGCCGCAGGGACGGGACGGACCCGGCGGAGGTCCGGCCGCCGATGCGGGAGGCGCTGGTCGCGGCGGCGTTCCGGCTGTTCCTGGAGCGGGGGTACGAACAGACCACCGTGGACGACATCGTCGCCCTCGCCGGCGTCGGACGACGCTCCTTCTTCCGGTACTTCCCGTCCAAGGAGGACGTGGTCTTCCCCGACCACGAAGGGTGCCTGGCCGACCTGGAGGCGTTCCTGGCCCGCTCCCCCGAGGACGCCGACCCGGTGCGGCGGGTGTGCGACGCGGCCCGGCTGGTGCTGCGCATGTACGCCGAGAACCCGGCGTTCTCCGTCCAGCGCTACCGCCTCACCAAGCAGGTGCCCGGGCTGCGCGCCTACGAGCTGTCGGTGGTGTGGCGCTACGAGCGCGCCCTGGCCGCGTACCTGCGCGGGCGGCTGGGCGGGCGCCCGGACGGGAACCTGCGCGCCGACGTGATCGCGGCCGCGGTGGTCGCGGCGCACAACAACGCCCTGCGGTCCTGGCTGCGTTCGGACGGCCGCGACGACGCGGGTGCCGCGGTGGACCACGCGCTGGCGTACGCGCAGTCCGCCTTCGGCGACGTGCCCGTGCCGCCCCGCGGCACCGCGCCCGAGGACGTGGTGGTCGTGGCGGCGCGCCGCGGGACGCCCCTGTGGCAGGTGCTGCGGGAGATCGAGGACGCGTTCGCACCCGACTGACGTCCGCCGGCCGGCGGACGGCCGGGAGCCCCGGCTCGCGCACTCGCCCGCTCACCGCAATCCGGGGTACCGAGTGCCTTTACGAGTGACACTGAGTGCCATACGCTGTGGTCCGTGCACGGTGGCACGGTGAGCCGCGCACACGCGTGCCCGGTGACCGCGCACGCGGGATTCCGGCCCGAGTGCAGGGAGTTGACCAGCGTGTACCACTCAGGAAACGTCGCTCAGCAGGCGGCCGGCCCCGCGACGGGCCTGCTCGTCCCGAAGGCCGGGAGCCGGACCCCGGAGACCGAGGCCGTCTTCTACCAGCGCTGCACCTGGTGCGGCACCGCCATGTACCACCGGGTGCTGTGTCCGGTCTGCCGCGGCAGCGAGCTGCGGACGGAGCGGAGCGAGGGCACGGGGACGGTGCGTCACGCCACGGTGGTGCACCGCAACACCCCCGCCGCGCGCAATGTCTCCCTCATCGAGATGGCCGAGGGTTTCGTGCTGCGCGGCCGGGTCATGGGTCCGCTCATCGGCATCCACAGCGGCGACCGGGTGCGGCTGTCCACGGCCAAGGACCCGGTGCGCGGCGAGCCGGTCTTCCAGCTGGTCGACGAGCCGTACCGAGCCTGGACCTGACGGCGGCTCAGGTCCCGGAGGCCGGCCCGGGCGTGAGCGTGATGCGGATTCCGAGGGTGCCGTCGAGTCCCCGGCGCAACCGGCTGCCGAGGAGGGTCAGCCGGCCCAGGACGCCGTACTTGCGGGCGAGCAGCCGCCGGTAACGGGCGGTGGTGGCCGGGTCGCAGATCTCCGCGGTCCCCGGGACCTGTGCGCCGGTCGGCCTGCCGCGCACGTCGCAGGGGCCCACCAGGACGTCGGCGCGGTTGCGCACGCGCTTGACCTTCCAGGAGTCGGCCGCCGTCCAGACCCCGAGCGCGTCCCCGTCCCGCACCACCCACACCGGGGTGGCGACCGGAGTGCCGTTCTTCCGGTACGTGGTGACCAGCAGGTACCTGCCGGAGCCGAGCCGGTCCAGTGACGCGTCGTCGTCCATGCCGGAAGTCTAGGCGCCCCCGCGCCGGTGCCCCACGCCGCCCGCGCTCACTCCAGAACCGACGCCATCCTGCGCACCGCCTCCGTGAGCACCTCCGGCGAGGTCGCCAGGTTGAGCCGCACGTGTCCCGCCCCGCCGCTGCCGAAGGGGAGGCCGGAGCTGAGGGCCACCCGGCCCCGGTCGAGGAAGACCTCCGCCGGGTCGTCGCCGAGGCCGAGGGCGCGGCAGTCGAGCCAGGCCAGGTAGGTCGCGTCCCCGGGGCGGTGGACGACCCCCGGGAGCCGCTCGGCGAGCAGGCCGGTGAGCAGCCGCCGGTTCTCGTCGAGCCCGGTGAGCACGGCGTCCAGCCAGGCGGTGCCGTCGCACAGGGCTGCGGTGTGGGCGAGGACGCCGACATGGCTCGGCCCGTGACCGACCTCCTCGGGCATCCGCGACAGGTCGTCGGCGGCACCGGGTCCCGCGACGGCCAGGGCCGCCTTGAGGCCGGCCAGGTTCCAGCCCTTGGACGCCGACATCAGCGACAGGCCGCGCTCGGCGCCGGGCACGCTCAGGTAGGGCACGAACCGCGTGCCGGGGGTGGTGACGAGCGGGGCGTGGATCTCGTCGGCGACGACCCGGACGCCGTACCGCTCCGCGAGGGCGGCGACGGCCGCCAGTTCGCCGGCGGTGTGGACGGTGCCGGTCGGGTTGTGCGGGCTGCACAGCAGGAAGGCGGCCCGGGCGCCGCCCGTGACGGCCCGCCGGAACTCCTCCTCCAGCACGCCGAGGTCGATCCGCAGGTCCGGACCGAGCGGCGCCTCGACCACGCGCCGGTCCAGGTGGGTGACGAACTGGTAGAACGGCGGGTACACCGGCGGGTTGACGACCACCGGGTCGCCGGGCCCGGTGACCAGCTTGAGCATCTCCACGACGCCCAGCATCACGTCGGGCACGATCGCCGTGCGTTCCACGGCCAGGTCGTCCCAGTTCCACCGCTTGGCGGCGAAGGTGGCGAGGGCCTCGGCGTAGGCGGTGCCGACGGGGTAGCCGGTGTCGCCGAGTTCCATGGCCCGCGTCACGGCGCGCACGACGGGTGCGGCGAGCGGCACGTCCATCTCGGCCACCCACAGCGGCAGCACGTCCGCGGGGTAGGTGCGCCACTTCATGCTGGTACGCCGGCGCAGCTGGTCCGGCGTGAGGGCGCGCAGGGGGTTCGGTTCACCGGACTGGTCCCGCGGGATGCTGGTCATGGGGCCAAGATAGGTCGCCGCGGCGGCACGGGGAACCGGACGCCCGCCCGGTGAACACGGAGGTTCCCGCCCCCGTATGGGAGGGGGGCGCTCGACGTCCGGAGGCCCCCGCGGCGGTGACGCCGCGCGGTCGGTTTCGGGAGCGCACGCATGAGGCACGCACGACGACGCATCGTCCGGCGAGTGGCACGGCTGGCGGCCGTCGGCGGACTGCTGCTCGGCGGGACGATGGTCACCCGGGCCGTGGCGAGCGAGCCCCCGGACGCGTCCGCCGCACCGCGCACCCTCGCCCAGAACGCGTCCGGCGCCGGCGCCGGCCTCGTCTCCCGGCTCGGCACCGACCGCACGGCGGGTCACTGGGTCGGCTCCGACGGGCGGCCGGTGGTGGCGGTCACGGACGCGCGCGCGGCCGAGGCGGTGCGGCGGGCCGGGGCCACGGCCAAGCGGGTGCGGCACAGCATGTCCGAGCTGAGGTCGGCGGCCTCGACGCTGCGCGCGGCACCCCGGGTGCCCGGCACGGCCTGGGCGCTTAACTACCGGTCGAACGAGGTGGTGGTGCGCGGCGACCGCACGGTCTCCGGGTCCGACTGGTCGCGGCTGACGGGCGTCGCGGAGGGCATCGGCGGGTTCGTCCGCACGGAGCGCACGGAGGGCACCTTCACCACCCGGGTGAACGGGGCGGAGCCGATCCTGTCCACGGCGGGGCGCTGCTCGGCGGGGTTCAACGTGACCGACGGCACGAACGACTTCATCCTGACCGCGGGCCACTGCGGGCCGACGGGCTCCGTCTGGTTCGGCGACGGCCGGGGTGACCGGCAGGTCGGCACGACGGTCGCCGGAAGCTTCCCCGGGGACGACTTCTCCCTGGTCGAGTACGCCAACGGCAAGGCGGGCGACGGCGCCGACGTGGTGGCGGTCGGCGACGGCAAGGGGGTGCGGATCACGGGGACGGGTGAACCGGCGGTCGGACAGCGGGTGTTCCGCAGCGGGAGCACCAGCGGGCTGCGCGACGGCCGGGTGACGGCGCTGGACGCGACGGTCAACTATCCGGAGGGCACGGTCACCGGCCTGATCGAGACCGATGTGTGCGCCGAGCCCGGGGACAGCGGTGGGCCGATGTTCTCCGAGGGCGTCGCGCTCGGTGTCACCTCGGGCGGCAGCGGTGACTGCGCCAAGGGCGGCACCACGTTCTTCCAGCCGCTGCCGGAGGCCATGGAGTCGCTCGGGGTCCGGCTCATCGGCTCCGGGCGGCAGGGCGCCGCCGCGGGTCCCTCGGCGACCGCGTCACCGGGCGCCGCGGCCCCGGGGGCGTCGGCACCCGTGACGGGCGCCGGCGGTCCGACGCTGCTCGCCCGGCTCGCGGACCCCCGCAACGTCGGTCCGGGGCTGCTGATCGTCGCGGGCAGTCTGGTGGCGCTGGTGGCCACGCGATGGATCAGGGCGGAGCAGGACCGCAAGGCGTACCGGCGGCACTACTCGGCGACCTGGGGCTGACGGAGGCCGGTACGAGGTCCGGCCCGTGAGGGCTGCCGGGGGCGGCCGGGACGGCGACGAGGCCGGGCGCCGGTCAGGCGGCGGTCACGGACTCCGGGGCGGTGGCCCACTCCATGACGAGCCGCTGGTACTCCGCGCGCTGCTCGACGCTCAGTGTCCCGCCCGACCGGAGCCACAGGGCTCGGATCTCCTCGTTGACCTCGGCAGCCGATCGCTCGGAGGAGGGTTCAACAGTGGTGGACATGCTGTGAAGCATACGGCGCCCGGCGTGAAGACGATGTGAGTAATCGCGAGCCAAACGGACATAACGGACCGTGTTACTGATCACGTCGATGCTCCCATCTGTCAAGACCTGCGGCCGAGTTCGTTCCCGCCGGATGTGTCGTGCCGCACACGGGTCGCCGGTTCATCCCTGCGCCGCCCCCAGGACCAGGACCTGGATGGCCAGTACGGCGGCGCCGCGCGCCCAGTCGTGGAAGTCGGACACCCGGGTCTCCAGACCGACCGGCGCGGCCCGCGGATGCCGGTTGGCGCGGACGGCCTCCTCCACCGCCTCCCCCGCCACGTCCATCAGCCCGACCCCTTCTCCGGCCAGCAGGATCTTCTGCGGCATCGCGAAGTTGGCGATCTGCGCCACCAGGGTGCCCAGCGCCCGCCCGGCCTCCGCCACGACCCGCGCGGGCACGGGCTCGCCCGCGGCGGCGGACGCGAGGATCTCCTCGTAGGTCCGGTCCCGGCCGGTGGCGGCCCGCACCTGGTAGCGGATGCTGGGGATGGTCAGCAGGGAGACGGCGCTGCCGCGCCGGCCGTCGGGGGTGAGCGGACCGCCGTGCGGGTCCAGGATCCAGTGGCGCCCGAACCCGCGGTCCTCGTCCCCCGCGTACGGCACCCGCCTGCCGCCCAGCACCAGTCCGTACCCGATGCCGGCGCCGATGGTGAGGACGACGAACCGGTCCAGGCCGCGCCCCGCCCCGAACCAGGTTTCGGCCTCCACGAAGGCGGCGGTGTCGTTCTCGACGACGACCGGCAGCCCGGTGCGCTCCTCCACGAGCGCGGCCAGCGGCACCCCCCGCCACCCCAGGAAGGGGGACTCACCGACGACGGCCCGGTCCTCGACCAGTCCGCCGACGCCGATGCCGATCCCGGCGACCGTGGGCAGGCCGCGGGACAGCTCGGCGGTCATGCCGGCCAGCAGCGCGACGGCCTCCGCCGGGTCGTGGCCGGTGAGCGCGCGGTCCCGGCGGGCGACGATCTCGCTCCTGAGGGTGGTGGCGACGCCGTACACCGTGTCCTGAGTGATCTTGAAACCGAGGAAGTACCGGGAGTCCGCGACGACGTCGAGCGGCTGGGACGGGCGGCCCTGTCGTACTCCGGTCCGGCCGCCCGCCTCCGGGACCTCCACCAGCAGCCCCGACGCGATGAGCGGCTTGGTCAGCCGGGTGAGGCTGCCGGGCGAGAGGCCCAGCCGCCGCGCGATCTCGCTGCGGGACAGGGGGCCGTGCACGAGGACCTCGATCGCCACGGAGCGTTCCCCGGGACTCAGGGGCGGCCAGCTGTCGGCACGTGGGGGCATGGGCACGCGTCCCTTTTCTTCTGTATCGGAAACAACGGAGTCACTGTATGCCGGTCCCGGTCGCGCGAGGCGCCGTGAAGGCGAGAGAGACGCACCCCTTGACGCGGAGATTGTTTCGCCGCAAAAGTAAGTACAGGGACGCGACCAGTGAAGGGCACGCCATCCATGACGTTCTCCCTCGGCATCGTCGGTGCCGGCCAGTTCTCCGGACAGTTCGCCAGGCTGTTCCTGGCGCACCCGGGTGTGCGCGACGTGTTCGTCACCGACCTGCTGCCGGAGCGCGCCGAGCGGGTGGCCGCCGCCGAAGGTCTGACCGGCACCTTCCCGAGCTACGAGGCGATGCTGGAATCCGCCGCGGTCGACGCCGTCGCGGTCTTCACCCAGCGCTGGACCCACGGCCCGCTCGTGCTCCAGGGGCTGGCCGCAGGCAAGCACGTGTACTCGGCGGTCCCCATGGCGGTCAGCGCGCAGGAGATCGCGGAGATCATCGACGCGGTCAGGACGACCGGACTGACGTACATGATGGGTGAGACCAGCCAGTACCATCCGGCGACCGTGCACGCCCGCGACAAGATCGCCGAGGGTGCCTTCGGCAGGCTCTTCCACGCCGAGGGCGACTACGTCCACGACATGGACCTCGGCTTCTACGACGCGTACCGGTACAGCGGCGGCGAGGACTGGAAGGCCACCGCGAGCTATCCGCCGCTGCTCTACCCCACGCACGCGGTGGGCGGGGTGCTGGGCGCCTGGCGGACGCACGCGGTCAGCGTCTCGGCGATCGGCGTGATGGACGAGCGCGGGGACGGGGTCTTCGACCGGTCGGTCAGCCGGTTCGACAACGACGTCTCCAACGCGACCGCGCTGTTCGAGGTGGCCGGTGGTGGTTCGTTCCGCACGAACGAGTTCCGCCGGGTCGGCTACCCGTCGCACATCAGGGAGTCCCGCTTCCGGTTCTTCGGCACCGAGGCGAGCATGGAGCAGTTGGCCACGGTGGCGCTGTGGCAGGACAAGAGCGGGGTGGAGGACATCAGCGAGCTGCTGGAGCCCAGGCCCACCACGTCCCCGGACGACCCGTCGCTCCGGCACGTGGCGCCGCAGCTGCGGGCCGCCTTCACCTCGGGTTCGGCGCCGGTGCACGACCGGGCGCGGCTGCCCCGGGTCTTCGACCGGATGCCCAACGGGCACGAGGGCAGCCACCACTTCCTGGTGGACGACTTCGTGACCGCGGTCAACTCCCGGACCCTGCCGCCCGTGAACGCCTGGGTCGCCGCCCGCTACACCCTGCCGGGCATCGTCGCGCACGAGTCCGCGCGGCAGGGCGGGGTCCGTCTCAGGATCCCGGACTTCGGGGACGCCCCCGAGGTGTGAGGCGCCGCGGCAGGCGCCGGGCGCCCGTCCCGGTCAGGTGCCCGGCTTGCGGCCGTACACGTAGACGTCGTCGCCCTTCTTCAGCAGCGACCAGTACTTCTTGGCGGTGGTCTTCGTCATGTTGACGCAGCCGTGGGAGCCCGGCGGGTTCCACATGCTGACGCCGACGGAGTGGAAGGCCTGGCCGCCGTCGAAGAACTGGCTGTAGGGCATCGGCACGTGGTAGATGGTCGAGACGTGGTCGATGTTGCGCCAGTAGACCTTCTTCAGGCCGGTGCGGGTCTCGTAGCCGTTGCGCCCGGTGCGGACCGGCACCGGCCCGTACACCAGCTTCTTGCCGTCCTGGATCCAGCTCAGCTGGAGGCTGAGGTTCACACAGGCGATACGGCCCTTGTTGGTGGGGCACTTGCCGGATTTATTCGGGTTCTTGCCGACGGCCTTCTGCTTGGTCATCAGATCCATCACCCCCCAGGTGACGGGACCCGCGTAGCCGGCGTTCGGCTGGATGCCGTGCTTGGTCTGGAAGGCGCGGATGGCCTTGCAGTCGGCGGTGGACTGCTTGCCGTCGGCCGTGCGGCCGAGGAACTTCTCCACCTTCTTCTGGTACGGACCCGCCTTCGCGGTGCAGCTCGCGGCCTGGGCCGGTGCCGCCGTGAGTGCGAGTGTGAGCGGTGCCACCAGTGCGGTGACCCCGAGTGCGACGGCTCCCCGTCTGCGTGTGTCCCCCATGGCCGGTCATCCCTTTCGCGTCGAGGCGGTGCGCGGTGCGGAAGGTCGCCCTCGTGCGATCCCGGCATGCTAGACCGCCGTCCGGCGGCTTTGGTTGCGTCCCGCCGACCGCCGGGACGCTACCGTGACAAACGCCACCGGACCACCCCCCTCCGTCAGTCCGAGCCCTCCGCCTCCGCGATCGCCCGCCGGAAGCCGGTGTTGACCGCGGTCAGACCGCCGTCGACCGTCAGTGTCGTCCCGGTGATCCAGGACGCGTCGTGCGAGGCGAGGAAGGCGACGGCCGCCGCGATGTCCTCGGGCTCGCCGACCCGCCCGAGCGGGTACAGCCCCCGTACCGCGGCCAGTTCCTCGTCCCGGCCCTCCCAGGACGTGGTGCGCACCGTGCCCGGCGTCACCAGGTTGACGCGCACGCCGCGCGGGGCCGCGTGTCCGGCGAGGGTGCGGGTCAGCGAGCCGAGACCGGCCTTCGCGGCGCTGTAGGCGTGGTTGCCGAAGTCCTGGACGCCGTTGACCGAGCCGATGCTCACGATCGCGCCGCGTCCCGAGGCCGCGAGGTGGGGCAGGGCGGCCCGGCAGCAGCGGTAGGCCCCGGTGAGGGTGACGTCGAGATCGCGGGCCCAGACCTCGTCCGGCTCGTCCTCGAAGAGCGGGGCGTCGGGCGTGCACGCGAAGGCGTTGTTGACCAGCACGTCCAGGCCGCCGAAGATCTCCACGGCGTGCGCGACGGCCGCCTCCACGGACGCCCGGTCGCTCACGTCGCAGGCGAACGCGGCCACGTCCAGCCCCTCGTCCGCCAGTTCCTCCGCCCTGAGCCGCGCCGCGGGGAGGTCCACGTCGGTCAGCAGCACCCGGGCCCCCTCCGTGGCGAGCCGGCGTGCGGTGGCCGCGCCGATGCCCCGGGCCGCGCCCGTCACGAGTGCCGCGTGGTCGGTGAACCGCCTGGTGTCCGTCATGGACCCGACCGTACTGCCACGACGATCACACCGGCGGATACCGTGCGGACATGTCCGCGTTCCTTCAGCAACTCCCCGCGCTCATAGGCGTCGTCATCGGCGCCCTCGGTTCCTATCTCGCCGTGGTCCGCAGCGACCGTGCCCGGTTCGACCGGGAGACCGCGGCCCGCTGGGAGGAGCGCAGACTCGCGGTGTACGCCGACTACGCGCGGACCGTGAAGACCTCCGTCACGCTGACGTACCGGGTCGCCGCCCACCTCGGCAACGACCCCCACCCGCATCCGCTGAATCCCCAGGAGGCCGCCCCCGCCCAGGCCGAGGCCACCGTCGCCCGGGACCCGGCCGGTGAGGCACTGCTCCTGCTGGGCAGCAAGGACGTGGTGGAGAAGGCGCGGGTGTGGGTGGTGGCCGTGATGGAGATGGAAGGCTTCCTGCGCGAGGAGACCCGCGACCCGGACGCCTGGCGGGTCCTGCTGGAGCGGCAGCGCACCGCGCGCGAGGGCTACTACACGGCCGTGCGGGAGGACTTGGCGCTGCCGCCGGGACACGGCGCCCGGTGGCCGCTGCCGCCCGTCAGCGGTAACCGGTGACGTCGGCGGGTTTGTCCGCGTCCTGGACCTCGACGAGATAGCGCCAGGCGTCCGGGCGGCTGCCGTCGAGGTCGGTGAAGCCGTACTCCTGGGCGAGTCCGCCGCTGGAGAGGGACTGGCCGTTGAAGCGCGCCACGCCCGGGTCGGCGGCCAGGGCGGCGACCGCGCGGCCGACGTAGCGGGGCGTCTCGGAGATGGCGAAGTGCGGGACACGGTCGAGGGCGTCGCGCCAGTTCTCCTCGCGTACGCCGAAGTGGTCGAGCATGATCTCCGAGCGCAGCCAGCCGGGGGTCAGCGCGACGGCCGTGGCGCCGCGCGGGCCCACCTCGTGCCCGAGGGAGAAGGCCATGCGCAGCACGGACGTCTTGGCGAGGTCGTAGAAGAACGAGTTGCGGTAGTGGTCGCGGTTGTAGGCGTCGGTGCCGTCGGTGACCTCGACGACCAGTCCGCCGGGGCGGCGCAGCAGCAGCGGCAGGGCGTGGTGGCTGGTGATGGCGTGGGTCTCGACGGCGAGCCGCAGCAGCCTGAGCCCCTTGTCGAGATCGTGCTCCCAGACCGGGCTGTCCCACTCGAAGAGCGTCTCGCCGCCCCAGATGTCGTTGACCAGGACGTCGAGTCGGGCCTGTTCGCTGGCGATCCGGTCGACGACGCTGGCGACCTGCGCCGGGTCGAGGTGGTCGGCGGGTACCGCGATGCCGTGGCCGCCCGCCTCGGTGACCAGGTCGGCGGTGTCCTCGATGGTCTCGGGGCGGTCGTACTCCGAGCGCCGGGCGCGGGTGCTGCGGCCGGTGACGTAGACGGTGGCGCCGGCCGCGCCCAGTTCGACGGCGATGCCCCGCCCGGCGCCGCGGGTCGCCCCGGCGACCAGTGCGACCCTGCCCGTCAGCGGACCTTTCGATGACCCTGTCATGTCCGGCTTCCGTTCCTCTCCCTCACGTCCCGCACGAACCCGCGGCCCGTACGGGTTCACGTCCCGTGCGAGCGGTGTCGTGTTCGAGAGTGCCCGGGAAGCCGGACATCTTCTGTCACCTTTACCGCGTGTCCCGCGTTTACCGGGCGAGCCGGACGCGGCCGCGCCGGTCAGTGCCCGCGCTTGATCCATTCCTCCAGGTGCGGGGCCTCGGCGCCGATGGTCGTGGAGTCGCCGTGTCCGGTGCGGACCTCGGTCTCGGGCGGGAGGACCAGCAGCTTGTCCCGGATCGAGTCGATGATGGTGGGGAAGTGGGAGTAGGACCGGCCGGTGGCGCCGGGCCCGCCCTGGAAGAGGGTGTCGCCGGTGAAGACGGTGCCGAGGCCGGGGTCGTAGAGGCAGACCGCGCCGGGTGCGTGGCCCGGGGTGTGCAGGACGGTCAGGTCGGCGCCGGCGGCCTCGATGACCAGGCCGTCGGTCAGCCACGCGTCCGGGTCGCGGTCGGGGTGGGTCTGCCGCCACAGGGGCAGGTCGTCACGGTGCAGCCAGACGGTGGCGCCGGTGCGCTCGGCGAGCGCGGGCGCGGCGCCCACGTGGTCGTTGTGGGCGTGGGTGCACACGATGGCGGTGAGCCGCCGGTCCCCGACGGCCTCCGCGATCGCGTCGGCGTCGTGGGCGGCGTCGATGACGACGACCTCGTGGTCGTCGCCGACGAGCCAGACGTTGTTGTCGACGTCCCAGGTGCCGCCGTCCAGGCTGAACTGTCCCGAGGTGACGAGGCGTTCGATGCGGGCGGCCATCAGAGCACCACCACCGAACGCAGCACGTCACCGGCGTGCATCCGGTCGAAGGCCTGCTCCACCCGGTCGAGACCGATGGTCTCGGTGACGAACTTCCCGAGGTCCAGGCGGCCCTGGAGGTGGAGGTCGATGAGCATCGGGAAGTCGCGGGAGGGCAGGCAGTCGCCGTACCAGGAGGACTTGAGGGAGCCGCCACGGCCGAACACGTCGAGCAGCGGCAGTTCCAGCTTCATCTCGGGGGTCGGCACACCGACGAGGACGACGGTGCCGGCCAGGTCGCGGGCGTAGAAGGCCTGCCGGTAGGTCTCGGGGCGGCCGACGGCCTCGATGACGACGTCGGCGCCGAAGCCGCCGGTCAGTTCGCGGATCGCGTCGACGGGGTCGGTCTCGCGGGAGTTGACGGTGTGGGTGGCGCCCATGCCCCGGGCGGTCTCCAGCTTGCGGTCGTCGATGTCCACGGCAATGACCTTCGAGGCGCCCGCCAGGTGGGACCCGGCGATCGCCGCGTCGCCGACGCCGCCGCAGCCGATGACGGCGACGGTGTCGCCGCGGCCGACGTTGCCGGTGTTGATGGCGGCGCCGATGCCGGCCATCACCCCGCAGCCGAGGAGCCCGGCCACCTCGGCGGAGACGGCCGGGTCGACCTTGGTGCACTGTCCGGCGGCGACCAGGGTCTTCTCGGCGAAGGCGCCGATGCCGAGCGCCGGGGACAGCTCCTGGCCGGTCGAGGCGAGGGTCATCTTCTGCTCGGCGTTGTGGGTGTCGAAGCAGTACCAGGGCCGTCCGCGCAGACAGGCCCGGCACGTGCCGCACACGGCACGCCAGTTGAGGATCACGAAGTCGCCGGGGGCCACGTCGGTGACACCGGCGCCGACCGACTCCACGACACCCGCGGCCTCGTGGCCGAGCAGGAAGGGGAAGTCGTCACTGATGCCGCCCTGCTTGTAGTGCAGGTCGGTGTGGCACACCCCGCACGCCCGGATCTCGACCACGGCCTCGCCCGGGCCGGGGTCCGGCACGACGATCGTCTCGATCCGCACCGGTTCGTCCTTGCCCGGCGCGATCACGCCGCGTACTTCCTGCGCCATGGTCCTGACCCCTTCCTCGGCCGTTCAGCGTTCCCCCAGACCCTACGCGCAGGTGATCGTGAAGGGGCGGGTGACGGGGCGGTTCACGGGGTCCGGCCGACCGGATCGGCAGGACGGACGCGGGCGTCAGCCCAGGGCGGGGACGACGCCGAAGAGGGGCGAGACCAGGCCGGTGACCTGCTGGAGCTGCTGGAGGTCCTGCAGCCGGTGCAGCTGCTGGGACGGGAGCGGCATCCGCGCCCGGTCCTCGGCGGGCATGTCGCCGACCGCGAGGGAGTCGAGGGTGTTCGTCACGCTGAGCTTCTTCGTGCCCAGCGCGCCCTGGTCGGCCGCGCTCGCCATCGGGGCCGCGAGGCCGGTGACACCGGCGGCGAGTCCGACGACGGCGACGATACGTCGAGTTGAGATCATGTCCTGAGCAACGCGGACGCCCGGGGACGGACACGGGCGGTCGGCGCCGCTCACCCGTGAGGACCAGTGTCCCGGGTGCCGTTGCCGAGGGCGCCGGAACGGAGGAACCTCGAAAGGAGAGGGCCAAGACGGCCCGTTCCCCGCTGCGGGCCGCGGCCTTCGCCTTGCGAAGGAGGTCGTCATGAGCACCACGGCAGGCCCCGGCTTCGACACCGAAGCGCTGCGCCGGGGCATCGAAGGAGACACGGCGGCACCCCTGCTGTCGCTGTACGCGCGGGACGCGGAGGTCCGCATCGTCGACCGGTACGACCAGCCCAGCCACCCCAAGGTCCTGCACGGCCGGGACGAGATCGCCGACATGCTCGACGACGTCTACAGCCGCGACCTGACCCACCGGATGGAACGCTGCGTGGTCCAGGGCGACCAGGTGGCGTTCAGCGAGGTGTGCACCTACCCGGACGGGGTGCGGGTCCTCGCCGAGTCGATGCTGTCGCTGCGCGACGGGGAGATCGTCGAACAGACCATGATCCAGGCCTGGGACGAGTAGTCCGGGGGCTCGGGAGACGGTCGGGTCAGCGTGTCCAGGCGCTGTACTCCATGACGTCGCCGGCCGCGACGCCGTACTCCGGCTGTGCCTCGGTGAAGGTGGTCTCCAGACCGAGGACGGCGCCGGTGTCCGGGTCCATGATGAGCATGCGGCGCACGCCGGTCACCTCGTGGACGTAGGCCAGGCCGGCCCGCCCGAGGCGGTCGGTTACCTCTCCGGCGGGCCGCAGTCCGCCGGTGTCCGCGAGGAGGCGGACGAGTGCCGCCGACTCGCGGGCGCCCAGGGTCCAGTTGTCGAGGAGCAGGTCGGCCGCGTCGAGCAGCTGGGAGGTGTTCATCGAGTCGGTCTGCCGGGCCTCCTCCAGGTAGGCGCGCAGCCGGCCGGGATCGTGCGGCGGCCGGGCCTGGGGCGGGGCGTCGCTCCAGCTCGGCGGGTACGTCGTGTCGCTGATGACGTGGCCGTCCTCGACCCGGCGCGGGTTGCCGTCCGCGTCCTCGCCGATGACCGGGCGGCCGGGGTGGCGCGGGTCGGTGGCCACCACCAGCTCGGTGTGCCGGCCGTCCGCCGTCCAGCGCACGACGCGCTCCTCGGGCAGCGTGATCGGAGGCGCGTCGTCGGACATGCCGAGGCTCCAGGACTGTACGTGCGTGCCCCTGCGCAGGGCCGGGCCGCCGTCCGCCGCGGCGGCCTCGGCACGCTCGGCGAGCCGGTCCAGGGAGACGGGGGTGGCGTCGGCGCGTACGGCGAGCGGGCGGGGCGCGGCGACGGCGGGCGGGGCGCTCGGTCCGCCGAGCAGCAGGGCCAGTGCGGTCACGGCGACCACGGCGCCGGCCGCGAAGCTCCAGGCCAGGCGGACGCCGCGGCGGCCTGACCGCCGGCCGGACCGCGGCCCCCGGGAGGGCGTGGCGCGGGTCCGTGCGTGCAGCAGCCGGTCCAGGTGGTGGGCGCCGCGGTGGTCGAGCGGCCCGTCGGCGAAGGGCGGGGCGTCGGCCGGCACCGGGTTGGCGCGGCGCAGGAGGTCGAGTTCGTCAGCCATGGCCGTGTTCCTTCGCGGGGGTGGCGTCGACGGCGGTCGCCGGATGCGGGCGGTGCGGGGCCGGGGCGGATGCCGGGCCCATGCGGTCGATCTCCGTTCTCAGCCGGGCGCGGGCGCGGTGCAGGCGCATCGACGCGGCCCGGCTGCCGCAGCCGAGGGCGACGGCCAGCTCGTCCACGCCCAGCTCCTCCCAGGCCGTCAGGCGCAGCACCTCCTGGTCCTTGGCGGAGAGTCTGCCGAGGGCCTCGTGCACCCAGCCGCCGGGCGGCTCCGCCTCGGGCCCCGAGGCGATGTGCCGCCCGTGGGCGGCGTCGTCGTTGCCCAGCCGGGCGAGGAGCCGGCGGCGGCGTCCCTGGCCGCGTACCGCGTTGGCCAGGCAGTTGCGTGCCACCCCGTACAGCCAGGGCAGCGGGGTGTGCGGCAGTTCCGCACGGCGGCGCCAGGCCACCGTGAAGACCTCCGCCACCACTTCCTCGACCTCGCCCGTGCGCCCGTCCAGCCGGCGCGCCACATAGCGGCTGACCGCCCAGTAGTGCTCCCGGTAGGCAGCGGCGAAGATCTCGTCGTTGCTCATGCCCCGTATCTGTCCGGCACCCTCGTGATCGTCACGGGTGATTTCGTGACGCTCGTCTCGTCCGTCGAGTGTGACGTGCGGGCCGGGCGCGGACACAGGCGGGGCGTGAGGAACCTCAAGAGCATCAAGTGGCTGACGACCACGGACCACAAGACGATCGGCACGCTGTATCTGGCGACGTCGTTCGCCTTCTTCTGCGTCGGCGGCGTGATGGCGCTGTTCATGCGCGCCGAACTCGCCCGGCCCGGTCTGCAGATCATGTCGAACGAGCAGTTCAACCAGGCGTTCACGATGCACGGCACGATCATGCTGCTGATGTTCGCGACGCC
>NZ_JBIWJU010000026.1:0-1763 GCF_044765285.1 Streptomyces sp. NPDC102490
CGGCCTACACCCTTACCCCGGGACAACCACCGCCCGGGATGGACTACCTTCCTGCGTCACCCCATCACTCACCTACTACAGGTCTGGTCCGTCGGCTCCACCACTCCCCCTCACTCCGAAGAGATCAGGGGCGGCTTCACGGACTTAGCATCGCCTGGTTCGATGTTTGACGCTTCACAGCGGGTACCGGAATATCAACCGGTTATCCATCGACTACGCCTGTCGGCCTCGCCTTAGGTCCCGACTTACCCTGGGCAGATCAGCTTGACCCAGGAACCCTTAGTCAATCGGCGCAAACGTTTCTCACGTTTGTATCGCTACTCATGCCTGCATTCTCACTCGTGAACCGTCCACAACTCGCTTCCGCGGCTGCTTCACCCGGCACACGACGCTCCCCTACCCATCACAGCCGGCGTTGGCCGTATTGCTGCAATGACACGACTTCGGCGGTACGCTTGAGCCCCGCTACATTGTCGGCGCGGAATCACTAGACCAGTGAGCTATTACGCACTCTTTCAAGGGTGGCTGCTTCTAAGCCAACCTCCTGGTTGTCTGTGCGACTCCACATCCTTTCCCACTTAGCGTACGCTTAGGGGCCTTAGTCGATGCTCTGGGCTGTTTCCCTCTCGACCATGGAGCTTATCCCCCACAGTCTCACTGCCGCGCTCTCACTTACCGGCATTCGGAGTTTGGCTAAGGTCAGTAACCCGGTAGGGCCCATCGCCTATCCAGTGCTCTACCTCCGGCAAGAAACACACGACGCTGCACCTAAATGCATTTCGGGGAGAACCAGCTATCACGGAGTTTGATTGGCCTTTCACCCCTAACCACAGGTCATCCCCCAGGTTTTCAACCCTGGTGGGTTCGGTCCTCCACGACCTCTTACAGCCGCTTCAACCTGCCCATGGCTAGATCACTCCGCTTCGGGTCTTGAGCGTGCTACTAAAACGCCCTATTCGGACTCGCTTTCGCTACGGCTTCCCCACCCGGGTTAACCTCGCAACACACCGCAAACTCGCAGGCTCATTCTTCAAAAGGCACGCAGTCACGAGACACCAAGCAAGCTTGATGTCCGACGCTCCCACGGCTTGTAGGCACACGGTTTCAGGTACTATTTCACTCCGCTCCCGCGGTACTTTTCACCATTCCCTCACGGTACTATCCGCTATCGGTCACCAGGGAATATTTAGGCTTAGCGGGTGGTCCCGCCAGATTCACACGGGATTTCTCGGGCCCCGTGCTACTTGGGTGTCTCTCAAACGAGCCGCTGATGTTTCGACTACGGGGGTCTTACCCTCTACGCCGGACCTTTCGCATGTCCTTCGCCTACATCAACGGTTTCTGACTCGTCCTGTTGCCGGCAGACAACAGAAGAGAGATCCCACAACCCCGCACACGCAACCCCTGCCGGGTCTCACACGTATACGGTTTGGCCTCATCCGGTTTCGCTCGCCACTACTCCCGGAATCACGGTTGTTTTCTCTTCCTGCGGGTACTGAGATGTTTCACTTCCCCGCGTTCCCTCCACACTGCCTATGTGTTCAGCAGCGGGTGACAGCCCATGACGACTGCCGGGTTTCCCCATTCGGAAACCCCCGGATCAAAGCCTGGTTGACGACTCCCCGGGGACTATCGTGGCCTCCCACGTCCTTCATCGGTTCCTGGTGCCAAGGCATCCACCGTGCGCCCTTAAAAACTTGGCCACAGATGCTCGCGTCCACTGTGCAGTTCTCAAACAACGACCAACCACCCATCACCCCGGG
>NZ_JBIWJU010000027.1:0-2965 GCF_044765285.1 Streptomyces sp. NPDC102490
CCTCCACCACCAACGACCACAGATCCTCCGGAGAACCCACCCCACCCGGATAACGGCAGGCCATCCCGACAATCACCACAGGATCATCGGCGTCGTTCACCGGCGAACCGGTCGTACCCGCTGTCTCGCCGCTCGGGGTGAGCTCGCCGGACAGGTGGTCGGCAAGGGCCCGGGGGGTCGGGTAGTCGAACACGGCCGTGGTCCCCAAGCGCGATCCCGTGACCGCGTTGAGCCGGTTGCGCAGTTCGACGGCGGTGAGCGAGTCGAGTCCGAACTCCTTGAAGGAGCGGTCGGAACCGATCGGGTCCCGGCCGTCGTAACCGAGTACTCGCCCCGCCTCCGCGCGCACCAGCTCCAGCAGTCGCCCGGGCTGGGACGTCGCGTCCTCGCCGCCGGGGCGCGGTCCGTCCGGACGTCCCGGTACGGCCGCCGGGCGAGCCGGGCGCGGCGCGCTCGTGATCAGTTCGCGGAGCAGCGGATGCACGTCCGCGCCGTCCGTGGCGGAGACGGTGTCCAGCCGCAGCGGCACGAGCAGTGGGTCGCTCCGCCGAAGAGCGGCGTCGAAGAGTGCGAGCCCCTCGGTTTCGGAGAGCGTCGCCACTCCGGAGCGTGCCATCCGGTTGAGGTCGCCGGCGCCGAGTCCCGCCGCCATGCCGCCCCGCTGGTCCCACAGTCCCCACGCCAGCGATGTCGCCGGGAGTCCGAGCCGGGCGCGGTGGTGGGCGAGCGCGTCGAGGTAGGTGTTGGCGGCGGCGTAGTTGGCCTGACCCGCTGCGCCGATCAGGCCCGAGACGGAGGAGTAGAGCACGAACGCCGACAGCGGCATGTCCGCGGTGAGCTCGTGCAGGTTCTTCGCGGCCACCGCCTTCGCACCCATGACCGCGTCGAGGCGCTGCGGACTCAGGTCGGTGAACACGCCGTCGTCGAGCACGCCGGCCGTGTGGACCACGGCGGTGAGGGGCCGATCGGCAGGCAGCCCGCGCAGCACCGCGGCGAGCTCGGCGCGGTCGGCGACGTCACAGGCTTCGGCTCGCACGTCCACACCGAGCTGGGTCAGCCCGGCCACCAGGGCGCACGCCTCGGGCGTGACGGGGCCGCTCCGGCTGACCAGCAGCATGCTCGTCACTCCGTGCTCGGTGGCCATGTGCCGCGCGAGCAGCCGGCCGAGCCGGCCGAACGCGCCGGTCAGCAGCACGGTTCCGCGCTCGGGCATCGGCTTTTCGGCGGCGGGGTGCGGGCCGGGAGCCGCGGGCAGGTGCGTGAGGCGCGGGACACTGACGCCTTCGGCGGACAGAGCCAGCTGCGGTTCCCCCGTGGCTGTCGCGGCGGCGAGCCGTCGGGCGCCCTCGCTGCCCGGTGCCACGTCGACGAGCACCACGCGGCCGGGGTGCTCGGACTGCGCGGCACGCAGCAGGCCCCAGACCGGCGCGTTGCCGAGATCAAGGCGTCCGCTGCCCCCCGTGTCGACGGCACCGGTGGTGACGACGACCAGTGGCGCGTCGGCCATCGTCTCGTCGGCCAGCCAGTCCTGTACCAGTCGCAGGATGCGGTGCGCGCCGCCGACGTCCGTGACATCGGTCGGGGGAACCACGGTGACCACCGTGGACGGCGCCGGGGCCCCCGCCGCCGTCGCGGCCCGCAGCGCGGGGAGATCCGCGTACCGGTCGAGCGGTGAGCCGTCGCCGGCCAGCTCGGCACCGAGGTCGTGCGGGTCCTCCCCCACCATCGCCCAGCGACCGGTGCCGGGGTGGGCGCCGACCTCCTTGGGCAGCCACGACAACCGGAACAGCGCCGCGTCGTTCCGTTCCGTGGACGGAGTGCGTGGAGCGTCGGGCGCGGGCCGCAGCACCAGCGAGTCGACCGACGCGACCGGGTTGCCGTCGGGGTCGGTGAGCATGACGGCCACCGAGTCGGCGCCGGTCTTCGTGATGCGGGCCCGCAAGGCCGGCGGGGCCGCGGTGTGCACGGTGACGCCATTCCACGCGAACGGCACCAGTGTCCTGTCCGCGGTCTCGAACAGGCCTACCAGCGCGGCCTGGACGGCGGCGTCCAGGAGGGCGGGATGCAGGTCGAACACCGGGCCGCCGTGGTCCGCCGCTTCGCCCATTGCGATGTCGGCGACGACCTCGCCGTCGCCGCGTCGGACGGTTTGCAGTCCTCGGAACGCCGGCCCGTAGGCGTACCCCCGGCGGGTGAGTTCCGCGTATGCGGTGGCGACGGGGATCGGCTGTGCGTCGGGACCGGCCTCGCCGTTCCAGCCGGTTCCGGACGTCGATCCGACGGGCAAGGGACCGGCGGGCGAGGTCCCGGCGGGCGGGGCGACGGTGCCTTCGGCGTGCCGGGTCCAGGTGCCGTTCCCGGCCGTGCCTCCGGCTCGGGACAGCACGCGCAGCGCACGGCGGCCGGTGCCGTCCGGGGCGTCGATCACCACCTGGAGCTGGGTGTCGCCGTGTCCCGGCACGACCAGGGGGGAGCGCACGACGAGCTCTTCCACCGGGCCGGCGCCGGTTCGCTGCGCGGCGTGCAGGGCCAGGGCCAGAAACGCGGTTCCGGGAAGGATCGGGGTGCCAAGCACCACGTGGTCGGCCAACCACGGTTGCTGCTGCAGGGACAGCCGGCCGGTCAGTACGAGCGCACCCTCATCGCCCAGCGGCATCTCGGCGCGCAGGAAGGGGTGGTCGACCGGCTCCAGGCCCACGGCGGCGAGGCCGGTGTCCGGGAGGGCGGCGGGTTGCAGCCAGTAGTGTCGGCGTTGGAAGGCGTAGGTGGGCAGTTCGGTGCGGCGGGCACCGGTCCCGGCGAACAACTCCGCCCAGTCGACCGGCACTCCGGCGGTGAACAACGCACCCAGCCCCGCCAGCACCGCCTCGACCTCACCACGACCGCGACGCAGACTCGGCACCGCCGTGATGTCCTGACCGTCCAGGCACTCCCGCACCGCCGCGGTCAGGACCGCGTCCGGACC
>NZ_JBIWJU010000028.1:0-1200 GCF_044765285.1 Streptomyces sp. NPDC102490
ATCCGCAGCAGCGGTTGTTGCTGGAGGTCGCCTGGGAGGCATTCGAGCGCGCGGGCATCGACGCGGACTCCCTGCGCGGCAGCCGGACCGGCGTGGTGGTGGGAGCGACACCGCACGGATACGGTGCGGTGAGCGCGGACGCCGGCGGATACCTGCTCACCGGCACCACCCCCGGGGTCCTGTCCGGGCGGATCGCGTACCACTTCGGCTTCGAGGGACCCGCGACAACGGTCGACACGGCCTGCTCGTCGTCGCTGGTGGCCCTGCACCTGGCGGCGCAGGCGCTGAGGGCGGGCGAGTGCTCGCTCGCGCTGGCCGGCGGTGTCGCGGTCATGGGCACTCCGATGATCCTCACGGAGTTCGCGCGGCAGCGTGGCTTGTCTCCGGACGGCCGGTGCCGGTCGTTCGGTGAGGGCGCGGACGGCACCGGGTGGTCCGAGGGCGTGGGCCTGGTCGTGCTGGAACGGCTGTCCGACGCGCGGCGCAACGGGCACCGGGTACTCGCGCTGCTGGCGGGTTCGGCCGTGAACCAGGACGGGGCCTCGAACGGACTGACGGCCCCGAACGGCCCCTCGCAGCAGCGGGTGATCCGGCAGGCGCTGGCCAACGCGGGGCTGACGGCCGCCGAGGTCGACGTGGTGGAAGGGCACGGCACGGGTACGCGGCTCGGGGACCCGATCGAAGCACAGGCACTGCTGGCCACCTACGGGCGGGAGCACACCGACGACTCACCCCTGTGGCTCGGATCGGTGAAAGCGAACATCGGACACCCGCAGGCGGCGGCAGGCGTCGCCGGGGTCATCAAAATGGTGATGGCGCTGCAGCACCGGTCCCTGCCCGGGACCCTGTTCGCCGATGCCCCCTCGACCGAGGTGGACTGGTCGTCCGGCGGCGTGGCGCTGCTGACCCGGACACGGGAATGGCCGGACACCGGCCGGCCCCGGCGAGCCGGAGTGTCCTCGTTCGGCATCAGCGGGACGAACGCGCACGTCATTCTGCAGCAACCGTCGAACGAACCGGCAAGGGCCGGTCGACGGCCGACGCCGACAGCCGCGCGTGAACTGCCGGTGTTGCCGTTTGTGTTGTCGGGGCGTGGGTCGGGGGCGTTGTGTGGTCAGGCTGCTCGGTTGCGGTCGTTCGTGGTGGAGCGGCCGGATGTGGTGTTGGCGGATGTTGCGTATTCGTTGGCGGTTGGTCGTG